>JBGSHV010000040.1:0-121963 GCA_041752005.1 Pirellula sp. | reverse complement strand
TCCGAAATGCACTCGTTTGGTCAGCGTGCCAGCCGAGGTTCTGTACCGAACGTACGTCAATCGGTCTCGATGATCATAGGTGTACTCGATGTACGAATTATCAGCCTTCAGTGTCCGACGGGTCATGTTCCCGTTGGCGTCGTAGAGGAAATCCCACGTCGCATTCGATGTCAGGCGGTTGTCTGCACCGGTCACGTTTCCAGGGCCCGTCCGGTTGCCATTGGAGTCGTACGAAAAACTCTGGTCAGGGATACTCGCATAATCGATCGAGCTGAGCTGATTGGTGGGTGTGTAGCTGTAACTGGTCAAGCCATCGGCCGACGATGTCATCGAGCTCAGGCGATTGCCAGCGTCCCAGACGAAGTCGTAGCTGGCGAGCACGGTACCGGTTGCTCGCTGGTGCTTGATCGACTGCACGGTCGACTTGAGCTGACTCTGCGCGTTAGTGTAGGAGGACAGGGTTTCAAACACCGGGATCGTAAAACCCAGATCCGAGAACCGTTCGGTGCGAATCCGATTTCCGGCTTGGTCGTAGCTGTAACGTACGCTCTTGGTATCGGTCGTCGGACCGGTCTGTTGCAGAGTCGCAACTTGGCCGTTGGCCGTGTAGGTGAAGGCGACTTTCGAGTCGAACGTGGCTGAGGCACCCAGGCCAAGCGAAACTTCACGGACTTGGCCGCCTGCGTAGACGTAGTCCGATTGGGCGATGATGCCCGGCGCGAGGGTTTGTTTCTCGCGCGAGAGCAATCCATTGGTGTAGGTGAACGCTAGGCTGGTCGCAGAGTCGCTGGCCGAAGTCAGTTTACCAACTGCATCGTATTGAAAGTTGAGAGTCTGGATTACGCTGGCTCCGACCAACCATTCTTCCTTGGTCGGGTTGATGCCATTGCCGTAAGTATACTGGATCTGGTTCCCGTCGGGCTTGATGACCAGTGTCTTGCGATCGGCCGAATCGTAGGCGAAGGTTTTGGTTTGCGTGAGGGCGTTGGTCTCGGTCAGGACGCGGTCGTAGGCATCGTACGTCCCCGAGGTTGTTTGGCTGTTGGGTGTCGTCAAGGAGATTTTCCGGCCTTGGACGTCGTAAACCGTGGTTGTCACGCCCCCATCGGCATCGGCGACCATGATCACTCGATCGCGCGGATCGTAGGCGTAGGTCGTAGACAGGGAGTTGGCATCCGTCTTGGACAGGACATTTCCCCATGCGTCGTAGGTCCAGGTTGTCGTTTGTCCAGCAAAATTCGTGTAGCTGATGACGCGGTCGAAGGCATCTCGAATCCAAGATTGTGTTCGGCCGTTCGAGTCGGTTTCGCTGAGAAGATTGCTGTAGATGTCGTGAATGTAAGTCGAGGTCCCGGTACCTGTCTCCGTCCGAATTTTAACTCGACCCAGGTGGTCGATGTTCATCAATATCGAGTGCTCTGGCGTGTAGGGTTTGGAGCTCTGCTCCGTGAATATCCCCGTCGAGGCATTGTTGGCTCGAATGGTTGTCGCCGACAATTCGTCGATGCTGGTCGTCTCTTTGCCTTTGTAGGTGCGGTCCACCGAATCGGACACGGAGTTGACCGAGATGACATACTGCGAGATTACGCGCGTGAGAGTATCGAAAACCGTGCGAGTCCGCTCTTGGTCCTTTATCATCTGGACACGGTTACCAGCCGAGTCGAAGGCATTGGCGATGTTCGCCTCGCCTGTTTGAGTGACGGACTGGGGCACGCCGGTACCCGATTGCGAGTCGTCGAAGGTCGACGTAGTGGACGAGAGTTTGGTTGTCGAGGATGCTACTCGACCCAACTTGTCGAGGTTGACGGAGCTGTCGACCGTGTAGGAACCGGTCCCGAAGGCTTTTTCCGTTTGCACGACGGGGCCCGCCACCGAGATCTTTTGCTTCCACTTTTGTAGCTGAGCGTGATTCATGTTGGGCGTTTGCCCATTGCTGCCCGTCAAAGCAAACGTATCGATGGATTCCTCAATCCGATAGTCGCCTGCTTCATTCCATGTGTACGAATACGTAGTCAGCTTGGGAAGCGCAGCAGCACCAGCAGTGGACAATTGGCTCGGAGTCGTCACCTGCAAGATCCGCCCTTGCGCATCGGTCTTGGTCCGCGAGATCAAACCGTTGTGATCCGTGCTGACGACGGTGAATGAGTCGTCAAAGTAATCGGTGTAGGATGTGCGACCTGCGTAGGTCGACTGGCGTAGTCGATTGAGTTGGTCGTACTCCCAGGACTGGGTTACGGTCACACCCGTGTCAACAGGAGAGATTTGCTGCTTCAAGTTGCCCATGATGTCATATTGATACATGGTCGAGACAGTGCGTGGGCTGATGGATTCGACGACCCGTCCGAGCGCATCGGTTCTGGTGGAGGAGGTATTGCCAACTCGGTCGGTGGTGGTGGTCAGCAGCATATTATTTTGGAAAGAATACGACACCGTGCTGATTCCAACTCCTTCTTCAATTCCGAACATGGGATCTTTGGAGATGACCAGCCGACCTCGCTTATCGTGTACGTTGGCTGTGACGGAGGTAACCGCTTGTGCGGCGCTCGAGCGACGTGTTTCGGTCGACAGTAGGACTAAACCCGTCGGTCCGGTGACTTGGTAGTACGATTGGCCGTAGGTCGCTTTGACATTGGAACGGAACATCAAGCTCAGTTCGTCATACGAATTGATTTGCGGCGCGGCATCCCCAACTTTTTGGTAGAGGATGTTCCCGCGATTGTCCATGCGAAGCTCGGTAATGAGTTGCTGACTGCCGCTAGCATGTGCAGCTTGGGAGCCTTCAATTCGGGTAGGTCGATCGACTCGAATGTCGCCATAGGTGAATTTCTGTTGGCCACCTTGCAATAAATTGTCGGTCAAGTGGACTCGGCCGAGCCCGTCCGTCTCGTTCATGACCACGTCGACTTGGTTCGTTGTCGGTTGGCCGTTCCCGTCAATGACCCCCGCCACGTTGGGAGTGACGACCCAAGAACGGGTGCCAAAGTAGCTGCCGGAAGGCGAAGTCAAGCTTGCTCCGTGCTGGTAGTAGTAAACGCTCAGAACTCGATTTTGGATCAGGTCTTTGGTTTGCTTTAGGCTGCCGTCGGAATAGTACGTGTATTCAATGTCCTGCCCGACCCCTGCGTTGGCATTGAGGTTATGGTTGAGATACTGCAATCCTGCTGCAACCTTGGTTCCAGCCAAATTCCTGGCGGCGTTGTATCTGTGCTCGGTTACGACGTCGTTGCCATCGATGGACTTGAAAAGCTTTCCGTCGGCGAGATATTCGTAAGAGGTTTCCGCGAGTTGCCCTTGGGTGGAAAGGGTTTCCTCGAATCGAAGAAATCCTCGTAAATCGTAAATCGTGTTTTCGGTGGATAGAGTCTGCGAACCTACCTTGGCAACTTTGCTCTCCGGAAATCCGGTGGCCGAATCGTAGATTATCGTCGTTTCAATGGTGTCGTTTCCATCGAATACCTGCAATTTTTCCGGAAGTGCTCGGGCGTTATAGGACGTGTATTGTGTTTGAAGTCCCAGGGTGTCGGTATGCGAGAGCAAGTACTGGTTCCCAACACCGTACGTCCATGACTCGGTGTAGTCCGAGTTGCGGAATCGATCGATCGACATACTAGCCTTGCGGCGATCGTCGTTGAGGACGTAGGTAGTGGTCACCTGTTCCAGTACGTTCGTGTTTTTCCCTTGATCGAAGCCTTCGATCGGGGCGTTGAGTTTGGACGCGACCAAGGCGCCCACGGATGCACCTCGCTCGTTGTCCGTTTCGTACTCATAGACGGTATAGCCGCCAGCGCTCAGCGTATAGACGACATTACCTCGATAGTCGGTCGGGTCGTAAATGGGTGAAGTGTCATCCACTGCGGACGAGTCGTTGGAGACCAGTTTGTACTTGCGTTTGACTTGGTAATCGTAAACGTAAAACGTCGAGCGATATTGGTTGGCACCAGGGACGAATTCTCGTTCGGATTGGACCGAGCCCAGACCGTTGTAGACATACTGGGTTTCGTTGATTTTGTTGCCAGCGAATTGCTCCTCGGTGCCTACATGCTGGCCGATTTGATTGAACTGATACAGTTTGCGCCACGTACCAGCGCTGGGCGCAAAACTGGGCGCAACGTATTTGTCGAGGCTGGTGATCACCTGTTTCAGTTCCGTGACCAGTTGCGAAAGACGACTTCGAGCGTTCGAAAACCCTACAGTTCCCGCGTTGTCCAACCAGAATGGGTCGAGATTGCCAACCGTTACCTTGCTGACCATTCGGCGCCCGGTTGAGTATTCGATAGCGACGTTGGATAGTTCGACCATTTGGGTGTCGAACCATTTGTCAGCTGTCAACAGGCCAGCCGTGTTGTACGCGAATTTGTGGACTGCTCCGGGAGCAACGACGTTTATCGACACGGAGTTGTTCTCCTCGATGCTCGTGAGTTGCTTGCGATTCATTGTGGCGTCGGCAGTGGGAACTTCCTGCAATGTGATGTCGTAGATCCTCGACCCGATCACGATTTTGTCGATCATGTATCCTGAGTCGTAAAGAAACTCTGTGTCGCTCGAATCGCTCGCTCGGGCCAAAGTGATGACGGGATGTGGCAACGAATCGGAGGTGTTCCATACGAAGGACAGGCCACGGCGTTGCGTTGCGGCGGTAGTGGCGTGCACGAAACTGACACCGGGTTGTGCAATGCGATCGATGAGCAGGAACGGCTTGCTATGCATCGTCGCCTTTTTAGCGATGTATTGAGTACCGTCGCCTGTCGTATAGGTGTACTCATTGCCGCTCACGGTGAACCGACCGTACTCAAGCGACGGTTTTTGAAAATTGATGAAGTCCGTACCAAAACCGCTGGCTCCGACATCGATCGGCGTCAATGCACCTGAATAACTAAAGTTAGCAAGCGTGATGGGACTGGCATCAAAGACTTTCGTACCTTGACCAGGGAAATGCATGAGGATGCGATCGTCTTCGGCATCGACAGTGCCTCGGTCGTCAAAGATATAGCTAGGTACTCCTTGGAGCATCCATCCCGCACCAAACGGATTGGCGTATTCTTCATTCAACCCAGACGGGTTAGTGGTTCCACTGACGACCTCGATTTGATCGCCGACCATGATGGGGATCTCGCCTTTGACAACGTAGATCACAGGGGTGGAACCGGCCGTCACGGTCAGTTCCAATTCCCAAACATACATACCGGGATCTTTGGGCAAAGATTGGGGTTGGATTGCCAAAAGATACTTGTCACCTGGGGTCGAAGTGACGGTTACCGTTGCAGTGACGAACGGGTAACCCACACCGGCTTGATTGCGATAGAGTTTCAGTTTGCCCGACAGAGAATCGGGTTGAGGCTGTCCAGTCTTGGGAGCCACCACGGCGTAGATGACGGGTGCATTCGCGTTTCCGTCTCGAACAAGACTCGAATCGAACGTGAGTCCGCCGAGACTCAATTCCGCTGTTCCGCCCGATTGGTCGAGGATCATCGAATGCGAGGTTTGGACATCTCCAGTAAATGTATCGACAACCACATCGCCGCCCAAGTACTTCATATTCGCGTACTGGACGTCGGCAGAAGTGAAGGTCGAGACGGTGAAGCTGTTGGCGTTGACGGGGAGCGTCTGGAGAGCGAGCTCCGATACGGTTCGGATCCACGGTCGGCTTTCAAAGTCGGCAACACCGTTGGAGGCTCGCCATAAAGCGTTGGTCAAGTAAGAGTTCTGGACGCGGAAACGGACCTCGACTTCCCATGTGTGTTCAACCGTCGTGATGGTCTCCACTCCAAAGGCATCTGTTTCTCTGACCTGCTTGGTGGAGCCGTCGGAAACGACCAGCCATAACGTGGGCGCGTTGGTACCTGCCGTCCATTGACCATTTGCGTTTTGGATGTCAGCGATCCGTGTCTCGTTTTGAATGTCGAACGAGTACTGATCGACCTTGGTTACGATCAAGTTACGTTTCGTTGTGGTCGACCCTTGGACGTACTGTCCAACTTCCTTGCGAATATCATTGGGATTTGGGTCAACCGTGGGAGGCGTCGCGGTAGGGTCACTCGTGTCGAGGCTGAATTGAGTATCGCGAATATCGACAATCTTCAGCTTGCTGAGATCGGTCCCATCGTCCGTAAAAATGTCTCGAATATCGACACGAAGGCTCGTTTCGTTGTAATAGTCTTCCTGGGCTTCCAAAAATATCGTGCCCGGCAAATACATGCGATTGTTGACATCGAGTTCGTGCCGGTCATGTCCAATCAGGGCGGGCAGGTTATTAGTAACTGCCAACTTAACCTCTTGGGTCTCGTATTTTTTCTGACTGGTCACGCCAACTACACTGACTTTGAATGTTTCCAGCCCTGTGAAACGAACGATGTGACCATCGGCGTCGAGTTCGGGCTTTAAGGCGGATTCAGTCGTTGGCACATAGGTAATGGTCGAATCGGAGTTGGCGGTCGCGGTTCCAAAGGAAAGCGTTCCGGCTATCTGCAAATACACCTCTTCATCGCGACGGTAATCGTGACTTGAAACCGGAGAAAACGTCAGCGACTGGTTGAATGGGACAACCCAGTCCGCATCCACGACATCGACCAATACAGCAGGGATAGGTGGCAGGCTATCCTCGTCATCTTCGCCGCACTTTTTGATGGGCTGGGCGCCTGAAATACCGCTCTGCCACTGCTGTTCTTCAATATGCACTAGCGTCTCGGTCCAGCCCGCCATCGTACCAATCTGGTAGTTGTTGTATTGGCTCAAGTACGAAGTGTTATCAATCGTATAGGTCGTCGACGTCACCGAGATTTTCGGTGGAAAAACCTTGGCGGCAGGATTCGCATAGGGGGTCGTGTTTGGGTCAAGCAGTTCTGGTTTAGCGCCTGGAATGGCTTTGCATGCCTGGACCGCCAGACGAGTGGGATTGGTGTCATCATCGAGGATTCCACCTCGGGCAGGGGAGATCGCAATGAGTTGTCCGCCAGTGCTCACGAGTGTCGGGACAACCTCGTATATGCCATTGGGACCTGGAAGGATGTTATCCGTGATAGGAACCGTCAAGATAAACGACTGAGAGCTTGAAGTGAAAACAAAGTCTTGCGCAATCGTCGGTACCGAGGCGGTCAGAGCACTGGTCTCAACGTGGACAGTGACCGGAGTCGTGATGGTTCCCTCCATGCGGACGATAAACTGTTGCGATGATTGGCTTTCGCGAGCGATGACATGGTCGACAACGACTTTTGCTACGGAGGGAGTAACCGAGTCGTCGTTCGTAATGGTGGTGGTTAGATTCGAGGGGAGCGTGATATACGAGCTGAGGCTCGGAATCGAATGCTGAAAACTCACCGAATAGGTTTCATTTGGCTCGTTCGTAGTGTCCGGATTTGAGAATATTCCGAACGACCGCTTTTGCCCCGACAGGCCGTTGAAGAATGCCGCGCCAATAGGCTCATTGATCGCATCCGGGGTGGCAAAGTCGGCTGCGTTGGCGGTGCCATTGACCACATCGTGTACCAGCCAGATCCCGCCTTCGATTTCGCCAACCATGGTAATTTCGTATTTGGCACCCCGTCCTTCGACTATGGAGGTTGGAAACGAAGCAGTGAACGAGATCGAGTCGCTGTCGGGATTGATCGTTGCGTCGATTTGACGAACGGGAAAAAACGCATTGCTTGGAGACACGAGGCGGATCCGAAACTGCTCGGTCGACTCGAGGATCGCATCATCTCGAACCGCAATCTGGATCACCTTGGTGAGTTCTCCGGATGCGAAACTAACGGTGCCAAAAGGAATCTTGTTGTTGACGAAATCCGCTGCGTCTGCTGGATTAGTACCAATACCCTCGACGACGTAGCCGACGTCCAACGCGCCGGTCGTGACTGCGCTGCGTGTCACCAAGAAATTGTAGTAGGTCGTGCCTGCGTTGGTCTCGGTAGCTGTGGTCGCTGAAGTTGCGGACAACGTTAGAGTGGGTACGTATTCGTAGGCACCGATGTCGAGCCCAGTCAATTGGCTCGGCGTGTAGGTTGCTACACCTGTACTGCCAACATTCTGCGAATTGAATAGTCGTGGTGCATTCCGACCATCCGTTAGAACCACCACATCGGTCGAGAGACCTAGGCTTGCAAAGGGCTGATTCAAGACTCCACGACTGCCACTCATGCTGGTTACAGTTCGAATCTCAGTCGCGTTCATGATCATGAACGGCGTTGGTGGCAGCGACTCTGGGTGATCGAAGTCGAGCATGATCGAACTGATGGAGTTGACATGTACTTTGGGCAGATAGTTTCCCTGGGCGGCATCTGCGGCATTGATCGCTGGACTATCGAACTGCAGAGCCAATACTGGCAACGAGGCGGCGGTCAAAGCAGAGAGAGCAGAAAGTTTTGGATCGAGGGGGAGTGCGACTGTTCCCAATTGATCGTTTGTTTTCCAGAAACCATCCATTCGAACGGGAGCACTAAGGGCGTGTGTGGCAGCTGTTGAACCGCTAAACCCCCGCGTGACTGTCCAGGTCGTTCCGGCCGTGGCCACGACTTGGATTTGTTCAGAATCGACTTTGACTACGAATGGGAGGGCGGGCATGACGCTCGGTACAGTATCGACGACCAAAGTGGTCTGACTATTGGTCATGGCGGAAGCGAGGGTGCGGTCAGCGATTTGGGGAGCTCCGATAAGATTGCTCCCAAGTGACTGGTAAATTCCTTTCAAATCCGGTTGGTTGGTCGAGGTGTTCTTGGCGATGAGCGCATTGCCAATTTGATTGTTGAGGCCATCGGAAATGACGCCGCCACTGATGGGGGCAGAGTTGTTTGCAATGGTGGAGCTCAGGATCGTCAGACTGGCTGTCGAACTCGCAAAAATTGCACCTGCGGAGACCGTGGCGGTGTTTCCGGAAAGTGTAGATCCACTGATAGAGATCGATCCACCGATGGAATGAATGGCCCCGCCGCTTCCAGTGGTGGAGTTGGAATACAAACTGGAGTTGTTGATGGTTACCGATCCATTGAGGTTCGAGATTGCGCCACCGTTCGCAGCGCTGCTGCCGGTGAACGCCGAGCGGTCGACGACCAGCGTTCCTCCCTCGACAAAGATCCCACCGCCAACGCCTGCGCCAGCGACTCCCGTAAGTTTTACGTTCGATAAGCGCAATCGTCCTGTGCTGGTGAGGTGCAATGCCCTCGATGTATTTGCGTGAACGTATGTGTCGGCTGCATTATTACCCTGAACTTCGATCGTCGAAGAAATCAGCAATTCACTCGAGAGCGTATAGTCTCCAGCAGGCAATTGGATAATGGAGAAGCCTGGATGCGCATTGGCCTCCATGATTGCCGCTCGCAAGCTGACGAGCCCGGAGCTGGTGGTCACAAGTCCATCGCCGGGAGAAAGATCGGGCAAGTCCGCCGTAGTGGTGACTCGCCAAATCGACGATTCGTAAGCACCTCGGTCGATCGTTGAGTTCAGATTCCTGAACCCGCCGTAAGAATCCGACAGCAGCAAGATATTGGAATCAACGGGATGGTTTGCGGCTACAGTACCTAGGACTCCTCGCACCAAGTTTACAAGCGTCGTTCCGTCGCTGTTACGGGTGACGACAGTAGCCAGCATTTTTTCGTCTCTGATCTGAATCGACGAAAGATCGGAAACCGTAGCATCACCTCGAAGCGTGAGCTGCGTCGAAGTGGATGTGATGTTGGCTACCAAAGTCAGGAGCGAACTGTTGAATCCAGGAGACTGCTGATCGTTGCCCCAAACAAACGGTTGCCCGACGCGTTGTTCGAGGGGAAATCCGCTCCGAAGTGCTCTGCTCACGGTCAACAATCGATGGGTTGCGTCGACACCGTTTACTTGAATGGTCTCGCGCCCAAACTGGGCCACAAAAGGTGAAGTCGACGGAAGTTGGGATCCGGCTGCGACGGTCACAAACGTACCTCGGTCCGGAAGCGTACTCAATGGGAGATTCTGTTGAGTTGTACCGTGCACAGCCCGCGTCACAGTAATGTTGTTTTTCGAATGGTCGACCGCCGTAACAATCATCCGTTCCGAACCGTATCGAATCAAGAATGGCACGGCTGGCAAAGGGGTCGTATCGTCAACATTGAGTTCGATCGTGGAGTTCGTGCCAGACTGCAGGTCGATTCCATAGACGGAATTCAGGACAGTTCCGGCAATAGCTGCTCCTGCAAAATCGAATCCGCTGCTGTTTGCAAGACTTTCTAGTTTCTTATCGTTGATGACGACGATTTGCCGCGAAGAGTACGCAGAATTGACGGGGACAGGATCGTTCACTGTTCTTAGACGGATCCCATCGAAGGGGATTACCGAATCTGAGACGCGGAAGTAGCCTGCAGCGCTTGTAGTTGGGACAGTATTTGCGACGGAGAAGAGAAATCCGGTCAGTTCAACAACCGCTCCCTTGGCACCCACTGTGGGCGAAGTGTTCTGGTATCCACGCACGACCGACAGGAAGTGACCATCGGAGTTCGGGTCTGGACGAGTGCCACCACGCACATACATGATTTCTGTGCCGAGCCGTATTTTGCCCCCGATCATGCCCGCCAAGGGAAAGGGCAAGTTGGGAAAATAAATCGACGTATCCGCGGCCGTAATCGCATCTCCGAGTTTGGCGTTCCCGATGGATTCGATCAAATGAATATCCATCGTCCCGCTGTACTGAAAGTTGAGCCTTGCAGAATCGAGCCCTTCGAATCCTCCGTTGAACATTGAACGGACTGAATGTGTGGTTGGACTCGAACCAAGTGCAGCACGTGTCACGTTTACTGTTTTCGTCGTAGCATCGACACTGTCAACGCGGACAATCTCAGAACCATGCAGGAGATAAAACGGAGTCAGCGGAAGGCCGGTCGTTTCGTCCAAGAAAAAGCGAGTGTCGGAGGTGCTATTCGAGATGGTTTTTCCGAACGAAATTTTGCTCCCTGGTCGGATGTCGACCGAGGTTGTGTCATAACGTGCGCGGACCACAGTAAGTTTTCGAGCGGCCGAATTCATCGCCGTCACGTCCATCAGTTCGCCGTTGACGCTTGCCACAAAGGGTACTGTCGGAAGATTGGCAATACTTGCCACAACGATCTCGGTGTCGTCGAAGAACGTGTACCCCTCAGTTATCGATTCAAAATTCGTTGCTACGGACATTACGATCCGTTTGTTGATGACGTACTGGTTGGCTGGCAGGTTCGAGTCGATGGCTGAATTCTGACCAGAAAATCCGCTGGTAATTCCTGAATCGATGGCAGGACTATCGCCCAATGGCATAACGATTGAATCGGTCGAACCTACTGGTGTATAGCGAGTCAGACGAGGGTCAATCCGTGTATTGACTGCCCATGAGAAGAACAATCCAGCACCGACAGAAAAAGAGTTCGTGGTGCTTGTTTGACGAACAACGGTCAACTGGTAACCATTGACCTGAGTGACCGTCACATTCTCACTAATCGGGGTCGCGATTAAGCTGCCGTCGGTGTTGTAGCTAGGGTTCGCGATGATCTGAGCATTGAATGGCACCGGTGGAAAGCGGCTTGAGTCGTCGACTTGCAGAAGAGTTGATGACGGCACAATGGCGGCAGTGAGCGCCGCTCGTTCACGGGTGTAGGCTTCGTATGCCGGTAGGCCGAACTTGTCTGTCGGTTTCCAAAACCCGTTGGTGCTCCATGCAAACAGAGAATCGCTTGGGTGCAATTGGGCCGGGGTTCCATTCACACCGCGCTGAAGTGTCATCTCGGTTACATTCAGCTTTTCGTTGGTTACGGGATCGCGGACCTCAAGAATATCGGTTACCAAAACATATTCCCGATCCCAGACGCGACCGTTGGTGTGTCCAACCTGAGCCAAGAACGGAACGGCGGGAAACAGTTGTGACGGTGTCTCGATACGGACTTGGGTTTCCGTGATCGAAAGCTGATTTCGTGTTGGGACGATCTTGACCTCTGCTTCGTCAGCGAGGTTGCCGCCCAAGGACTGGAAGCTGCCCCGAACCGCCGGAGGCTGCTTGGATTGAACCGACGGTTGTCCCGAAAAGACCGAGTTCTCGATGGTCATCGATGGCGAACTATCGATCCATGCCGCGTCGCTCAGAAGTGCTTCGGGAGCTAAGGGAATACGAGAAAAGTCGAACTCGGGGAGCGACTCGTAACGTGTCCGAAATGTCCGCACATCGGCAGTGTTCCGGAAAATTTTAGCAGTCGTTTGTTCGGTAAAGCCCAAGGAAGAATAGAGCTCTGCGGGAAACCTCGAGTTGTTGAAGAACGTCGAGCTCTCCAGAATCGTTGTTGGAGCGTGTGGATGAACAAAGTTGTAAATCGTCTCGGATCCTCCCGGATACAACGAGTTCAATGCATGATTGTCTGCAAAAACTACGTTGGTAACGCTCAATCCTCCCGAGACAGCCCAGACTTTATAAGGATACTGGTGCTCCGTGGCTTGCGTGAGGTTCCGACCACGAATTACGTTCAGCACCGCGCCCTCGATATCTGTGACCGTCATGATCTCGTTATCAATCAGGATATCGAATGGCAGGTTGTATTTTGCAAACTTGGATGGGTCACCAACTGAGATCCGGTTCTGTACTTGATCGACGTAAATCTTGACGGAGGAGGTCACAGGATGAGCGATCGGTTTGGTTCGCTCGACTGTCAGCGACGTTTGAAATTGATTCAGAGCAGTTACTTTGACAACCTCATCGTTGATCAACAGTTTGACTGGCAGTGGCAGCGATTGGATCGCAGCGAAGCTCTGTACGAATATCTCGGTTTGGTTTGGGTCGATATCAGCAGAAATCGGCAATACGGAGAGTTCTGATTCTTCAATGAACTCATGGACTCCCAAGTTGCGTATGGCGGTCGAGGTCGCATAGAAACCGGTACTGTTTGAGGTGAACTCGATTCTCGATCCATCGAGCTTAAGAGTACCGGACTGATTGTAGAGGACTGGTGAACCTGGCTCGATGCTCGGATGATTGTGGTCGAATCGGGAGTTGCTAATCGCCATATCGGCATTGATGCCTCGATTCGAAATGAGCCCACCATTCACGGCCGAGATTGAATTATTTAGAAACTCCGCATCGTCGATTCGGACCCATCCGTTCTGATTCACGATGCCTCCTGCGTTCGAAGCCGTCCCACCGTTGTTCGAATAGTTACTATGCGACAGCGTCAATTTCCCAGCGAAATCGTTATAGATAACGGCAGAACCTACGGTGTCGATGTTGTTCGCAACGACCACATGATCGAGTGTTGCGGTTCCGTTGTTGTAAAGCGCGCTCTCACCGAAAAGCGAATGATTCGATAGGGTAGCATTCCCACGCATGGTCAAAGTACCAAGGTTGTAGATAGCAAGCCTCTTGGTCGCTATACCTGTGGCAAGGACTTGGGAATAGCCGGTATTGGAGTCGATTTGCGCTGCGCCTTGGATCGTCGTGCTCACGCCGCTGCCCAGATACAATGACCCTCCGGATATGTCAGCCAGGTTGCGGCGAATCGCACTTTGGCCATCGATAGTAATCGAACTTTGACTCGCAAAGATTGCTCCCCCTTTTCCGGTTACGGCATTGTCCTCGATGGTCGACAGCTGATCGACCAGCAGTTCTCCAGATTGAACGTAGATTGCTCCACCGTCGACCGCAGAATTAAAGGCCAGCTTGCTTCCGAGTACTTCGACTCGTCCGTTCTGGCTATAAATAGCACCACCTCGAGCTGCAGACTTCTTGCCTCCCCAGATGGAAGGGTGTAGGTATGGGTAAAAGATTTCTGATTGCCGCAGGACAACCGTACCTCCATCATTAAAAATGGCGCCTCCGTTTCCGCCATCTTGCGTACTGTCGTCGATGGTTCGAAACCCGGCCAGTTTGATTTTTTCAATGGTAAACGCTGTTCCAGGGGAAACATGAAACGCGCGATCATTGAGTGCAAAGTACTGAGGTCCCGTCTGAGGATCGGACTCCATCCAGTTTGCTGTGATTACCGTTGGCGTGTCATTCCCGATAATCGTGACATTGCCCCAAACATCCAAGTCTCCTGTTTGAGAGTTCTGTTCATTGCTGCCTGCGTTGCTGAGTACAACTTCGGAAATGGTGGGCTCGAAGCGAACGATGCCTTCCATTTTGTTCATCGTGGATTGCTCTAGGATTCCGGTCCATCCGGCCATGTTACTCAACTCTTTTACCGCAGCGCGAAGTGAGATCTGCACGCCTTCGAGCGTTGGGTCAGCGTCCACAATACCGTCCGAAGTCGATGGTGAAGTATCCAGCGCATCGTTTGAGATATTGACGTAGTAGGTTCCAAACTCGATGGCACCGACGTCGGATTGTTTCTGAGTTTCGGACAAGTTTCCTAGATCGGGTCCGTCCAGGAATCGATCTGCGCCTCTCTGATCTGCTGCGCGACGGCCAAAACTGCTCCCACGGTCGATCGCTGGACTGGTCGCAACCGGCATCACAGTCCGCGTTCGTCCCCCTTGAGAGGACAATCCGCCCACCGCGCCCCAAATCACTGGGGCCAGACTTTGGCCTCCAATTTGATCGCGAAGGTAGCTCATCGTTAGCAATCCCGTCGCTGATCGGGCGTTACCAACGACGTTGTATCCATGAGAGATAAACGCTCCCGAAGTATCGGCCAACGCACGATTATCAACGATTAGAGTGTTTCGCAGTACGAACCGGCCAGACGATACATTTTGAACGGCTTCGGTCGTATTCGTCGACGGAAGACCGTTTCTGGCTACGGTCGTGCTGAACAGCGAGACAGCTCCAGTTCCGTAATTGGAGATCGCATCGCCAGAAAGGGTTGCATCGTTCTGAGAAAAAGTACTGTTGATCGCTGTCAGCTTACTGGTTGACGCTAGATAAATTCCACCGCCGCGCGTGGCACTACTATCCGAGATGGTCGAATCCACCATGACAACCGAGCCCGAGCCAGCCACATAGACCGCACCGCCAAGATTGGACTGACTGTTTCGGACCTCCGTTCGGTCAAGCCATAATTGGCCACTGACGTTGACCGAGGAACCATTCGCGGTGGTTGAATACGCACCTTGAAGGACCATATTTTCCAAACGCAGTATTCCGGTCGCTGCCACTGTGAAAAGCAACTTGGACGAGGCGCCCGAATTAGGGCTGATTACAATGGGTGCTCCTGACGCGGCACCTCGGATCGTGATGTTGCCGGTAATGCTTGGCAATCCGCTGGAGAGTAAGATCGGTTGTGTTAGGCTTGGAGCAAAAACAATCTCACTAACACCACCTGCCGCTTGCGCATCCGTGATCGCTCGTCGGAGCGACATGCTGGACCCATTGACGACGTCGACTACCGTGTCGACAGTGTAGGTCTGATTGAAGGATGTTGGTGGCAGCGCGAGCGGCGCAAATACGTGGAGTCGGTAACTGCCTAGAGTGCTGTTGTTTGGACGACCCGTGAGAGACGTCGGGCTGTAGCTTGCATTCTCTGCAGACGAAATTCCAATGTAATAGAATCCGGCCGTCGTCGCTTGGAATGAAATCGACGGGTCCAGTCCAACGGCACCGGCAGCGGTCGCAAGTTGAACCCCAGACGCATTGAAGACACGAATTCGAGATTGTAGAGAACCGCGATCTGTCACGAACTCCGATGCGATTGATTCTGATTGAATGTCCAGGCTCTGATTCGCGGCCAAGCTAATTTTGTAAACGTCGATATCCTTGAGAATGTTCGAACCATCTCCAATGTAGTTCCCCACCGTTGCTGGAACGCCAGGGACAAAGGTTATAGTCTTTGCAGTAGAGATCGTTTCGTTGGATTCAGATGCAATAGGACTGGTGACGGCCTCAAGTCGAATGGCATCCGCGACGAGATTTCCCGTTGCGCCCGATAGGCCACTCAAGGACACGTTGATCGCTGCCCCGGTTGAGGTAAAGTTCGCCAGGCGTTTCCAGCTAATGCCCGAAGAATAGAAATCGATCGGTCCGAGGCTTTGATCAACAGTCACGACGGTGCCTGCTATATTGAACTGGGCATTGGTCGTTCCATTGTTTGGCGTTCGCCAGTGAGCCGAGACATTGTAGACGCCCGCCGGAACAGTGAACGTCCAACTCGCAGTCGCTGAGCTCGACGCAGCCGCCGTTCTCACGTCGGATTGCCAACCATTTCCAGATTGCGACCAGGACCCAGTTGAAGTGAAGCCGACGCTGCCGTCGTCGATGTAAATTCCACCGTAGGTGTCTGTTCCGACTGCCTCAAGTGCATTGAGCACGGAAACCGCAATCGATTGAGTTGTGGTCAGCGATCCGTCGCTCGCTTGAACATTCACGTTGTAGACATTATTCGCGCCAACATCGGTTGGTGCTTCAAAGTCTGGCGCAGTGATGAAAGATAAGACGCCAGTATTCGTTATCGCGAACCTGACCGCATCGGGACCTCCTGAAATTGTGTAAACGATCGACGTGTTGGCATCAACGTCAGCCGCCACGACCGTGGTAACCTCAATTGTGGATTCATACGTTGATACGTTGGTAGGCGAATCACCACCATTGCTGACAATTACCGGCGAATCGTTGGTGCCTTGGATGACGATAGAAACTTGCGTGGATGCAGTCGCGTTTGATGTACTGCGGGCGGTATAAGAGTAGACGTCGGTCAAAGTTGTGGACGTGTTCTTGAGTGCCTGCACAGCAGATAGATTATTGTTGAGCGTGTAAGTAAATTGACCTGTCGACGAAATGCTGATCGAGCCATAGCTACCGGTGAGCGTTGAACCAACACCGCCGTTGGGATTGTTCACAAACCCCGCCGCGACACCAACAACGGTATTTCCCGAGCCAGTATCGTTGGTCAAAACATTCCCAGTTGGATTGATTCCAGCGGTTCCATTGTTAACTCCACCCGCTTCCACCGCGATGGCTTGATCGACGACCGCGATGAATTGGGGTGCAATCGGCTTGTTGACCGAAAACTCAGATGTGTTTCCGACCGAGTCCGTTGCGGTCGCCGTCAAGGTTTCCGTGCCGACGTAGACGGTGATGTAGCTGTTCAAATCGATATTACCAACGAACGAGCCTGAAGCGTTGGCATTGAGGAACCCTACATACCGTTTTCCACTTCCGTTGGTGGAACTGTTGTCGCTCAAGAAGAATTCAACGCGCGCATTGGCGAAGATCGACGCGCCACTTGTCGGTACTGATCCAATGTAACCGGACACAGTGGCGATCCCACTGCTCAATGAAATCGACGAAATGACAGGAAAATCAATCGCAAGATTTGGATTGCCCGTAGCGAGCACGTCATCATTGGGCGTTACTCCTGAAGGCGGATCGTCGAGCGTCACAAGGTCGATGCCCAATTTCGAATTGCCGTAGATCGAGTTTCCCTGAATCGCGTTCCCGCTCGAGAGCCCCGAAACGGCAACGCCCTGGTTTGTACTTGCAGCGATCGTGTTTTGACTGGCGAGGATGGTTCCTCCAATCGTGTTCAAGTTCGAATTTGAAACTGAAACACCAATCGAATTCGGGATACTGCTGAGGCCGTTCGTGCCCAATCCGACGAAATTGCCAACAACCAAATTTGAGTTCGAGGCGTACTGGAACGATATTCCAGCCCCAGTATTGCCCGCGATAAGGTTTCGGTCGGCTGCAGATAGACCTCCAATCGTATTGCTGCTGGCACTGATGAGACTGACACCAACTCCATTTGGCGAAGCAGCCGTGCCTGCATTCGTCAGTCCAATGAAATTACCGCCGATTGTGTTGTTCGAACTACTGACGAGAATTCCGGAGGTTCCAAATTTTTGAACCCCGAGCCCACGAATAGTGCTACCACCACTACCGGTGCCGAGCACGAGCCCACTTGCACTCAGGCCTGCATTGGTTCCATCCAACCCAATCATGATTTGGGCATTGCTGACCGTTGTGCTCGTGTTCGCGACTGCGCCGGTTTGTGAGTAGCCATTGATGATGACGGGGCTCGTCAAAACGGGTAGTGCCCCTAGGCCGGAAGAGCCAACCATGAAGATCGACCACGAGGAGGTCCCACCACCATCGCCTCCAACGCCCACCCCAATACCACCTTCGTCGTCTCCACCACCACTCCCAGGGATCGCAAAATTGATCGTATCCAAACCCGACGTGTTGTTCGCCGCAATGATCGCTTCACGAAGGCTAACCTGGCCGTCGGGCCCCTTGTTGAGACCAAGCCAACTGATGTTGTATGTTGATCCGACGAGAATCCCGCTGTCGTTGTTGTCGGTGACGGTGGTCGCACTGACAGTGGCAAATACGCGGCGATCCTCGAGATTTTCGAGGAGCAATTGTCTCAATCCATGGCGACGGTGTCGATTCCGGCGTGTATTTGATCGTTGCCCCATTTTTAGACTGCGCACGTATGACTCCGGAACAACGTCGGATTGGAACCATGCTAAGGTGACGGCATGACTTCGCGCATCGATACTGGAGGAAAATGTGCGAACTAAGGCAGTGTACAAGCACGTGAAAAGGCAAAATTGAAAAGTGGGAGCGGTGATACTTGCTGATCAAGGAACGACACCGGACGACTCCGAATCTAGCGGACGCGCTATCGCGCCGCAACAACCCCGATTGCCGGAACTGGAGAATCCTCATTGTGAATTCTCAGCGAGAATTTTGCTTGGACTGATTGACGGCGCGAAGCGATACTCGTAAGGCGATCTACCACAAACTCATTGGTAAGGGTAAGAGAAAAGAGCTCTGCATTGGCAACAGATAGCGTCAATGCTCCACAAAATTTTTGCCTTCACGCTGAGGACTCGGATCATGGTCGAAGGCATGTTTTTTAGAAACCAAGGTCCGTGGAGGGATGCGTCCTAGTCAGGTTGGCTACTAGATGAAAACGCTTTGTGGCAACGAATGTATAACGTATACTTGATTTGTTGATTGCTGAGATTTGTAACGACAACGGGGTCGTCCAGCCTTGTTGTTGGAGAATCAAAGCGGGGCATTGAGGAAGGCGCTACACAACCATGGGATGGGAAACACGCAACGGTTCCGGCCGTTATTTCACTCGGAGCCGACGGGTCAATGGACGTATCGTCCGGGAGTACTTCGGCACCGGGCTCGATGCAGAACTAGCCGCCCTAGAGCAACAGGAACGTCGCCAAGCGAAGTTCGAGGCATTGCAAGCCCTTTCCCTAATCACGGATCAAGATGCGGCTTCGCAGCGATCACTGCTAGCTCTCGAGCGATTAACCGATGGGGTTGCTCGCGGGATCTTATTGGCCTGTGGATACCATCAACACAAACGCGGAGAATGGAGATTACGCGATGCAAAACGAAACCCTCACGACGGAACGATCGACGGAACATATTTGGGACTTGATTCGGACCGCAAACCAAGGGAGTGACCAAGCGCTTTCCGCGCTTCGGAAGGAGCTATCGGGTCCGAATGCGAATCTGCTGATCAGCACATGCGGCGACCTGGCTTACCAAGCCCAAGAAGCCCTGCTCCAGGGGATGGTGGGGGAGTCTCCAGGTTTCAAGGCCATCTTTCGCGAAGCCTTACAGCAGCAGCGGGAGGATTTGGGATGGCACCAATGCTCGAAGCTGGAGCGAATGCTGATCGATAGAGTGGTCCTGACTTGGCTATATCTACACTTGGCTGAAATGGCGAACGCGCAGTTGGCAAACCAATCGAACGCGCAGTCCAAGTATCAAGAATTGCGTATCGACCGAGCCAGCAAAAGGCACTTGGCTGCGATCAAGTCTCTTGCGAACGTACGCAAGCTGGCAACCGCGGAACGCGTCGACATTCAAACAACGGTATCCGTCAAGGGAAGGTATTCATCCCCGGTAAACTTGCTGGCGGAGTCGACGATCGGGTAAGCATCGTTGTGGAGGGACGAAACGTCGGGCACCTTGCCGCCGAATGGAACAGCCCGCACAGTCGTTCGGGTTTTCGGATAGGATCCTAGTTCCATTGGTACATTGCAACTGGTTTTTACACGAAGCGCTTCGCACTACTCAAACACGATGCAATCTTTTTCGAGGAGCCTCGCATCGATCGTACTTCTGCTGCTGCCTTCTTATCGGCTGCCTTTATCAGGTCGCCGATGTACTTCGCACCAGTTTTGCGAACCTCGATAGTCTCTCTGCCTAACGCAGCGGTGAATCAGCACGGTGGGTCGGGATGATCATCTCTACTCGCCAGCAAAATCAATTTGGGTTCGTCGTCATCAGAACTGCCGATGAAATACCGGTGTATTCCAAGGTCCTCCGGGTCCTCACCAAGCATCTCCTCGAATATTCGAGCATCTTCTTTACTGAATTCCACTTGCACATCACGGCAGGGACGTTGAGCTAAATGGCGCTCCGCCCCTGCGATGTAGGCATCAAGTTCCTCTAGGCTGTCGTGAAAGGATTTTTGCGGTTTCCGTTGTGCTTCTTTTTTACCCGAAACTAAAGACTTGGTATGTGATCAGTTCTTCCGTGGAGTCCTCGATTCGTCAGCGTTCCGTGATGGTCCATCGGGGTAAACTTGGGATGTCAACATTTCTAGGTGGCATTCATGGGCTGTTCCTCCGTGAGTACAACACATTGACCAAAAGTCGCTTTGTTTTGTGGGCCGATTGGAAACCCCGTGCTTTTGGACGCGAGCCGCCAACCTCATCCTGGGATGCAACCCGCGTACCCATCGATCCGCCTCCGAAGAAGCGACATAACACCAGAATGACAACAAACACTCCTGACACTTGGCCCCTTGCGCGCGTCGTAGATCGCGTTCCTTGGAACAATCCCATCGAAATCCCTTGGGAAAACAGGTTCCGTTCGATTCTGCAAAGGACGCGAATCCCTGTTTTCAACCTGTCGACGGGCCTGTACATTGTCCAACTCGCAGGAACGCCATGCTATGCAAAACAGACACGAATCCCATTCCTGCCAACCACACCCAGGCGCTTCCAACGTCGCTCTTTGACATAGATCTTTGGAATCACGATGCCCCCGTTACCTTCATGAGGATCTCTGGCGATACGCAGGTCGCAATCGGGTTTCCGGTGGCTGGTTTCGCGAATACACCCCGCAACTCTTCATAGCGGCGGCGTGCGACGGTATAGAGCAGCTTGGCGGCAAATCGACCCGCTCGGACATGGTCCCCAACTAGTTCGACCTGGAGTCCTCGCGTTATCCAACCGACTAGTGATCCCTCGACCTGTTTTGGCGACAGTTGCGACCGCCATTGGCCGATTTCGATGGTTTCCCAAGAGGCTTCGACCAAGAGCACGCGGACCGGAAAGGCCATCATCCGATCGATCTCTCTCTCGAAGCGATCACGCTCCCGTCCGCAACAGGCCAGAAGGTCGTCAAGGCTTTTGCGTTCGATCCTTGCTGCGCGTTCCATGCCCTGGATCGCATAGTCACCCGTCGCCAGTGTCCCTACGCAAGCTTGCAGGGGGCTCAGGTCAAGCGGGTTTTGCTCACGGGTGTCGACGATGATCGTCACGTCGGACGGGTCAAGCTTGGCCCGAAGGGGTTTGGTTTTTGCAGCCATGTTAGTTTGTCTTCCTGTGAAGGCTGGTTAGTAATCTCAGGCCAGTTCATCGACGTGGATTGGATGGTCCAGTGACCGCCCCTTGGGGGTATCAAAACCAGGATCTTTACCGGTCGCCGGGTTTCATCGATCATCGGAAATCGCTTCCGAACTGCTGCGCGTGATCCTCGAAACTACATCGGTCTTCATTGAATTTCATCTCAAACGAACCGACTGCTCCTTGACGCTGTTTCGCCATAACGATGGTCGTCGCGGCAGATCCACGTTGACGATGAATAAACATTACGTTGTCGGCATCTTGTTCGATCGAACCAGAGTCTCGCAAGTGTTCCAATCTTGGAGGTTCATCGCTCTTGCCAGCTTCACGATTTAGTTGCGCCAAACAAAGCAATGGAACATCAAGTTCTACGGCAACGCTCTTGAGTCCCTTGGATATTTCCGTCACCCGTTCGTAGATTGATGCCTTCGGATTTTCAGATCCCATCAACCCGAGATAATCCACCACAAGCAGATCCAATCCTCCCGACGCCTTCGCGATCTTCGCCCGAGCCCGGATCTGTTCGACGGTCGGTCGTGATGCGATCCATGCCCGACCAGTCACCTTTCGCACCGTTGGCAATGCCGCTTCGATTAACTGTCGGTCTTGATCCGTCAATGTGCCAGCTCGCATCCGCTGCATCGATACACCTGTCTCCATCGCAAGCAACCGATGACCAAGTTGTACCTGGTTCATCTCGCAGGAAATCAATGCAACCCGCTTCCCTGCCTTCGCTGCATATAGTGCGATCCCAAGTCCAAAGGCGCTTTTGCCGATGCTTGGTCGTGCTCCAACGATGGTAAGTTCGCCTGGAAACAGCCCACCCGTGATCTGATCGAGCAGCAAAAATCCGCTTTCTACGACACTCGACTGTTTTCGATGGTCGGTTGAGTCAGCTAACGCCAGTTCTGCCATCTGCCCGAACGAGTATTCGGTTTCTTCGTGACTGATCGACGCCGACTGCAACACTGCATCCAGGCTGTTTGCGATTGCTGCAACGTCAGGATCATTTTCGTCCAGCCGTCCGATCGCGTCCTTCAACCGAGCTCGTAATCGCCTTACGGAATGCCATCGTGCGATCTCACCCGCATAGTACACGGCATGGCACGGAACCCCGTCGTGTACCAACCGCCCTACAGCTGGCACCCCGCCCAATGCCTCCAGGAGGCTCGTTGAAGCATTTTGACGACTTGGCGCGTGCGATGCGATGGCAACGATGCTCGATGCGTCAAATGGCTTGCCAGCCGCTCGCATGTTTCGCAAAACACCCCAGAACTGACCAAGGTCTCGATCGAGAAACGTACTGCTATCGGTGTCAACAGTGTCGATTATGGACGCATCGACCAGCGCGGCAGCGACTAGTGCTGTCTCGGATTTCGTGGCAAGTTCGGTCTGGTTCATGAAGGCACCTTGAATTTAAGCAGTTCGGGACGATTTTCGGTGGTTAATGCCTTTGACGATCGAAACCCATTCCGTTCCCATGTCCGCACTGCCGCTTTCCATTCGCGAAGTGGCCGACCGCTGGACTGCACCCAACCGTTGGCGGTGTAGTGGTCGTGAAACTGCTCGGCGTCGACATTGTTCCTGCGCTCGGTACAGTAGCCTTTGACTTCATCGATAGTTGGAGTAACGAAGCGGGGGCGCTTCTCTTTAGGATTAGGAATAGGTAAAGGGTTAGGAAGTGGGTCGTTTCCCGTTCCGCAATGCATAACTTTCCCGTTCCGCAATGCATAACTTTCCCGTTCCGCAATGCGTAACTTTCCTGTTCCGCAATGCGTTCCGTACTTGGAACGGAAACAGCGCTCTCAAGGTGTTCCGTACTTGGAATGCTTTCCGTACTTGGAGCGGAAGCAATTGGCTCAATTGGAAGGTCGTCGTAGGACAAAACGTGCCTTGGAATGGTCGTCCAATAGACCCCGTCCGAGCGATCGTTCTTGCGTTCGTATCGCAACCATCCAGCTTCAACCGCCTTTCGGCGAGCGTTGTTGAGCGACTTTGGGGACCGGAACCCAAGCACCTCGTTCAATTGCGAATTCCAGAATCGAACAGGCCCTTGGTATCGCGCCGCGTCCTCGGTGTGGGCAACGTGAATCGCCAAGAGCACTGCATCTTGGCCCATCGATTGCGCTGCGCACGATTTAAAAAGCAACCGAGTGAACCGGTGTGCGTAGAACGGCTCTCGCGATGGATACGCGTTCATTCTTGTACCTCGTCAACTCCATCGGGAAGTGCATCTCGCTCTGGCTCTCGCAGGCTCTCGGCCAGTCTTTGAATGTCACTCACGAGGTACCGCGTGCACCGATAGATTTTGCATCTTCGAATAGCGCCGTCCCGTACCAATTGCCTGAATGTCGATGCACTCACGCCTATGCTCGCAGCGGCCTCTACCTCATCGACCGCGATGCGAGGCGGTGGGTATCGATCGGGTGATAGGATGCTCACGGACTAACCCTCCCGGCCAGCCAAGCAGCGAGTCCGTCTGGGTCTGCTTCTCGTAGCGCCGCCATCAGTTTCCGCTTGCACTCCGCAGTATAGGCTAGGTCAGCCTCGCTTGATGGGGGGAGGAGATTCACCTGACGGGCAGGGACTCTTCCGCGTACCAATGAGGTATCGCTGTCCTGTGATGTAATTTGGGGATCGCTCGATCGTGGCTGATCGTGTGACCCTATTTTGTTTACTGTTTGCATAGTTGCGCCTCAATTGATTCACGCTCCGTATGCGGATGCTCAACTGCGTCTAACTCTCGAGCAGTACGCAATAAGATTTCCGATTTTTCAAGCTCATGTCTGAGCATGTCGATACGGCGAATAATTGCTGGCGTTGGAGGGATTGCCTTAGCAAATCCCTTGCGCTTGTCATTGCTCATCGTTCACTCCTGTGGGTATGCGTTAACCGACAGAGTAAAAATACACGGTGGAGCTAAGCAAGTTTGACATGTCTCTGACATGTCTCTGACATGTCGCTTAATCCTTCATCCGGAGATGAAATTCGGAGTTGCTCTCGGCGAGTTCCCAGCTTTCAGATTTTGCCCGCTTGTTGATCCGCCCCATGTAACCTTGCGCCGCAGTCCTCGGGCTACTCTGTTCATAGCCGGACTTGATAGCGATACTCTGCGCATCAGCGCTTCCATTCAGCTCCATCAGTGCTTCTAAAAAGTCACACTCCTTTTCCGTTGGCCCACCCCTGTCGTTGTGGACGCTACACCAACGTTTACAAAGCGCAATTGCAGCTTGGGTATCGTCCGAGGGTAGCCCAAGCGGGCATTTTCGTTTGATCCAGGAAGCAATTTCAGCGTGGTGGATCTCCATCGGTAGGATCACCATCGACAACCAGTCATCCGATGACCAATTGTTTTTCGTTCCGAGTTCCTCGATCGCCGAGTCCTCCATATCCGGATCGTCACCTAATCGCACTCGGCGAACCCATCTCTTTGATTGCAGTTCCTCGTTCGTCCCAAACCCACCTGGGTACCCAAGGATCCAAGGCCATTGAGAAAAGACTTCATCCTGGCGGACTTCAAGAGGGGCTAGAACTGGCAATGAGCGGATCAACAAGTTCCTGGCCTTTTTCATGGAATCGCCATCCCGCTTGGGCCCGCATTGGATCCGATCCTTGATGCTGCACTTTGCCAATGCCTCGTTGATGCGATCGCCAAGGACTCGGTAACCCATTGACAGACCGTCTAAAGCCATCTGCGATGCGTCTTGGATCGTACTCACCGGGCTGGGAAGCGTTGGAAGATAAAGGCCCGTCTTAGGAATAGCCTCGTCTTTTTCTGCTTTAGACGCGCCTGCCACGCTCGAATCGTCAGCCCCCTTGATTCTCTTTCGAGCCAATTCCAGCTTCTTGCAAAGCTCGATCGCCTCAGTCGACTCGATAGCCCATCTCCCGTCCGAAAGCGTCGGCATGCCAACCATTCCATTTCGGTACCAATACTCAAGCATTCGAGCATCAGACAACTTTTGCTCTGTGCTGATATCGCGGTTCGCTTGAGTGGCGAGAAACCACGCGTAAATCTCATCCATCAGTCGTTCCAATTCTTCCGCATCACTCATGGTATCGGTACTTTCGGTGAAGATGCGTGGTGAAGCGCAACCAGAGAGGAAGTACCGCCCCCCCTGATTGCGCTCCAATGGGGTAGCAACACCCTTGCCACGCGAAAAACATTGTCGCAAAAATCATCGAGAATATTTGTACTCAGCCCCACGCCAGGTGATAGTCCATCATCAAGCGCCACTGGTCCGAAAACGGCCGATCGAGAATCAATCAGTGTTCGAGTCGTCTTGACCGAGCAGACACAGAATGGCCCGCTGTACGCTCGCCATCCCGGTTTAGGCTTCGTTTAAGGACTGTTGGGTGCGTCGGGTAGGGTCGAATCGCAGCAACTCAATCTTGGCCACTGTGATCGATTCAAGAAGGTCGTCTAAGGATTCAATGGCGATGCTCACAGTGCCCCCCCTTTTGCGGTTCGCAAGCAAGCACTGCGTACTGCATCAAGAATCTCGTCGCGAAGCGAATCATCGGCCAGTCCCCACAGTTCCCGAAGCTCGGAAAACCTCAGATCGACGGCCGCCTCAAATTTAGGCAACTCGGCTGCGCGCGTCGTTTTTGTACCAAGCGACCTTTCGGGATCGCGATTCCCTGTGGAAATCAATGGTTGTTCAAGTCCGTTATCCTCTATTGGCCGAAGGCCAATAGAGAGTAGACAGGAGAAAGTAGAGAGTAGAAAGATTCGAGACTTGGAGATTTTCCAGGGCAAACAATCGTGCATCACCGTTAATCTTTCTCCTTGTCTACTCGGTCTACTTTCTATTCACTACTCTCTTTCTTTGCAGTGCGGGTAGACTCCAAACTTGGAGAAGTACAATGACCTTCGCCTTCGAAAAGCTACTGGTCTACCAGAAATCTGTCGACTTTGCGGATGCCGTTTGCGATCTGACCGAACAATTTCCGGCTCGTTACAACCATCTTGCCGACCAAGTAAACCGCGCGTCACTTTCGATCGCCTCTAACATTGCCGAAGGCAATGGCCGTTTCACCAAGCCTGACCGCAAGCACTTCTTTGGCATCGCTCGCGGGTCGGTCCAAGAATGTGTCCCCCAGCTTGAGCTTGCACGCCGACGAAAGCTTGTTTCAGACGAACATCACGCGAACTTGAAGCAACAGCTCGAGGAGATTTCACGAATGCTTAGCGGTCTGATCAATGGTCTGGATAACCACGAGAACTGAATCGACTCCGGCCAGCCCCGTTACAAAAAGTTCAATTCGTGTTCTCCATCCTCTATTTTCGGCGGAGCCGAAAATAGAGAGTAGAAAGGAGAAAGTAGAGAGTAGAAAGATTCGAGACCTGGAGATTTTCTAGGGCAAACAATCGTGCATCACCGTTAAACTTTCTCCTTGTCTACTCGGTCTACTTTCTACTCACTACTCTCTTTCTTGGCAGCACGAGTAGTCTCCAAACTTGGAGAAACCAGATGACCTTCGCCTTCGAAAAGTTGCTGGTTTACCAGAAAGCAGTCGACTTCGCCGATGCCATCTGCGATCTAACTGAACAATTCCCTGCCCGATACAACCATCTGGCCGACCAAGTGAACCGCGCATCTTTGTCCATTGCTTCCAACATTGCCGAAGGAAACGGCCGCTTCACTAAACCCGACCGAAAACACTTCTTTGGTATCGCCCGTGGTTCCGTGCAAGAATGCGTACCCCAGCTTGAACTCGCACGGCGAAGAAAGCTCGTTTCGGACGAACTCCACGCGAAGCTGAAAGTGCAGCTTGAGGAGATTTCACGCATGCTCAGCGGCTTGATCAATGGCCTGGATAACCGCGAGAACTGAATCGACTCCGGCCAGCCCCGCTACAAAAAGTTCAATTCGTGTTCTCCATCCTCCATTTTCGGCGGAGCCGAAAATAGAGAGTAGACAGGAGAAAGTAGAGAGTAGAAAGATTCGAGACCTGGAGATTTTCTAGGGCAAACAATCGTGCATCACCGTTAAACTTTCTCCTTGTCTACTCGGTCTACTTTCTACTCACTACTCTCTTCCTTGGCAGTGCGAACATCTCCAACCTTGGAGAATCCAGATGGCATTCGCCTTTGAAAAGTTGCTGGTTTACCAGAAAGCAGTCGACTTCGCCGATGCCATCTGCGATCTAACTGAACAATTTCCAGCCCGACACAACCATCTGGCCGACCAAGTGAACCGCGCATCTTTGTCCATTGCTTCCAACATCGCGGAAGGCAATGGCCGCTTTACCAAGCCTGTTCTCGTATAGCTCAAACAAAAACTCGACCCGCTCACGGTCCGATGAAAATGGCTTTGGGCGGTACCACAGCGCCACAGCGCGATCGAGCTGCTCATGGGCCTTCACCAAGTCGGATGGCATTCTGATCGGGTCGTATAGGTCGGCATCGACAACCCCCATTTGACCCGCTAGATGGGCTACAATGAAACATTCATTTTTCAGGCGCAAGCGCATGCGGCTGAAAATCACTAGTTAGATCAACCAGGAGGTCTAGTGGCCCATCTAAGCGAAACAAACACCTCGTTGGCGGTGCTGATCGACGCTGACAATGCCCGCCCAACAATCGTGGAGGGGCTCTTGGCCGAGGTTGCCAAGCTCGGTGTGGCAAGTGTCAAGCGAATCTACGGAGACTGGACCACACCGAACTTGGTCCAGTGGAAGAAGTTGCTGCTTGAGCATTCGATTCAGCCAATTCAACAGTTTCGCTACACGAGTGGAAAGAACGCGACGGACAGCGCTATGATCATCGACGCGATGGATCTGCTCCATAACGGACAGTTCGCAGGCTTCTGCCTGGTTTCCAGCGATAGCGATTTCACAAGGCTTGCCGCTCGGATACGAGAGTCTGGATGCCGCGTGTACGGCTTCGGCGAGGAGAAAACACCCCGCCCGTTTGTCTCAGCATGTGACCGGTTCATCTACACCGAGGTCTTCGCCAAGAAGCCGGAAGGAGATCTTGAGGTCGCCTTGTCACCCAGACCTGCAAACGAACTCCGAGGAGACACGAAGCTCCTCAACCTTATTCGCGGAGGAATTCAGGCATCCTCGGATGAGTCCGGTTGGGCACAGCTTGGCCCGGTGGGCAGCTACATCAGCAGAACCGCCAATGACTTTGATCCGCGCAACTACGGCTACGCCAAGCTCAGTGAACTGATAGCAGCGATCGGACTCTTCGAACTCGAACGCCGCGAGACTCGAACATACGTTCGCCATACGCGAAAGAAGGCTACAGCCGTGATCTAACCATCGATTGCAACCGAGCAGCGGACCCAGGCGGTCGCTGATGGCAAGCCATTTGGCCGCCGCCGGTTGAATCGTTTTCGTTCACCCGTAAAAGTGGAGAATCATACAATGCCGCGATCCATGCTGCTAATGGCATGCCTGTTTGTGTCACTTCCATCAATGCATCGCACCTTGGCTCAGGACAGGGCTAGGCTGCCGACAACGCGTGGTGCTTCCTTCGCTGATCGTCTCGCGGATGCACGATTTATTGGCCTGTCCGTTGATGAGAAACTTGGAGGCTTTACACTGCACCTGTACACGGCGGAACAGCAAGAAAGCAACCTGGCCTCCTTGGCTGCTTACCGCATCGAGATGAAGGAGTACCAATCGAAACTAGCCTCATTCGATACGCAACGGCAAGCGGCACTGCAACGTCGAGCGACCGGTGACGAGTTGAACTCGATCACGAATGCTCGAAATGCATTTACTGTACATCAACCATCGTCTCCATTTTATGGTGGTAATTCTTCATTAGGTTTATATGACGTAGTCCTTGTCGGGCCAGACTACCTAGAGATTCAGGCATCCGAGAATCCCACGTCGATCACGTTGATACCTTTCGTCAAAATTTGCCGAGTGTATACACCTAAGAAATCCACTGAAAACATTTCGCCTGAGTGATTTCACGAAGGCCGAACTTTGTTCCCTAAATCTCATGGCGTCGCACAACTCTCCGACTGGGGTAGCAAACGGGAGGCTACCGGTGTCCAATACTTCGCGGAAGTCCCGTTTGGACGTTCGATGTAGTACCTAGCCGAAAGTTTGTCATCGCGTGCGCCCTTTTCAAGATGATGTGCTCCGAGTCCTTCGAGGTGTTCGCAACCATTGGTGGCCGCTGGTCGTTTCGGCACTGGCCTATCGAGCAATCTCCTTCATCTTGCTGGCTCCCTTGATTGGCATTCTGTTCCGAAGCCTATTGGCATTATCGGGTCGCGTGGTGCTGGCCGATTTCGATATCCTAACCTTCTTCCTCGGACCGATGGGTTGGGTCTGCGCGATCTTGGTGAGCAGCGTTTGGCTGGCCATCAAAGCCCTGGAGCAATCGACATTGCTCGGCGTCTTGGCCGCGGCCGAGAACGGGCAGCGTTTGCCAATGTTAGGCGCGTTTCGACTTGCAATTCGGAAATGCATCCCAGTCCTAAGGCTATCCGCACACATGGTCGCGACTAGTCTGGCACTGGCCGTACCGTTCCTTCTCGTGGGGTATGTCATTTATTGGTTGTTGCTGACCCGATTTGATATCAACTTCTATGTTGCACATCGACCACGCGAATTCTGGCTGGCTTGCACGCTCGCAGCAATCACTTTATTGGCAATGCTTTGGCTTCAATTGCGCGTCGTTACCGGCTGGTTTCTGTCCCTGCCCATCCTCATCTTTGAGCGACGCAGTCCATATTCATCGCTTTGGAACAGCAGCCAGCGAACGGCTGGCGGTCGCCTTCGAATTGCGATCTGGATATGTGCTGGCATCGTATCTTTTTTCGTGGTCGAAGGCCTTGTGATCGGTGGTTTGCAAGTCGTTGGAGGCTGGATATTGCCTGCCTCTTCGAATTGGATGGGACTGTTGGTTGTAACCATGGGCGGAATGCTGATCGTTTGGACCATCGCCAACGTTGCCATCAATGTGCTCTTCGCAATTTTATTTGCCTCACTCAACTTTCATTTTTATCAACGGACGATTCCCGAAACGGTTCCGTTTCGTTCGCTGGATCTACCGATGGTTCCGCGTCAGCTGGACGCAAGGAGAATCCAACTGACTCGGTTCCGAGCGGCGTCTGGATTGCTGATCGCGGTCTTGGCGTCAGGTTTGATCGGACTGCTCTTGATGAAGACACTCGCTATCGAAGACCGCACGCTGATCGCCGCCCACCGAGGAAGTTCATTCGACGCACCCGAAAACTCCATGGCCGCGATCGAGTTGGCAATCTCCCAGGGCGCGGAACTGGTGGAGATCGATGTTCAAGAAACGGCAGACGGCGAAGTCGTATTGCTTCATGATAGAGATTTCAAAAAGGTCGCTGGCGTCGAATTAGCGATTGCGAATGCAACCCTAAAAGATCTTGAAGATATCGATATCGGAAGCCGATTCAGCCCCGAGTTCAGCGATCAACGCGTTCCGACTTTAGGTCAAGTTCTCGACGTCTGCCGAGATCGGATACGGGTTCTGATCGAGCTGAAGTACTACGGCCAAGAACAGTCCCTCGAGCAGCGCGTGGTGGACATCGTGGAGGCTCATGGGATGCAGTCTCAGATCGAAGTCATGTCGCTCAAGGGAGAAGCAGTGAAGACATTGCATGAATTACGACCCGACTGGAGAATTGGACTGCTGGTGGCGAAAGCTCTAGGAAATCTGTCAGTCGCTGACGTCGATTTTCTGGCGGTTCATGGAAACATGGCTACCAGGGCATTCATTGTCAGGGCGCATGATTCGGGACAACAGGTATATGTTTGGACCATCAACGATGGTCTAACCATGTCGCAGATGTTTGGACGCGGGGCAGATTGCTTAATCACAGACAAGCCCGATTTGGCCCGAGCCATCCTGTCCCAGCGCGAAGCTCTCAGCCCTGTCGAACGACTGCTGGTCGAATTGACTGCTTTCTTCGGTATCCCTCCCAAAGTGGATGAGCAATAGCGGACCCAATTGCGCCATTTTCGTGAGTAAGTATTCCGGTACGTCGTACCATCTAAGGATAGTGACAGTAGATCCGAGATCGTTCGGTTGCTCCCTCCGCACATGGTTATCTCGATTGAGTGAAAATGAACGCGTCTCAAAATGAGCAATACGAAGTGTTTTTAAAGCATTTCGTACGAGATCAAACCAGGATTTTTGCGTACGTCCGTTCGTTGTTGCCTCAGTATGCCGATGCACAAGATGTTTTTCAGCGATGCAGTTTGACTCTCTGGCGAAGTTTTGACGAATTTGATGAACAACGTTTGTTCCTGCCGTGGGCATGCCGAATTGCCTTCAATGAGGTCCGAAACTTTCGCCGAGTTTCCAGTCGCGATCGACTTCAGTTTGCCGATGATTTGATTGAGCAACTCGCCGAGCAACGCTTGGTCCGTTTGGTGGATCGCGATCGTCGTTTGACCGCACTACGGGAATGCACAGAGAAACTGAATTCGTCCGATCGGTCACTGATCCAGGCGGTTTACGAGGAGCTTCGCACGGTTTCCGAAGTCGCGATATCGACGGGAAAAGCGGCGCAGAGCATCTACAATCGATTGTCGACACTTAGACGCAACTTGCTGCAGTGCATCGAACGCCGCCTCGCGACAGAGGATCGTTCAGGATGAGCCAGCCACCGGAACTCTACCCCGCACGTGCCCTGCACGAATTGATCTCGAAATTGGTGGATGGCACCATCAACGCATCCGAGCACAGCGATTTGCAAGAACGATTGCGGGATGATGCATCGGCCCAGCAGGCCTATTTCGATTACTTGGATCTGGATTCCGATCTGCGGCAGATGACGCATTCAGGTGCAGTGAGTTCCGGAAACGGGCTTTGGATTCTTCCGGTGTTGGGGGTGATGGCCGCGTTGCTGGCGTTGGGGGCCGCGATCTGGTGGTGGTCGTCGAGCGTTAGCGTCGTGCCAACATTGGCAGCTCCGCTTGCGAACGAGGTTCTATTGCTGCAGTCCTCAGGCGGTCAGTTTTTTCGCGATCCGATGCCTAGCTCTGGTCAGGCGATGGACCGCAACCATGAGTACGCGCTCACCTCAGGACTGATCGAACTGCGGTTTCCAGACGGCACCCAAGTGATTGTGGAAGGGCCGTCGGTGATCGAGTTGGATAACTTGCATCGGTTGATCGTGCGTCAAGGAACATGCAGTGTGTTCACGCCCTTCGGAGCCGAAGGTTTCAAAGTCATTACGCCACGGACCGAAGTGGCCAACGTCGGTCCGCGTTTTTTGGTGAAGGTTGACGAGGGAGGTGAAGCCACGGTGCAAGTTATTGAAAGTGCATTGGCGGCTGGACCCAAACACTACCGCGATCAGTTGCCGGATAGGATCTTGAATTTCCGAGTCGGTTCAACAGCCGGCATCAGCAATGGAAGCCTCGACGAGGTATCCGTGCAACGCGGCGGACATACCTTCCACTATGCGGTCGCGGATTTGATCGGGGTACGCATCGAGCACTTTCAAGGTGGTTCCAACACGCATCACTTGACCGTCGCGACCGACGCATCGGTCGACGCGGCAAGCAGCCGGCAAGAGGTATTGGAATCGGATCGTTTGCTCCACACCGGCGTCATCAATCTTGGGGGTAGCCCAGACCCCATCGATCGTGATCCAAGTTTGCGCGAACGCGAAGGGCAGGCGACGACCCAAGGCATGGCCATTCGATTTCTCTCGCCCGTTCGCAATGATTCGGGGCCCGACGTTTTGTTCTTTGAACTTCAGTCCGTCGTTGGAGCGTCCGAAGGCGATGCATTTCGCGTTTCTCCGTTGCATTTTGTGCCGGGTTTGCGTTCCCTGACGATCAACCGGTATGACATTGCGCTCAACGCGACGGAGGCGAAGCTAATTCCTGATTTCGATTTGCTTCAATTCAAATCAAACGTTTTATCACTTGATTCGCTACTCACCGGCGACTGTGTGCGACGCAATCCGGCGATCCCGTTTTGGGCAATCGCAGTCACGATCGACTTGAGCGATTTGGGTTATCTACCTGGCTCCGACGTCGATGGACTATTCTTTCAAGACGCTATGGATGATGATCAAAGTGTCGATCCTGTATTCATTGCCGGTCTCCCTCCCTTGCCCACGGCCGCCGAAGGAACATCGCTACCATGAGAACCGTGCGATCTGTCGTTGAAACTTTGAGCTGCGTATTCGCGGCATTGGTTTGTTGGTTCCCATTGAATGTCCGGGCAGATGAACATTCGTCGGACGACGCCATGAAGTTCTTTGAGAACGAAGTACGCCCGCTGTTGATCAAACGCTGTTATGAGTGCCATAGCGAGAAGGAAGCCAGCGGAGCGCTGACGCTCGATTCGCTTCCATCCATGCTCGGCGGTGGTGACTCGGGACCCGCAATCGTACCGGGCGATCCGAACAACAGTCTGCTGATTGCAGCGATTCGCTATGAATCGCTTGAAATGCCGCCGGACGAAAAGCTTCCAAACGAAGAGATCGAGGTACTCACACGCTGGGTTGCCATCGGAGCCCCTTGGCCGGGTGCGGATTCAAAATTGCCCGTTCGAACCCGTGAATTGTTCGACGACGACGATCGGCAATGGTGGGCGATTGCACCGGTCGAGTTGCCTAACATTCCGGAATTGGAGCCACCCTATTCCAATTGGTCACGCAACGAAATCGATTACTTTATCGCCGATCGACTCGCACAGGAGGGGCTCACGCCAGCTCCGGAGGCATCACGAATCGCAATGGTTCGGAGAGTATTCCTCGACGTTACAGGCTTGCCACCAAGTCCGAAGCAGGTGGCAGAATTCGTCGAGGATGATGCTCCGAACGCGTACGAACGATTGGTCGATCGACTTTTGGCCTCGAAAGGTTACGGAGAACACGCGGCGCGTCAATGGCTCGACTTGGTTCGCTATGCCGACAGCGATGGCTACCGCGCCGACGGGTATCGACCCGACGCATGGCGCTATCGGGACTACGTGATCCGATCGTTCAATGAAGACAAACCCTACGATCGATTCGTTCAAGAGCAGATCGCTGCTGACGAATTATTCCCGGACGATGTGCATGCACAAGTCGGCTTGGGATACTTGAGACACTGGGTGTACGAATGGAACATCCGCGATGCGCGAACGCAATGGAAAACAATCATCGAGGACGTAACCGATACCACAGCCGATACGTTCCTCGGGTTGGGTTTGCAATGCGCAAAATGCCACAACCACAAATTTGATCCGCTGCTGCAGAAGGATTACTTCCGGCTGCAAGCATTCTTTGCTCCACTCCTGCCCGCCGAAAGTGTGATCGCGGATGCTGAGCAAGTATCGGCTTATCAATCACAACGGGATCTCTGGCAAGCTAAAACGGCCGACCTTCAGGCTCAGATCGACAGCATTGAGCAGCCCTATCGCGACAAGTACCGAAACATCGCGATCGACAGGTTCCCCGACGATCTAAAAATCATGGCACGGAAACCACCGGATGCACGAGCACCGGACGAAGCCCAATTGGTTTATTTGATCGAACGGCAAGTGCAATCCGAATACGATCGCTTGGATCAGATCATTGCGCCAGAGGATAAAGAGCGATTGGTCGCATTGCGGCGTGCGCTCAAGGAGTTCGACGCGCTCAAGCCAGAACCACTTCCGATCGCGATGACGGTTTCGGATGTGGGACCGATAGCCCCCCCAACGCGTCTCCCGAAAAGAAAAGACGAACTGGTTGAACCCGGGATCCCCTCCATTTTGAATGCCGATCCGATGCCTATTACGTCGCAGCCTGTTCCGTCGCCTGCATCGCCAACAACGACCGGCCGGCGAAGCCAACTTGCAAAATGGTTGACCGATCCATCAAACCCACTGTCCACGCGAGTGATCGTCAATCGCATTTGGCAAAGCCACTTCGGGCGAGGGTTGGCCGAGAACCCAAGTGACTTTGGAAGGCTCGGAGGTCCACCCAGCCATCCGGAACTGTTGGACTGGCTGACCGTCCAATTCATTCATGAGCAGTGGAGTCTCAAGGCGTTGCATCGACGGATATTGCTCTCCGCAACGTACCGTCAATCCGCCACGCATCCTCGGTTCAATGAGTACGCCCAACAGGATTCAGCCAATGTGTTTCATTGGCGACACACGACAACGCGCTTGCGGGCGGAGCAGATTCGAGATGCATTGTTGTTCGTATCGGGAACGCTCGAGGATTGCGAGGGTGGTCCGGGTCAACTGGCGGATGCGAGCTGTCGAACGATCTACACCCGTGTCATGCGAAATTCACCAGACTCTCTGCTCAATGGGTTCGATTTGCCTCAGTTCTTTTCGAGCATTGCAACTCGAAATACAACGACCACTCCCGTGCAGTCCTTGTTGATGATCAACAGCGATACGATGCTGGCCTACGGACGGTTATTGGCGAGTCAAGTGCAAAGCGAGTCGAGCGAGCGAACGGCCCAAGTCCAATTGGCTTGGAAGCGTGTCTATGGAAGGGAACCAACGCAAGTCGAGATTCGGCAATCGCTCGACTTTATAGAGTCTCAACAAACCGAGGTTGCTCTGTCCGATGATGGACAGCCCAGCGGCTTGCTCGACACCGCCAAGCTTCCCTATCGCGACGGCCAAGGACTCAAGTTCGAGCTTGATGAGGCAAAGCCTCAAGTGTCGGTACCACACCATCCAACAATGGATGTGCGCGAATTTACGATCGAGACATTTTTCCAATTGCGTTCGATCGCGTCCAACGGTGCGGTACGAACGTTGGTCAGCAAATGGAACGGTTCCAATCAAGCCGCTGGTTGGCGATTCGGAGTTACGGGAGCGGGCTCGCGTCGCAAGCCGCAAACGTTAGTTCTACAGATGGCAGGGAAGAAGTCAGACGGAGCGATCTCCGAAGCGGCGATATTTTCCGACCACCATATCCAGATCAACACACCCTACTATGCATCCGCCACTTTTCGATTGCCTACCGATAGTGAGCCTGGCACGGTGACCTTTTATGTCAAAGATCTGTCGAACGATGATGAGCCGTTGCTCACGGCCGTCGTTTCGCACGACATTGTGGCAGATCTAGCGAATAACCATCCGTTGGCGATCGGAAGCTGGAGCGCTAAGGATCGACAAGGATTCGATGGCGTGATCGATGATGTGCGTTGGGTGGGCACACCATTGGGAGTCGACGCGATCTTGCAGACAGTCGAGAACGAGAATTCTGCTACGGTTGGATACTGGCGATTTGAAACGGTACCCGGCGTCCTGCGAAACAGTACCGCAGATCGTCTCAACCTGCGGGTTCGCGGCGATACGATCGTACGATTGACTCCCGACGAGGCCGCTTTTGCAGATTTCTGCCATGCATTGTTGAACTCTAATGAATTTTTGTATTCCCATTGAGTCGGATTTGCAACGTTTCACCCAAAGGTTTTGGACCAGGACATGGGGCGGACGCGTCCCAAGACGGAGAGCATGATGAAACACATAGAAATACCTGCTTCACGACGAGAATTCTTGACTCGAAGCGGGGCTGGCTTCGGAGCATTGGCACTGGCCGGCATGGCAGGAGTTCGTGGGGCATTTGCACAGCAATCGCCGAGCCACGTACCGACTGCAAAACGCGTGATCTTTCTCTTCATGGAGGGGGGGCCAAGTCACCTTGACCTGTTCGATCCCAAGCCATTGCTTAACCAGCTTGCAGGCCAACCCATTCCCGATAGTTTTGGTGAGGTCATTACGGCCATGGGCGAAATGCGGTCGCCGCTTCTGGAATGCAAACGTCAATGGAAACAGCATGGCCAAAGCGGGATGTGGATTTCCGATTGGCTACCTCATCTGGCCGAGTGCGCCGACGACTTGGCCGTGATTCGATCCTGTGTGGCGGATGGTATCAATCATTCGGCTGGTGTTTGCCAAATGAACACCTGTTCGATCCTGAGCGGCCGCCCATCGTTGGGCAGTTGGGTCAGTTACGGATTGGGGTCAGAGAATCAGAACCTGCCGGGTTTTGTCGTGATGCAGGACAACAATTCCCAGGTCGTTAACGGTCCAAGAAATTGGGGGGCAGGATTCATGCCGGCCGTGCATCAGGGAACCCGCTTGAGCGAAGGCAACCAGCCCATTCCTTACTTGAACACACCGGAAGGATTCACCCAAAAACGTCAGCTTGCCAAATTGGATTTCATCAACTCGTTGAACCATCGGTATGCCGATCAGCATCCCGAGCAATCGGAACTCGAGGCACGCATCGCCAGCTATGAATTGGCGTTCCGTATGCAGGCAGATGCACCCGATGCCATTGACTTGACGGAGGAGTCTGCCGAGACGCTCGAACTTTATGGCATCAACGCCAAAGAAACCAACTCCTTTGGTCGGTTGTGTTTGCTTGGACGGCGACTTGCGGAACGCGGGGTCCGTTTCATTCAACTTTATAGTGGGGCAGGTAGCAAATGGGATTCGCACGACAACATCGAGAAGAAACACGGAGATCTATGCCGAGGCATGGACCAGCCCGTGGCCGCGTTGCTCAAGGATTTGAAGCGACGAGGCATGCTCGAGGACACACTTGTTGTTTGGGGTGGAGAGTTCGGGCGTACTCCCATGAGTGAGAAAGGGAACGGCCGAGACCACAATCCAACGGGCTTCAGCATGTGGATGGCGGGCGGTGGCGTACGAGGTGGCCAGACCATCGGTGCGACGGATGAGCTCGGCCTGCATGCGACGGTTGATCGAATGCATGTCCATGATTTGCATGCGTCAATCTTGCACTTGATGGGTATCGACAACATGGAACTCAGTTACTTGCATCAAGGCCGTCCCGAACGCCCGACCATCAACGAGGGGAAGTTCAATCCAAAATTGGTGACGGGCTAGATGCCGATCGATTACGAAAACCCCAATGTACTTGGTAGCTGTACCACCGCCAGTCGCTGACGCGCGCGGCTCTGATTGTCCGTGCGGTTTCTCCCTACGGAACCGCTAAGTTTGAGCACATGATACTGTCGGCAACGCCGAATGGGGCGAAACAGACTGCCGCGGAGTATACTATCGGTTCCCACCCCGGCCTCAGTCGAACTCGGCCGAACCTTCCCCGCTTTCCCTCTCTCGATTCCTTATCGCATGAAAAACTCCGTCGTGGTCTCTGTCGTGACGCTTTGCTTCGGTTTCATTGCCTGTTCCGATGTCCGAGGACAGGATGCAAAGTCGGAACCCATTCGAGCGCTCTTGATCGCCGGTGGGTGCTGTCACGATTACGCAAAACAGCAACTGGCGATCCAACAAGGCATTCAGGCGCAAGCCAATGTCCGGGTCGATGTCTACTGGACCGACAATTCGACCACCGCACCGCTCTTCCCTTTGTATTCAAAACTCAATTGGGCGGAGGAATACGACGTCATCATTCACGACGAATGCGCGGCCGATATCACCGATCCCGCCTTGCTCCAGCGTATCGTTCAAGTGCACCAGAAAATACCAGCCGTGCACTTGCACTGCGCCATGCATAGCTTTCGTACGGGCTCGGATGCATGGTTTCGTCATCTTGGATTGCAGTCGACGGGGCATGGCCCTCAAGAGCCCATAGCAATCGAGTTTGTCGATACCCAACATCCTATCACCCAGACGCTCGGCAACTGGACAACGATTCGGGAAGAGCTCTACAACAACGTCGAAGTCTTCGGTGCGCATTCCTTGGCCGTCGGGCAGCAAGCCGTTGGTGGTTCCAAACCGAGAGTCGATCAAGCCATTGTGGCCTGGACGAACGAAACGCAAGGCGCTCGAAGCTTCAGCACTACTCTTGGGCACAACACCGAGACAGTTCAGGATACTCGCTATTTAGAATTGGTTACCCGCGGACTACTCTGGGCATGCGATCGATTGAGTCCCGAGTACTTGGTGCCTTATGCAGGTGAAAGTAATGCAACGTTCATCGACGCGGCCAAAGTCAAAAGACCGGATCCAATGGCCCTTGGTCGGCCACCGGAAGGTGCGACGCTGGTTAAGATCACGGCGTCGAGCACGCAGTCGGGTCATCCCGCAGAACACGCCCTGGACGGCGACCCTGCCACGCGGTGGTGCGCCGATGGGAGCAGTTACCCTCAATGGCTACAAATCGAATTGGAAACGCCGCGAATCATTCGCAGCATAGAAATCGACTGGGAGTCTCGTGGCGCGGCCTATCAATACCGTGTCGAGGGTTCGAACGATGGCCAGTCATGGCGCATGCTTTTGGACCAAAGCAAGAATACGAAGGCTGGACTTGGCCGCGAATTGCTGACAGCTCAAGAGGAAACTCGCTTTGTTCGCATCACAGGAGTCTCAAGCAAGGCCGGTTGGTGCAGCCTGTGGAATGTCGCGCTCGACGGCGAAGGCATCGGCCGCTTGTGGCCTGCGGATCCCAAGGCTCCGGCGGGTGCTTTTGTACCCATTCAAGCGGATATCTACGGAGAACGCGGGAACACTGTACCGCGGCTCGAACGCTTGACCGCTCAGGCCGAATCGGAAATTCTCAAAGATGTACGGGTTCCCGAAGGTTTTGAGGCCACTGTTTTCGCGTCCCCACCCGCCGTCAATTATCCAGTCTTTGTGGCCGCGGATGTGGATGGGACGCTCTACGTCAGTTCCGATGGTAATGGCTCCCTCGGACGCGCTCCGGAGCGAGGGCGGGTGATTCGACTACGCGATTTCGATGGTGATGGCCGTGCCGATGAAACCAAGGTCTTCTGCGAAATCGATGCACCGCGCGGTCTGGTTTGGGATCGCGATCGACTTTATCTGATGCATCCCCCCCACCTAAGTGCCTTCATTGATCACAACGGTGATGGTGTGGCCGACGAGCAAAAAACGTTGGTGAAGAATTTAGCTTTTGGATACGACCAGCGACCCGCTGACCACACCACCAACGGAGTTAGTTTAGGAGTCGACGGATGGCTCTACATAGCTGGCGGAGATTTTGGTTTCATCGATGCGACGGGAACGGATGGTCGCAAATTGACGCATCGCGGTGGCGGTGTGATTCGAGTCCGTCCGGATGGCACGGGACTGGAACTGTACTCCACTGGGACACGCAATATTCTGGAGGTGGCCATCAGTCCAGCCATGGAAATGTTCGCTCGCGACAATACCAACGATGGAGGGGGTTGGGACGTTCGATTGCATCATTTCACCGGTGCCGATGACCACGGCTATCCGAGACTCTATAAGAATTTCAATGAAGAATGCGTGCAGCCGTTGGCGGATTACGGAGGCGGCTCAGGGTGCGGCGCAGTCTTCATCGATGAGCCGGGATTCGGGCGGTGGAACGCGGCTCCGTTCACCGCTGATTGGGGAACCGGTTCCTTGTTCCGACACACGGTGACGGCTCGCGGGTCGACGTTTGAGGAAACGCAACCGCCTGAACCGTTCATTCAACTCACACGTCCTACCGATGCCGATGTCGATGGCAACAGCCGTGTGTACTGCGCCAGTTGGCGCGGGGCAACTTTTGATTGGGCTGGCCCCGATGTTGGCTACATCGTTTGCGTTAAACCCAAAGGTTTTCAACCGGATCCCCTGCCGGAGATCGAGCGATCGTCCGATGCGGTGTTGTTAACACTGTTGGATTGTAAAAGCCATCGTCGACGCCTTGCGGCCGCACGCGAATTGAATCGCCGTGGACATTCTGCTGCCGATACGCTATTGGAACGCGGTATTGCCTCCCGAAGTTCGGCTCGCAATCGGATCGATCACTTGCAACACCGCGCATCCAACAACGAACGCATCGAGGCGCTTGAGAGTGAGGATGCATTGGTGGTGCATACCGCCATCCGATGTTTGGCTAAGCAGCTTGCAGCCGCGGAATGTCTGGAAGCATTATCGACTAGGTCCGTAGCACCCAAGCCACTCTTACGCGCATTGGCCATGATGCACACCTCGCAAGTTGTCGACGGATTGATTTCGGAACTGACCCGAAGTGATGCTACGATGCGACGCGAAATCCTAGCTGCATTGTGTCGCTTGCATTTCCAGGAGGGGCGTTGGACGGGTGATTCATGGGGGACGCGTCCTGACACGCGCGGACCCTACTATCAACCCGAGCCGTGGGCAGAAACCTCAAAAATTGCTGCCATGCTGAACCAGTCGTTGGCGAGCGCTACTGCGGACGAAGCAGCCTATTTGCTCGCCACCATGGATCGCAGCCGCATCCAGACAAGCGAGTCATCGGAACAAATGCTGCAGCTAGCCGAATCGAGTGATGCTTTGCTTGAGACCGCACTCCGCCGATTGGCATCCGCCGGTGAGGTGCCGGCGCGAGGTGTAGGACTGCTCCTGCGAACCGCAAATCGACAGGACGCGACTGTCCCAATGTTGCTCGATACGGTCACTGCGCTTTCCAAACTACGCAGGCCAGAGGTTCCACAAGCCCTTCTATCGGCGCTTCAAATTCTCGATACAAAGGATGGCTCTGAGGGCGAGCGCACGAAAGCGCGGGAAGCGTTTTTGAATTCCGTCGAACTCGATGCGTTTGTGAACGTGTATGCGGAAGCGGCAGAAAACGACGAGGCCGATCAAGCGGTTTGGGCCGACATGGCCTTGCTCTCGATCGTCACTCGCAAAAACACAAGTCCCGAAGCCCGCGACGTCGCTAAGCAAGTGATCAAGAAAACTTGGAGCGACCCGGCCCGACGTGTACGGATCATTCAGGCCGCTGTTCGGGCTGGAAATCACTTCTTGGATGATGAAATACTCGCTGCGAGCAAGGATTCGGATGTATCCGTCGCGGACGTTGCACGAGCCGCCGTTCGGCAACTTAAGATCCAAGCCAAGCGTGCCGATGCTTCGCCCAAAATTGCGACTCTAGCGTTGGACATGGTGCAGACGCAGGCTGTCGCTCTGCGTGGCGACGTGGTGCTGGGTGAACAAATATTCGTTCGCGCGAATTGCGTGGCATGCCATACAGTACGCCAGGACGAGGTTCAAAAAGGACCTTACTTGGGGAATATCGCCAAAACCTACAAGCGACCGGAGCTTGTGGCCGCGGTGTTAGAGCCGAGTAAGACGATTGCGCAAGGGTTCGTTACGCAATCGATTTTGACGACCGATGGAACTGTGTTGACCGGTTTCGTCACAGCCGAAGAAAGCGATCGCGTGACGTTGCGAGATCAACTCGGCAAAGAGGTCACGGTGATGAAAGTAGAGATTGACGAACGCCGCACGTCCACAACATCGGTGATGCCCGTGGGTGTCATGAACGAGTATTCGTTGCACGAGTTTGCATCGTTGATCGATTACCTAGAATCTCTCAGTCAGTAGCCACTGCGAATTTTTTCTCGATAGCATGCCTTACGATTCGAAGGAGTTTCCATGAATATGAAAACAGTACGCACGTCTTTGGTATGGCGATGCACCTGGATCGGGTTAACCCTCGCGTTGTGTGGTCTCGTCGGTTCCGCGCAGGAGCCGGAGCGCATCCCCCTTTGGGCCGATGGGGCACCTGGATCGGAGGCCCGCAAATTGGAAGCGGAGAAGGTCGACCGGTCCAACGGCAACTGCAATGTGACCAACGTGCACCAACCATCGATTACACCCTATTTGCCGAAACAAGATCAAGCGACAGGCACGGCCGTGGTCATAGCTCCGGGTGGTGGTCATCGCATGCTGTGTTTGGGGCATGAAGGAGATTCGCTTGGCGAGTGGTTTGCCGAGCAGGGGATCGCAGCATTTGTTCTCAGGTATCGTTTGGCCCGCGAGGAAGGTTCGTCGTACACAGTGGATGAACATGCGATGGCCGATACCCGTCGCGCCCTTCGCATTGTCCGCAGCCGGGCTGAGGAGTGGGGAATAAAACCCAATCGAATCGGCGTCTTAGGTTTCTCAGCGGGCGGAGAGTTGGCAGCCTTGGCCGCGATGGAATCCGACCCAGGTACGCCGGACGCAGAAGATCCCGTACAGCGCGTCAGTAGTCGTCCCGATTTTCAAGTGTTGATCTACCCTGGTAGCTCGAAGCGTTTCACGGTTGAAAAAGGCATGCCGCCCGTCTTCATCGCTTTGGGTGCCAAGGATCGAGCAGACATTTCCTTGGGAATGGCAAGACTCTACCGGCAGTACAAAGAAGCAGATGTGCCTTGCGAATTGCACATTTATTCCAATGCGGGACATGGTTTCGGGTACCGGCCTGGGGCCAAGACAGCGGCTGGGGACTGGCCCATGCGGCTTCGCGAATGGTTGGTCGATAGTCAGTTGATCGATCGTTAGAGCGCATTCGATCGAGCAGGAGCACGAGAAAAAATCTGGACAACGCGCTGCACGCGAGGATCTCGGACCGAGCCCTGTTACTTGCGTTGACTCAATGCATCGCATGAGGTGAACGTGGGCGAAATTGGCTAGATACCGATACTGGCTAGATACCGATGGACGCAGGTGATGGCCATCGAGCCATCTCCTACCGCGAATCCGCACCGCTTGGTCGATCCCGCACGGACATCCCCGGCAGCGATGATTCCTGGTATGGAGGTTTCCAAGTCACAGGGTGGTCGATCGAGCGTCCAATTCTCATGCAGAAATTCCGCGGGGATAGAAGCGCCGGTTTGCACGAAGCCTTTGTCGTCGAGCGCCACTCCTTTAGGTAACCATTGGGTGTGTGGTTGCGCCCCGATGAAGCAGAAAAGAGCGTGACAATTCAGCGACGTGATTTGGCCTGAGCGGTGGTCGATCCATTCGATCGACTCGACATTTTTTGTTCCGTGGATGGCCAGGATTTCGCAATTCGTGATGACTTGAATTTTGGGATGCTTTTGAATTCGATCGCACAGGTAAGCCGACATGCTTTTGCCGAGATCGTCACCGCGGAGCATGATCTTAACCTCGCGGGCGGTATTGGCGAGAAACATTGCGGCTTGACCTGCCGAATTGCCGCCTCCAACGACGACTGCCGTCGAATCATCGCAGACTCGGGCTTCCACGGACGTCGCTGCGTAATACACGCCGGCGCCATCGAAGCGTTGGCAGTCCTCGATACCGAGTTGTCGGTAGGTTACGCCAGAGCCGACGATCACGCAGCGAGCCCGTGCAACCTGACCGGTACACAGGTGCAAAAGATGCTCCCCGTCGGGCCCGGACTCGATCGATTGGACTGTGATGGGCGCGATGAATTGCGCACCGAACTTAAGGGCTTGTAGGTAACCGCGATTGGCCAATTCGCTGCCGCTGATCCCGGAAGGAAATCCGATGAAGTTCTCTATTTTAGAACTGCTGCCTGCTTGACCGCCCGGCCCGACGCGATCGATCACCAAGGTCTTGATTCCCTCGGAGCATGCATAGACGGCTGCAGCCAACCCTGCCGGCCCGGCCCCTACGATCACCAAATCGAAAAGTTTGCCATCGACGTTCCTCGAGATGCCAATGCATTCGGCAAGTTTGGGTAGGGATGGATTGCTAACCGAATGGCCGTTGCAGTGCACGACCGGAAGCGCGGCAGATTGCATGCCGAATTGCTCGAGCTGCGATTGCCCCGATGCACTTCCCGCTTCGAAGAACGTGTGGGGAACGTGATTTTTGTAAAAGAACTCACGCAATCGAGAGGTCGATTGCGTGTTCGACTCGCCAACGATTCGCACCCCTACGAAATTTGAGGCTTCGAGCATTTTGCGTCGCGTCTGAAAGGCTTCTAACAAGGTATCGCTGAAGGTCGGGCACTCGTTAAGTAATTTGCGCAATCGCGCGGCGCATAGTTGGTACGCGATTACCGGCTCGTCCGCGATCGCCGAGATGACCGCCGATCGACCGGTGAGCATGTCGACATCGCCGGTAAAGGCACCGGGGCCATGGTGCGTAATGATGGTTTCCAGGCCATCGCACGATTCTACAATCCGGACCCGTCCACTTTGAATGACAAAAAACGGAAAGCCCTTTTGGCCTTGTTGAATCAGTACCTGATTGGTTTCAAAATGAACCAGTTCACCGATCGAACCTACCTTGGCCAATTGCTCGTCGTCGAACTTTGGGAAGGCGATGGACGCCGCGTCATTCATGATTGACACTTTCATTGCAGGGAAGCCACCGCTACCTAAGGATTGTCGACGAGTATTTACGTCGAGTTGGCTCTTCGGAACGGTGTGGGATCGTTGGACTCGTATCGTACGCGATTAAGGCAAATACGGCCAATAGACAACGCGTCCACCGCGATGCGCGACGAATCGAACCGCTCCATCCTGCGACACGACCACCGCGATGGCATCCGGAACGCTGCTGACGAGCCGGTATGCGGATCGATGCCGGGTACCGGAAGCATCTGCCGGCTCACTGATGGATGCTTCGGCTTCTAGATCCAGGGCACGCTCCACCGTGTCGACGTGCGAGTCGCCGAGAATTTCCCCGCCGAAGCCGATGACTCGAAAGTCCCGGTTGAGGACTAGCGATCCGTCGACGCTCATCAAGTCGGCGAGAAAGTGACTGAACTCGATTAAGGAATCGTGAAGAACATTAAGGGAGAGGTCGCGCATCCGTTGAAAATCGTTCCAACGAACTTCGGCAATTCCATGCTGGGCGCCTACTTCGAGGGCTCGCTGCATCAAGGGTCGCATTAGATTTTGGAACCGGTGGGTCGAGTGGTCTTGGTGAAATCGCATCCGAAGACGCAACCAAGTCGACAGGCGCTCGTCTTGTTCGTCCGATAGGTAGATCAGCATTCCGCCATGTCCCCCCGTGCGAACCAATCGTAGAACTCGGCGGACCAGGTTTTGAGCCACATCTCGGACGAAGGAATCACACAATCTGACCGAAGCATCACCAATCATCGACAGGTCCATTTGACCGAGCAATTGCGAGCGAACGGATTCAAAATGCTTGGGCAGCCATTTCGAATGAAACGGATCAAACCCCTCCGTCAATACTTGACCTCCGATGGTCTCAAGAACGCGAGCATTTCCGGCCGTGAACAGCAAGTTGCCCGGACCTAGGACGTGAACGACGAGTCGGGTGGGTAGCGTGTGACTCGGTTCTTCGCGCAAAGCCCCTTCGGTTTGATGGATCCAGTCAGTGCCGGTGACCAACATCCCCCAAAGAGAAATCGAACCATCAGATTGCGATCCGCCGCAGACTCCAATCAACGACCGGTAGTAATTGGCCGCAGCGGCGATTTTGCGAATTTGATGCGGTGTGCATGCTTGGGGTCGATCGAATGCGATAACATGCAAACCATCCTGCCGATGGGACGATTGAAGGTCCGAGTCCTGAGGGGACACGTAGACCATACGGACCATGACGGGTGCGCCTTCTTCACGCAATAAACTGGCTTGATAGGCTATATCTACCAACGATTCCAGTGTGCTGGACGACGGCAAATCGGAAGCATCCATACCCTCCGCGACCCAGCGGTTGTAGAGAAGTCCGGCCAAATCGGCGGGGTAGTGGGATCCGTGGGGAATATTTGCTTCCATGATTGCGTGAAATTTCCAGGACGAGATTCATACCTCGAGGTGCAACAAACGCGACTCATCAATATCAGGCCACAATGAGACGATAGACGATCGGTGGAGCTGCGAAAAGTCGAACTATGGCGTGAATATTTCTGAATGTAGTCGGTCTCGCTCGCGATCGATTTGTTCGGGCGTCGCTCCCAGGTCACGGAGGATATGTTCCGCCATTGCCATCGCGACTTCCCCTTCCTCCGAGAATACCGTGTTGGCTCCAACGTTCCGCAGATGTGTGGATTCGCGGAGGTAAGCCGAACGCACAATGACCTTGATCTTCGGGTTCAATTCGCGTGCGGTTCGGATCGATTCTTCGGCTCCCTGGATATTTGAGGCGCTGAGGATCAAGCTCAGGCTCGTCTCGATACCTGCGCGCTTCAAGGCCTCGGGATGGGAAGCGTCGCCTAGGACCGCGTTGTAGCCTGCGACCCGGATGGCGGCCAGGTTCGAATGATTCATTTCGATGACGGTCGGCGCAATTCCGTTCTGCGACAGGAGTCGAGCTACGGTACGTCCGACAGGTCCGAAGCCGATGATCACGGTTCGGTGCGATGCATCCAGCTCGACAGATGCCGGTTCATCGCGCTCGGCTACTTGCCAAGAAAACGGTCGGCGTTGTACCTCGAGCACACGCAATCGTGGGATGCGGCGGACTGCATTGCACAGCGGAGAAACCAGCCGCTGGAGCAGCGGCGCACAGGATATGGAGAGGATTGAAACTGTCACTAAGACGTTCATAGCTTCGCTCGGGATCAAATCCAGTTGACGTCCCAAAGCGGCAATGATGAACGAGAATTCGCCGATTTGAGCCAGGGCGGTTCCCACACGCAGGGACATCCGTAGCGGCTGCCCCAGAACCAAGAGCGTGAGGATGCACACCGATGGCGTCAGGATCATGACCAAAAGCAACATCAATAGCAGCATGCCTTGAGACTGTGATAGGACCGTAGGATCGAAGAGCATCCCGATCGAAACAAAGAACAGAACTGCGAACGCATCGCGCATCGGCAAGGCATCGATTGCGGCTCGGAGACTGAACTCGGATTGACCAACCACGACTCCGGCTAGAAACGCGCCGAGGGCCATAGAGATCCCGAAGAAGCGAGCGGACGCCAAAGCGATTCCGAGGACCAAAACCAGAATGGTCAGCGTGAACAGCTCCCGTGACTTTGTTTCTGCGACGTGTTTGAGAATGCTCGGGATCAAACGACCACCGATAAAGGTGATGGCCATGACCACCAGAAAGATCTTGATCGCCGCCAACAGGAGCACGCCAATGAGGTCGTAGGCGTGCAATGCACCCTCTGCCCCGAACGATGGTAGAAGGACCAAACCCAGAACGGCCAATATGTCTTGAACGATCAACCATCCAATCGCAATGTTTCCGACATGGGTTTGCAATTGTTTGGCATCGGACAAAACGCGTGTGACCACCACCGTGCTGGCGAAGGAGACCGCGAGACCAAAAATGGCGGACGCGATCCACGTCCATTGGAAGAACAATGCGCTCAGGAATCCGAAAGAAAACGAAAAAGCGCATTGAACCAAGGCACCTGGCACGCAAAGCCGTCGGACACGAGCGAGTTCATGGACGTCGAAATGGAGTCCGACGCCAAACATGAGCAGGATCACACCTAGTTCGGCAAATTGATTGGCGATTTCGGAGTTGGCGACGAAGCCGGGCGTGTTGGGGCCCACCACGATCCCTGCCAGCAGATAGCCTACGATCGGCGACAATCCAAGTCGGTGGGTGGCGTATCCCAGGAGCAACGCAACGCCGAGACCACTCGCGATGGTCAGCAGTAGATCCGTCTCATGCATGATGGGTATCCGTTCGATTCATGGGGGGCTGACCTGCGAACTAGGCCAGACATCGCGTGTGGCACACGAGGATAGAAGATGACGACAGGCTTTACAATTCGTAATCCAAGAGCGGAACAGTGCGAGGATCGCGCCCGTCGTTGCTGGCTTGTTCCTAGGCCGTTAGAATGCGACGCGTTGTAAGCTGGTGCAGTCCGAACCGATGAGTGGTTGGCGAAAAGGAATTGGATTCTGAAATGACTCGCAATACGTTGAGCGAAGCGCGAACCAAAATCGTGGCTACTGTCGGTCCTGCATGTGAGGACGAAGCGATATTAAAGGAATTGATCAACCATGGCGTCGATATATTCCGGATCAATTCCGCTCACGGCACCCAGGAAGACTTCTCACGGATTCTTGGCAAGATAAAAAAGATTCGAGAAGAGATTGGGTTCCCGGTCGGTGTGCTTCTGGATCTGGCAGGTCCGAAGATTCGGTTGGGCAAGTTGTTTCAGGATCCGATGGAGGTCGAAATCGGCCAAGAGGTCGATTTTGTGCGGGGCATCACGCCCAACGGACCGAATGAAATGACCAGCAATTATTCGAAACTGATCGACGAGGTCGGCTTGGGTGATCGCATTATGCTGGCCGACGGTACGATTTCCATGATGGTCATCGAGAAGACGCGGGAGCGACTGCGATGTTCGGTGACCGAGCGGGGTACGATTCGCTCGCGACAAGGGATCAACTTGCCGGGTGTGGCTTTGTCCGTCTCGGCCATGCGGCCTGAAGACGTCGAGAACGCGTTATGGGCAGCCCGCAATGAAGTTGATTTTCTCAGCCTGTCCTTTGTTCGATCGGCCCAGGATATCCTGTCCTTGAAAAATCTATTGGCGTCGATGGATTCCCAGGTCTTTGTAATCGCGAAAATCGAGAAGCGTGAGGCGCTGCTGTGTTTGGAGGACATCGTCGATGCCGCCGATGGGGTCATGGTGGCTCGTGGAGATCTCGGCGTCGAAATCGATGTCGCCGAAACACCTGTGGCTCAGAAACGAATCATTCAGGTCTGTTTGGAGAAGTTAAAGCCGGTCATCGTCGCGACCCAAATGCTTGAGAGCATGCATCACAACCGTCGCCCCACCCGAGCCGAAGCCAGCGATGTGGCCAACGCCATTTTGGACGGTGCTGACGCCTGCATGCTGAGTGGTGAAACGGCCATCGGAGATTATCCTATCATTGCGGTGGACACCATGAATCGCATCATGCTGTGCACCGAAAAAATGCTCAAAACGCAACCCATGGGTTCGAAGACGCGATTTTTCTCTCGGGTGCATCCGATCACTTCGGCCGTCACGCACCATGCCGCGAATATTGCCGAGGCCATCGATGCCAAGTTGGTTGTGGTGGCTTCGCGGACAGGCGGGACCGCTTGGGTGAAGGCCAAGCAACGAAACTACATCCCGACCTTGGGGGTAAGTGATTCCGACCAGACGTTGAGGCGAATGTGTCTGTTTTGGGGAATCATGCCACACAAGGTAAAGCACCTCGACAATCCCGAAAAATTGTGTGAGGAGGTTACGGCATGGGGCAGGGTAAATGGACTTCTGGCGACCGGGGACCGCGTCGTTTACGTAACCGGAACCGGGCTACTCAACAACACGCACAACTTGATGGTGGTCCAAGAAGTCCCCGCCGAGTGATGTAGCCAATCCGTTCGCGGATTGCCAAGAACATTGATCAAGCAAGCTTGAAAGGGAAGTTTTTCCGCGCCTTCGAGGCTGGAAAACCCTGCCAAGAAATAGTCTCCCGGCAGCGAATGGCGTAGCATATTCCTAACGCGACGAGTCATCGCACGGGAGAATTGAGATTCCCGCTGAGCTTCGTCGCAATTCCTTCGGATTCGCTATGAAATCGCCTGACCGTTATCCCCAATTCGCCTCCATCCTCATTCTGTTCGGTTGCGTGCTGCTGCCGTCCGTGGGCGGCATGGCATCGGTTGCAGTCGCGCAGGCTGACGAAAAGCGGTTGGCGACCCTGATTCGGTTGCCGATGCCACTTACCGCCGAAGGGGAAGCCAAGGCCATTGCAAGCCTAGAATCCTTTGCAGGACGGGCTCAAGGAGCTGAGCGACCCATCGTCGTTCTTGAATTCACCCGGCCCAGCAGTCCCGTCGTCGCGGCCGATAAAGAAGCAGCATTGGGACGAGGTACGAGTTTTGAGCGCGGACTGGGCTTGGCCCGGTGGCTGAGCGGACCGAAAGGCAATCGGGTCCGAAGCATTGCTTACCTTCCGGAATCGATCCAAGGCCATGCCGTCTTGATTGCACTCGCGTGCGAGGAGATCGCCATGAATCCCGCAGCAGAAATCGGTTTAGCCGGAGTGGACGATCCGTCGAGCGAAGCCACGATACTGCAAGCCTATTTGGAGATAGCAGCCCGGCGTGGCTCTTTCCCGCCAGCGGCCGTGCGCTCGATGCTCGATCGAACCGAGACCTTGGTGCGTCTCGATCTCGATGGAGGTGGCGTTGAATACGCAACCATTCCTGAATTAGAAATACGACTTCGTCCCGCCAATGCATGGAATGAAACGCAACTCGTACCTGCCAATCAAATGGCTAAATTCACCGGACAAGAGCTTCGCTCGTGGCGGTGGATCACACATTTAGTACCGGAACCCGATCTCCTGGCGTCGGTTTTGAAGCTGGATTCGACGCTCCAGGAAAGACCGATGTTTGCAGAGACGCGCACGGCCATGAGGTCGCATCTGCGAGGGATCGTCAATAGCCGGCAAGTCGATCGTATCATTCGAGCGATCGACGAAGCCATCGAGAAGGACAAAGCGGATTTGCTTTTGATCGATATCAATTCGCCGGGTGGAAACATTTCGGAGAGTATCCGTTTGGCGTTTTACTTAGCGAATATTCCTGCCGACCGAGCCGAGGTTGTTGTGTACATCAGCGGCTACGCGCGAGGCGACGCGTCGTTGATCGCGCTCGCCGCCGATACGCTGTACATGGCACCGGATGCAACGATCGGCGGAGATGGTGAGTCGAGTATCTCACCTGCGGATGTCGAGAAACGCAAAGACAACTTGATCGAACTCGCCAGGAATGTAGGACGCTTCTCGGGCGATATCGCGGGTTGCATGTGTCCGGAAATGCAAGTCTTCCAATACACGTCTGCCAACGGTCGTCAAACCCGGGCTCCTGCGCAGTGGATTGAAGACGATGCCAAACTCCCCCTTTGGACCCAAGGGCCAATGGTCGATTACAAGGAAGGACTCACGGCGGATCAAGCTCTTGAGTTAGGGATCGCCAACGATCGCTTGGTCAGTTTGAGTGCCGTTGGCGATGCCTATGGCTTGGGGGCTCTACCGGATGAAACACAAACCAATACCACCGAGCAAGTGGTGGAATGGATTGCTTCGCAACGCTGGCTGTCCACCTTCCTGTTTCTGATTGGGTTGGTGCTGTTGGTCACCGAAATCCAAAGTCCAGGATTGGGTGTGCCAGGTGCGCTCGCAGCCGTCTGCTTCTTGTTTTTTTTCTGGTTGCAGCTGTTTCAGGGGACGGTCGAATGGCTAGAGATCTTGCTGATAGTGGGAGGGGTCGGATGTTTGGCCATGGAAATTTTCGTGCTACCCGGCTTCGGCGTCTTCGGCGTGTGCGGCTTGTTATTGCTAAGCCTGGGATTGATCCTTGCGGGTCAGACCTTTGTGATTCCGACCAACGCGTATCAATTGGATCAGATGGTTCAAGGCCTAGGGCAGCTCGGGTTCGGAGTTCTGGTGCTCCTGGGACTTTTGATCGGGTTTCGCAAGCAGCTCAGCAATTTACCGATGGTCCGTTGGTTCGCGCTCCAGCCGCCCAAACCAGATCGATTCCTGGTCAGCATGGAGCATCGGGATGAACAACGGCAATCGCTACTTGGACGTTATGGAGAGACCATGACACCGTGCAATCCGTACGGCAAAGCCACGATCGGCGACGCCGTTGTGGACGTCGTTTCGGAGGATGCATGGATCGCGGCCGACGCGCCCGTGGAGGTGGTTGCCATCCACAATGCACAGGTCATCATTAAGCGACGCAGTTTTTGATCGAAATTGCAAATGGGTTCGAAACGGGGAGTGACTCACGTCAGGAGCGTACAACCATGGATTGGAATTGCAGAAAATGGATCACATTTGGGAGCTTAGTGTTGTGCTTGGTCAACGGTTCGAGAGTCTTATCGCAAACCGACCAGAACCCACGCGATACAACCAATCGCTCCCGTGTCGACGTGCTCGTCGATGGGCGTGGGGATCTCGAATCGGACACCGAGGCTAAACCGATGCCCAACGAATCGCAATCGAATTGGAATTGGGCGTTGCCGACGCTTGGGGGCAAGCAGTTTTGGACCGACTACCGATGGTGGAACGGATGGCGCCTTCAATACAGTCGGACGGTCAATCACTGGCGATTGATCGACCCATCGTCGATTCGACGCGGCTGGGGGACGAAAGAGGCCATGCTAGCCGAGTTGAACGACGTGCAGCAGCGCGCATCCTCAACCGAAGAGCCGACTGAGGTCGTCATCCTGTTGCATGGCTTGATGCGGAGTGCAACGTGCATGAAACCGATTGCACAGGAAATTGACCGACGCGAATCGCAACAGGTCCTGCGAGAGGGAGGAGCCGTCGAGGTACCGGCATCCACGCGCGTCATTTCGTTCACCTACGCCAGCACGCGCGATCCCATTACCACGCATGCCGAAGCGTTGCGGGAACTCGTTGAGAACTTGCCTGGCCAGCCAAGGTTGCGATTCGTGGGGCACAGCATGGGCAACATCGTCCTGCGGCTGGCGATTTCGCAATGGGAGAAGGAAGGGGATCCCAAGGGGATTCTGCCGCGATTCCAACGGGTGGTCATGTTGGGCCCACCCAATCAAGGATCGGCGTTTGCGAAGCAGCTTTCGAAGCTTGGATTGTTTGCCACCATTACGGGGCGTTCCGGCATGCAGTTGGGACCGCAGTGGGCGGATTTTCAAGAGCATCTCGGCATTCCGCCCTGTCCGTTTGCAATCATTGCCGGCGATTTATCGGAAAGCACTTTACGAAATCCATTGTTAGCAGGCCCCAGCGATGGAGTGGTCACGGTGGAGGAAGCGAAACTGGAGGGCATGACGGAATTCGAAACCGTACCGATATTGCATTCTTTCTTGATGCAAGATTCGGAGTGCGTGAATGCAACTGTAAACTTTTTGTACGGTGGTTCGATCCGTGTCTCGTCATCGGACGCCGATCGCAAGTGATGGGTAAGCATGCGTGGTCCGTTTGGCGACATTCGTCGACCGCATGCTGGCCTTCGTATCGCCCATTCGTTACGGTAGGCGAGTCGCCGGCACGCTTGAATATCTAGTATCCTGCATGTTCACGACCCTCTTGGATTCCACATAATCCAAGTTTGACGAAGTCGGCATAATCCGTGGGCGAATACGGACCAATCAGGGGGACAACGAAAGAGAACCCCTTTGAAAAGATTGACGTCGCTGCAGTCCCGCAAGACAATCCCAACGTGCGACGCAGGTGATATGCAGTAGTCTGCATATTCCTGGAATGCCGAATCCTGGATAATAATTGTTCGTGCACAGAGCAGACGCAGACTGGATTTCGTCGTACTCGTACTCAGTGCAACGGTACTCGTACTCGTACTCGATGGCTGTTCGAACCTCGGCAAAGCCAATCTTTGATCGGTTCGGACTCTGTTGTTGAGGACCAAAGCGCTGGATCGCTATACTGAATGACGACAAGTACGAGTACCGCTCGTCCGCCCGCGCGGACTCACTGAGTACGAGTACGAGTACGAGTACGAGAAAACGCACGAACAACGCATTGGACCGAAGTGCTCGATCGGGCGTTTTCGGCTTGCGTAGAGTCAACTCCTCGCACTCCGTCAATGCAAACGTTCGTGCACCCAGACCCTTTGGGAGTTTAAGATGGCTACCGACAACAATCGGCAGGGCGGTTGGCTTGGCTTTCAACACGGGGCCTTGCTCCATGGTCTTATTGTCTTGGCAGCGCTGTCCATTACAGGTTCAACTCGGATGGGTTGGCTTCAATATATTGGGCTCGCCTTCGCCACAATAGGAGTCTGTGCTAACCTGTTTGTGATTTGGGCTAATCGAGGCCGAATGCCGGTAAAAGACGACACGATTCCGCTTGAAGTGCAAGGAAGATACGGGAGCATGGACAATCAAACAAAATTCACGTTTCTGGCGGACTGGATTCCGTTTCGAGATTGGCTAATGAGTCCCGGAGACTTGTGCCTTTGGTTTGGACTGGCCGTAGTTTTTTTTGACAGGTTTGGGCAAGCATTACTTGACTGACGCAGTGGACGAACAAAGCGATGGGCCGAAGTCGCGGGTCGCCCGTTTTTGATGGAAACTTTACTTGCGCGACATCGGTCATCGCGGACGTTCGCCCTTCAACAACCGATGACACGAACAATCGCGACTTGTCCAATAGTACTTCTCGTATTGATAGCGTGTGGCTGCGCTGATCACGCGCAATCGGATGCTTCACCGAAACTAAATGCAGCTACCACAATGACTCCACTTAAACGAATTGCTGATCGCGTCAACAGGCACGGAGATGTCAACGATCCTGCTACAATTCGCCCCCTTTTAACTCTACCCGAATTCTTTGATGGGAACGACGATTTCGGAAGCATCGGCTGCAACCTTGCTCCTCCACCCGGTCCTGTAAAATTCTACGAGATTTTGAAGGGTATTTCAGAGCGCTCAGATGTGGCCGATGTTCGTGTTCAAATTACCATGTTCGATCGAAGCCGTACCATTGCCGGAAGGAATGCAGGCCGTGGCATGTTGGTGGGACTGAACAAGGGAGAACAATATCGAGCACCGAAATCGCGGATTCGGCGTTTGCTTCCATGGATCGTCTCCTTGCAGCGACTCGATGACGATGGTCGTTCGTCATTGGAGAATCACACATGTCGATGATCGGCAACTTCTTGAAATTTTCACCTGATGAACTCAGGCCTCACTGCTGAACCCGGCAACGTCGAAGCGTTCATCTATCCCGATGAAGGCGAACACGAGAGCAACCTTGATGTCGATAAGGCCTGGCATGGAATTCACTTTCTTCTCGCGTGTTCCTTTTGGGCCGTAGATTCGCCACTGGCGAATGTCGTCCTCACAATCTGGATGCTGCTGAGGACGGATTCGCAATGCTGAAATACATCAACGGAATCGTGAAACCAAGGAGCCACACACCCATTGATTTCTTTGGCTCCTGCGGATTCGATTTGGGAGGGCGGCCGAGGGGCGCGTTCTCTGCTGCGCCGGTAAAAACCAGCTTAAACAACCGATGCAAACCGCAGGACACCAGGTGGTCCTCTAGTCCTAACTATCAAAAACCTTGTCAGCAACGTTCTTCTGGGATAGACTTAGCGGCAGAGAAATCGAAGGGCGCGGGTGGCACTGGCAAAGCCACTTAAACCAATCATCGTGACAAAAACAGTCGCACCCATGACTCCGCTCCGCCGGTTCCGTTCAACGCCCAATCTATACGTCGGGGAACCATCGACCCAGGGCCAGAAACGCCGTCCCTCCCGACGTATAGATTGCAATACGCTATCTCGCTGAACGAATAAATGGCTCACACGGCTTTCATCCTAGGTAGAATCGAGGGTCCTTACAAAGACGAGTACGCGTCGGAGCAGAACCTCAAAGTTTTATCCGCCCTGTCGGAAGATACCGATTGGCCTTGGCTCGACGGCTCGATGTTTTCTGTCCAAAACGATATACGCCTGGTGGTGTGCGCACGCAACTAATCCACTTCGGCTGCTCCATCAAAGAGGATTTTTCGGACGAAAAGCCGCGCTGGTTTGACGATTGGTGCGGTAAATTTGAAAACCTACTCTCTAACTTAACCTGGCACTCTGCTTTCATTCGACTTGAGCGAGACGCTGGTCAAGTTATAGAGGCGACCTATTTAAACACTATGACGGACCAGTCAACTCGTCGTCACGGAATTCGAAGAGGTGAAGGACCTCGCGTTAAAGCCTATTGAAGCGAGATAATCAATAAGAATTTGACATCGCTTCGTGTAGCGATTTGGGCAAACGCGACTATCTTTGCGATCCATGCAACTACGAAACCACGGTCTTTAACTCTTGGTCGACCGCAACTGCCCACATTGTTCGGGTGCCTTCGGCAACCACTGGTACCGAAAGGCTTGATGTGGGAGCAACTACTGTTGAGGCAATCACCACGATCAGAGGATCTCAGGAGCGTCACGGCCCAAAGCGATAAAACGCGCTCATCCGGCAGTCACAAGTCCATCGCAGCGAGACGGATTCAAGGGCCGCAAAAACGCAACCAGAGGCTACGGCTTTGAAAAGAGCCGCGAGTTCCATCGGCCCGGCTAGGCTTAATCAGTCAGCCGCGAGATAGTATCCGTAGTTTGGTCGGATTCTGTATACTGTCCAGTGCAAAGCGGCGAAGCCACTCCGTTCAACGCACGATTTATCCCACCGTTCCGATTCGCTCCAGTCTGGATAGATTGCTATTCGCTTTATCCTACGGAAATCCGTCTGCCATTAGATTTCAGTCGCACCAATATCCGAGTGACTTGCATTGATCTCGCCGTTACAATGTTGGACATCACCCTAACTCGCGAAGGTTTCAATGACCGCTGAACAGCTTAAGATCGACGCCACATCTTTACCCGTCTTAGACCGACTTGATACTGATCGGATGAAATGAACGTTCGACTTGTTGACGACGTTCATCTTGACTTGCGATCGTAAGGGTTCTTCCAGGGAGTTTGCATGTCACCAGATAATCGACTTCACAACGATCAGTTCCCACTTTCAAACGCATACGATCCGGATTGGGTTCTCGAAAGCGTGAGTGGAGGCGCCAACTCTGTTTGGCTTATGGAATGGCTGACGTCGGTTCTGGAGCTGAAGTCGGGTATGCACGTATTGGATTTGGGATGCGGACGTGCGGCATCATCGATTTTTCTGACGCGGGAGCATGATGTGACGGTATGGGCAACCGACTTGTGGTTCAGCCCATCGGAAAATTTGCAGCGTATTCGTGATGCCGATTTCGCCCGAAACATCTTTCCCATCCACGCCGATGCGCGCGCATTGCCTTTTGCGGACGAGTTTTTTGACGCGATCGTTTCGATTGACGCTTTCCCCTACTTCGGCACCGATGATCACTATTTGACCTATCTTGCTCGGTTCGTGAAGCCAGGCGGAATCATTGCAATCTCACTTGCCGGCTTTATCAACGAGCTAGTCGACGATGTTCCGGCACATCTGAAGGAATGGCTTCATGCCGAGCCATCGCTGTGGTCTATGCACTCCCCAGCCTGGTGGCGTCGGCATTGGGAACGGACCGGCATTGTCACTGTAGAAGTTGCCGATTCCATGCCCAATGGGTGGCGGCATTGGCTTGAATGGCACAGAACCATCGCTCCAGAGAATCGATTGGAGATTGAAACCCTGGAAGCCGATGGCGGTCGGCACCTTGGGTACAATCGCGTGGTAGGTCGCCGCCGGCGAGATGCGGTTTTGAATGAACCCATCGTTTCGATACCGTCGAACTATGTTCGGAAACAATTGATTCGTGTTGATCCATAAGCGTGTCAACCATTGTCTTCCTGCTGCGAATACTATCTTAAAACATGTTCTCAGATCGATTCTGTGCGGAGGGTTTTGGTTTGGGTTACCACTATGCAACTATGTCCAGCTCTGCGTTTTTCTTGTTAGCGGTCGCGATCAGCGTGTTCGCCGGGCAGGGTGAGTGCATGTTCTCTATGCCAGTTCAGCAAGCCAACATCGCGAGTATCCGTTCACACTCCGATTAGCCGGAACGCGTTAGCGTCCGGTTTCCGTAACAATTCGAAGAAACCGGACGCTAACGCGTACCGGCTGATTTAGCTGCAAAAATGCACAATGAGTATCGGGGTGTGAACGGTTACACATCGCGACAAATTCGGAATGTACATCTTCGTGCTATGACGATATCGTTTCAGAGCTCGACAACGCAATCCTTTACATCTTCCAGTCCAGCAATCAGGAAGACCGGGCAGGTGTTTTGCGATACGATGGAGGCATGGTTATTCGTTATCCTGTAATGGATGGTAATAAGGAAACTTCGCTGTTCTCGATTTACAAAGACAACCATGGCAACCTGTGGCTTGGAACTTACGAGGCCGAAGCGTACAAATTTAACAGCGTGACTTTCGAGAAGTTCCACCCATGAGGACGGGCTCCAGAGATCGCGCAACTCTGCGCTCACTCCAGTTTGGGAAGCGATGCGTTCGATCTCTTCGCCGATCTGGTAAAATGCCTTATTGGGCTGACGCGTCGGCCCTAGAAATGCGATGCGATCTCGGGCCTCAAAGCGGGTGTTTTTGACTTGTGTCGAGACCGTTCATCGAACTCCGTGATCGTGATTGTGATCCTCTTCCAAGATTCGAACCATCCTTGGAGAAATCTACGGCAGTTTCTCATACGCAGCCTGGCTTCCATCTCAAAACTACCGCTTGCGGCTCCCATTCTAAAACACGTTTTTTCCAGTGAACAAAGACATGTCTACGACTCAAAAAATTGCCAAATTCATACTCCCTGCGTCCTGGTTCGACCGAATTCGTGATTCGTCGGAGAAGTGGATGATTCAATGCACGAAATGCGGCTCCGAACGATCGGTGTGGCATGCAGGTGGTATCCGATTCGGCGCAGCCTCGGCTGGAAAGCGCATCGCGGTCCGGTGCAAGAATTGCAGCCAGATCGTGCCAGCACGCATGTACTTCAAGGCGGACGCTTCCCCGCGGCCCGATGATGCCTAGGGCATTAGCCGCGTAACGCAAGCCAAACCGTTTGTGAGATCGAGATGTTCGAGTGAACCGCGGAATTGTTGAGCGTGCTGCTGTCGGGTGTTGCTATGATGGAACCCTTCAAATGGAGCGGTGGATCGGATCGGCAATAGCGAGAGGAATTGACGTTGAAGGAAGTAGACAGTTCAAGGCGAATGAGCACAGACATAACGTCGCGGTCACGGATCGGTAAAGTCAGGGCGATCCTCTTTTTGGGTGCGGTGATATGGAGTTTTGCATGGCCGCAGTTTGGTGCCGCTCAAATGGTTTTTCCGGGGCTCGCGGGGCATCATCCGTTGTCATCGACGGAGGTCGGACGTCTGTTGCGGCACGAACTTCAATGTGCGGCGTGTCACCAAGGTCAAACCAATCTACGGCTCTCTGAACGTCGGGCACCGGATCTGTCGGATGTCGGTGCACGCGTTGCACCGGGGTTTCTCAAGTCGTTTTTGGCGTCGCCTCAATCCGTGCATGTCGGAACAACCATGCCCGACATGTTGACCTCCTACACGCCTGAGAAACGCATTGAGATTGCCGAGGCATTGACCCATTTTTTGATCGCCAATTCACCCAACCCATTTCGAGAGCGTCCGGTCAACGACGTTGAATCCGAAGTTAAAACCGGTACCGAATTCGAAGTTGGTCGCGATTTGTTTCATTCCGTCGGCTGTGTCGCTTGCCATGCACCGCGCGAGGCCATCGCGGCCGCTCGCGAGCAGACCCCGTATCCTGAATCGGACGAGGACACCGACCAAGAAGGCGATGATCAAGAGGCTGAGTCGGAAGAAAGTGATGAGGACGGCACTTCGAACCAAGCGAAGCGTCGACGGGACGTTCAATCCCGACCTTCGCGGGGTGTTTCGCTGGATCATGTGGCGGCCAAATACAGTCAGATGTCGTTGAGTGATTTTCTGCATCAACCGCTGAAGGTACGAAGTTCGGGCCGAATGCCGGACATGAAGTTGACGCCTTCCGAATCGTTTGCAATCGCTGGCTATCTGCGGCATGCGTCCGACGAGGATCGCGAAGCGTTGATTCCCGATGCGTCGTTGGTCGCCACGGGCCGTCGTTACTTTCAAGAGCTCCGATGCGGGTCTTGTCACGCGTTGGAAGGCATACCGACTCCACCCCTCTTGGCGGAGTTGGTTCACGTGGATAACGAGCGAGGATGTCTGTCTCAAATGCCTGGCGCTGGCCCACGCTTTCATCTCGACCCGGAGCACTGGAAGGCCATTGCGCTTTCGTTGAGTTCCGTCCCTGCCGAGACGTCGCCAACGCTCGACGTGGGATTGACATTGACGGCGTTCAATTGCATCGCTTGTCATGTCCGCGACGACTTTGGAGGTGTGGCTGAGGATCGGAACGACTACTTTCAAACGAGCGAGCGAAATCTGGGCGATGATGGGCGCATACCGCCACCTTTGACATCCGCCGGAGGCAAATTGCGGCCAGAGTGGTTGAGGAAGGTATTGTTCGACGGCGAGAGTGTGCGTCCGTACATGGCGACTCGGATGCCTCAGTTCCATGAATCGAATTTGAGGGGCTTGCCCGAGACACTCGAAGGCTTGGACAAGCTAGCACCTGTCGCATTGCGGGATCTCAATCCCGAGAGCAACGACGAACAAGAACGGATATTGGAGAAGACGCTACGACCGGCGGGTCAGGCGCTGTTAGGAGACCAAGGATTGAACTGTGTCGCTTGTCATAATTTCAACGGCAAGCCATCGCCGCTCAACAAAGGCATTGATCTGATGACGACCCATGAGCGATTGCAACCCGCGTGGTTCGATGGATTTGTACGTGCACCGGGTCGTCTTCGGCCTGGAATCATTATGCCCTACGCATGGGCCGATGGCGTAGCCGCGCACCGCACCATCTTGGATGGAGATACGGACCTTCAGATCCAAGCGATTTGGTATTACTTATCGCTGGGGACTTCGGCCGCGGATCCCCCGGGCATTCGACGACCGGAGATGCGATTGGAAGTCGGCGATTCGGTGCGGACTTACCGCGGGCGGAGCAGCATCGCAGGCTATCGGGGGATCGCAGTAGGATACCCTGAGGGAATGAGTTATGCATTCAACGCGGAGACCGGCACCTTGTCCGCAATTTGGTTGGGCCCCTATATTCGGGTTGATCGTGGGGGGCAGGGATCGGGTGGCTTCCAAGCAGCGTCCGAACCGATTCGGCTGGTTCAAGACGTATCGTTTCTTCAGACCAGCCAACCGTCGTCGCCATGGCCATCGCTGCCTGTCATGAATGAGAAACAACGTGAGAATCCGAATCCACTGTATCCAAAGAATCTTGGGTACCAATTTCGTGGCTACCAACTTGATTCCGCCTCGAACCCGACGTTCAAGTACCAGTTTGGAGGCGTCGCCATCGAAGATTCCTCGCGGGTGGTGAGCCGCGATGGACGATTGGCTTTGGCTCGAACATTGGCCTTCACCTCTAAGGAGCATCAACAACTCTGGTTCCGAGGTCTGACCGGCGCGATCGAGCAAGAATCGGAAAACGTTTTCCGTGTTGGAAAGCTTCGATGGACCATTCCCAACGCCCTTCGCAAACTGCTCCGTACATCCGTCCTTGAAACCGATACGGAGCAGTCCGTGGAACTGCTGTTGCATCTCGATATCCCAGTTGGCACGACCACGATGGAGTTCAATTATGAACCTCTGTAAGTACATAGACAGCGGCTGGCATCGCCGAGTGCGAGGGCTGTGTGGGCTGATGATGCTGGTCGCTAGCCAAGTCGTTGCCGAAGAGGTCGGTCAGCGCTGGGGTACTGAAGTCCGCGAGCGAGAGTATTATCCGATCGTTTCGATTCCTATCCCTAAGGATCTGGTCATCGAAGCGGGCGTGTTCGCTGTACTGCCGGACCGGCGAGTGGCCGTAGGGACACGTTACGGTGAGATCTATCTCATTGAAGGTTTGGATGAGGAAAAGCCCGATCCTCGTTATCATCGTTTTGCTACCGGGCTGGATGAAATTTTTGGGCTGACGTATCGTGACGGGGTCTTCTATGTAACTCAGAGCTGCGAGTTGACGCGGGTCAGTGACACGGACAGCGATGGTCAAGCGGATCGCTTTGAAACCATTTCGGATGCATGGGGCTACGCCAACTACCATGAATACGCGTTTGGTTCTAAGTTCGACGCCGAAGGCAATCTGTTCGTCTCGTTGGGCTTATCGCAGTCGTATGAGTCCCATGCGCTGTTCCGTGGATTCGTAATGCGAGTTTCTCCAGAAGGTAAGACGACTGCCTTTGCGAGCGGGTTGCGAAGCCCGGGGGGGATCGGTCCGAACGAACACGGCTCGTTGTTTTACATCGAGAGCCAAGGGCCTTGGAATTGCTCCTGTAGTTTGAAGGCCGTATCGCAGGGAAGTTTCCACGGCCATCCCGCCAGTTTTAATTGGTACCCCTACGCTCCGGAAATGGGGGACGTGCCCGAACAACCAAAGTCAGGTTCACGGATTGCCATCGAAAAAGAACGCGTGCGGCAGTTGGTTCCCTACGCCGTGATCTTCCCTTACATCCGAATGGGACGGTCCATTACTGGTTTCACCGTCAATCGCACTCAGGGCAAGTTCGGCCCATTCGACGACCAAATGTTTCTCGGAGACTTTACGCAGTCGATCATCATGCGAGCCACGACCGAACAGATCAGCGGCGTCTGGCAAGGCGCTTGTTATCCTTTCCGCGAAGGGCTATCGACCGGCATCCTCAATGTCGAGTTTACGCCAGGTGGAAGTCTGCTGTGCGGCGGCACCAATCGTGGATGGCCAGTCCGAGGTATCAAACCCTTCGCGTTGGAACGCATCGAATGGAACGGAAAAATGCCGTTTGAAATCCAACGCATCACGATCGAACCCGATGGATTCCAAATTGCCTTCACCAAGCCGGTCGACCGAACCACCGGTACCGATCCAAATTCGTACGCCCTCAAGGCCTTTACCCATCCTTACCACGCAGGCTACGGAGGCCCAGAAATCGAACGCTCCGTGCCGAAGGTTGCATCGGCTACGTTGGCCGACGACGGCATGACCGCGAAAATTACGCTCAGTAAAATCAAACCTGGATTCGTTTATGATTTTGATCTAATTGCGCTCCGTTCCATCGATCAGGAAGAACTGCTGCACCGTAATGCTTACTACACCGTCAATGAGATTCCCAACCGCTCCGAGTGATCGCGAACCGATGGTATCCCAACTCGATTGCGATCCTCTTCCGACGCGAGGAAAGGAAACATGGGCGTCGGTCCGCAACATTTGTTTGGCGTTTGTTCTTTCGCTGGTCAACGGTGTCGTTGTTTGGGGGGCCGGGCATCCAGTTCCTGAGAGTCCCTACTGGCTGACTTATGTTGGGCAGCCAGGGTTGCCTGGGAATGGCAAGCACATCGTATTGATTGCCGCCGAGCAAGAGTACCGTAGCGAGCACGCAATGCCCATGTTGGCCAGGCTTCTGTCAAAACGTCATGGGTTCGATTGCACGGTTCTTTTCAATCTCAACGCCAACCACGAAGTGGATCCCACGCAAAAAATCCGCTGGGAGGACAAGAGTGTAAGCCACCACATTCCTGGCTTGGAATGCCTGTCCCAAGCCGATTTGGTCATCTTCTTCACCCGATTGCTGTCGCTACCGCCCGAGGATTTAGCCAGGATCCATACGTATCTCGATTCGGGCAATCCTATCATGGGACTTCGCACCGCCAATCATGGCTTCCTCGACTTCGCATACGAGCGAAAAGGTCGCCGAATCGACTTCGGAGACGATGTACTGGGCGGTTCCTTCCGCAGTCACCACGGTCGATGGCAGCAAGACTCTACGCGAGGAATTCTGGTTGACGAAAATCGGGAGCATCCGATCCTGAGGGGAGTGCATGATATTTGGGGGACAACCGATGTGTACCGCACGTATCCCGAGGGTGGTGCATTGCCGGAGGGGTGTACGCCTTTGGTCATGGGCCAACCCTTAACGGGACGTCAGCCTAGCGATCCGATCAATCCCGATTTGGTTGCTCTGCCTGTCGCGTGGACAAAAACGTGGACGGGCAATGAAGAGCAAACTTCACGTGTGTTTCATTTGACCATGGGGAGTGCGGAGGATTACAAGAACGAAGGCGTCCGGCGTCTAACAGTCAATGCGGTTTACTGGTGCGTGGAAATGGAGGATCAAATTAATCCTCTATCCAATGTCGATATTGTCGGTCCGTATGCACCTCCCAAAAGTGGCTTTGATTACCAGAAGTTGAACATCGAACCGCAGCTACCCTCGTACTACAAGTAGCCATCTGTTTCGCGGAACCGTATTGATAATGAGGGTTGTAGGGCTTCGAAACGAGGTTGCTTAACCCGCTTGGCAGTGAATTTGAGAAACGCGTTGGGGATTCGACCTAGCATTGGTCTGACGCGTTTTGCGAAAGAGGTGCGCCTTGAGACCATGCCATATCCATACGACTCGTCGGACATTTATCACCGCGCTAGGCCTGGGCGCACTCGCTTCGCGGACTGGATGGTCGGACGACGCGGTACTAGCCGTTGAGGATTCGGAATACGCGACATGGGAAGAGGTTGCCAGAGAAGGCCATACGTTCGAGCATTGGACGCCGGAAGAGAACAGTGAGTGGGCGTGGTACCGTTTGGAACGCTACATGGCCGACGAATGGAAGACGGTAGGAATTTCGTTGCCGAGTCATCGACAGAGTGGCGAGCCGCTACAAGGCCAGGATGGTTACGTTCCCCTTGAAAAGATCCCTGAGCATGTGCTGAGCGGAGAATTGCCTACGCTGTCTGAATCCATCGCCAAGCGGATGGCACCTTCTCCTTACGTAGCATCCGAAGCTGCGTTGCGTCGTCCGGATCCTGTCGTCCAAAGCCGTGAAGGTCGACCGGGAAGCGACTGGCTATTACGCCTCAGAGCGCAGGATCTGCGATCATGGCTCCCGACCATTGAACCGGAGGAAGCTCGGGTCAATGGCATGACGTTTTGGGTGCATCTCATCCGGGATCACGGTTTCGACCCCCGGTGCGTTGACGGATTGAGTGAAGCCGAATTCCTTCGGCTTCATTCTGCCGCGCATGAAGGCTATTGAGCACCACGGGCTGGGGTCATTAATTTTTCGGCCGAACAAATACCCGCAATCGCTTGGCTGGGTACGAGCTTGCGTTACCAGAGAAAGTCCAATCAAGCGGTGGACCTGGACTATTCCCGATTCCGATATCGGCACCGCTTCCAGCCGACCAATGATTAATCGCGAACAGGGTCTGACGGACTTCGGTGTTATGGACTTGCATGGAGCCGTATCCATCCTCTGGCGGAGCCATTTCATCGCCAAAGTCATATTCAGTCGCGGACGCACCGGCCACGTTCGCGAAGTTGTTTGCGGCATAGTTGTCGGGCCAGAATTCTACGCTTCCGGATGCGAGTTTTGTAATGGAAGCGATGCCTTCGACGTTGCTGAAAACATCCATCGATTGGACCGGTAACTGGAACCTGGCCTTGGATGCAATCGTCGGAATCCCGATCTTTTGGATGTCCTTAGTAAACGCATCCATCGACACGAAGACCTTGCGTTCTTCACCTGAGGCAGTGGTCAATTCCACTAGATAACCGATGCGATCAAAGGCTCCGATCGCGGTGCTATTATCAACGTCGTACCGAATATCATGCTGGAGCTTATTGAGGTCCAAGTCGTAAACGAGCGTGTACTCCTTGGCGATTGGTAGAGAGCTGAGAAAGTCGGGAATCTCTCCGGCTCGGAAAGCACCGACGGGGAGGCCGGTACTACCTGAGAGGTTGGGTTCAGCCAACATGGTCCAAGCGAAACGGCATGCAACCGGTGTCGCAACTTTTTCTGACTTGAGTACGACCGCATCCCCTTCGATGGTAGCGGTGGCGGGTTGAAAGCCGTTGGAGCCTACGCCGATAACTTCGAAGTACGAAAGTGGCTTACCGTCACGCGCCTTGAGTCCTCCACCTGTGTTCTTAAAGTGAACTTTGAGTCGATCCTTGAGTACTTCCAACCGATCAAATTCTGGGCTGTTGGCGACCAGTTCGTTTTTTCCGTAATCGTTCTTGAGAGCCAACAGGGCCAAACGATATCCCACGTCCTGTTTATTGGGCGGATGAATATCGTTGACAGTTGCGATGTCGTTGATGACGACCATTCCCGTTTTGGGTATCGATTGTGCAGCGGATTGGGCTTCCCAGAATTTAGCCAAGATCGTGGGGTCTTCGGTGCCGTAACGAAACGGCGCGATCTGAACGTAATAGAACGGGAACTCGCCTTGATTCCACAGAGTTCTCCAGCCTTGAACGAGGGCTTTTGTCTTTTCGAGATACAGCATGCCTTCGCCATGGTTGGATTCTCCCTGGTACCAGATCGCGCCTCGTAGCGGGAAACCGACCAAGGCGTGGATCATTCCGTTGTAGAGCATCGTTGGATCTTGATTGCTGGCGAAGGGGACGAGTTCTCCGGGAAAGGCTGGGTTTGGCGGAACGGAGCGCGTCGATTCCAGATCCGCCTTTGCGGATTTCGTCCAAGCGTCTAAGGCCGAAATGTGTTGCGACAATCGATTTCGGTATTCGGTCGTGCCGGGAGTTCGACCGATGACCGATTGGTAAACATCTCGCAAGGCTTCGACTTGTTTGAAACCAATCGGTGGAGTCCAAGGCTCGATGCGAGTACCTCCCCAGGAAGCGTTCACGAGTCCGACCGGAACGTCGAGTTCCTCGTGAAGATGTTTGGCCATGAAGTATCCACAAGCGGTAAAGCCACCCACGGTCTCGGGTGCACAGACTTGCCAATCGGCGCGGAAGTCATCGAGTGGCACGTTGGACTGGACCAATGGGACCTTGATATGGCGAATCATCGGATACTTAGCAGCAGCGATATCCACGGCAGCATTCGAACAAGCGGCGACGGGCCACTCCATATTCGATTGACCGGAGCATAACCAAACCTCTCCTACCAAGACGTCTTTGATTTCGATCGTGTTGGCGCCCTGGATGGATAGGGATGTCGGAGACTTGTTGGCTGGCAAAGCGGCCAGTTCAATCTGCCAGCGACCGGATGCGTCGGCCTTGGTGGATTTTTTTTGATCGCCCATCGAAACGCTGACGGATTCGCCGGAATCGGCCCATCCCCAAATGCGGATGGGCTGCTGTTGCTGCAGTACCATGTGATCGCCGAAAATGGCGGGTAAACGCACATCCGCTTCGGCCTGCGTGCTAGTGAGTAGCGCGAGGCTACCAAGAAAAAACGGGAGGAAGGATCGCTGCATGGTGGGGGCTCAACGAGGATAGGGAGGGAGGGTGCGTGAGGAACAGGATTCTAACACGGCCCGGAGAGTGATTGCAGGAGCTTCGGGCGGAGTCATGCTTGAGGATAGGGTACACTGATTCGTTGCAGAAACACCATGATTCTAAACCTACCGAGGGTTTCCGATGTTGAAGAGAATTGCCTGTCTGTTTGGTTGCGTCCTGTTTTTTGGCTGGCTCCCTGCCCATGTCCAAGGGCAGGGACAGGCGATCGGGGTGTTCCCTGGCGCGAGCGACATCGGATCCCCCGCGCTGTCGGGTTCGGCCACCTACGATGCGACCGCGCAGGCGTACACGATTGCCGGTGGGGGAAAGAATATGTGGTTCGGGAAGGATGAGTTTCATTTCGTGTGGAAGCAACTGCGTGGTGATTTTATCCTTCAAGCGCGCGGGCATTTTCCGGAGGAAGGAGTCGATCCGCATCGCAAATTTGGGCTGATGGTTCGTGCGACACTCGAAACCGACTCGCCACATGCCAATGCTGTTGTGCATGGCGATGGTTTGACTTCGCTCCAGTTTCGTAAGACCGTGGGTGGTGCGACCGAAGAATTGAAATCCGACCAGACCCATGCCGATTGCATTCAGCTCGAACGCACGGGAGATCGTATTGTGATGTCGGTTGCTCGGTTTGGTGAACCGTACACGACCACTGATCTTGAGGGATTGCAACTCGGAGACGAATTGTATGTCGGCTTATTCGTTTGTTCGCACCGCGAGGACACCGTCGAAACTGCGATATTCGAAAATGTGAGGATCACCCTGCCTGCGCCGAAGACTTTAGTGCCGTATCGCGAGTACTTAGGCAGTCGTTTGGAGACGCTGGATGTGACGACAGGAGAGCGGCGCGTGGTGTATGAGACGACCGAAGGAATCGAAGCCCCGAATTGGCTCCCGGATGGAAGTGGCCTGATCTACAATTCTCGCGGTCGCATGTACCGTTGGCTTTGGTCCGACGAGAAACCTCAGCCCATCGATACGGGTTTTGCGATCAAGTGCAACAACGATCATGCGATTTCGTTCGACGGTACGACCCTGGCTATCAGTCATCATGCTCAAGAAGCCGGCGGGAAATCAAAGATCTACACGCTGCCGATCAGCGGCGGGGTACCTCAGTTGGTGACCGAACTCGGACCGTCATATCTGCATGGCTGGTCGCCTGATGGGAGGTCGCTCCTCTACACGGCGGAGCGCAACGGAAACTTCGATATCTACTCAATTGCGGTGGCAGGGGGGAAGGAAACGCGATTGACGGACGCCGAGGGGTTGGATGACGGTTCGGAATACAGTCCGGATGGAAAGCGGATTTACTTCAATTCGGCCAGAACCGGGAGCATGCAGTTGTGGCGGATGCAAGCCGATGGCAGCGAACCGGAGCAGCTTACTCGAGATGCATTTCAAAATTGGTTTCCGCACGTATCGCCGGATGGTAAGCAATTCGTATTTCTATCGTTTGCGGCCGATGTTCCGGCGGAATCGCATCCGTTCTATCAGCATGTGCTCCTCCGTCGCATGTCGATCGATGGTGGGGAACCGACCGTCATTGCTTACCTATACGGCGGTCAAGGAACGATCAATGTTCCGTCGTGGTCACCCGACGGACGCCGGGTAGCCTTTGTTAGTCACACGGGGAACTGACAAAGCGATTCTGAGTCTCCGGTGAGTCTCAGTGACTCAGTTGAACCACAGGGCGAACACGACAAAATCGCCTCGCAGCACACGTTGCAAACGGAACCAAACATCGGGTTCTGTCATCCGTCCTCGTTCTAAGTACGGAGCGGCGGCAGTGCCTTGGATCCATAGTACCAAGTCGAAGGTCGAAGGTTCAGTGAACACGCGTTTCAAGTTCACGCCTTGATCGCCGTTGCCACGCCAGAAAGGTACGAGTCGTTCCCCGCGAAGAATCTCCAAACCTTCTTTGGTCATCAGGCGCCAGCTATCGATGATTTCTTGACTGACCGGGATTCCCAGTTCGCCTGTTTGTTTGGCATTCGGGATCCACTCGTGGTCATCGTCGGTTTCGGCAACCGCGAATTCCCACATCTCGTCGCTCAATAAGAGCACCTGTTCCAAGTGGCCCCGAGCGCGTTGCATCCGTTCTGGTTCCAGGACGGGCATTCGAATCAAGTGGATCCAAGCGATCAGATCAGCGATATCGATTTGTGAAACCTCAAAGACGCGGCGACCTTGGGTCAAGAATGGAAACGGCGACTCGACCTTCGTAAAGAAAACATGAGCCGTCGCGTCGAAGATTTCTTGGCCATTATAGGCGAGCAGAAATTCGCACATGGCTGACAGGAGATGACAATAGCCTCGGAGCCAAGAAGCATCGGCTCGATCGAAGACTATTGTGAGTGGTTTCGGTTCCCTCAGAGTCCGCATGCGTACCAAAATTTCACCCAGGGCTACTGGGTCTTCGCGTTTAGGTGCAAAGTCGAAACGGATTTTGGTGATCTGCAACGACAGCGAGACATCCGTACTCGCCACTTCCGCCAAAGACTTCTCGGCTTGGACAAGATCGTTTAAGAACTCTTGAAAGATCTGGCGCGACGCCACATATGTCAGGACTTCGGGATTAGGATTGGCAGGCACAGGCAAGCGGACGAAGGGCAGCATACTTGCTAACCCGTTCTCCTGAGTCCGCAATCCGTAGCGGTAGAAGTTTTGACCGAGGCGTTCGACGGCGGAAACAAATTGCAGGACTCCCAACTCGAAGTAGGTTTGGCTGTCCTTTGGATTCTTCTTCAAGTACTCCGTGAGGGCCGTGACGCCTCCGTCGGCGTCTGCATCGATCAAGTAAGTTTCGGTAGAAGGCCTTTGCGCGAAAACGGCCAAACCGTTTAGCCAAAGGCATGAGAACGCGACGAGGGCGATGGCACGTGACATGATAGGCCTCTTGAGTGAATGCATGAGCGAAAAGAAAAAACTCATGACATACGTTTTAGCGTAGCAGAATCTTATGTCTGAGGGGACCAATAAAGATGGGCTGGCAATTATTTGCACTGCGATTGAGCTTGCTCGAACACATGGCGGGCATTGCGACCGCTAATGGTTTGGCAGCGCACCAATTCGGCTGCGATTTGTTCGACGGCCCGCCACAGACCAGGATCGTCGAAATGGTGTTCGGTCTTGTTCAGGAGCCGTCGCTCGAGTCGTTCTATTTGCCGTGGGCCGTCGGCACGCGTTGCTACAAACCTACGCACTTGTCGCAGATCCTGGAGTGCGCCGGAGGTACCGTAACGACCTGTCCAACGGGCTTCGGCCACCAGACCTGCCAGCAAAATGAGAACTTCGTCTTCCAGCCAGTCCTTCGACGCACGCGTCCGGCCTTTCTTGATATGGCACATTCCCAAATGTTGTCGACCGATATCGGACTGGCCGGCCGCAATGGTGACTTTCTGAATGGGGCGGCCTAAATACAAAGCCATCACAGCATGACCTGCTTCGTGGTAGGCCGTTGCCATAGCTTCGGTTTGGCCTGCTGGGTCATCGGAAGCCGCCGAATTGGTACATGACGGGTCGTGAGATGACAGATTGGAATGCGACTCCGTCGCAATGGGAATTGGTTCTGGCAGGATGGAATCAGCATCGTTCATGTAGAAAGTATAAAGCGATTCTTCGTAGGGCACCACGCTAATAGCCGCCGCTTTCCGCCTGCGATAGAATCAAGGGCGGTGGTAACCGCGTGCAGCCGATTGCGTCTTATCCTCTTCCAGACCCATGCTGCGATGAATAGCTTCCGTCCTGATGCACTGATTTGGGTGATCCCCTTGATACTACTGGGGGCCATGGTGATCGCATTGGCCGTGGTTGGTACGATGGTGCTGGTAGGTTTCGCCTTCGGACACAAGCAACGCGGCGGTACTGAATCATCGCATCTCTCTCAGGCTCAAGCAGCATTGCGGGCGAGCGAAGCGCGGTTCGCGCTGGCGGCAGCGGGTTCTTCCAATGGTTTGTGGGATTGGGACGTCCAAACAGGGTCGGTGTACTATGCGCCGCGGTTTCAGGAGTTGCTTGGATTCCGGGCTGGAGAGATGGAGAATACCTTTGAAGCATGGCGGTCTCGGTTGCACCCAGAGGATGAGAAAGAAACATTAGCGGCAGTGGAAGCGCATCTCAGGCAACGTCGGCCTTTCAGTCACCGGTATCGGCTGCGTCGCAAGCAGGGCGATTACCAGTGGTTTCTGGCCACGGGCCAGGCGCATTGGGACGAATCGGGCAAAGCGACTTGGATGGCGGGTTCGATAACCGACATCTCACAACAACTCGTTGCCGAACAGGAACGCGAGAGTTCGCAGTTGTTGTATTTGTCGCTGGTTGAGAACTTGCCAGTATTTTTGGTTCGCAAGGACACGGCGGGTCGATTCACGTTCGCCAACCGCGCCTTTTGCCGCCTGTTAGGCAAATCGTTGGAGGAAATTCTCGGAACTACGGACTTCGATCACTATCCAAAACAGCTCGCCGAAAAGTACCGCAAGGATGACTTGCAGGTCATCGAAACGGGCGAGCTATTCGAGGACGTTGAGGAGAACATCGATGCCACGGGGCAACATTACTTCGAGGTGCTCAAGACGCAGGTGGTGGATGCGCTGGGGGAAGTGACGGGGATGCAGGCGATTTTTTGGGACGTGACCGATCGCAAACTGGCGGAGATCGGATTGCAAGTGGCCAAAAGCGCGGCGGAGAAAGCCAATTTGGCGAAGAGCGAATTTCTCGCCAACATGAGCCATGAAATTCGCACGCCGATGAACGCCATCATCGGAATGACCGAGTTGGTCTTGGAAAGCCAGTTGTCTCCCGATCAACGTGAGTACCTCGTTAGCGTGATGGAAGCAGGTGAGTCGTTGCTCACGATTATCAACGAGATTCTGGATTTTTCGAAGATCGAAGCGGGCCGCATGCAATTGGAAGCCCAGCCTATTGAACTGAGAGAGATGATGGGAATCGCGCTCAAGTCCTTGGGGATTCGGGCCCATCGCAAAGGCATTGAACTGATCTGGCAATGCGAGGACGATGTGCCCATGTGGGTCATCGGCGATGCAACGCGGCTGAGGCAGATCCTGTTCAATCTCGTCGGGAATGCGATCAAGTTTACGCATCAGGGAGAGGTTTTGGTTTCAGTTCGGTTGCTCGCACAAAACTCGGAGAGCATGCAGTTGGAATTTGTAGTCGTCGATAGCGGCATAGGGATTGCCGATGCGCACCGCGAAAGCATCTTCGATGCGTTTCAGCAGGCGGATACCTCGACGACGCGTCGGTATGGTGGAACCGGTTTAGGGTTGGCCATATCGCGGCGACTGGTTGAACTGATGGGAGGAGAGTTAACGGTTGATAGTGAGCTAGGCCATGGAAGCACGTTTCGATTCCAAGCCAACTTTGGCGTCGATTCGCGCCAATCGCCTTCGGTATTGCCCGATACCAGTCTTTTGCATGAGTTGTCGTGTCTCGTCGTCGATGACAATGCAACGAATCGAAGGATTTTAGTTGAGGTACTTCGCAAGTGGGGACTCACAGTGCGAGCGGTCGAATCGGGCTTTGCTGCATTGGAAATTTTGAGGGGAATGTCCGACTCCGAGTTGAACGGACGGATTGCATTGCCAGTTCTGATCACCGATTACAACATGCCAGAAATGGACGGTTGCATGCTGTGCTCGGAAATTCGACGTGACCCGAAATTAAAAGGCATGAAGATCATTGTTCTCAGTTCCAGCCTAGGGGTGGCCGAAAGCGCCTTTGGCAATCTCGACATCGCCTCGTTCTTGTACAAGCCGGTCAAGCAATCGGAGTTGTTCCACGCCTTGTCGCAGGTGGTCGGTGCGATTGACATGGCTCCGGAGACTCCGTTACCTGAATCGGAATCGATGCCGGCATTGCATGTGTTGTTGGCAGAGGATGGATTGGCCAATCAGAAGCTAGCCATGGGACTGCTCAAGCGGTGGGGACACACGGTGACGGTGGTCGAGAACGGCGTCGATGCGGTGTCTGCCTGGGCGGATGGATCCTTCGACGTTATTCTTATGGATGTGCAGATGCCCGTCATGGATGGCTTGGAAGCCACCCGCACCATACGCGCTCGTGAGGTTGGTAGCGACCGTCATATTCCTATCATTGCGGTAACTGCCCATGCCATGACTGGCGATCGCGAGAAGTGCCTCGATGCCGGCATGGATGGCTACGTCACGAAGCCATTTAAGAAGCAAGCGTTGGCCGACGCCCTCCGGGCATGGCCTACCAAGTGACAATCGCATGGCATGCCGAGAGAACTAGCGCACCTGGTAATACGGAAATAAAGGATAGGTGATGGAACCGATCGATTTATCGCTTGCACTCAAAGCGACCGAAGGTGATTTCGAGTTGCTCAAAGACGTCGTGGATGCGTTTTTTGAAGAGTATCCGATGCTCGTTGCTCAGGTAGAGCGTGCCCTGGAAGTGGGTGACGCGTCGGTGGTGCGTCGCGCGAGCCATACGCTCAAAGGGTCCCTGCGTCTCTTTGGAGAAACTTCCGCCAAACGATCGGCGGAACAGCTCGAAGAAATTGGCACTTCGGGCAATCTCGATGGAGCTGTCCCAGCGCTCGCTATTCTCAAGCCATCGCTCGAAGAGTTGCAGCAGCAACTCCGTGAGGCCATTGCTCAACTTTAAGAGGCGAGTCACTAAAACGGATCGGCTGGCGGGTCGATGCCTACTGCTCCCAAGGTCATGGGGTCGTACACCACCTCGTAATCGAATTTGCCGATCGACAGATTCACGCCCGGACGCAGCAAGTGTTCGCGAAAGCCAACGTGGTTCACTTTGGTGCCATTGGTGCTGTTGAGATCGCGAATATACCACCAGCCCTCGAAGGTGTAGAGCAAGCAGTGGCGGGAAGAGATCGACGACGAACGGAGAACGATATCGCAGCTCGCGTCCCTACCCACGGTCATCTTCGGCTTGGTCAATTCAATTGCCGGCCCACCATCGACGGGTTTTAGCGATCCGAGTACGCGCGGTAATTTCGGGGATTCATGTTCCATTTTGACGGAGTCATCTTTTTCCACGGGCGGTGGGGCGGCGCGACGTTTGATCATGACCACGCAATTGCCGGTGGGGTCATAGGAGACGTTGTCCATGAATGCCCACATCAGGAACATGCCGCGACCGCTTTCACCCAGCAGAGCGGACTTGCGATTCTCGGCCTTCAATTCTTGGCCAGCAAAGCCTGGTCCTTCGTCGCGAACGACAAAGCGCGCTTCGTCGCGCGTGATACGAATTTCGACATGCACGCGTCGATCTTTGTAAGGGTACTCCTTCAGGCGTCTGTCCATCAGGCTTCGGTCGCCGTTTTGAGGGCTACCGATTTCGAGATTGCCGTGGTAGATCGCATTGGTCAGCGCATGTTCGAGCGCCACGCCGACTTGAATTGCCGCGGTTTCATCACAGATACCCAAGCCGATGGTCATGCGTTGGGCGAGTTCAATCAGTGGGGCGATCAATGCGAAATCGTTTTCGAAAGAGAACTCGAACTGCGTCAACGTCGCGCATTCGATAATCTGCTCAAAGCTCGATTCGGTGCGGGCCAGTTCGATCACATGGCTTAGGGTGTCGTGCAATAGTTCTTCGCAGCGCGATTTCGGAACATAGCCTGCAGCCCCGCGTTGCAAAGCGACGGCGGCAAGTTCTTCGCTGCCAGCAGCGGTGATCAAAATCACTGGAATGAACGGATAGCGCGATCGGACCTTTTCGACCAACTGCATGCCGTCCATATTCGGCATCTGCATGTCAGTCACGATGAGGTCCGGCGCTTTGGCCGCGATCTTTTCCAAGGCGTCGATACCATCGATTGCAGTCTCGACCGCAAAGTGAAGTCGCTTTTTGAGGATCCCTTCGAAAAGTCGGCGATCGGTCGCGGAATCGTCGACAAGCAAGATATTGAACATGGGCAGGCGCTCCAACGGAGAGGACGTACGATAAAACAAGGGAGATTGCTCACGGATCGTCAAGTCCTCAGTATAGCCCTCGACAGCGAGGCAGGTTGAAATGGATTCCGACCAGCAAAAAAAAATCCGAAACCGACAAGTGTGACAGCTGTCACCCCGAGTACCCCGAAAGTATCAGATAACGCCGTGCCTCCTCGGGATCCTGCGTTGGTTCTGCCTCTTATTGGCTACGTTTCAGTATTGAATCGTTTTGGGAGTCTTCGATCGGGCGCACGACTTTGATTAACGCCGTGATGTCCTCGCGCACACGGGCTTGAACGGCATACAAAAAACCTAGGCCAATCAGACCAGAGAGGATGAGTCCGAGGGAAACATAGCGATTTTCTATTTGGAGCAAAACGACCATGAGCATGCTGGCCAAAGGGACAACGGCTGCGGTTAGCAGGTAGGTCGGCAAAAGACGCTCAAGTTGGTGAAGTTGCTCTTCGTCCTGTTCGGTGCCCGCCACCCGCTTGAGCATCGCAGGATAGAAAACGCGAACTGTTAGGAACGTGAGGCCATAAAACGGATAGGCGGCGGCGATCAGGCCGCAGATAGTCATTGATGCGAGAAATTGTTGGTACGTTTGCCAGCGGATTTCAGGGACCATCCAATGGATCGAGAGTGGGAATACGAGGCCCGATGAAAGCCACAGTAAGATCCCGATGATGGCTGCGATGTTACCGAGTTTCAAACTTCGACATCGAAGCGCTATGATCTCTGCATCGCTTTTTGGTGTGCGAGTCGGTTTGGCATTTTCGACGATTGGGCCAACCACGAGTTTGGCGAGCAACGCGCCGAGCGTGAAGTAAACAATATTCAGTCCGATGGAAACATTCTCAAAGGCTCGAAGTGCTGCTTCGCCATTGGCTACGAACAGTTGCCGGTTGTAGAGGTAGTTGCAGAACCCGGCCAATGCGTTAGGAAACAGAACCACAACAACGGTCGATAGCAGTGGGTATTTTTGGACCAGCGAGCGCCAGCCGATCGAGGGAAGTTCGACCAAAGATCGCGATTTGGGTTCGAGGCACAACCACAATTCCCTCGCCATCTCCCCACCGTGCTCTTGACGGGTATCGCGATTGTTTTGAAGGGCTCTGGTTAGGACGGCAGTCAGATCGCTTTCGAGTCGATTACGGCTGGACCGCGGAGGCAGCGGAGTCTTTTGGCGGCGTGCTGACAGTTCCCGGAGCATCTGCTGGCGCATGCCAGGCAGGCCATCATCGGAGAAAGGACGTTGACCGTAGAGCAACTCCCAAAGCGTGGCTGCTAAAGAGTACAAATCACTTCGGCGATCCAAGGTTTCGGGTGCTACTGGGGATTCGGGATCGAAGGCGGCGAGTTGTTCTGGCGACATGTAAGCCAGCGAGCCGCCGAAAAAAGTTCGGGCGTTCATGCCTTCGAGTTCCGATGCGAAACTGATATTGAAATCTACCAACTTAGGACAGCCTTCGCTGGTGAGCAAAACATTCGCGGGTTTGATATCGCGATGCAGCACGCCTTGACGATGCGCATATTCCAAAGCAGAAGCGAGTTGGAGGCCGATTCTGCATACCACCTCCGACCAAGGGGCTCGTTCTAGCCGGCGGTGTGAGCCATGCTCGGACGAAGGGGGCAGACCAACGCGGGCCAACTGCGCATCGACCACACGGAGCAGTAGCGAGCCATCCCGAGCATGGTCGGGAACGCGGAGCAAGGCATCGATGACTTCCTTCAGTGTTCCCCCAGGCACAAACTGCATGTACAAGAGCCATAGTTTCCTGTCGCGTACCCAACGTTGGTCGTACACGCGAATGATCGAAGGATGCTCGAGTTGCGCCAAGGTTTCGGGTTCGTTCGATCGCTGCGTCGAGATTTTCAGAGCGACCAAGCGTTGCATGGAGCACTGCCTCGCCAAGTAAACTTGTGCAAAGGCACCGCTCCCAAGTTTGGTTAACAACTGGAAATCATCGATGGATTCACCCACCGTAAATTCCCTCAATAGAAGTTGATCTGCGAGGGACGTCGAATGGCCTAAAGTACTGAACCCCAACAGGCGCTGCAGCGAGGCTGCGCGTTGAGGGAAGCGTTCGTACAAGGCATCGACGTTCAGGTTCTCGCCCGCGCTCTTGCGGAGTTGGTATTCCTCGTAGATTAAATCGCTCGGCGGATCCGAAGGATCCATGTGATTCGAAAATTCGTGCAGATACCGCTCGAGTGGCTGAAGGTTGCCCACTCTCAGACGATGCTTCATGTCCACCTTGATCAGTTCCGGAACCGCGATGCTAGCCAGTGCCGGATCATCGTTGGGAATAAACGAACGAAGATCCGGTGGAGTATCGGAATCGGTCCACGCAGCTACGAAGTCCTGCAGAATGCTGGCCAAACGCGTCCATGAAACCGTAGGATCTTTTGTGTCCAGCACCTTACCGAGCCCGTAACGTGTGCGGAATCAGTTTTTGTTGGTGAAGCACCAAAGAGCCTCGTCGGTGCGAAAGAACAGCCTGCCGTCGGAGACGGCCAAGCTCGAATTGGTGGACTCGTCCACGGAGTTCGTTGCAACCAGCTCGAAGGTTGGGCTGGCCCGTAACACGAAGACGTCGCCCGACTGGTTGGGCAAATAGATGTAACCGTCGGCAAATGTCATCGATGACCACGTACTCCCTTGGGAACCGGGGCCGGTCAACCGTTTCTGCCATTGCTCGTTACCGGTTGCGAGGTCTAGACAGGCCGCAATCCCTTCCTGACTGATCGTGTACAGATGGCCTTCATGAATCACCCCGGAACCCATCTGGCTCTTGATTTCTTGCAACTGCCAAACGCGTTGACTCTCCGTTACGTCGCCCATGCCACCTGGACGTACGGCGATCGCATTCTTTTCTCCTCGCCCGCTACTGCAAGCCACGATCAACCCTTCACCGGCGACAGGAGTCGTGTAGACCGTGGATCCAATGCCCTTGCTGACCCAGCGCTGCTCTCCAGTTTTGGGGCTGTAAGCAACGAGTTGACCGGGGAAGTTCACAACCAATTCTTGATGGTCCTCAACCGAGATCACGATGGGGGTACTCCAAGAGCCACCACCTCCACCACCACCACCACCAGGTCCCCTTCGACCACCAGCAGGTGGCTGACCTCCAGCGCCGGGTCGACCACCAGCAGCGGGTCGATCACCGGCAGCGGGTCGATCACGGGATCCGTCGGAACCGCGGGCCGGTCCTGCTTCGTTGGTATCGAGAGGAGGCGGAGACTGATCCCAGATCGTCTTGCCAGTGGCTTTATCGAGTGCGACCAGTTTGGTCCCTTCGGTAGGGCCATAGTTAAGGATGCACAGATCGTCGTAGAGGATTGGTGAAACGGCGCTACCGAACATGTGCTTCAACGGTCCAAGTTCACGGTGCCAGACTTCCTTGCCATCCCAATCGTAGGCGAAGACACCGGGTGTTCCGAAGCAAACGTAGATCATTTTGCCGTCTGTGGCTGGAGTTCCAGCGCAGTAGGGATTGGTGCGATGCGTAGGTTCATCGCCATCGAACTTCACGCCGGATTGCCAGAGAAGTTTGCCGTCGGCTTTGTTGAAGCACATCAAGGTCCGGCGTTTTTCACCCTCGATGGCTTGTGCGATGAACACCCGATCGCCAGACACGATCGGTGAGGAATTTCCTGGACCTGGCAAGGGCACGCGCCATTGCACGTTTTTGGTTGGCGACCATTCGATCGGAAGATCATGTCCGTTCGAGATACCATCTCCCTTTGGACCGCGCCATGCGGGCCAATCTTCTGCCGATGCGATCGGTGCTCCGAAAATCGCAACCAAGATTGCCCAACGCATAGTAGATTTCTTGATCATCCCAGAATCCTCTTCCCCAAAAATCACTGTATGGATCGGCCCATCGACTCGCTAAGCATCGTGCGGAAAAAAAGTATCGCCTTTTGCTCCGCGAAAGCAGCGTCTGACAAATCTTTCGCCGAGCGAAAGAACCCGCTCAATATAAGGGGAGGATGAGTTGGCGTGGGGGAAATGCGGGCAAAAACCAAAAAGGAATCGTCCATCACACCTGAGCGCGTCGCAAGAGTACGCAGGCTAGGGATTGACGTCGCCAGAGCTTGTGGTGACTGCAGGCAGGGCGACGTCCCGAGAACCAGAGAATAGGGGGCGAAACAGAAGGCTGTAGGCCAAAGCGATGAGGATGAAGACCACCAGCAGGAGTGGGTAGCTACCCATGATGAGTCCGAGAAGTGCGCCGGGATGCTTGGCCTCCTCCACAGACTCATTGACCGGCCGCTTGGCTCGAAATCGTCGCCAGATCCCTCGTGTAGGGCCCATTTCGGTATCTTGGGATGTCATATTGCACGCTCCTGTTTCTGTAGATGTTGGACATTCCAAGGCAAACCTGCCTCAGGGTAAATTCCGCGGCCTCGTTACATGGACTGGATAGGGCCGCGCCTAGAGTGCATGGGGATGATTCCAAGCCATACGCCGTGTGCCTACCCATGAACCCTACGGAGCAACATTCGGCAGTTCAAGGGAACGGTTGGGCAGACTCCGCGTGAAGCGGTTGTTGCGGCCAAAGCTGAGCCTCATGAGGGTAAGAACTTTGTAGGAAAGTTAGGTTGCTGGTCGGACAGGTGGGCATCATGCACTGAGTGCTTCGGTTCCGAAGACGAGCAGATCGTTGGTCTTCTTTGCGAACGCGACGATGTTTCCTAGAACACGTCCTTCCAGCCAATCCTTGGTGGATTGTTTGCAGTGCACGACGAGATTTTTGCGTTTCAAAAAATCGGCCAGAGGATGTTTGTCGTAACTCGAATAGCCTTGCGGCATCCTTTTGAGATTCCCATCGTCCATGAACACGTAACCGTGGTTCGCCAGTTTCTTTGCGATCTTCGAAAACCGGTCGGCATCGGCCAAGATGGCATCGCGCATCAGGTTCAATCGCCGCGTTTCTAGTTGATAGAATCCCGCCGCGAGAAATCCTCCTTCGGCATCCAGATGTGCGTAGAGCAATCCACCATCATCGTGTTTGGTACCGGTGGGGGTCAGTAGTCCGCTCACATGTTCCTTGTACGGTCGTTTGTCTTTTGAGAAGCGGATGTCTCGATGCATACGGAACATGGTCTGCTTGCCTCCGCTCAAGGGTAGGTTCAGATTTGTCAACTGGGCAGTGGCTGCTTCGAGCATGTCCTCAAAGGGCTGTTGCAGCATCGTCTTGACCTCGTCGCGATGTGCGTCGAACCACTCCTTCGAATTGTTCTTTTGCAGTCCTCGTAGTAGATCAACGGATTTTTGAGCGAAGCTGTTTCTGGTCATTCTGTCCAGCCTGTTGCCTGGTTGCTAAGGAGTAAAAACGTACGTCCGGTGCCGGGGCTTTGTGTCGCGGATGGAATCGAATTAAGATACAAGCGTGCGACGTTGGATCTACAGAGGTTCTTCGAATCGCGCACCTACCTGAAGCACCCTCCTACCCCGCGGTTTCCATGCAATTCAAGCATACTCTAGTCTGTGATCGCCGATACATTCGATTGCTCGGCGCCGCATTCCTCGTCTTGGTCACGAGTTCGGGGGGGATCCGGGCCGATGAAAAGGATGTGCCCGGCCGACAGATCCTCGAGCAGCCAGAGCGGTCACCACGTCCGGCGCTCCAACCTGCCGTGTTTCCGCTCGACTTTTTTCCGGGAGAGCGCATCGCGTTCATCGGCAACTCGTTGGCTGAGAAGATGAACCTACACGGTCACTTCGAAACACAATTGCATCTGGCGCATCCGGAAAAGCGATTGATGGTTCGCAACTTTGCACGGCCTGCCGATGAAATCACGTTGAGGCAGCGACCGGGCAACTACGACTTGCTGGACGATCCTTTCTACCACTTCTCACCCGACACAGTATTCTGCTTCTTCGGGTTCAACGAGTCGTATGCGGGGGCTGGCGAAGTCGATGCCTTCGTGCGCGACTACATTGCCTTCCTGAACAATTTTTCCGAACGCTACACCCGCGACGAAACGGGAAGCAAAGTTCGATTCGTACTCGTGGGGCCCGTCGCGTTTGAGGATACACACGACCCGTTGCTGCCCAAAGCGGATCCAATCAACACGAACATTGCCGCGTACGATGCTGCATTGGATCGTGTTGCGGCCGAAACAGGATGGCCGGTGGTTTATCTTTATTCAGAAACCAAGGCCGCTTTCGATGCGCAGTCTGGCTGCCAATACACCTTGGCTGGCTTTCAAGTCAACGCGATGGGGGATGAGTTGGTCGCCGAATGGCTGGCCAAGAAAGTGCTTGGGAAATCCGGGGCAACCGGTTCGACGAGCCGCAGCTCGGAGCAAGCCGAACAAATTCGCCAGTTGGTCAATGACAAGTCTTGGATTCATCTCCAAGACCATCGCATGATCAACGGTTGGTACGTGTATGGTGGTCGTCGAACCTGGGATCAAGAAACGTTCCCTCGCGAATACAACAAGGTTCGTCAAATGGCCCGCCTGCGCGATGCGGCCATCTGGGAACTAGCCGCAGGCCGACCGGCACTTCCGATCGATGATCGCGACACCGAGGAGTTGATTGTTCCACCCACGCGGTTTGGAACCCCCAATCAGGCTTATTCCGAACCGACGGAATTGCGGTATCTCGATCCTGATGAGTTGATTGCAAAGACCGAAGTGGCCGAAGGCTTGGAGATGCGATTGTTTGCCGACGAGACGCGATTTCCGGATTTGGCCAAACCGGTGCAGCTCAATTTCGATAACCGTGGTCGGCTGTGGGTGGCCTGCATGCCCACCTATCCCCAATGGCGGCCGGGGGACAAGCGTCCCAGCGACAAGCTGCTCATTCTCGAAGACACCGATGGAGACGGTAGCGCAGATACGTCGAAGGTTTTCTACGATCGTTTGCACTGTCCGACCGGATTTGAATTCTTCAATGGTGGTGTGCTGGTGGTCGATCAGCCTCGGCTGATTTGGCTCAAAGACAACGACGGAGACGATGTTGCCGACCAAGTCGTTGAGATCCTCGATGGCTGGGGAACCGACGACACGCACCATACCATTGGTGCGTTCGAGTATTCGCATGGCGGACTGTTGCACATGCTCGAAGGCGTGGCCATGAGTACCACCCTCGAAACCCCTTGGGGACCGAAGCGATGGTCCGGTGCAGCGGGTAGTTATGTCTTCGATCCGAAGACCTACGAAGTCTCGCGCTTCACGACACCCGGATATGGCAATCCGTGGTGCATGATGTTTGAACCCTGGGGACAAGGCATCGTAGGGGACGGCACCAATGCACAGCAACATTGGACCACGGCCTTGTCGGGAAACCAAATTGGGCCGCGCCGAGGCTTGAACGCCATCTTCGACAACCAAGGTATGCGCCCAGCGCTCGGCAATGAGTTGCTATGGTCACGGCACTTTCCTGATGCGATGCAAGGCCAGTTCACGTATGCATGTGTCATCAACATGAACGGTATGCCTCGCTTCACCATGCGCGATGACGGTGCCGGATTCACTGGCGAACGCATCATGCTGGAGCCAGGGAAGCCCAACGATTTGATCCGTTCGGCGGACAAGAATTTTCGTCCTGCGGATCCTCAGATCGGCCCCGATGGAGCGCTGTGGTTTGGCGATTGGTGCAACGCGTTGATCGGCCACATGCAGTATTCCCAACGCGATCCCAATCGCGATCATATTCGTGGTCGCATCTATCGCTTGGTGGCGAAAGACCGACCTTTGTTGACTCCTGTTACCCAATTTGGAAAGAGCGAAGCCGAGCTTCTCGATCAACTCAAGGTCTTTGAGCCGCGGACGCGGGCGCATGCTCGACGCGAACTGTCCGCCCGGCCCGAGGCCGCCGTTACGTCAGCCGTCGCGGCATGGGTCACAGGCCTCGCCAAAGAGGACGCGGAGATCGAACGATTGCTGTGCGAGGCGCTCTGGGTCCTACAGTCTCATCACCGCGTGGATGCTGCGTTGCTCGAACGGGTCCTGTCGTCACCGGAACCTCGGGCTCGTTCTGCGGCCGTACATGTTGTCAGCGATTTGCAACGATTCGTGCCGAATGCCATGGATCTTATGATTCGGGCTGCTTCTGATCCAAATCCTCGCGTGCGCGCTGAAGCCGCCCGCGGGCTGAGTTACTTTCAAAACGAAGCCAGTGTCGATGCATTGCTGACCATCGCTGAAGGTGATATGGATCCCTGGTTGGCCTATGTCGTTGAACATGCCATCGCGGCCACGCAATCAACCTGGGAGCCACTCTACCAATCCGGAGCGTTGGCCAAAAAGAATCCGAAAGGGATTGCAGCCGTCGATCGCTACTTGGTTTCCAATGGACCTGGTATCGCGGCCGACAAGCATATCAAAATGCTGGTGCAACCACCGGAAACACGCATGCAAGTTGCACGGAACAATGCGTACGCGGCCCTGGAAGGGCTACGTGGGAACGCCAAGAACGGCGAGCAAGTCTTCGCGCGGGTTTGCGCAAACTGCCATCGCGTTGGGGACAAGGGGTATCAGTTTGGGCCTGAGCTGACACAGGTCGCCGTCCGCCTCAACCGCCACGATCTGATCGAGTCCATTGTAGAACCAAGTGCTAAAATGGATGCCAAGTACGTGAGCGAGCAGATTCGTACTGCCGACGACGAAGTCTTGGTTGGATTCGTCGCCAAAGAAACCGATACCGAGCTGGTTCTCTCGTTGCCCGAAGGCAAAAGTCGGACCCTCAATAAGGAAGAAGATATCGTTGAACGCAAGCAAGCCTTGCAGAGTAGCATGCCGGAAAACTTAGGCGTGACCGTAGCACCCACGGAGTTCTTGGACTTGATCGAGTACCTCGCAACGTTGAAGTGATCGCGATAAAGGCTAGGCCCGATCGAGCTGCATGGGCGATATGCCTCGCATGCTGCCCAGCAAATGACGGTACTTGGTTCGCAAGTGGTTTAGCCACAGTCCAAAGTAGACGTTGAGAATGAAAGACAGGACCAGGAAGAAGGGGACTAGATTTCCTGGTCCTGTCGAATTCAACACGTCGCTTGACTCCGCATCCCTATTTCGCGCTCGATCACGGATATTGCTGACAGGCAGTTCGTTCGCGCTGGGTCCCGTCGTGCGATTGGCCAACTGAGGTACGGTTAACATCGGAGGGCCTAAGGTTGTGTTGTTGTTTCCGTAGCCAGCCGTTGCGTACGGTGGATTGCCAGTCGAAACGTTCATGCCATAGTTGCTCGGTGCATTCTGCATCAAACCGCTTTGGCCAGAAGTACTCGGCATCGGGGGATTCGGCGAATAGACCTGCTGACCGAAATTGCCTTGCGGTTGCAGGGGCTGAGTCGCGTTCGTGTTGGGCGGATAAATATCGGCATTGGGATTGCTTGCGATCAGCGGTACCCCGCCATAACCATTGGGATTGCTACTTAAGGGATTCGCGTTGGCGCCGTTAAAATTGGGTGCGTTGACATTGTTCGCGTTGTAACTCGTGCTTCCATAGGTAACGTTGCCATTGGGTGCGCTGGTGCTTGGGAAGCCAGGGGACGCATTTCCGCTCCGCGAGGAACCAAAAGGATTAAGAGTCGGTGGGACGCTTGGGTTCTGGGGTACAAAGCCATCGTTCGCGATCGTCCCCGAAGTAGTCCGAGCGGATGTGTTGTTGTTCCAGGGTGGCGGTGCTGCAACTCTTGGGTCGGAGCCGAAGGTGGGTGAGGTCGATGGCTGAGAGCCAAACGATGAGCTTCCAGGAGGGACCGACGAAGTGCTAGGAAATACTGGTACCTGCGTCGAAGCGGCGGTGGGTACAACGCCACCGTTGAAACCTCGGGGTGCATCGATGTCGACCGGCGTCCGCATGTCCAAGTTGGCTAAGTGCGGCGTGTTGCTGGAGGAGAGCGGGAGACCCACCAACTCCGATTCCGGCGGTACCTGCTCGACGGGGCCGGTTCCGAATCGAATGATGACCTTTTCAATGCGATTGCGAAGAACGGGTGGGATGCGGCTTTGCAGCTCCTGGCCTCGCTGTCCAGCGGCAAAGTTCTCCAATGCGCTGGGAGCGATTTGAATCACCATGTACATCGTGCCATCGGCCGAATCGATGCCCCAACCGACTTTGCAGTCGTCGGTCGCCATGGGCAACGTCGAGGCTTCGGTTGTCGTGGATATCAAGCGCGTGTTGCGACCGGATGGTGGTGGTAGCGTGCTCGGCGCCGGCAAGGCTTCCCGAGAAAGGCTCGGCGCCGGTAACGCTTCGCGAGGAATGCTCGGTGGTGGCAAAGCTTCTGAAGAAGATGCAATGGGCGCATGGGCAAGCGACGACTTCGGCTGCTCCGCAGGCGCAGGAAGGATTTCACCGGAGAGGACCGTTGCCAACAATAGAATTAAAAAACCGCTCATTCTCGTTACCTTCGTCCGACACCGCGGTGCACTACAGGTTTCGCGCGCCAGCCTCCTGCTGACCGATTCCGCCAGCATAATAGAGGAACAGCAGGGACTGCGTAAAGGGAAATCATTAACCCAAAGAGGGCAAATCCTAAGTTTTTGGCAAGCTTGGAAGGCTGGGTTCAGTACCGAAACAACAGCTCTTTGTCGTTCAATAAGATATGTGCCAAGGACTGATATGCAGCCTTAGGGTTCTGGAACACATCGGATTTGAGAAAAGCCAGCATCATTTCGATTTCCTGTTCCGTCGCATGCCGTGCGGTCGTCAAACGCAGCATTTGACTTACGCGTTCCCGATCTGTTCCATCCTGCTTCAGCATCGATTCGGCCCATCGCTCCGAAATCTCATGCAACATTGGATCGTTGAGCAGGATCAAGGCTTGGGCCGGCACATTCGAGACATTTCTGCGGCCCATCGCACTGAAGGGGCTGGGCATATCGAATGCTGTCATCATGGGATTAAGGAAGTTGCGGCGGATCTCAAGATACAAACTTCGTCGGCCCATTCCATCGACCGGTCCGTTTCTACCCGGGCGCCCGCGACCGGTTAGGAATTCCGTCAAATGAACCGGGACGCTGGGGATCGAGTCGGGCATTTCGCGCAGATCGATCTGGCCAGTGATGGACAACAAGCTATCGCGGACGGCTTCGGCTTCCAGGCGACGGACGCGTGCATGGGACAGAAAGATATTTTCTGGATCGGACCGCAAGGCGAGTTGGCTGACGCGAGAATCCTGGCGGTATGCGCTCGACAAACAGATCGAACGAATCATGGTTTTGATCGACCAGCCATGTTCAATCATGCGGTTGGCCATGTGGTCGAGCAACTCTGGATGCGAGGGTGGAATTCCCAGTGCCCCCAAATCGTCCGTCGTGGCCGCAATGCCTCGACCGGTCAGATGATGCCATAGACGATTGACGATGACGCGGGCCACCAATGGGTTCTTAGGTTCTACGAGACTCCGGGCCAGCTCGAGTCGGCCGCTACCTTTTCCCGTGTACTGATTCAGGTTGCCGTCGAGTGATTCCAGAGAGCGCCGAGGGACTTCGGGCCCGGGTCGCAAGTGATTGCCGCGGACCAAAACGCAATCATTGATTCCGCTACCATCGCGCATGGCCAATGCCAGTTTCGAATGCCACGGCAGTCGATTGGCCAATCCCAGCTCGGAGGTCTCCCACGCCTGATGAAGTTCGTTGGTAGCGCGGTTCCATGTGCCATCGGTGTCTGGGAAGAATGAATCTGAACTCAATGCAATTTCGAGTACCGTTGCAATCCGCGCGGATTGCTGTGGACTCGTGATGGTTCGACTGGTTTGCCACGTCTCGAGGGCTTCGCGGGCCTGATCCAGTTGCATGCGTGCCACGGTGGTATCGAGTGCGATTGGAGCGAGCGAAGGGGCGGGACCATCGATCGCTTGCACGAGCGAGAAGGGTTTGTTCTCGATCGGAGAGAATTCCAGATGGACCGTTTTGCCACGGAAACGCGGAAGGCTGTGAGTGACCCATCGGTACTCGTCGTCTGCACCATTGCTTTCGAGCAGCGTTTCTCCGTGCAGTGGTCCAGCGATCAATCGATGGGAGTCAACGACAGCAAAGGCGCGGAAGGAGCCACGAACGAGGTACGAGAGCGTTCCACTGTCCAGCGAAAATTTCGCCGTCGGCAGAATCTTGCCCGCCTCCTGGATTTCCGCATAGCGATTCGATCGATTCACGGTGCCTGCGTCCTGGGTCATGGCATTCCAGAAGGGATCGCGAACGGCCGCAGACCAGGGGTGAATCGTCCATCGATCCGGGGAAGCACCGCGATTCAAGGTAGCGGTCAGTGGCGCGACACTGGCTGGCCCGTAGATAACGCTATCGGATTGCCAGAGTCCGGGATCTGCAGCTCTGGCATCGAACTTGACGCGCGCGTCATCCGGCTTCAGAAGCGATTGGGCGATCGCGTCCCGTTGAGCCAGGCGTTGGGCGAGTGCCAGCCACGGCTGTTCGCTGGCATCGCTGGCGGCGAGGGCATCGATTAGGAGCGGTGCACGTTCGCGCATCCGATGGTTGAGTTGCTGTTGCATCGGCACCCGCAACTGTTGCAATTCATCGGCGCCGCGGCGATGGGCTGGATCGGTTTCAAAACGCACCAAACGGTAGTCACTGCTTTGCAGGTAACCGTACAGTGCGTAGTAGTCCGCTGTACTGATCGCGTCGAACTTGTGGTCATGGCAACGAGCGCATGCGACCGTCATTCCCAAGAACGTCTTGCTGAAGACATCGACCATGTTATCGAATCGATCGGTTTCGTCCTTGCGCGTATCAACGGGCGAATGAATCCATTCCCCCAGATGCCAAAAGCCAGTAGCCAAAACCGATTCGTTAAATCCGTGTATAGGATCCAAACGCGGTTCGGGAATCAGATCACCTGCGACGTGTTCGATGACAAATTGATCATAGGGAATGTCGCGATTCAGTGCCCGGACAACGTAGTCACGGTATTCTTCGGCGACAGGAATGTCTTCGTCAAACTCATGTCCACGAGATTGGGCGTAGCGGACCAAATCTAGCCAATGCCGTGCCCAGCGGACGCCGAACTGCGGATCGGCCAACAAACGATCCAGCAGATTGGCATACCATTCTGGATCCTCATCCTGCTCCAGTGCATCGAGTTGTTCCAGGCTAGGTGGGAGCCCGAGCAGGTCCATGTAGAGACGCCGCGCTAGGGTGGTGCGGTCGGGTTCCGAATTGGGAGTCAAGCCAACCGCGCGCAATCGATCGAGCACGAATGGATCGAGGGTGGTGTGCGACCAAGCATCAGCCGATAGATCGGGCGGGATCGCCTTGGAACGGGGTTGCCAAGACCAATGCTTGCTGCGGCGTTCCTCGAGATTGAATTCAGTTTGCTGGCTGCGATCTTCGGGCAATGTCTCATCGGGCCAACGCGCACCTTGAGCGATCCAAGTCGCAAACACCTCCGCAGCTTCGGCCGGCAATCGACCTTGGGGGGGCATTTCATAGCCCTGGTACGTTACGGCCTGGTAGAGCAAACTTTCCTTTGGATTGCCGGGGAGGACGGCTGGACCAGAGTCTCCGCCGAGAAGGATCAAGGATCCGTGGTCCAGACGCAGGCTACCTTGTGATTTACCAGTCGCCCCGCTGTGGCATTCCCAACAGTGTTCGGCCAACAAAGGCCGTACGCGGGCTTCGAAAAAAGCCATGGCTTCCGAGTCACTGAGCGGCGGCGCGTCGGTTGTTACTTCCTGTGCTTGACCAATCGAGGGCAACAACAAGATCGAGGGCAATAAGATGGAGGGCAACAAGAGAGCGAACGCTACGGCAACAAGCAACCGTGGGAGGCTGGAAAGAGTTGCTAAAAAGGGTTCACGCGTGGCAGGTCCGAGTGGCATGCGTAGCAATCGTCGTCGGGTGGGGGCAGGTAGGATTTGTCGGCGGGATACTCTTAGTATACACGCTATCCTTTCCCCGATCATCCAACGTCAACCACACGATGATTCCATGCCGATGGATGGTTGCGTCGGACTGGACGTGAGGCTCAAACTCCTTCGAGAAGCGGCTCGTGGTTGGATGAGCCAGTCTGAGCGGGAACGCCAGCGTTGGAGGTCGTATTGGAATCGGTGGCGTCACTTTCCGAACGTGTCGAGAGCGGAGATTGTCGCGAGACGAGCGTTACCAGAATGCCATCCTGAACTATTTCGCCCTTTTGGTTGACCAAGGAGCGATGCCAATGCACTTCCCCGTGCCGTCGTCCATGGGCCTTGAGCGCGACGACTTCGGTCACCACATGGACCGAGTCGCCGGGGAATAGAGGCCGCGAGAAATTCCAACTGCGGATATCGACTAAGGCGGCGGTTTTGACGAAGGGAGCTGTCGAGCTGAGGCCTGCCAAGATCGACATACCCAGCATGCCGTGGGCGATCGGTTTACCGAAGGGTCCGCGGGAAGCGAATTCGGGGTCGACATGGAGTCGATCGCGATCGCCGGTCAGATCCGCGAATTTGGTAATATCCGACAGGCAGATCTCACGCGGTTGACTCGTCCATTGATCTCCGACGTTGAGTTGTTCAAAGTGGAGAGATGACTGATTGGTGATCATGGGTTACACGAACCTTCTTGGCGCGTTCAACCGAAGAATCCCTCGTTAGGAACAAGGATTTCGGAATTGGAGGTAGTCTGGATTGTGGTATTGGTGCACGATCGATGCAAGTACCAAAATCCGAAACCGAACAAAACCGGTTTCGACCACGCATAGAATCGTCAAATGCAGTCTATTTTAACACCGAAATATCAAGCGTGTGACGTGAGGGCGACGGCAAGCGCACCTTACATGCCGCTGCCGGTTGAAAACATTTGACTGATCGACTTGTTGGAGTGGATGCGGCGTATGGCTTCGGCCAACAGCGGCGCAACATTAATGACATGGATGCTATCGAGTCGTTTTTCCGGTGGCAGCGGAATGGTGTTGGTGATGACGATGCTTTTGATAGGCGCTTCGCGCAGCAACTTGATGGCAGGTCCGCATAGAACACCATGTGTGGCCGCCAGATGGATTTCTCGCGCACCGGCTTCGTGCACGAGCCGAGCGGCGCCGCAAATCGATCCTCCTGTGCTGATCATGTCATCGAATAGCAAACAGATTTTGCCCTCGACTGGTCCGCCGATGATATTTTTCTGTTGTGTCTGAAGTGCGCTATCGCGGACTTTATCGATGATCGCCAGCTTGCCTCCGATGCGTTTGGAATGTCCGATCGCGCGTTTGATGCTGCCTTCATCAGGACTGACGACCACGATGTCGTTGGTGTCAAAATTTTGATTTTGAAAATACTTCGTCAACGCCTGGGCCGCGTACAAGTGATCGACTGGAACGTCGAAAAAGCCTTGGATCTGCGGAGCGTGGAGGTCCATGGTGAGGACGCGATCGGCACCGGCTCGGGTAATAACGTTGGCCACCAGCTTGGCCGTGATCGGTACCCGGCCTTCGTCTTTACGGTCCTGTCGGGCGTAACCGAAATAAGGGATGACGGCGGTGATCCGCGCAGCGCTTGCCCGCTTGCACGAATCGATCATGATCAGCAACTCCATCAAGGTATCGTTGACGGGTGGCGAGGTGGGTTGAAGCAAGTAGACATCGCGACCGCGGACATCCTCTTCGATCTTGCAGAAATTCTCTCCGTCCGGGAATTTTCCTAGGGAGATCGAGCCAAGATCGAGGTGTAGGAAATCACAAATGTCTTTGGCCAACTGCGGGTTCGCGCGACCGCTAAAAATTTTTAATTCCCGCATGCGTAACCCATCTCTTTCATCTTGGCTTCGACGGCTCCGAGTTCATCCACGGTGTTGATGCTCAAGGATTCGCAGGGCTTGAGTGTAGCGATCGCGTCCACGCGTCGCCCAGCGTTCCGAAGCAACTCGGGACAATCGGTCAAGTAATATTCTGACTGAGCATTCTCATTCTTCAAATGCTGAAGCCCCCAAAGGAGACTTTCTCGGTCGAAAAGATAAGTGCTCATGTTGACTTCGCGAATACCCAGTTGCTCGGGTGATGCATCTTTTTGTTCGACGATGCGTTGAAACCTATGCGAAGCGTCGCGGACGATTCTGCCCAACCCCGTCGGATTGTCCTTGATCAACGTCCCGAGCAAGCAATGGAATTGGCCTTTCAAGAAGGCCTGATGCAGCTCCAGAATGGATTGCGCTTGGAGCAAGGGCGAATCTCCAGCGACGACCACGACGGGATCGGTACCCGATTGCAGGTGATCGGTGCACATTTGGACCGCGTGCCCCGTTCCCAATTGCTCGGCTTGTGTGGCGAATGCGACCCCTGGGCGTTGGCTCAAGGCTTCGCGAACCAAATCGGCTCGGTAGCCGACCACCACAATGGTTTTTTGTACCCCGGCGGTGTTCAGGGCATCCAAAACCCAATCGATCATGGGGCGGCCGAGAACCGGAAATAGGACTTTGGGCAGCTCGCTCTTCATGCGAGTCCCCTTGCCGGCGGCGAGTACGATGGCGGTGAGTGGTTCCATGACGTAGCTATATTCGAGGAAACGGATGTGCAGCTCGGAGCGGCCGATTAAGCGGTCGAGGCGGTCCGTCCAGGGACAGTTGCGAGACAATTCTGGTGGATGCTGGCTCCTAGGAACGCCTTTTTGACATCTTGCCAGAAGTCATGGTCGTCGGCCAGGGCGCTGCGTCAGGTGGCAATCTTGACGAAAACGGGAGCTTGGTCTATCGTTTCTGCCCCTCGGGAGCACATGCGACCGGACTCAATGGGCCTTTGGAAAACAGAAACATATTATGGGAATCGAACGAACTCGAGAGTTGCGTCGCCGACGCCAGCGCAAAGTCAAGCTGACGGTGCTCAAGCGCCGTGCCGAAAAGGCCAGCAAGTCGGAAAAAGTCGTAATCGCGCAAAAGATCCGCCGCATCACGCCAGGCGCCGAGCAACTCATCGCTGCTTGGAAGCTGGCTTAGGTCGACGAGCACCTCGACATCGGTCATCGATCCGTGGGAGGCTTCTGCTTCGATGAGGCTATTGATCCCAGGCGTTTGCGGATTCGTCGGTTCGCGTTTGGCATGCGCATTGGCGCAGCTGCATCCTGACTGGTCGATTTGCGGTTTCGATAATTTCATTCGGTCTGGCAGTCGCCTCAACGTCGATTGCCTGGAACGCCAGGGCGTACAGGTTTTCGAAGCGGACCTGCGGGATCGAGAATTCGTTTCCCAATTGCCGGTCGCGGATTGGGTCATCGATTGTGCCGCCAATCCCAGCGTGGTCGCGGGCATCGGAAATGGATCGTCATCGCAGGAGTTGATGGATCACAATTTGGTCGGCAGTTTGCACCTATTGGAATATTGCAAACGCCATTCTGCGGGCCTGGTGTTGCTCAGCACCTCGCGTGTGTACTCTGCGTCCCGCTTGGCCGAACTTCCTTGTTGCGTAAGCGACAATGCGTTCGGTCCTGATTGGGATTCGGAGGTGGTCTACAATTGGTCGGGTGTCACGCGACGCGGCATCGACGAGGGATTTTCGATTGAGCCTCCCTTGTCGCTCTATGGAGTCAGCAAGCTCGCGTCGGAATGGGTGGCTCGGGAGTACGCCGCTGCGTTTGAGTTTCCCCTATGGATCAATCGGTGTGGGGTGATGGCTGGCGCGGGCCAATTTGGCAAGGCGGATCAAGGCATCGTGGCGTATTGGATCCATGCGCTCTCTGTCGGTCACCCACTTCGGTACATTGGCTTTGATGGTCGAGGACATCAGGTTCGGGACTGCTTGCACCCCGACGATCTCGCCCGGTTGATCGACCTTCAAATCGCTTCCGGGTTCGATCCTGGAAAACCGCAAACGTGCAATGTGTCCGGCGGTTTGGCGTCGTCATTCTCGCTCAGGCAATTGACCGATTGGTGCCGAATGCGGTGGGACGCTTCCGGAACATCGAAGTCATGGAACGTCGTCAGCGATTTTCAGCCGCGAGCGTTCGATTGCCCTTGGATCGTGTTAGACTCTCATGTGGCCGAAAGTGCCTGGGGGTGGCAGCCCATGCGAACTCGAGAATCGATTTGGCAAGAGATTGCGAACTTCGCCGAAACCCATCCCGAGTGGCTCCTGGTAAGCCAGGCCAGTTAACTTCATTCATTCCATTGTTCGGGTAGAGGGTGTCATGAGTCAGAATCCCAATACATTTGGCGCTGCGTATGTTCCGCCTAGCTTTTCACCACCCGCATCGGATCACCTGGGAGCGAGCCATCAAAAGCTCAAGTCTTCGACCAAAACCATCGCCATCCTGTTCCTAGTCTTTGGGTTCATTGGGGTATTCTCGTCGATTTTTCAACCTCTGGCGGCTCTCGTTGCGGGAGCCTTAGTCGAAAATGCCGAGCAACCGAACGAGGACTTGCAAAGGGCGTCGACCCAGTTGTCTGCGGTCTTTAGTCCCGCAAATTTGTTCATCCTATCGCTCTCGTTTTTCGCATCACTGGCCATGATCGTTGGTGGCATAGGCACACTTCGCCGCAAGCACGCTGGGGCGACGTTGCTGAAGTACACGGCTGGTGCTCTCGTTCCGTTGACCGTGTTGCAAACGGCCGTCGGCCTGTATTACCAACTTGCCAACAAGGAACAAGTTCTCCAAAACGCTCAAGATCAATTCAATCAGCCCGGTGCCGCAGAGATGCCGGCCGGGATCGAGACCTTCATGGAGATTGGTTTCTATGTGGGCATCGGCGTCTCGATCATTGTCGGCCTAGCTTTCCTGGCTCTGTATCTATGGGCCTTCCTGCATATGAGCAAAGCATCGACGATGGCTCAGTTCGATTCGCCCAGCATGCATCGCAGCTAATGCACTCTCCGATGAAGGATTCGTTCGATGGCTACCCTCTCGCCAACCAAGGCCGTATATACCGGGTCCTTTGATCCGATCACTCTAGGTCATTTGCACATCATTGAACGTTCCGCTCAGTTGTACGAACGGCTGGTAATCGGTATCGGCGTGAACATGGACAAGAGTCCATTGTTCAGCGTGGACGACCGCATCGGGTTGATCCGAGAAGTGACGCAGCATTTGCCCCAAGTCGAAGTCCTTGCGTTCGATGGCTTGGCGGTCGATTTTGTCCGCGATCTGGGAGCCAAGGTCATGGTGCGAGGTGTCCGGCCCCTGACCGACATCGCCAGCGAGTTCACCATGATGATGGCGAATCGGCAATTGGATACCGAAATCGAAACGGTATTCTTGATGGCGGACGAGGAGTACGCCCATGTGTCGAGCAGTTTGATCAAGCAGATCGCGAGCTTGGGCCACGGTCGCTCGCTCGAACGCTTTGTTCCCAACGCCATCATCGCGCCGCTCATGGAGCGCGTTCGTGCGCAGGCCGCGAAGTGAAATCATGCCTGCGTTTAGGCCGCGCGGTGCATCGCGCCCTCATGACCCACTGAGCGATCTGATTTTTGTCCGCGGCAGCGGATCCTATGTTTGGGATACGGACGGACATCGGTACCTGGATCTCATCGGTGGCTATTCGACCTGCCTTCTCGGGCATTCCCATCCGCGCTTAGTCCGTGTCGCGCAGGAGCAGTTGTCGATCCAATCCTTTGCTCATGGCGGACAGTCGCTCGAACGCGCCGCATTGGAAGAAGCATTGGCGGGAAAGTTACCTTCACCCAGTAGTAAAAATACCAGTCGAGAAGACGCAAGCAAACAAAACAAGGTTTGGTTGTGCACGGCTGGAGCTCGCGGTATTGAAGTGGCGTGGAAGATTGCTGCGGCACATCGGCCAGGCGGCGTCGCGCATTTCGACTTGGCGTATCACGGCCGTTCCTTGGCCACCGCCCGTATCAGTGACACCGCCCGCTCGAGAGCCTTCGAGGACGCGGGAGTACTATGCTGGAAACTCCCCTTTCCGAGAAGTGATGCACCGCGCTCGCCAGAGGATTCGTCAGATCGTTCGGATTGCGATCGGGCATTGGAGCGAGCCGAAGCGATCTTGAGAACGCATGCTTCGCAAATAGCGATGCTCATCATGGAACCTGCGATTGGATCTCGAGGCTATTACTTCGCACCACCGTATTTCTGTCGCGCGTTGGCGGACCTGGCTCGCGGGCTAGGCATCGTGGTGGTGAGCGACGAAATTCAAATGGGCCTGGGGCGATTGGGCGCCATGTCGGTCGCTCATGCCGACGGATGGCAACCTGATCTCGTCGTGCTCGGCAAAGGCCTGGCGGGAGGCATCATGCCCATTGCAGCCGTCGTGGGTGCATCGGATTTGATCGATCGACTTGAACCCGGCATCGAATCAGAGACGTTTGCTGGCACACCGCTGGCCTGTCGCATCGCCAGCGAGGTGCTTACGGTTCTCGACGAAGAAGGCTGGATTGCGCATGCCGAGGAGCGTGGGGAGGAGTTTCGCGCTCAATTGCGGGCCGGTTTGCCGGCGTGTGTGCGGATCGAAGGACGGGGGATGGCCAGCGTCCTATTCTTGAGTGACGCCCGCGAGGTGCAAGCCGACCAGGTTCGCCGGTGGGTGTTGGCATTATGCGAATCGGAGGTCCTGGTACACTTGAGCGGAGCCGAGCGCAATCGATTGGCGCTCCTGCCACCCCTGAATATTGACCGATCCGCGTTGGCGGATGCTGCCACCGCAATCATCCGCTGTTGGTATGCCAGTTCGGATACCCACTCGACCACTTGAATCGCATCTCAGGACTGAAAGAATCCACATGCTCATCAGCGATCCAACACCTAGCCCTTACGATTGGAATTTCCGATTCTTGGGGTTTCCAATCCGAGTCACGTGGCTGTTCTGGGTAGTGGCTGCAGCGCTGGGCTATCGGTCAGCAATGGACGTCGACGACGGTTACCAGGCCATTGCGCAGCGGATTCCAGAATTCTCGAGTCCTGGCCTGCCCGTGTTGCTTTGCATTTGGATTGCCGCCACGCTCGCTTCGATCCTGATCCACGAACTGGGGCATGCGTTGGCGTTTCGCTTCTATGGCATTCAATCGCAGATCGTGCTGTACCACATGGGCGGACTGGCCATCCCGATGGGGGGATACTTGTATCCACGACAGGGGAGGCGGCGCGAGCTAACAGCTTGGAATCAAATCGTGGTGTCCGCGGCAGGCCCTGGATTGCAATTGCTGAGTGGGTTGGCGGTCGCAGCCGTCGCCATGGCGTCTGGGATCGATGTCCCTACCATGTCCAGCGTGCTCAACCTGTTTGGTTGGAGCGTGGATTTTGCGAATGGCTTGCCCGAAAACGCGATGACCTACGGCATCGTTGAATTTTATGTCTTGATCAGCATCTGGTGGCCGCTGTTCAATCTCCTTCCGGTGTACCCACTCGATGGCGGACATATCGCTCAGAACATCATCGCCATCATTCGACGAACCGACGGTCTGTTTGAGGCCAATGCGATCGGCGCAATCGTTGGCTTCGCGGTCGCATGGTGGTTCTTCTCGCGCGGTTCGACGTTCAACGCGCTGCTGTTCGTGTCGCTCGCGATGACCAACGTTCAGTCGCTGCAGCAGCACCAAGGGCCTCGTTTCTAGCTTCCAAGCAAAAAAAATCAAAAATATTTTTGAGCTCGCAACGCGTCTCTTTCGCGCGTCGCGAATGCGCAGCGATCGACGTGGAACTCATCGTGCGATGGGAGCTGATTCACGTCGTCATGCAGCGCGTTGAAACAGACGCTACGCGCGCGATCGAAGCATCGCTTCGCATCCCTCTCGTCGCATCGCGTGACGTGTTTGTCGCCACATCAAAACGCCTTCGATCGCTTCGCAGCGAATCTGGATTTCCTTGCAAATGATTGAGGATCCTGCATTGCAGAGCAAGCGACACGGAAGAGGCAATGGAGTTGCAAACGCGCTCCGCAACGATCACGCGAGCACGTGCATCGATCATCAATCGCGTGCACATGTTTCTGCATTCGCAGACGTGCTGCACGAGCCTTGATCTCGACTTCGTTCCACGTTCGGCGAGTACTCGATCGGCACTGGATCTTGCCCTCAGCGAAACATCGCGTGGTGGAAAAATCGTTTCATGTTTGTGGAAAAATTGTCGAAAAGATGTTGCATTAAGTTTCGAGTTTTATACAAATACTCGGAACTAAGGTTGTCCAGAACTGGAACAGTCGATCACGTCACGGAGTGACAGGTCACGAAGCCGGATCGACTGTTTTAGTGACGGACGTTTTGTATCGGTTGTCGAGAACAGGAATCTTGTCTGCTGCTTCGGACGAGACACCCCTGCGATAACTAAGTTTCTTGTTTTTTTGGAGGATGAATCCGTGGCCAAGAAGAAAGCTGCAGCGACCAAGAAGAAGGTTGCTAAGAAGAAGGTAGCCAAGAAGGCTGCTAAGAAGACAGCGGCACCGAAGAAAGCTGCTAAGAAAAAGAAGGTAGCTAAGAAGAAGGCTGCCAAGAAGACCACCACGAAGACCCCTTCGTAAGTCGTCTCTCTCCAGGCATGACTCCGATGATATTTGGAGTCTCTGACTGAAAATCGTTGAAACCGCCAAGTGGCAATTGCTCCTTGGCGGTTTTTTTTTGCTTTGATTTCCAGGTAAGATAGGGCGATGGGGCGAGATTGAAACGTCGAATCGATGACCGGCCCTGCCTTTATCAAACCCATTCAACGCGCGGGAGTTCAGCATGCGGGTAGGTGTCGCGAAAGAATCATTTCCAGGCGAGAATCGGGTTGCGTTAACCCCCAACTGCATTCCTGCCCTCAAAAAGCTGGGACTGAATGTCGTCGTGGAAACCGGTGCAGGTCTAGCGGCTGGTTACGAGGACGCTGCGTACGTCGATAAAGGGGCCATGCTGGTCAATCATCGTTCGGATGTATTTGATTGCGATATCATTGTTCAGGTTCGGGCTGCAGGTGAGAATCCCGAAATGGGACCGCATGATTTACCGCTGCTCAAGGCAGGGAAGATTGTCATCGCGTCTTGCGATGCACTCGCCAACCTGCCATTGGTGATGCCTATCGCCAAAACGGGAGCGACGCTGTTCGCCCTGGAGTTGATCCCTCGAATCACGCGTGCCCAAAGCATGGACATTCTGTCTTCGCAGGCGATGATTGCAGGGTACCGTGCGGTGCTCATGGGGGCATCGAATCTGCACAAGATCTTTCCGATGATGATGACCGCGGCAGGCACGCTAACCGCTGCCAAAGTCTTCGTGCTGGGGGCAGGCGTGGCGGGCCTGCAAGCCATCGCCACGGCCAAAAAGCTCGGCGCGATCGTGTACGGCTATGATCTGCGGCCAGCATGCCGCGAACAGGTCGAGAGTTTAGGTGGCAAATTCGTGGTGTTGGACATCGAATCGGAAAACTCCGAGGACAAAGGTGGCTACGCGAAAACGATGGATGAAGAGTTTTACCATCGGCAACGTTCGGAGCTCGCCAAGACCATCGGACAATGCGATGTCGTCATTACGACAGCCGCGATACCGGGCAAGCGATCGCCGCTGTTGGTGACGGCACATGCGGTTCGCAGCATGCAACCCGGTTCAGTCATTGTCGATTTGGCTGCACAGCGTGGTGGAAACTGCGAACTGACCCATGCCGACCAACGCGTGGTCGATTCGGGGGTCATCATTCTCGGACCCACCAATATCGTGTCCGAAGCGGCCTACCATGCGAGCTTCATGTTTGCCAACAATGTCACCAAGTTCCTGCAGAATCTCATTGTCGAAGGCAAGGCAAGTATTCGCATGGACGACGAGATCATTCGCGACACGCTGGTAACCCGAGATGGAAACGTGGTGCATCCGCGTTTGGTGTCTTCGCACGCGTAGGCAGTGATTACCACGCCGAGGAAGGTTCGTCTTCCTTTGCAACCCACCACGCGTCATGCGGCTCGCCTTCGAGCGGCATTCCGACTTCCGGCTCGTCGATCCATAGTCGGAGTGGCGTATCGACAGACTCTGGCGTAGGATCAACTGCGGGATTAGCGGCGAGATCCAGTTCGCTTTCAAACCACATCCCGCTGTCGTTGTCTTCTTCACGGATGGCTTTGAGTCGCTTGGACGGGCGTGGATTGCTTCTCGGCTTGAGGGTGATGATTTCGGGTTCATCGGCCGGGACATCGACCAACACAATCGGATGCAGGCTTGGGACCGTCCGGATGACCTCGACAGGTTTGATTGGCTCGGGCTCGACTGCTCCACTCGTAGGCGATGGACTGGTGACCGACGGTGGGGCACTGGCGACCAATGGCAGAGGCTGAGGGGCTTCTACCACGATGGAGGGATAATACACGACCGCTTCTCCGGGTTGTCCTTGGACTGGCAACACTCGCACTTGGACCTCAATCCCATGGAACATCTTCATGATGTGCTCATGGCAAGTGAACATGATGACCTGATGCCCGAGGGCTGCGAAATCGCGAAGCACTTTGGCCGCGTTGGTGGCGCGAATGGTGTCGAAATTCACTAGTACGTCATCGAGAACCAACGGGATCGTGACGCCTCGTCGCGAGTAAGCGGCGGCCAGACTCAAACGCAGGGCGATGAATACGGCTTCGCGGGTACCGCGGCTTAGGACTTCGAGCGGCAAGCTCTGGCCTCGGTCGTTGTCGATCCTGAGTGCGTTCTTGCCCAGCGGTGTCCAAACTCGCACGTACTTGCCCTCAGTCAGTTGCTTGAGGAACGACGAGGCCTCTCGCAGCGTTTCGGGTTGGCGTTCATTTTCATAAACCTCGCAGACCTTTTCGAGCATGCAGGTGGTCACACCGAGTGTACGCCAATGGTCGGCGCACATTGCGATCTGCCGTTCGAGGCAAGAGAGCTCGAGTTTGGCTTCGGACAAACGTCGGTCGGCGGCCAACATTTTCATTTCTTGATTGGTTTCTCCCTGACGCTGGAAGAGTTGATCGATCCGTTCTTCGGCTCCACTGATGCGGGTGCCGAGTGTCTCCCAACGCTTTTCGAGCTCGCTGGCTGTCGAGTTCTCGAGGACTTTGGCCACGGCTTCGTAGGGCAGGTTCGTACCGATGATGGCCCGGATCCGTTGATCGAGGGACTGAATTTCCTTCTCGAGCTTGAGATGTTCTTGCTTGCGCAGTAGATGTTCTTCGAGTTGCTGAGCCGATTCGACCCCGAGTTCGGCGAGCAGCGTTTGACGGGCGCGAACCGAGCGTTCCATGAGTCGCCGCGTCATCTTTTGCTTTTTGGAAAACTCCTCGTCTTCATTCTTCAGTTCGCGGCGTTGAGCCAAGTACTGTTGGTGCTGAGCCAAGGTGTTGGTTAAGGCTTGCAGTTTCTGTTGGGGCCCCTCGATGGAAGATTCCGACAGGACTGCGGACAGGGTAGCCTCGCGGGTACCGTTTCGACCCGAATCGCGATCGGGGGTATCTGCGATCGCGACTTGAAGTTGCGTCGAGAGAGAATCGAGTTTTTGCAGCGCGCTGGTTAGTTCGATTTTTCTTTGACCGAGTTCGTCGCTCTGGGTCTTAAGGCGCTTGCGTGTCTGGACCAAGGACTCGTAACCCTCGGCCAGAATCCGGATACTCTTCGGCGACAGTGATTCGGCGAGTCCGAGTTGGTGCAGTGTCTTCTGCCATTGGCTCCGAGCTGCTTTGAGTCCGTTGAGCGCCTCGGCTCCTTGGCGGTTGGCCGATTGCATGCGTTGCCGTGCTGCTTGCTCGTTGTGATGCACAGGGAGCAATGCCTCGCTCGCCGAAAGTTCGTGTTCGGCTTCGCGCAATTGCTGTTCGATCGATGCATTGCTTTCGGGCAGTGAATTGAGCAGCTCTGCCTTCTCTTGTTCTGTTTTGCGGATCTGCATCATCAGCGCTTCGAGTTGTGATTCACAATCGTTGATGTCGCCGGACAGACCTTTCTCCATCGATTTCCACCACAGGTATGTGGAAACCAAAATAATGATGCCCAGGATGGTCATCAACACGCCAGTATTTTGCGAGTCGTTGGCCGTCTGCTGGAGGAGACGCGAGGCGATGGGTGTGCTGTTGTTGTACCACCCGAAGAAGTGGTTCAAGCCGGATAGGAACATGTAGGACCCGATGAAGAATGGGATCGCGAGCATGCTCACACGTTCCCACGAGAATCCATCATCGCTTTCGAGATCGACCGTTTCGCCTTCGAGTTCCTGCCGATGTCTGGCCAGTTTGTCGAGTCGTTCATCGATCTGCTGAAACTTGCGAAGCGATTGAATGCGTTCGCTGGCCACGCGGATGGCCCCTTGCAAATCATCCGTTTTTCGTAGCTCGACGAATTCCGAAATTTCTGAGCGCAGTCTTTCGGCTTCTTTACGATCGTTGACGCTTCGCTCGCGGGCTTGTTTGAGTCTGAGTTGCTGCGTGCGCACTTCGCGAGCCGGGCCAGCCAGTTGGGTAATCGCCCCTCGGGATAGGTCTGGCAAGCTGGTCAAACGTTTGTCGTTGAGCAAGGCTTGTTGATCGGGCTCGCTCAGCCCGAGTCGTTTGGCGTCCTCGAGGAGTTGTTCCTGAGTTTGGCGCAGTTCGGACTCCAGGCGTTGGATCTGTTTTTGAAGCTGTGTGATCCAGGGCCCTTGTTCCGAGACCGCATCGATTTTGGCTGCCAGCGCCAAGATATTCTTGCTGACCGGCAAACTATCGGCTCGCTTCCGCACCGCTTTGCGTTGATCGATGATCGTTTGGATCTGTTTCTTCTTGTCATCGATCTGCGATTGAATCTCGCGCAGGCTGGTCAAGGCGGCGTCGGGAAGATCGATTCGAGCGTGGAGTTCCGCAAGTTTGTCCCGTTCCTTTTGGCGCTGAAACCAAGGCTCACGAACTTGAATTGCTGTTTCAACCGATTTGGCCTCGAGTTCCCACTGCGCGATGCGTAGTTTCAACTCATCGATTTCGTTTTGCTGATTGCGTCGGTGGGTCGCCAGTTCTCCCCAACGCCGTCCGCGATGGGTCAGTTGTTCGATCTCATCGCGCAGCTTCTCGCGCCTCGCAAACATCGTTTGGAGTTGCGCAGCATCGCTTTCGGCGGACGCCAATTGCCCGCGAGCCGCGCGGAGTTGCCGGATCACATCGACCAGCGACACTCGGTCCACGCCGCTGGATAGTTTGTAAAGTTCGTCGGCGGCATCCGTATCGTCGAGTGTGCTCAGTTCCTGCAACTCGCGCAGTCCGATGGCGAAGACATTCGTAAAGATGGATTCATCAACGTTGCCAAGCAGGGAGCTCAAGCGATGTTGGCCTTGCGTGATTCCATCAGCGCTCGTCACCGTCAATTGACCTAGGACCGATGGGTCGTTCAAGGTCGCACGGCGCGCGATCTCGTAACTGCCACCGGGGCCGATGACCCGTAGGACTCCGCCGGGGCGGCCACCGTGAACGGGAGGCAAGTAACGCGTGCGACGCTCGGCGGTAAAGCCGTAGAACATCGTACGTAGGAAGTTCATCAAGGTGGTTTTGCCAGCCTCGTTCGGGCCGTAGAAGACCGTCATGCCCTCGGGCATCGAGTCGACTGCTAGCTCGGACCAAACCCCGAAGCCATCGATCTGAACATCGCGAATCTTCATCCTTTGGTTCCTCCAAAACGTCGCGTTGACGCGAGCAAATCAAGCTTGTGTCCACGCAGCAAATCGACCCCTAGCAAGGTGGCTCGATCGAGGGCTGCATTGGTTACCGTGGGACTTTCATCGATCAGCAAGGAATGCCAATTGGGAGTACCGGGCGTTTCCGATTCGACGATGGGTTTGAGGTTGAGGTTGCGGCTCGAAAGCTTGCGGCTCTCCTCCGCCGTCCGCAGGAAATCGCCTAGAATCGTGTCCTCTTCCTGCCATTTTTGCGGATAGCTTTTCGGAGTCATCACCTCGATTTCAGTCGACCAGACACTGGCTGGACCGTGGCCATATTCGCGGCGAACCCATGCCAAAATTTCGTCGATCGCGGCGGGGCCAACCATGGCGATGTGTTCTAAATCCAACTGCACGCGCCAGCGCAAGATCAAGTGCCGTAGGCCGTGTTCGGTTTGCAAGCGTGCGATCCGCTTACTCATCAACTCACGCATGTCGCGACCTTGGGATAAATCCTCGACATCCAAAGTTTGCGTGACGTAGCGAAACGAATCCACGTCGCTCGTTACGATCTGGGCGTCGTGATTGCCATCGACTTCAACCGTCCAGAAGCCATGCGGACCTTCTTCGGCGAAGGATCGTCCTTGAGGGGTGCCGCATACCCGCATGTGCGGAGCTTCGCCATGCATCGAAATCCGTTCATGATGCCCTCCCAGCGCCCAGTAATCGATGCGCTCGGCCATCAAGGATTCACGATCGGCTTGTCCATGCGCAATTGCGATCACGTACGTGTCGTCGCTGTCGATTTGAAACTCGGCCGCTCGAATGGATTCGCGTCCGTCGTTGGAACGGCCCACGATGGTGGCCAGCGGAGATCCGTTGCGCCGGTAGACGATCGGCTCGACCTGTTTTTTGGAAAAGTAATGCACGTTGCTAGGAAGCGCAACCGCATCCGGCCAACGTTCCGGATCATCGACCGTACCGCCCGCCCAATAGACCGGAATCTTGCGAGCCGCGAGACGTTCAAACTGATCGAGTAGAAACGCGGGGCCGCAGGCACCGCAAGAAATTGGATTGAGAATATCGCCCGACAGGATGACGAAGTCCACGTTTTCGACCAAGGCGGTTTCAAAGACGGCTTCGGCGGCTTTCCAGGGTGCGTCGACCAAGGCTGCCTTCAGATGCTCCGGGAGATCGGTCAAGTCCTGCATGGCTCGTTCAAGATGGAAATCGCCTGCGTGGACAAAGCGGATCGATTCTTTACTCATGGACCACCTTCCCTTGTGGAACTACGTAAATGACGTAAGTTCCGGGAGTCTAGTAGAAATGGATAGTTTGTGCCAATGGCGATTTTTCAGCTAAGGAACCGGTCGAGCGACAGCCTCAGACCTGGAGCGAATCCCTAATCTTCAGTCCGCGGAATTGCGGAATCTCGGATGCGTTTCCAAGGGTATCGGGGTAGCCCTCTCGAACAAAAGTTTCCACAGGGACTCCACCGAACCGCTCGCTCTAGGTTCTGTTTGGCTCTGGTGATCCCAATGGAATGCTGTCAAAAGTGATCGGTCTCCGACCCGCATGCGGCCGATTCCCCCGTCGGTTTCAAGAAAACGTGCGGGGCGGATCGTGACCAAGGCTGCCAGGTGTGCGGGAGTCAAATCCGTCAAGTGATGGCTAGCGTATCGAACTTCCTCCCAAATCGATTCCTCCGGATTGGACGCCCGAGAGTCGGTACCAAGCAGGACATCGACGCCCCGTTGCAGCAGATCGGATGCGGGATGTTGGGAATGGCCAAAGTGGGCATGCGTCCGCGGGCAGTAGACGACCGCCACGGCATCGCGATGATCGCTGATCCATTGCCGTTCAGTCGGATCGAGGTAATTGCCATGCGCGATCAAGACGCGTCGCGCGCCGGCGAGGACGGCGAGATGTTGCTGTACCGTTGCGATGCTGCTGCGATGTGCGTCATCGAGCCACGGATCGATCCAGGCTCCGAGCGAACCCGATCGCCCCTCGAGCCAAGCCCGCTCCTCGCGTGTTTCGGCCAAATGCATCGACACCAGTCGAGCCTCAGGACGGGCGAGTTCGACCGAGCGTTGGGTGAGGGGCAAGGAAGCCGTATAAGGAGCATGCGGTGCGAGTCCAGCTTGCCCCATCCATGGCGACTTCGGTGCAGTGATTTGTTCAACCGCGAAGCGTTCCGTGGCCGACGCTCGCTGTTGCTGAACATCGAGCATTTCGAAGCAAGGCTGAACATACAGGAGCGATTCCGGAACGAGCGCATCGCGTGCGATGTGTGGCAGAGTGGCTCGGCAGGCGGATAACGTGCGGTTGATCCAGAGGCGGTCCCATGGTTCGGTTACCATGTCGACCACCCATCGCACTCCATACCGCCATGACGCCAAAACACCACGCTCGATGGCGTAGGCGCGTTGCTCGCGGTGTTCCTCTGGACTCAACGCAGCATGGCTTCGCCGCAACTCGATGACGCGCTGGAGCCAATCGGCGAAGCAGCCTTCGGCTGGGATGCTTTGACGCAGATCGCTGAATTCGAGATGGCAGTGGCTATTGATCAAGCCAGGTAGGATGGCGCAACGCTGCAATGCGTAGCGCGATAGATTTGCGTAGCGGTCGGGAAGTTCTTGGCCGAGGTACGCGATGGTGCCGGATTCCACGACAAGCCAACCATTTTGAATGGGATCGCTTTCCAGAGGCACGAGCCATTCGGGTTGAATGGCGATTGCAGTCTTGGATGCGTTCGGACCACGTTGCGTTGCGTCCGGCATCATGGCATGGCCGGCGACGCCATTTCTGCATACTTCTTGGATAGGACATTCCGTGGCCACGCGAAGCCCAATCCACGGCCAGCCAGGAGTTCCGTCGGCACGACTCCGCCCAGGATTTTGAACATGGGTCGATACAGAGATTCCCAGTCTTTGTTCCCTGCCGGGCAGTATTGCCGACCATTGCCTTCGATGGATGTCACACCTGAGATCCTGGATGCCAAGGATGCGGAAGTCAGGAACGATCCGCCAACGCATGTCAGGTCTTGGACGTAGATCTTCATCCCGTAATGTTTGGCGGCGGCCGCATACAAGAGCGAGTCACTGATTCCCTTGCACGCCTTGAGAGCGACACCGGAATAACCTTGTTGTTTGGCGAACCTCAGCATCTCGAGGTCCGTGAGCGATTCATCGATAACCACGGGCTTGAGTCGACTGACGCGGTGCATCGTGACTTCTTTGCGGGTTCGCAAATCGCGGAGCATGGGCTGCTCGATGTAATGGACTTTACTGATCGATTCGCGACTTAAACGCTCGAGGCGTTCGAGGAAGTCGATCACATAATCCTCGTTTTCGCAGGCCTCGTTGAAATCGAGTGAATACAGGAATACTTTGCCGGGGGCGGCACGTGCCGTGATGCGGTCGATTTCAACCACGCGTCCAACATCGGCATCCAGATCCTTGCCCGTCAATTTGACCTTCAGATGCGAGAGTTGCTGCTGTTTGATCCACTCCTCGAGCGTTTCCGGCAGACCATCTCCTATCTTGCGGTTTAGATCATCGGTGCTCAGCGGGTCGAGTGAGCCGACCAAATGATAGAGTGCCAACGTCGAAGTGGCTTTCGGGTTCACTACGTCGGAGAAATGCTTGCCGACGAATTCCTCGCCCAACCAAGTCGACAGGTCGCCATGGATATGTTCTGGCGTTAAGCAATCGAAGCAGTTGGCAGCGTTGAGTCGTCCGAACGCATCGTGCAAGGCGATGTCGACCGGTGACATGGCCAAGGCGATGGCCAGATCCGGGATGACTTCGGTCAGTTTCATGGCCGTCGCCAGTTCGACGGCCAAATTCTTGGCGATGGGCTTGAGTTGGGTCGCCAGATGCAGTGGATGCGGTGCAGGATCAAGTTTCGTGGCGGCTTCGGTGATTCGCTCAGCCAGTACCAGAATGGTTTTAAGTACCTGTTCCGGGCTCATTTGGGAGCTCGGCCAAGCCCAGGCCGTACCCATGGTCATTTCGCCGATACCATGGGCGGTTTTTTTTCGAGCTTTGTCCTCGAGCGTGATCGCAGCTCGGAAGACGGTCACGTTCCTAACGACCCGCCCGCCGAATTTCAGAGGGGAACGGTATTCGAAAGGAAACTTTTCCGAGTCGACTTCGACGACCGACAGCTTGGCATTCTTGGACATAGCATTTCAATTCTCATCCACTCCAATGGATGAAACGTTTGTTTGGAAAACAATTCGGGTCGATAGCATACGCCCTGGGAGTGCATTCTCGCAACCTTAAGCGGTTCCTTCTAACTGACGAGCGACGTATTTAGCAAGGATATCGCTTTCGAGGTGGACTTGGCTACCCTTAATGAGGCGTCCGAGCGTGGTAGCGTCCAAGGTATGGGGGATGAGGGCCACGCTAAAGGAGTCATCGTCAGCGTGGACGACGGTCAAGCTGACGCCATCGATGGCAACGGATCCTTTGGATGCCATGTGCCGCATCAGAGGCTGGGGACCATGGAAATGCAGGAAACGCCACTCTCCTTCGTCCCGGCGTTCAATCACGTTTCCGATCGCATCGACGTGTCCGGTAACGAAATGCCCTCCCAAACGATCACCGGCACGCACCGAGCGTTCGCAATTCACGCTTTGTCCGAGTTCTAGAACGCCAAACAGGGTTCGCGACAACGTTTCTGAACCCAGTTCGAACGCGCATTGCGACCCGTCGCGAGCGACGACGGTCAAGCAGCAGCCAGCCAGGGCGATGCTGTCTCCCAGGACCACACCGTCGGCCAATTCCGCCAAATCAAAGGTTAGACGATGTCCATGTCCTTGATCGAGGCGAGCGACGAGCGTGACTTTGCCTTCCACTAAACCGGTAAACACGTTCAAAAACTCCTCATCCCACAGGTTGGAGCAGTGCAGTGTGCGTTGCGAGCGATGCCGTTTTTCGATCGCCTTCTAGCCAATTCGGGCGATATCGTACAGAATTCGGCCTTGTCGGGACATTCGATTGTTGTTTCCCGACAACCTCGCGAGGTTCGCCCTCGTTCGTTTCCCCGAACCCCAACGCACAAAGTAACCGTTATGAGTTTGATCGAACACGTTCATGGTCGCCAAATTTTTGATTCGCGAGGCAATCCAACGGTCGAAGTGGAAGTGCGGCTCGTCGACGGTTCGCACGGGCGAGCTGCGGTCCCGAGCGGAGCTAGTACCGGCGCTCACGAAGCTTGGGAGCTTCGCGATGGCGACAAAACCAAGTACATGGGCAAAGGAGTTCTGACTGCGGTCGAGAACATCAATACCAAGCTGGCCGAAGAATTGATCGGCGCCGATGCCTTGGACCAACGCGGCATCGACATTCAAATGCGCGAATTGGATGGGACACCCAACAAGAAAAACCTCGGCGCCAATGCTCTTTTAGGCGTTTCTCTGGCGGTAGCCAAGGCTGCGGCTCACTTCACCAATCAACCGCTTTACCGCTACCTGGGCGGCGTCGGAGCGCATTTGCTCCCTGCTCCCATGATGAACATTGTCAATGGTGGTCAACACGCGGACAACTCCGTCGACATCCAAGAATTCATGGTCATGCCGTTGGGATTCGATTCGTTTAGCGAAGGCCTTCGAGCGGGTACCGAAATTTTCCACCACCTCAAGAAAGTGCTGAGCGAGAAGAAACTCAACACGTCCGTTGGTGACGAAGGCGGCTTTGCACCTGACCTCAAGAGCAACCGCGAAGCCCTCGACTTGATCATGGAAGCCATTAAGCGGGCTGGATACAAGGCAGGCGAACAGATCTTCATCGCCTTGGACGTCGCGGCCACGGAGTTCTACGACGAAAAGACCAAGAAGTACACGATCGATGGCAAGCAACTCTCCGGCGATCAAATGGTCGACTTTCTCGTCGATTGGGCCAACAACTACCCGATCTGCTCGATCGAAGACGGTTGTTCGGAGGACGACTGGGATTCGTGGAAGAAACTTACGGACAAGCTTGGTAGCAAAATCCAACTGGTCGGAGACGATTTGTTTGTCACCAATACCGATCGGCTGCAGCGAGGAATCGATTCCGGCATTGCCAACAGTATCCTGATCAAAGTCAATCAGATCGGTACCTTGTCGGAAACCATCGATGCGATCCAATTGGCCCACCGCAATGGTTACACCAGCATCTCGAGCCATCGCAGCGGCGAGACCGAAGATTCGACCATCGCTGACTTGGCGGTCGCCATGTCCACAGGCCAAATCAAGACCGGTTCGGCTTCGCGATCCGATCGGATGGCCAAGTACAACCAGTTGCTGCGGATTGAAGAAGAACTTGGGGTCGGGGCTCGCTACGCTGGTCCTTTGTTCCGTCGCAAGTAGTCGCTAGAAATCGGCACTTTGATCCTCGGATCGAGAGCCACCGTTCCAAAACCTGCGTTTCACCCTCTTCATCAGCGTCTAGGAATCCCGTGCCTCGCAGAAACGACATACGCAAGATCCTGCTCATCGGCTCCGGCCCCATCATCATCGGGCAGGCTTGCGAGTTTGATTACTCAGGCACGCAAGCATGCAAAGCCCTTCGCGAAGAAGGGTATGAAGTGGTGTTGGTCAACAGCAATCCGGCCACCATCATGACCGATCCGGCGTTGGCGAACCGGACCTATATCGAACCATTGACTTGGGAGATCGTGGCCAAGGTCATTGAGCGCGAGCGGCCGGATGCGATTCTTCCGACACTCGGTGGGCAGACTGCCCTCAACATCGCTATGGAATTGGCCAAGCACGGGGTGCTGGAAAAATTCGGTTGCGAAATGATCGGTGCGAACCCGGAGGTGATTCACAAGGCGGAAGCCCGGGATGCCTTCAAGGTGGCGATGGAGAAGATCGGCATGGAGGTCTGCCGCGGGGCAGTCGTCCGCACCATCGAAGCGGCCCGCAAAGTTCTCGCGGATGTCGGACTGCCATGCGTCGTTCGTCCGAGTTTCACCATGGGTGGGAGTGGATCAGCCATCGCGTACAACCGCGACGAATTCGATTCGCTCGTCCAAAACGGGTTGACGCTCTCCCCAATCACGGAGGTCCTGGTCGAGGAGTCGATCCTGGGCTGGAAGGAATACGAAATGGAGGTGATGCGCGATAAGGACGACAACGTCGTCATCATCTGCGCTATTGAAAACTTTGATCCCATGGGGGTTCATACCGGCGATTCAATCACCGTCGCACCGGCCCAAACGCTGACCGATAAAGAGTACCAGCGGATGCGCGATGCCAGCTTGGCGATCATCCGCGAGATCGGCGTCGAAACCGGCGGTTCCAACATTCAATTTGCGATCCATCCTCAAACCGGTCGTATGATCGTCATTGAGATGAATCCGCGTGTCAGTCGCTCGAGCGCCTTGGCCAGTAAGGCTACGGGATTTCCAATTGCGAAGATCGCGGCCAAGCTCGCGGTCGGATTTCGATTGTGGGAGTTGCAAAACGATATCACGCGAAAAACACAAGCGTGCTTCGAGCCGACCATCGACTACGTGGTGACCAAGATCCCGCGATTCGCTTTCGAAAAATTTCCCGAAGCCGATTCGACCTTGACCACGCAAATGAAAAGCGTGGGTGAGACCATGGCCATCGGGCGAACGTTTAAAGAGTCGTTTCAAAAGGCGTTGCGAGGCCTTGAGGTCGGGGCGTTCGGGTTTGGGGCCGATACGAAAGACCTGTGGTTCACCGATCGTCGTCCCGAAGACGAAGAGATCCGGAGCAAACTCTCGCGTCCCAATTCGGAACGCGTTTGGTACCTTCGATACGCCATGCTGTCCGGCATGGACAACGCCGAGATCTACTCGATCACGCATATCGATATGTGGTTCCTCGATCAACTCCGTGAGTTGATCGAGATGGAGCTGCATCTGCGGCAGATCGGATCGTTGTCCCAGATGGATCCGGCCACGATGCGTCAGGCCAAGCAATACGGATTCTCCGATCGTCAACTTGCCACCATGCTCGCCAGCGACGACGATGAAATCCGCGAGTGGCGGAAAACCAGGGGAATCATCACAACCTTCAAATCCGTCGACACATGCGCGGCTGAGTTCGAAGCCTACACTCCCTACTATTACAGTAGCTACGAAAGCGAGGACGAAACGCCCCCCAAGGTACCCGGCAAAAAGCGGGTCATGATCTTGGGTGGCGGTCCCAACCGGATCGGTCAAGGCATCGAGTTCGATTACTGCTGTTGCCACGCGAGCTACGCGCTCCGCGAAATCGGGATCGAATCGATCATGGTCAACAGCAACCCGGAAACCGTCAGCACCGATTACGACACGAGCGACCTGTTGTTCTTCGAACCCTTGACGACCGAAGACGTGCTTAACATTTGTGATCGGATGCAGCCCGATGGCGTCATTGTCCAGTTCGGTGGCCAGACGCCTTTGAATTTGGCACGGGCTTTGGCCAACGCTGGCGTTCCAATCATTGGGACCAGTGTCGCCACGATTGAGGATGCCGAGGACCGCGAGAAGTTTCAACTTCTGATCCGCGAATTGAAGTTGCTGCAACCCGCCAACAGCATCGCGCGGACCATGGCTCAAGCGCGTTCCGAAGTACAGAAGGTCGGTTACCCATGCTTGGTCCGCCCAAGTTTTGTTCTAGGCGGTCGGGCCATGGAGATTTGTTATGACCAGAGCCAGTTCGAACGCTATGTGGCCGAAGCCTTCGTCGTCGCTCAAGGCCAACCGGTCTTGATCGACCGCTTCCTGGAAGACGCTACCGAAGTCGATGTCGATGCCGTGTCCGATGGTGAGGACGTTGTCATCATGGGCATCATGGAACACATCGAGGAAGCCGGCGTGCACTCTGGCGACTCGGCTTGTGTTATCCCTCCGTTCTCACTGTCCGAGGGTGTGCTGGCGGAAATCCGTCGCGCCACCCATGCCATGGCCATCCGACTCAAAGTGATCGGACTCATGAACGTGCAGTTTGCGATCAAACAAGAAGACGATGGACGCGAGTTGGTGTACGTGCTCGAGGTCAATCCGCGGGCCAGCCGAACCGTACCCTTTGTTGCCAAGGCCACAGGAGTCCCGGTCGCCAACATCGCCGCCAAAGTCATGGTCGGCATGAAACTGAAAGAACTTGGGATCACCGGCGAGCCGATCCCGCGCAGCATTTCGGTCAAAGAAGCGGTGTTTCCTTTCCGCAAGTTTGCAGGCGTTGATATCGTCCTCGGACCTGAAATGCGTTCGACAGGTGAGGTCATGGGGATCAGTGATGATTTCGCCATCGCATTCACCAAGAGCCAGATCGCTGCCGGAACCGTGTTGCCGTTATCGGGCAATGTTTTCATCAGTATCGCGCTGAAGCAACGGCCGGGAATCGACAAACTAGCACGGCGTTTGTACGACATGGGGTACACGCTGCTGGCCACCAGTGGCACGGCTCTGGAAATTGAAAAGGCAGGTATTCCGGTCACGCGGGTTAAGAAATTAGCGGAAGGACACCCGAACTTGATCGACTATCTCAAGAACGACGATGTTTCCTTGATCATCAACACACCGAGTGGCAAGGGTGCACGTACCGATGAAGGACGTATCCGAGCTGCTTCCGTGCAATTCGGAGTGCCTTGTATCACGACCCTATCGGCTGGCAAAATCGCGGTCGAAGCCATGCATTTTGCTCGCGAAAAGGAAATGGGTGTCCTTTCGCTACAAGAACGCTTCGAAAAGCCATAGTTCAGCTGTCATCGTCCCTCAATCATCATCCTTGGCGGGCTTTTCCTGACCGAATTGCGTGACTTGCATTCCGAACTCCCCTACAATCCACGTGGTGGTGCATGGGCGGTAACTGCAGGTTAGGAGCGATGGAATGGTGCGCATAGTTTGGTTCAATGTTGCTTGGTTTGCAGCCGCGACTTTGGTGTTACTCGGGTTGCCATTCTCGGCGTCGGCTCAACAGGAGCGTCCGCGAAGCCTCAGCGAATTGCATGCTGAGCGAGGTCTCTTAGGAGGTTTGGAATCCGGAAACAACGCGGGTGGTTTGCCAGGTATGCCCGCCGGCGGCGCCTCTCTCGCGAATTTTACGGAGTTGATGCGGCTCATCGAAACCACGATCGCACCGGACCAATGGGCCAACGCGGGGGGCACCGCTACCATGTCCCCATTTCGCAGTGGTGTTCGGATCGAACCCAACGGTCTGATCGCGCGGTTCGAAGATATTGAACAAGTAGATGCACCGAAGTTGCGTTTGCCGAAGACCGACCGTTCGAGGTTGGGGCAGCCGACCATTCGCTTGGACGAACTCGGTGCGTGGCAACAGAGGACAGCGTTGCGTTGGGTTTCGTTGCATCAACTCGACGCGCAACTCCAACAGCGTCTTGAAGATGGGTTGTCGGCCAACATCGCCATGGAATTGCTGGGCGGTTTATGTCGAATCGACTACGTCGCGTTTGATGCGGAGTCAGGAGAATGGATGTTGGGAGGTCCGGCGGGTAGCGTGGCGGCCACGCCCGCAGGTGATCTGCTGCATTCCGAACTGAAATTGCCTCCCATCCTGCTCGAAGATCTGTTGGCCGTGGCGCCTCATGTGCTGCGGGGACAAGGGGAATTCGGTTGCACGATCGATCCTGTTCAAGAGCGGTTGGTCGCGGCTTACAAGATGGCGCGAGAGCCTGTTTCGATTCGCAATCTTCGTAGCGATCCTGATCGTTGGGCGGAGGAATGGAAGGCAAAAATCGGGCGTCAACGAGCCACCATCATCGGGCTGCCAAAGGATTCTCCGACCGGCTATGCCCTCTTGATTGCCGACGCGCACATGAAACGTGTGGCGTTGGGATTGGAGCCTTCCGTCGATGGACTGAAAAATTATTGGTTGGAGTCGGATCTCGTGTCGCAGCAGAACAAGGGATCGATGGTCCGCTGGTGGTTCTCGATCTCCGACACCCGCATTCCATGCGATACCAAGCGAAACATTTATCACTTCGAGTCGTCGAACGTTTGCGTTTTGAGCGAAGCGCAAATGCTCAATCAACAAGGCCAGCGGGTGGTGGCCGATCGCGCGGACTGGGCAGCAGATGCGTTCGCACGCAACTTCACCACGCATTTTGAGGGCTTGCAACAAACCTATCCCATCTATGGGCGATTGCGACACATCGTCGATCTTGCGGTCGCGTTAGAAATCGTGCGAGCACAGATTGCCGCCGGTGTGGGAAAGCCCCTGCGAATGCTCGAGAATCCGGAGCTACAAACCCATATGTGCGTGGCTCCAACGGAAATCGATTCGGTCGTCGCCACGCGTCGTTCGAGTGACGGCACGGTCTCCGCGATGGTGAGCGGCGGTGTTTCGATCGCTTCGCAAACGACCCGAGCTCGGCTGCGAGAACACGCCAAGCACTTTGAGACAATCTCCCTTGAATCGTCTCCCGGAGAGCGCGAACAGGCCAGTGATCCCGCTGTCGAAAGGCCGTTTTGGCGGTGATTTTCTAAGCTCACTGATGGTTCAGAGGCCAGAGATTATTCATGGCCCTGCTCGCGAGGGTGGAGGGCGGATTTGGCTACTTGAAGATCGTCGTCGTTTGCCAATTTGGAAACAACGCGAGTCTCCTATCTTTTGGATTGCTTGAAAGGAATCTGGCGGTGGCTGCAACGACCGCTTCAAAGAGACGTGTTGACTCGAATCCCTCGCGAAGTCAAAAGCTGAATCTGTTTCATCAACGCCTTGGAGCGCTTACGGTTTACCAAGCACTTCAATTGCTTGGCGAAGGTGCCTCAGGGCGGATGAGTCGCGGTTCGCAGCAGTATGAGATACTTCACGAGCGCGACGTTTTCCTCGGTGCGAATTTGCTTCGTATCAACGTCCTTGATCCAGAGATTCCCTCCGGAAAAGCGGTCGTGACGATCACCGCAGATACGGGTCGCAGCAAACAACTGAAAATTCATTGCGATCATGCCGACCCGCTTGCACTACATGTTCCGGCCGCTCTGGGTTATCTCATGGATGCCAAGACAATTCTTGGCCTAGCGGAACCACCCGATGAATCGGTCCCGTTGGAGTGCTTGACGAGCGAAGAGCTAACAGCCAGGGCCCTCGACGAACGCCGCAAGCGCGCCAATTCGGAATCGATGACCGTGCGTTCGATGGACACCGAGAGAGCGTGGACCGACTACTTGGTGACCAGTAGCCAGTCTGGAAAAACCTATCGTGTCGCATTGCGAGGCATGGAACTGGGAGAATCGTATTGCTCCTGCCCTGATTTTCGAACCAATGGTCTCGGGACCTGCAAACATATCCTGCACACGCAGGCCAAAATCGAAGCCCGTTTTTCCAAGGCCAAGCTCCGAGCTGCGTACTTCCGCAAGAATCTTTCGCTCCGATTGGATTACCGTTCGCCCATCGGACTGCGATTCAATCTGCCGATGCGATCCGACGCGAAAATAAGAGAAATACTCGGTAGTTGCCAGGATCGTTCGGTAACAGATCCTCAAGAAGCGATGGGCTTGATCCAAGATCTCGAACATCAAAACTATAGCGTCCATGTTTACCCCGATGCCGAAGAGTTTATCCAGCGCGGATTGATCCAAGCCCGGCTTCGAAAGGAGTGCGAAGCGATTCGTGTAAATCCGACCGATCACCCACTGCGTACGGAGCTGCTCTCGGTTGCGTTGCTCCCATACCAATTGGATGGAATCGCGTTCGCGGTTGGTACCGGGCGCGTGATATTGGCCGACGACATGGGACTCGGCAAAACAATCCAAGGAATCGGGGTGGCGGAACTGCTCGCGCGTCTGGCGGATATCCGACGCGTGCTGGTCATTTGCCCGGCGTCACTGAAGAGCCAATGGCAGAGCGAGATTCAGCGATTCTGTTCACGCTCCAGTCAACTCGTGATCGGTCGTGGCGAGGATCGTTTGGAACAGTATCGCGGCGATACGTTTTTCACCATCTGCAATTACGAGCAAGTGGTCCGCGACCTGACAGCTGTCGAATCCATTCCTTGGGATTTGATCATCTTGGATGAAGGGCAACGGATCAAGAATTGGGAATCGCAAACGAGCGAGACGATTCGCTCCCTCCGTAGCCCGTTTCGACTTGTTCTTTCAGGCACACCTCTGGAAAACCAACTGGGCGAGCTCTTTACCGTCGTTCGATTTGTCGACGAGCAACGTTTAGGGTCGGCTCATGCGTTCTTCAACCGCCATCGCGTCGCCGATGACCGCGGGAAGGTCGTCGGTTACAAGAACCTGGATCAACTTCGCAAGTCACTGCAGCCGATTCTACTGCGAAGAACACGGGCGGAAGTCATGAAGCAGCTTCCCGAGCGAACCGACGAAGTGGTACAAATCATGGCCACCGAGGAGCAAATTGAGATCAGTGATTCGAATCTAAAAATCGCAGCGCAGATTGCTGCCAAGAAGTATCTAACGGAAATGGACTTGTTGCGGCTACAAAAAGCGCTCCTCTTGGCACGCATGGCCGCCGACAGCACGTTTCTATGCGACAAAGAAGAGCCCGAGTACAGTTCGAAATTGGAATATCTCAACCAGCTGCTGGTCGACTTGATCTCCGATCCGACACGCAAGATCGTCCTCTTCAGCGAGTGGCGAACGATGTTAGATCGGATCGAAATGCGATTGGACGCCATCGGTTGCGAGTATGTTCGATTGGATGGCCAAGTTCCCCAGAAGAAACGGGCGGCCATTGTGCATCAATTCCAGAACGACCCGCGCTGTCGCGTCATCTTAATGACGAACGCCGGCTCGACGGGATTGAATTTGCAGAGCGCTAATACGGTCATCAACGTCGATCTCCCATGGAACCCGGCCGTGCTGGAGCAACGAATCGCCCGCGCTCATCGCATGGGCCAAAAGAACCCGGTACACGTATACAAGCTCGTTTCGATCGGGACGATCGAGGAGCGGTTGCTCGACACCCTCGCCTCCAAACAGGATCTCGCCAACGCTGCCTTGGACATGTCCAGTGATGTCGATTCGATGGAGATGGCAAGCGGGATTACGGACCTCAAAAATCGGCTAGAGAAGATTCTGGCAACGACGGTAGCACCGATCGACGAAAGCGTTAAACGGCGTATCGAAAGCGAAGCAGCGACAATCCAAGCCCGGCGCGATGGTGTCGCTGCCGCTACGGGACAACTCTTCGGGGCCGCATTGTCGTTGGCAGGCCAGATATTGAATGTTGGTGGCGAAGCCACGGCACCGTCGTCGGAGGCGGTCGATCGCATGACCGAACGACTGTCCAGCTTGATTGAAACCGATGACCAAGGACGCCCACAATTGAGAATCAGCCTTCCCGATCAAGATGCGCTGCGTAGCATCGCGACAACACTCGCCAGCCTATTGCAATAATGCCGGCTGTGTTCTCCGATCGGCAGTTGGTAATAAATTGCCCCTTCCGGGCATAACATAACCGTAACAAGGACAAGCATTGCGTGATGTCCTGGCCCAGCGTGCAACCCGTCTCGATCCCTTTGCGTTTGGCTCCTTGCGCCCAGCGGTCTTCGATGGGGCCGAGTCAGTGATTGTCTTCGAGCGTAACCGTTCACACCCCGTTATTCATTGTGCATTTTTGCAGCTAAATCAGCCGGTACGCGTTAGCGTCCGGTTTCTTCGAATTGTTACGGAAACCGGACGCTAACGCGTTCCGGCTAATCGGAGTGTGAACGGATACCTTCGAGCCATTCCTTTCGGTCGAACTCATGGTTCTCAGCGAACAGGAACGCGCGGCGAACGCAGCGCGCGATGCAATGGTACCAACGTGCAACGCTAGGATGGACGATCTTTGAGCGTGGTTAGGTCACGGTGAAAACCTACCTTCGGGCAAAGTTGGTTTTGAAAACCCCATCAACCAAGCAAATGCCGATTGCGCCTGCGACAATGCAATGCATGTCCTTGTTTTTCCTTGTTTTTCCAATACGCATCGGTTTCTGGCTGCCAATTGGAGCCTCCACCCTGGCAAGCAGGGTGGCAGGCGGAACAGGGCGAACCCTCGAAAAGCCAGCCAAGTCCGAAAGGGCATCCTGGTTTGCAGAAGTTTTTTAGGGGTTGGCTATTTCCTCGATGAAAGATCGAAGAAAACCCGTTTGAAACCTGCCAGTTTTTTCGCCAAGATTCCTTTTGCCTAGCTTTCCCAGCTCACATTCTCCTGCTATACTCCAGTCTCAGAAACACGCCATCTCTGATTTATCACTCTTCCTTCAAGAGTAACAAATACCCAATGCCTCTATCGAGTAAGACGGTCAAGAGGAGACGGCATCGTTGTATGGGATTCCGTTTTTAAGTTTCTTCTTAAGGAAATCGCGATGCATTTGATTCAATTCCCTTTGCGGTTAACGATCGTTGCAGCGTTAATAGCACTTTGCAGCTCCGTTTCATCTCTTGAGGGTGCGTCCATCACCACTACAGCGCAGATGGAAGCCAAGCAACAAGTCAGCTTGTTTGGGGCGCCAGCGGTCACTCTGGTGGCACGAGGTCCCGTGAAGTTCACCTTTGATGTGGATGGTTCGGGCAATACAATTCCGGGAGGTACCTCGACGCTCGATGCAATGTTTTCAGGAACCCTTCCCTCGGAGCTTGGGCCACCTTTGGCAGGGCTTTCCTTCGACCTTTTTTCAGTTGATACGTCGTCATTGACAACCGTAGACGGCAACTTTGTACGTGCGGAATTGACTTTCGGTCTCACGATTTACGCGGCCCCAGGTATTGTCGCAGCTAATTTCTACACTTTGACACCCAGTATCTTTCAGTCGTCTGTCATCAGCCTAACGGATCTGACCGGCGCCGTCTTCCAAGACCCCAACCGGCCGAGTGACCCAACAGCGATCTACATTGGCCAAAATGGTTTGGGTGTTTCGGAAGGAACGCTCGTGGGAGTCAGTTTCGATCGTACCGTTTCGACGGTTCCCGAGCCGTCGACGTTAGTGATCTGTTCGCTCGTATCGGTTCTTGGAATGACTCGTTGGCGGCGTAAGTAAAAGGGAACGGAACTCCGTACTTAGCCGCCCTAAACGCTTTTACTAGACCCTGCGGATCTTTTACAAGCATGCGCAGTACAACTTCATCGAGGCGACCGTCAATCTCGACTTTCTTCGATGGTACTGCGAAACGTCCAGTGGATATTGCACACGGCACTGTATGACGCCATCATTGAGGTTCAAAGGGACAATCTTCTAAAAGTAAGCAACGAAATCGACGCTTGCAGGCGTCCAGGCAGGCAAGAATAGAGCGATCTCAATTTCCATGTCCGAAATCACTCGTATCCTGTTGGAAATCGAATCCGGCGATCCATCGGCGGCGGAGCAGTTGTTGCCGCTGGTGTACGGCGAATTGCGGAAGTTGGCGGCAGCGAGACTAGCCCGTGAGAAGTCCGGGCATACGCTCCAGGCAACGGCTCTGGTGCATGACGCGTACATCCGATTGGTGAATGTCGAGCAAGCTGAGAAATGGAACAGTCGAGGCCATTTTTTCGGAGCGGCGGCGGAGGCGATGCGGCGAATTCTGGTCGAACAAGCTCGTCGCAAGAGCCGCATTCGACACGGAGGCGAATTTCGACAGCAGCAGCTCCCTGAGATCGCATGTCAATTCCTAGAGGACACGGACCGAATCCTCGATATCGACATGGCTCTCAGCCAATTATCCGAGAAAGATTCTGATGCGGCAGAGGTCGTAAAACTTCACGTTTTCGCCGGCATGACCCTCGATGAAGTTGCAGATGGGATGCAAATCTCGAGGGCGACGGTTTACCGCAACTGGGCATATGCCCGAGCCGCTCTCAAGGTTCTGTTGCGGAAAAACGACAGCTTTATCTGATTTTCTGGAAATTACGCAGTTCGCAATAATTCTTGAGACCAAGATTCCGTTTTCGTCGCACTGACATGCAAAGACGTATGGATCCTACTTGGAGAGAGCGAATGACCTCAGCGAATCGAGCTAAAGAAATTTTCCTGTCTGCGATCGAACTTGCTGACGCTTCCCAGCAAGATGCGTTGATTGCCGCCGCATGCACTGGCGACGACGTTTTGAGGCAGGAAGTGGTTGACTTGCTCGCGGCACATCCGGAGGCCGATAGTTTGCTCGACAAGTCTCGGATTGAGCCGAAATTTGTAAGCGACAATCGTCAAGATATTCCCGAAACTGTGCTCTCAAAGGAGGTTCGTCCGGGCGTTCATATCGGCCCCTACAAACTACTCGAGCAAGTTGGATCTGGTGGTATGGGCGTGGTCTACATGGCGGAACAACAAAAGCCGATCCGCCGAAAAGTTGCGATCAAAATCATCAAGCCCGGCATGGACACCATGCAGGTCGTAGCCAGATTTGAGGCCGAGCGACAAGCCTTGGCCATGATGGACCATCCCAACATCGCCCATGTTCTCGACGCTGGCACTACGGAATTCCAGCGCCCCTACTTCGTGATGGAGCTCGTACGGGGCATTCCAATAACGGAATACTGCGACAAAAACAAACTGACCACTCAGGAACGGTTAAAACTCTTTTCAATTGTCTGCCAAGCTGTTCAGCATGCTCACACCAAAGGGATCATTCACCGCGACATAAAACCCTCCAACATACTGGTGACACTACACGACGGAATTCCTGTTCCAAAAATCATCGATTTCGGCGTTGCCAAAGCGACCAATCAGCAACTGACGGATCGGACCTTATTCACCGGCATCAACCAGTTTGTCGGTACGCCGCTGTACATGAGTCCTGAGCAGGCAGAAATGAGCGGTTTGGATGTCGACACCCGCAGCGATATTTATTCGTTAGGAGTCCTGCTGTACGAGCTACTGACAGGCACAACCCCCTTTGATCGACAACGCTTTCATACCGCTGCCTTGGATGAAGTACGTCGAATCATTCGTGAAGAGGAACCGCAAAAACCAAGCACGCGTGTTAGCTCAATGGGAAATACGAACACAACCGTATCGGCCCAGCGTTCGACCGATCCATTCAAACTAAAGCAAGTGTTACGCAACGAATTGGATTGGATCGTGATGAAGTCGCTGGAAAAAGATCGGACACGCCGATACGAAACGGCAAGCGCCCTGGTGGCCGAAGTGAATCGCTATCTGAACGGTGAGCCCGTCGAAGCCTGTCCGCCATCCACCACGTATCGCTTGAGGAAATTCGTTCGGCGACACCGCATGGCGGCCACAGTCGCTTCCGCTTTCTTGTTACTGATCCTTGGCTCAGCCGCCGTGGCGTGGGGGCTGTACGGTGACGCGAAGCAATCTCGCGACAAGGCAGTTGCTGCACAACGGTTGTCGTTGCAAGAACGGGACCGAGCATTAGAGGCAGAAAAGTCGGCCGAGACGAACTTGCAGCTCGCGACCCGGGAAAAAACGCGGGCAGATAAACAAGCCATCGACCTCAGACAAAAACTCTACGACTACAACGTTATCAAAGCCGATGCCGCCTACCGGGACAATCGGCTCGACAACGCTATGCGTTTGCTGAACGACTGCATGGACGAGCAGCGCGGTTGGGAATGGCATTATCTTCATCGTCTGACCGGCGGAAGACGGTCCATCCACCCACCAAGTGATTTTATTGTCGAATTTGCATTGACTCGAGATGGTCAACGCGTCGTGGCCATTGATCGTCTCGGCATGATGTACATGATCGATGCTTCGGATGGCTCGATTGTTTGGACGACGAAAACCAGAATTAGTATTGCCTGGGGCATCGTGTTTTCGCCCGACAACCTGTCCGTGGCCGTTGGGGGCCGTTCGGCCCCC
>JBGSHV010000039.1:0-2700 GCA_041752005.1 Pirellula sp. | reverse complement strand
TCCGAAATGCACTCGTTTGGTCAGCGTGCCAGCCGAGGTTCTGTACCGAACGTACGTCAATCGGTCTCGATGATCATAGGTGTACTCGATGTACGAATTATCAGCCTTCAGTGTCCGACGGGTCATGTTCCCGTTGGCGTCATAGAGGAAATCCCACGTCGCATTGGACGACAAGCGATTGTCCGCCCCGGTCACGTTTCCTGAGCCCGTCCGGTTACCGTTCAAGTCGTAGGTAAAGCTCTGGTCGGGGATACTCGCATAATCGATCGCGCCGAGCTGATTGGTGGGTGTGTAGCTGTAGCTGGTGACGCCATCGGCTGACGACGTCATTGAACTCAGGCGATGGCCAGCGTCCCAGACGAAGTCGTAGCTGGCCAGTATCGTACCGGTTGCTCGCTGGTGTTTGATCGACTGAACGGTCGATTTGAGCTGACTTTGTGCGTTGGTGTAGGAGGACAGGGTCTCAAACACCGGGATCGTAAAACCCAGATCCGAGAACCGTTCGGTGCGAATCCGATTTCCTGCCTGATCGTAGCTGTAACGAGCGCTCTTGGTATCGGTCGTCGGACCGGTCTGCTGCAAGCTTCGAATTGGATCCACTCTACTCACCACTGACTGAAATCTACTTTCTCGCCGCCCAGCAGCTCGCCGAGTTCTCGAACACAAAGTGCCAAATGTTGTGATTTGGAGCTTGGGCTTGCGTATTGCCGTAGCCTATCGCTGTTGCACATGATTTTCTAGAACCCTAAGAATGGGAGACGCTAAGGGGAGTTGGTTACGTGCCCAATCTACGGCCGTTTCGCCTCGTAAGTTTGCTTTCCAAGGACTCGCTCCAAATTCCAAAAGCAATCTTATCGTTTGCAAATCCAACTGGTCATCAACATTGAAGGCGTATCGATCGACCGCACAATCTAACGCTAGATGTAATGCAGTCTGTCCAAACTCATCAGTTGAGTTTGGGTCGATACCACTCTCTAAAAGCGAACGTAGTATTTCATACCCAGCATGTTCTACAATTGCAAAGAGCAGTGCTTTCCTACCAACAAGCGGATCAATGTTTTGGTTCAGGCATGCCTCCACGTCCGCAACGCTATTTCTCATTATTGCGTCAGCTAACTTATTCATGATTTGCCCCGAGCTCTATTTCGGAACTTGTGATCTAGGAATCCCTTCGCCGACGCTAAGGATACTTCCGTGTAAAGTTTGAAACTCGTCTGCAACAAATGCGCACCCATCACAAAGTGGGTTTTCAGAGTAAAGCAGAATTTGCCCAGGCTTATTTTTCCTTCCAAAGAACTCCAATATTTTTGTTTCTGCGTCGAAGGAGTGTTGTCTCAGTTCCCCGGATCTTGACCGCACAAGAATCCGAGAAAAAAGATTCTCACCTTCGGTCGGTGCTGAAATCAGTCCAGCAGTTCTCTTTTGCCCGCTGGATGCCCGCATTATTGAAAGCAAACCACTTGATTGCTCCTCAACAGCAAACGCAAAATTGCCAGCACTTGGAAAAACCGATGACATCGAATCGATTTCAGCCTGCAATACGGTCTCAGGAAGATTCCAAAGTCCGAACCTACTCACTCCTTCCGCCAACGGGCTAACAACAACACCCTTAGTCCCTATCGTCAGTGGATCAAAACCACCGACTAACAACTCCGAAGCCTGAAAAGATTCAAGTAATGCAACATTTAGTTGTGCTTTGCCGCCAACGTTCACGATTACTGATTCAGCAGATTGAGCCACCGTTCGAGAAGCAAGAAGCCTCTTCAAAGCCGCTGCCGAAAGCATTGCGCCATTCGAAACCGATCCTACCGCGCTTGGTCCAAACAAAACCGCTTGTTCAACAGCGAAGTGTGTCCAGCTACCGTTCAATGTATCCTTCGCGATTCCCATTTTTAGTCGGGATGAATGGTTAGTAGCATCATGACACGACATGCAAAAGCTCATATGCGATCCAAACTCGTCACTATACCTTGAGAGTCGTTGATTTATTGCGTATGACCCGTTCTCAAGACTTCGACCGAGCGCAATTAATTGAAGTGACTTAGCATCAAGCAGGAGATCGGGTTGATCCGCTTCGCCACGTTCAAGTTGTCGTCCAAATTCAATCAGATCGGATGCATAGAACATCCTTTGACCACGCGGTACATGCCAACCATCTTCACCCGGGTCTCGCAACGAATGAATAGAAATCTTTGCTTTCTCTGTTTCCTCCAACCCGCTCGGATCGCTCGCGAAGCTCGGATGGTTCCCCACATAGCGATATAAATTCGTATCCCCGGCCGCGAAGCTCTTTGGGTCTTGGCTGATCCAGCGGGCAAGGACTAGGTCGAGATACCGTGCGCGGTTGTATTGAAGGCCTGTCTCTTTGTCGAGCTCGCGGCCCGTGTAACCATACAAACGCGCGACCGCAGCATCCGTCTCCGAAACCGTTTTGCCGAAGGCATCGTAGACAATGTGATTGACCACCGAGGCATTGCCCGCCGTCACGCGAGCCAAGTCGCGTACCGAGCCTTGATGGTCCGTCATGGGCCACAACACATCGCGTACTCCATTCGAGCTGATGTTCTCCTCCGCCAGGACTTCGTCCACCAACGAGCCGTGCAAGTAGCGACTGATCACGGTCCCGGCGCCGTCCAATCGCAAAGCGACCTCGTCACCGGCGTCGCCTCGGTCTTTACGCATCCCTTGGTTCACGTAATA
>JBGSHV010000038.1:0-40979 GCA_041752005.1 Pirellula sp. | reverse complement strand
CTCACCGATCTTGGATCGGTTGGGGATCGACGGTGGGATGTGGTGCGATCTGGTCTGGAGTTTCAAAAAGTACTTCGGTCGCAGCCGAGGCGCGGGATCGCCGGATCGGATGCATGAGATGGCGGTGAAGGGAGATCTGGCATTTCATCCTGGGCAGAAGCGGGCGAGGGCTTGTTTTGTGTGATGAGGGTGGCTCGTCGGCAGTAACCTCGAACTAACATGGGAATTGTGGACTCTCGCCGACGCCTGGCGGCTAGTCGTTAAACGATGCGTTTTCCCCACGGTGCATGTCAAGCCGCTATTTTTTTCGAAGCCAAACATTCGTTGGATGCCTCAAATTTAATTGCATCCGTGCGGCGATCCTTTGCGAATACGTGCATGTATGGGGGCACCTGCGATGCTTGTTTTGCGTCGTCGCATGCGAGGTGTTCGTTCGTGGGATCCGTGGATGAGGGAGTCGGACATGAAGATGTGGATGAGTCGATGGGTCGCTTTGGCGACTGTTGGAATGATTTCGGTTGGAGCTTGGGCTTCGGATATCGTCGATACGGCGGTTGGAGCGGGCAACTTCAAGACATTGGCGACAGCTTTGAAGGCAGCCAATTTGGTAGAAACGTTGAAGGGCGCTGGTCCGTTTACGGTCTTTGCACCCACCGATGAAGCGTTCGCAAAGCTCCCCAAGGAGACGATTGCAACCCTCCTCAAGCCCGAAAACCGTGAGACGCTCGCTGGCATTCTGACTTACCACGTCGTCGCGGGTAAAGTTCTGGCCAAGGATGTGGTTGAATTGAAGGGTGCGGTCACGATCAACGGACAGCGCGCTAACATCAAGGTTGATGGCAGCAATGTTATGATCGATGGCGCCAAAGTGGTTACGACCGATATCGAATGCGACAACGGCGTGATTCATGTAATCGATTCGGTGATTTTGCCATCCGACAAGATCATTCCTGATTTGGCATCCAGCGCGGGAACGTTCAAAACACTGTTGGCCGCAGCCAAGGCAGCAGGGCTGGTAGAAACGCTTGGAAGCAAAGGGCCATTTACCGTTTTTGCCCCGACCGACGAGGCATTTGCGAAGCTGCCCAAGGGGACCGTTGAAACGCTGCTCAAGCAGGAGAACAAGCAGCAGTTGGTCGACATTTTGACTTACCACGTAATTCCTGGCCGTGTCTATTCCGAACAGGTGCTGGAATCCAAGGCAGTGAAGACGCTACAAGGTGCGCCGGTCGCCGTGAGTCTCAACGATGGATCGGCCATGATCAATGCCTCGAAACTCATTGCCACAGATTTGGATGCTTCCAATGGCGTGGTTCATGTGATCGACAGCGTCTTGATGCCGCCAGCCAAGGGCGCCGACGCCAAAAAGTGCCTTGAGAAAGCCGTTGCGGACGGGGCACCGATGTTCAATGCAGGTGATCACGCAGCGTGCGCCACGGTGTATCGCAAAGCCATGAACGGCTTGATGACAACCAACTTGTCCTCATCGATGAAGAATCACATGCGAACCGTGATCCAACAGGCCGACCACACCCATTGCCCGACTGAGCGAGCATGGGTACTGCGTCGGGGGATCGATCAGATGTACACTAGTTTGGTCTCGCAATGATCGCACCGTTGCGATCTGCAATTCGAGTTTATCCTCGATGCGTGCAGCCGCGCATCGAGGCCTCGCCGAGTGAAGGACGTTTGATGGCAAGCGTAGTAGCGGAAACGAATACCCTGAACGAGCCTGTCCTGCCTCGCGTTGCCGCAGGTGACGCCTCGGCGGTTCAAGATTGCTTGGACAGGTACGGGGCTTTGGTATGGTCGCTCGCCAAACGCTTGTCAGCGAGCCCCTCGGAAGTTGAGGATGCCGTTCAGGAAGTCTTTATCGAACTTTGGAGGTTGGCCAAGGAGTACGACATCCGATTAGGTTCTGAGACGACCTTCATCGCCATGATTACGCGTCGCCGTTTGATCGACCGGAGACGACGAGGAAAAACGATGGTTGCTTTTCCATCGCTCGACGACCAAGCTTCAGAACCAATGGCCGACCCAACTCCGGATCGCGTTGAATTGTGGGACGAAGTCGTCAAAGCCCGCGCGTGTTTCGATAAACTTTCCAGGAGCTCTCAAGACGTGTTGCAGTTGTCGATACATGAAGGGATTTCTTATTCCCAAATCGCATTGCAATTGCGAATACCGCTTGGGAGCGTGAAGTCGTTTGCCCGCCGCGGACTCTTGGCCTTGCGCGACTGCATGAGTCGTCCTTACTCGAAGCTCTCCGGGGAGGCTTCTTCATGAAAGACACCAACAACAATCCGGCCGACGGAAATAATCCTGCAGATGACCTGGATCTCGGCGAACGCGCAGCATTACTCGCGGGAATGGCGCTAGGTGATTTGTCCAACGATGAAGACGCCGAATTGGCTCGCAATTGGAATGAGAACGATCGCAGGCTTTGTATCGCGTTGGAGAGGACCGCAGCCACCGTCCAAATCGCTCTCGATCGAAGTACGCCCGAAACCATGCCTAGCCAGCTACGTCAGAGGATAATTTCACAGGGGCAACTATTCCTGCTAGGCGGAGCGTCGGAAGCCGTCGTTGTCAGGGCCGCTGAACCACCGACTATGGGCGTTGCAATCGAAGGGCTCCAAAAACGGGTGGCGTATCGGGAATGGGTCGCTTGGTTGGCATGCGCAGCGGCAATCGCAATCGCGCTCGGAATTTGGAGTACGAATAATTCACAATGGCCAGGCGGACTTCGGAGCGACGTGACACGCTCGGCATTGATTGCCCGAGCCACGGATTTGGTGCAGGTCGATTGGACAGACGGGAAGACGCCATGGGAGGCCAAGGTTACCGGTGATGTGGTTTGGAGCAATTCAGCTCAGCAAGGCTTCATGCGATTTGTCAACATGCCGGTGAATGATCCGAGCAAAGAACAGTACCAGCTGTGGATCATCGATCCTGCCCGTGACGACGAACCTATCGATGGCGGTGTATTCGACGTGTCGGATTCGACGGAATCGATCATCGCAATCCGTGCCAAACTTCAGGTTTTGACCCCGAAAGCATTCGCTGTGACTATTGAAAAACCGGGCGGAGTGGTTGTTTCGACGCAGGAGCGATTGCCGCTGCTGGCCATGGTCCCGTAGGAAGGACAGGATTCTCATTCCTTGCAGCGCAACCGTAAGAGTCAATTTCCCCCAGGCCAGGTCGTTCATGAACCCACCCGTCGAACCCGTACTGTCTATTGCTGACGAAGACCGGATTATCCAAATGGCTTGGGAGGATCGAACCGCTTTCGACACGATCAAGGCGCAGTTCGGACTTTCTCCAGGCGACGTCATCGCGCTCATGCGACGCGAGATGAAGCCAAGTTCTTTTCGAATGTGGCGACAGCGTACGGTTGGCAGAAAGACCAAACACCTTGCCAAACGCAGCTTCACCTTCGGACGGTTCCGCTGCCCAAATCAAAAGGGATAACGCAGGCAAATCTCTCCAGACGGAGTCAGATCACCAATCTCACTTTTCAACCGGCACCCGAGAATACAGGTATCTCTACCAAGATTTCGGATTGCAGTTCGAAAGGTAGGATGTTATCGAGTCTCAGGTACGACAGTTTGGACTGCTTTCCCATGGAGAATGTGATGATCAATCGACGCAATGGGCTGATGTGGCGTTGGGTGTTTTCGTTCGGATTGCTAGCGAGTCCCAGTTGGGCCATGGGCCAGCAACCGGAGACTAGCGACGCTTCCAAGCCTACGGTCGAGCGATTCGACTTGGTGGTTCGTGAGGATCTCTTCGCAGGATTCGAAGGGGACGGAGAACGGCTCAAGAAGGCGATGGCCAAGTGCGAAGAAATTCTGGCAAAGAATGAGAAGCATGCCGAGGCGATGGTCTGGCTTGGCGCAGGCGAGGTTTTCTTGAGCGGACAGTCTTTTCAGAAAGGGAATGTTGGGAAAGGCATGACCTATTGGCAGACAGGTCTGGATCGCATGAACAAAGCGGCCGAATTGGAACCCGACAACGTTGGAGTACTCATCCCTAGAGCTGCCGTCCTGATGCCGGCCTCGCGCAATCTGCCGTCGCCGATCAAAGAACAGGTGCTCAAGAGCGTGCTCAAGGACTTCACACGCGTGTACGAATCTCAAAAAGATATGCTCGATCAGATCGGTGAGCATCCTTTGGGGGAACTCCGCATGGGATTGGCGGATGTGTATCGCTCCTTGGGGGACCTTGAAAAGTCGACCGAGCAGCTCGAAGCCGTCAAACGCGAGATTCCGGACTCGGAGTATGCAAAGCGAGCGGATGAATGGCTCATCGCCAAACCTTCGACCAAACTCGCACATACATGCATCGGTTGCCATACGAATTGATCGGATCGAAGCCCAATGGCTGCAGAAATCCTCTGGGCACCTATTCGGCGGTAAACCGTTTGGTTGCTGGAAGATGCTTGCACGATTAGAATCGCTTTTGGTACGACCCGGAAAGTCTTGGGTCGACGCGCAAGCTCGCCGTGACCATCGCGGCTGACGAGCGACGATTCTCTTCGAGCAAAAGTATGCAGGTATCTGCGATGCGTAGCCTACTCCTGACGTGGATTTTGACCTTTGGAATCTCAGCCATCGGGGCGTTGCAATCACCGATGGCTCACGCGCAGCGCGGACCACAAGGTTCGGCTGATCCCAGCGAAGTTGCCAACGCCATCCAAAAGATCCAGAAGGACTACGCCGATTTTCTCGCGAAGCGCGACAAGATCCAAGAGGACTACAAGGAAGTAGAGGCCAAGCTGAAGAAATCGGACGAAGAGTTTCAGCGGATCAACTCCGCGGGGCTTCGTCAACAACTCTCAGCCATGCAATCTTCCATGCAATCGATGCAGATCGCTTCGGTCCTACGGTCTGGTGCCGCCACGGGAGGTCAAGATAACACGGGGAGCAATACCGGCTCAATAACGGCCATACAACAGCAGTTGTTGCTTCAGAATCGGTACATGCAGGACCTCAATACAGCCATGCGTGGCGAGGAACTGAGGCAACTCGATGCACAGTCGCAATCCATCGTTCGCTCTCGGGTCGAATCGATGCAAGCCCAACTGAAGCTTCAACAGGAGTGGACGCAGTGGCAACAAGAATGGCCCAAATTCATGGATCGCTATTGGTCCTTGAGCGACCTGGAACGGCGCTTTACCAAGTCCGAAATCGAAGCCGCGCTCGAGGTCTTGGACCAGTCCAACAAAGAGGATTACGCTGGCAAGTTGGCGGCGGCATTACTCATGGATCGAGTAGGCCGATGGACCGAGGCCCTCGACTTGGTCGATGAGGTCCTAAAGGCAGGAACGTCTTTGGGAGGCGTCGCCCAGATGACAAAGTCGCTTCTAATGACTTCGCTGAACAAAGAGCGTGATGCCAAGCAAGCTTTGCAGGCGGCCATAAAACTCGACAAAGCGAATCCTTATGTCCGGTGGCTTCGAGCCCGCGTTGCAGCCAGCCAACAGCAGTGGGCCATCGCAGAGCCTGAATGGCGATTCACCTCGACTCTGAAGCCTATGGAACTCGAAGCACGGCGGGCTTTGGTTTTGGTGCACTATGTCCGCTCAGCAAAATCGCCTGGCGAAGGCAAGAAAGCCCTGAAGGAAGCGCAATCGGCGATGGAGTTGGAACCGGTTCCAACTTGGTACGCACATTTTGTTCTCGCATTGGCCCTGCATGCCGCCAAAAAAACGGACGAAGCGCTCGCGGAACTCACGAAAGCGGAAGAGAAAGCCAGCGACGAAAATGTCGAACGCTGCCAACAAGCTCGTGAGACGCTCGCAGCCGGAGATTTTTATGCGATCGACTTCTTGAATGGCTTTGCCGATCGACCTGGTGAGCCAGAGTAATTACCGATCCCTGCTGTTAAACTCCAACACTTGAAGTTCACTCCATAATAACGCGTCATGGTACAAAGCCTTACTCCGACCTCCTCGTACCGTCGCGGCGATTCTTTATTGCGGCTCATCGGCAATACGCCTGCGATTCCGATCTATTTTGAACGTGAGCACCGAACGGTCTGGGCCAAGTGTGAATTCCTGAATCCAAGTGGTAGTATCAAAGATCGTTTGGCGAAGACCATTGTTTTGGATGCCGAAGAGAAAGGACTGCTGTGCGAAGATTCCAACATCCTCGAGTGCACCAGTGGGAACACCGGAATCGCCTTCGCCATGATCGGGGCGGCTCGTGGCTACCCCGTCACCATCGTCATGTCGGAGCGTGCCAGCGGTGAACGACGACGCATGATCGAGCATTTTGGCGCTCGATTGATTCTGTTCTCGGCGTCTGGATACCTTGAGGGGATCGCAATCACCCAACGCATGGCCGAAGAGGATTCTCGCTACTTCCTCCCGTGCCAATTTGAGAATCCGATCAACGCCATGGATCACGAATTGGAGACCGGTGAGGAGATTTTAGAACAAATCCCAGGGCCAATTGATGTATTCGTCTCGGGCTATGGCACTGGTGGCACATTGGCCGGTTGTTCCAGAGCGTTGAAAGCTCGTAATCCGAGTACTAAGATCGTAGCCATGGAGCCGTCCGAATCTGCATTGCTCGCCGGTGAGGAAGCCTGCTGCCACTGGATCGAAGGAATCGCTGGCGGCTTTGTACCCAAGCTACTTGAGAACGTTACGATCGATGCCACGTGCCGGGTGGGTAGCCAACAAGCCATGGACATGACGTTGAGATTGAATCGTGAGTTCGGATTGTTGGTTGGGACATCGTCCGGCGCCAACGTCGCCGCAGCGTTGCACTGGGCTTTGGAATTGGGACCTCAGTCCACCGTTGTGACGATGCTCTGCGATCGTGCCGAACGTTACTTCAGCACTCGGCTTTTTGAATCGACCGCTTGCGGATCGTCCTAGCACTCGACGAAACAGGGAACCGATCGATTCCGCTGCCCGCCGGTTCCGGTCGATCCGCGTGAAGTTGCAGCCAGTAGCGAATCACCAACCGGCGAAGTCGCTACGAAGACCGCAATATCTTTTCCATTTTGCGGCCCTTGGCCAACTCGTCCACCAGTTTGTCCAAGTACCGGACCTGTTGGGTCAGCGGTGTCTCAATCTCTTCCACACGGTATCCACAGATAACACCAGTGATCAGGTGGGCGTGGGAGTTGACCGTCGCACGCGCAAAGAACTGTTGGAATGTTGAGTCACTTGCGATCAAGGTTTGTAGCTCCACCTCACTGAATCCCGTGAGCCAGGTGATCACCTGATGCAGTTCCTCGATCGTCCGTCCCTTTTTTTCCACCTTCGTTACGTAGTGTGGATAGACGGAAGCGAACTTCATTTTCGCGATCCGCTCATCGTGTTCTTGTGTGGTCTTCATGTGCGTTCACCGTGCCGTAGCAGCCTCTCTCCGAGAGGCTGATGGATTGTCGTAGCAGCCTCTCTCCGAGAAGCTGATGGATTGTCAGTCATGCGAGTCTCGGAGAGACTCGCCTACGTTAAAACTTGCTCGCCGGGGGGGCGTAGCCCTACTTCCAGTTCGGAATCGAGCGGCCCGGGGTCCATGGAGCTCCAACTTCGTCGAGTCGCTTGAGCATCGCCGGGATGTCTTGATCGAGCAATTGATTGAGTTCCGTAAGGACCGCCTCAAATTCCTCGACAGCAATCTCGTATTGGCGTCGATGGGTACTTGTCGGACCCGTCGTACTGCCCATGGCACCCATCATCGCGTTGCCGAGACGATTGGAAAGGCCAGGCATGGCGTCTTCATTGCGGCGTGAACGCGTAGGATCGCCCGAAAACTTTTCTTGAACATCCTGCAATCGCAACTGCAGTGCCCGAATTTCTTTCCACAGGCTCGGATCGACTTCGGCCGCCGAAGTGGTCAAGCCTTCGATGGCCGTCAATTGTTCGGAGGCTTCCGCAGCGCTTTGCGTGGCCGCGCTGACGGCATTGGCTAGTTTGAGAACTTGTTTCGCAAAGCTAACGATAGCCTGGCGATCGATCTCGGAGGTATCTCCGAAAGTGATCGGTTCAATCTCGAATTCGGTTTTGGCAATGACCTCGGTAATTTCTCCATCGACCATTTGAGATACCTCGACCGTGTATTTGCCTGGCACGGCGACAGGGCCGGACCCGCCGCCGCGTCTGCGACCGCCGCCGCTGCCCCCTGCATGCCGCATGTCCCACGTGGTGCGTTCCATGCCTTTGCCAGTCGTGGTTGGCAGTTTGCGAACAACGTTGCCCTCGGCATCGCGAATGGTCAGCCATCTCGAAGGTGCTACCTCGCGATCCTCGGCCTTCAAATCATCCCAGCTTGGATACGGAACATCTTTCCCTGCGCTATTGCGTTCTCGATCCTTTTTCTCACGTTCCGCTCTCTTCGACTTCAATTCTTCCTTGAGGTGGAATGTGAACTTGGTTCCATAGTCCGGATTCGAAGCGGTGTAGAAATTGGCGCCTTGAAAGGCGCGTTCGGACGTACCCATCGGAGTTCCGGTACGGAAGATTTCCCCCTTTTTGATTGGAAACATGGTGTTGGTTTCCAACAATTCAGGCTTTAGGTCACGTAGGGGCGAGTAATCATCCATGACATAAAAACCGCGTCCAAAGGAAGCCAAGACCAAATCGCTTTCTCGGCGTTGGATTTCCAAATCTCGAATGGCGATGGTCGGCAAACCTGACTTGAGCGCCACCCACTTTTGCCCGCCATCGACGGTAAAGTAGCAGCCGAATTCTGTTCCGCAAAAGAGTAGTTTCGGATTAACGTGATCCTGCTTGAGGCAATACACGCTACCGCGTTGAGGCAAGTCGCCGGTGATCTCTTGCCACGTCGCGCCGCGATCGATCGACTTGAGAACGTAGGGTTTGAAATCGCCACGCTTGTGGTTGTTCACCGCCACATAGACGGTGTTGTCATCGTGCAAGTCGGCTTCGATATCGTTGATGTAACCGAACTCAGGTACATAGAGATTTCCGAAGCGTTCGACTTTGCGCCACGAACCTCCCCCGTCTTCACTGACTTGGAGTAGACCGTCGTCGGTTCCGACGTAGAGCAGACCCGCAACCCTTGGCGATTCGTCGAGGGCAACGATGCTGCCGTACAACGAGGTCGACGTGTTTTTGGCCACCGTGTCGACACCCCAAACGCGTCCCATGACCTTGAGTTCATTGCGGTCGATCTGACGCGTAAGGTCTGGGCTGACAGCGGTCCATGTGTCACCGCGATCATCGCTTCGGAACAGCATTTGCGCCGCGAAGTACAAACGCTTGGAACTATGTGGCGACAGCAGCAAGGCCGAATCCCAGTTCCAACGCAGCGGTGGGCCTTCCTTGGCTTCTTGGGGTTGAATATCGACCCGTTCTCCCGTCTTGCGATTGAAGCGTACCAAGCCGCCATGTTGCCATTGGGAGTATACGGTGTCGGGATCCTCGGGATCGACGGTGGGTTCGAATCCGTCGCCGAAGACAGTTACGAACCAATCGCTGTTGCGGATCCCATGATCATTGTTGGTTCTCGATGGGCCGCCCAACGTGGCGTTGTCCTGCGTCCCGCCGTAGATAAAGTAGAAAGGCAAATCGTTGGAGACTGCGACTTTGTAGAACTGGGTGATCGGCAAGTTTTGTTTGAAATCGTATGTTTTGCCACGATCCCAGGTTTCGTAGATACCACCATCGCAGCCTACCAACAGGTGATTGGCATCTGTAGGGTCGATGACCAAGGCATGATTGTCCACGTGTTTGTCATTCTCCCCAACTCCGACAAACGTCTTGCCTCCGTCTTCGCTCACCATCAGCATGGTATCGAGGGAATAGACCCGATTTACGTCATGGGGGCAACATACGATCTCGTTGTAGTATTGAGGACTGCTGGAAACATAGCTGCTCATCTTGTCCCAGGTTTCACCGCGATTGGAGCTGCGAAACACACCGCCTTTGCCTTCGGCAGCTTCGACGATTGCATAAACGATTTCAGGATTCACGGGAGAGATATCCAAACCGATTTTCCCTTTGTCCCCACCGGGAAGACCGCGGCTGCTCTTTTTCCATGTTGTTCCGCCGTCGACCGATTTGTAGATGTTGGATTCTGGACCGCCATCGATTAAGACCCAGGTATGTCGACGGCGCTGGTAGGAAGACGCGTACATGACATTGGGGTTGGATGGATCGATGTGAACCTCGTTGATACCGGTCATGGGGCTGATGTCCAAGACCTTCGACCATGTCTTGCCACCGTCGGTTGTTTTGTAGAGTCCCCGATCACCGCCATCGCTCCACAAGGGTCCTTGGGCAGCCACGAACACCGTGTTTGGGTCTGCAGGATGAATCGCGATCATGCCGATGTGTTCACTGTTCTCCAACCCGACACGATTGAAGGAGAGTCCTCCATCGGTCGATTTGTAGAGGCCATCTCCATAGCCAACGCTACGCTGCGAGTTGTTTTCGCCCGTTCCGACCCAAAGGGTGTGACGGTCCAATGGACTCACCGCCAGGCATCCGATCGAGTAAGAACCGTAGCCGTCGAAAATGGGGGTGAAGGTTACTCCGGCATTGGTTGTCTTCCATACACCTCCCGAAGCCACAGCCACATACCAAGTCGATGAGTGATCGGGATCAACCACGATGTCCCCGATTCGACCCGACATCAGGGCCGGTCCAATCGATCGAAATTTCAAGGCCGAAACCAGCCCGGAGTTGATCCCGGGCGACTCATCTTTGCGAACATCGGAGTCTTGGGCTTTTGCAGCCAAACCGGAGAACGTGACCACAGCCATCGAGGCGAGAGTCCAAAGTTGTTTGAGCATTGTGTTCCTTCGTGAACCATCGTGAATCAAAGACCGATTGGAGTGCCCATGCGCATCGGTCGCTCCTCCAAAATAGTCCGAAAAACGATACCATGCACCCCGTAATCTAGACGAATCGTAATGTGTGTTACGCGACACATGCCGAACAGAGCTGAAAGTTTGGATCATTCCGCCAGAGACTTCATCCGGAACGGGAGATGATTTACTGCCGGGAAGCGGGGCCGTGGAGGGCCAATTGTAGGATTTTCTCGAGGAGTCCACGGCAGCGATCGGCATCCAACTGATTGGCGATTTCCAACGTTTCGACGTGATGTCCGAGAACGCTTTGTCGCTGTGGGATGCGAAGATTCAAGCGAAGAAGCTGGTCCAACTCCGTCAGAATCGTCTCGCAAGCCTCTGATTGCAATTCCCCATGGGCGATCAGTTCCCGTGCAGCGATGGTCATCGTCCAAGCCGTTTGCCTTGCGACCCAATAGTCGGTCAACCGCTCGCGGCGGTCTTCGAATAGTCGCTTCAAGTCCGATCTTAGTTTTTCGGCCGAAAGGATTTGACGACCTTCAGCCACGTAAGCCAGTCGTTCGTTCGCAAGTTGCAGTCGACCTTCACGAGCCATTTCCTGAACCGCTTGTCGATCGCCAAACGGAATACGATTGAACGCTTGATCGATTCGTCCTCGCAAATCTGCTCGTCCTCGAAAAATTGCGTCAGTATTCTCCGTCGATTCTGTCGTTGCCGTCGCATCGACAGACCACCACAAGGGAGGAAAGGCGCGGCCTGGAATCCGACCTTCGACTCGGTAGCGAGGCCTTTCCTGGCTCAAAATCTGATGGCATCCCATGCAATCGTACAGGGCAAAATCCCCCCAGCGTTCGTCTTGCTCCGCCGCGTCGAAGATCATGGCAATACCGACCGCTGAGGTTAGTTCCGTTCCTATTCGGCTGCGTTGAGATCGATCGTATGCCTGCATGATCTGTTGCTTCAATTCACTCTCCGAGCGTGTCGCATCCAAATCAAACTTTGCCAGATACACGTCCTTCTGATGTTGAAACGTCGCCGCGACAGTGGGCTCATTTTCCTTGTCGACAAGTGGTTTGCTTTTTAGGTCGGCCCAATGCGGAGGCATTGCGTCCAAAAAAGTTTGCAGCTCGAAGGGGGGTAACACAGGGTGCCCCGCGGCATACATGGCATGCGTCACGAATCGGTCTTGGCGTAGATTCCCGAGATGGCAGCTCAAGCAGACTTCGGCGCACAGGGCGGGGTTGGCCAAATCGATCAATCCCAGCTCTGCTTTTTCTAGGGGCCCTTTGGTTCGCCAACTGGGTTGCTGGTGCTGCGATCGTTCGGTGTAAAGGGAGCCAGGTCCATGGCAGTCCTCACATTCGACTCCGATCGGTATCCTCGATGCATCCGTGTTTAAATTGCGATGGTCTGTCTGCTCGTATCCCGCATGGCAGGTCAAGCACTGGCGCTGAAAATTACCATCCTCTGGCTGCCAGCCCAATGCGTCGACCATTTCCTTGGCGAGTTGATTGGAACGATGTGACGGCTCTCTCCGAACCGCTTCGGGCAAATCAATCCGGACTAGTTCATAGGCTACCGCATGCTTATCCTGCGAAAACCATTGCGTCGCCTCCGTCAAACGGACGAAGCGCGTGACTCCCAATTGGGGATAAATAAGACCAGGCTGCGTGTGGCAAGCCGCGCATTCCTTGACGCCAATCGAAGTGGCGTGTGGATTGACTGCACTGAGGGTATCGACCTGCGCAGCCGACATCTCTATCGTTGGAAACGCAGCGGACAGGCTTGATTGCTGAGCCGAGGCCGGCGAGCACCACCATTCGATGCCTCCCAACCATAGTATCAGTACCCAACCTGCAACGCGTGGGGCCTGGCGTTTCATCATGGCAAGTTCGTTTCCAGTGAGTCGATCAATACCCGAAGGGCTTGGCGAAATGTCTCGCTGGTTGGTTGTTCGCCCAAGCGGTCGGTGTCCTTCGACGAGGACAACGGAAAAGCTGGTGTCTTTTGAAGGGGGGGGAACAGCAAGCCTGACCGAAGCGTTGCCAAAGCCTCCGTCCATGCGGGCGCAGGTTCTCGGCGATCAAGAGCCCAAACGGACAGGTAAGCCATGGCGGCAGGTTCCCATTGCGGTGGTGAGTCTAGTGCCCGAAGCAAAGTCAGGCCCACGGCGGTTTGATGCGATGCATCCCATCGTTCCAACGCGTCTCGCGTGGTTTGCTTCCCGAGAATATTTGACCATTGACTCTGCACCCTGGCAGCAGATTCGGAGATTCGCTCCTGTGACTGTTTAGGATCTCTCAGCAACGCGAGCAATGTTTCGAAGTCTTCTTGCGAGATTTTGTCGTACTTTAAGCTGCCCCCCTCGATTCGTCCCGAATCCAGAGCATTCGCGAGGACACTCCAGCCGTTGAGGTTCCACATGCGCGGACGGGCTAGTGCGGAGGTATTCTGGCTCAAGTTCACCACCGACGCAGCTGGATTCCCTTTTGAATTATTGAAAACACGCCCGCTTCGGCCGAGAAGTTGCTGGTGGCAATCGGTGCATTGCAGCTGTGCGAACTCGGGCCAGCATGAAACAAATGTTTTCCTTTGGACCCGGGCCTGGATCAGTTCCAATTCGGCCTCGAAGTTAGCGATTTGTCCGGCGAGCCATAGCTGAGAACGAAACGCGGTTGATTCCGCTTCGTCGTCGCGCCAATGCTTGTTGTACGCTTCATGGTAAGCCGCCATGTCGAAGTACAAAGCGGGGTGACCAGCAGCAATCAAATCATGGTTCATATCTCGATCGTCGGAACCCACATGACATTTCGCGCACATCCGCGCACGATCGACTAGTGATTTGGTGGGGATCATGCCGCGCGATGCGATGGCTACGTCGATCGACTCGGGTCCTTGATAGTGCCGATCGTACCAGCCCTCGGCCGCGCCATGGCATGCCTCGCAGCCGACTCCTTCGGAAATCGATGGGCGGACAGGCATTATCCCCTCACCTTGAAGTTCAACGTCGTGATCGGTGGCATGGCATGTGAGGCAATTGCGATACGAACGCGGCTCGACAATGCGGCCCTCACGGAGTGCGCCCAGTTTTGTCAGGATCTCGGTTGCCTGAGGCGAGTTCATGGTTAACCAGGATCGGGCGTGTGGGTCGCTTTCGAGCCACAGTGGGTATTCTGAACCGCGCGCGACATGGACCGACGAAACACCAGCTCGCGGACCACCATGGCAGCCCGAAGCCGCGCAGCTCGCGGCCCCGCGAAACTCCCAATCGCTTTGGGCTGTTGCTCGAGATTCGAAGTAGCAAGCCATCGAGCAAATGAGGGCTACCAAAAAGGTCGTATGTGACGCCAACTACCACGTTCCTTTCGAGTAGACTGTGGGACATACGCCACGGCGGTCCAGGAAGACAATTTCCATTCATCTGAGTCTACCCGGTCGCGGGCCATCGTTAAACCATTAGCCAATGGATTCTAATACGCTGTGTCGATGCAATTGAGCGTCACGAAGGAGGGTTTGACCATCGGGTCGTTGACCATCCACGGACCGATCGAGGTTGGTCGGCGTGAGGAATCGGACCCGATCAAGCCTCTGCCATTCGAAACCGTCAATCCCAACGGCGTGATTCGATGGGTAGTGGCCGATCTCGATTCGCGGCGCATTCCCCGAAAAGTCTGTTCGATTACACCGTTTCATACGTCACGGTGCCGAGTCACGAACATTCATACGAGCAACCGCGAACTTTTTGTCACCGACGGCAGCCCACTTCCACCGGGACAATCGGTTGATCTTCCATTGCCGGCCGTGATCCGGATGCCTGAAGGACTCTGCATCGAAGTCCGAGCCTCCGAAGGCCAATCCCCGCAGCCGGCCGCCAACGCGTTGGGTGATCCTTGGAATGCGGCTATGCAAACCATTTTGGGGTCTTCGCCAGGCCCGCATTCTGTAGCCGGATCGCAGTTTCAAAATCCGCTGCACACGTTGACCGAGTTTTCCTCTCCTACCGGAGCTTCAGGCCAGATCGACGTCCCGACCGTGTTGGGTTGGATTGAACAAGCCATCGCGGCTCTTCAGTACCCGGTGAATTCTCCGACGTACTTTTCAGGCGTCGCCCAAACCGTGGTAAGTATCATTGACTTGGATGTGGCAGAAATCGTTCTTTGGAATGGTGAGGATTGGGAATTCTCCGAATCTCGAAGGTTTGTCAAACCGAATCTTCGTCATCCGTATGACTCTCCTTCGGTCACCCTGTTGAAAAAAGCCCTGGAGACCAAGCAGTTGGTCATCCACCCCGACTCCACTGTTCCAGAGGATAGCTTTTCTAGTAGTTTGTTCGATCTTCACACCGCCATCGCCAGCCCTATTCTGGATGTTTTTGATGAAGACAGGCAACTCCTCGGTGTGCTCTATGCGGCTCGTCGACGCACCTCGGATATGCAACGCCCCGCGACGGTCTTAGAACCCGAACGCAAATTGGTAGCGATCCTTTCGACAGCAGTTGCATCGAGTATCGCGCGTATGAAGCGAGAACGCTTGGTTGCAAAGTATCAGCAATTTTTTTCCTCGAAGGTGACCGAGGCCATCAGTCAAAACCCAGCCTTGCTCGAAGGCGAAGATGCCGACGTGAGCGTGCTGTTCTGCGACATCCGTGGTTTTAGCAAGGCTACGGACATCATCGGTGCCAAGGCCGCGATGAGTTGGATCAGCGATACACTCAGCGAGCTGTCGTCGATCGTACTCGATTCGGATGGCGTATTGGTCGACTATGTTGGCGATGAGATGTTCGCAATGTGGGGCGCGCCTGAAAAGTCCTTCGAACATGCCTTTCGAGCCGCCTCCGCCGCGCGTTCGATGATGAGTTTGCGTCACGAATTGAATGCGCGTTACGCCGGCAAGCTTCCCAGCAAAGTCGACTTCGGCATCGGTGTCTGCACCGGCCCAGCCCGCGTCGGAAACACCGGATCCAAGCAAAAGTTCAAATACGGTCCGATGGGACGCACCGTAAACTTGGGTAGCCGTATTCAAGGGCTGACCAAACAATGGGGTGTTTCGACCATCATCGACGCCTCCACTGCCGATTGTTTGCCCAAAGACATCGCCATGCGACGACTGTGTCGCGCCCAGGTCGTCGGAATGGATGGGGATATCGACTTGTATCAGTTGATGAGCGAGGAAGAGAATGATCCTCAACTCATCGCAGGATACCATGAGGCCTTGGAGATGTACGAGTCTGGTTGCAACATGCGCGAAGCTGCGAAAGCATTTGGTGAATTGGTGCAGAAATTCCCAAATGACAGCCCCTCGTTGATATTGTTGGACCGATCCGTGCATGAACTGGTCAACCCCGCCCAGCCCTTCAATCCAATTTGGTGCGCTAAGTCCAAGTAGTTGTTTCGCGATGCAAAGGCGATGTTGGCCATCGCTGGCGTTGGCCAGCCGCAGCCGTCAAAATTTGACAGTGACGCATCCACGACTGGCAGACGGCGCAGGTATACTCGTCAAATGTACATTGGGAGCTAGCGATCTCTGCGACACCCCGATGTGCTTTATGCGCTTCCACCTGTTCACGCTACGAGTTCATTGTGCTGCTGGTCCGCAAGCTACATCTGCACCTGGCGCCGTTCCTCGTCTCCGCAGTGCTTGTCATGGCGGGAGGGATATGGCAATCGGTCTATTCTTCGATGCATGACCGCCCCGTATCCGGTAGTTCTCTTCCGGGCCTGGTAATCGGCTCTGTCGCGGCCGCCATTATCTTGTTTGAACTGTTGCTCTGGCCGAGAAAGCGATTGCGGAGGTTCAAGTTGTTTCGAACCAAAACTTGGATGGCCTTCCATCTTTGGCTCGGATTGGCCTGTGGCCCTTTGGCGTGGATTCACGCGGGTTACCGAACCGGCGGCAGCTTCACTACCATCCTGATGGGCCTGTTGGTGTTCGTTTTGGTCAGCGGAATCTACGGTTGGATCATGCAAATCGTAATTCCAAAGTGGATGCTGGGAAACCTTCCACATGAAACGATCTACAGTCAAATCGATGATGTATCGTTGCAAAATGCTTTGGAGGCTCGGCAACTATTGACCGTGGCGCTGGGACCTAAGCCCCCGCAGTCAAGCAAGCTCACGCCGATCGACGATGTCACGGCATCGATGCGCGGATCAGGTTCCCGATTTGACGAATCGGGTCATCTGGATCGAATCGTCGTCGGTGCCACGCAGAAACGGCTTCCATCCCGCTCGGCCTGGGCATTGGAAGCTCAAGGCCAGTTTTCAGAATTGGATCGCGTTGAGATCTGGAAGGCATACGCGTCAACCATCGAACCATTTTTTCTCCACCGTGTTCCCAACGTGCCGTATGCTTTTGACGCCAAGATCGTTAAAGCACGCTCACCGCTTGGAAATCTGCAGCAGTCCATCGATTGGTTCGGTCGACTCCGCCAAGCGTGTTCTACGAATTCCTCCGTGCTTCTCGATCGACTTCAATCGCTCGTCGAGCAACATCAACAGTTTGCAGTCCAAAGATCCGCCCACGCTTGGATGCATCGCTGGATCGCATTCCATGCTTCGGTAAGTGTCCTGTTGGGCGTCTTGCTCGTCGCGCACATCGTTCTCGCCATGAAGTATGCGTGAAAAGGAGTTTGGAGAGTCCCAACATGCCGATCACCGGAAAACAGCGCGCTCAAAAAATCGATCCGAAATACCATACGCGCCGCGATTCATTCCTGAACTGGAAACGCTGGCTGGGATTCATTGGCCTGACCCTGGGGCTCGGTTACTCGGGTTGGCTGGTCTCGGATCAGGGAAAAGCCCACGTGAGTACCGGCCCATTGTCACGGGCCCACCATGCGTGGAACGACACAGGGTGCGATCATTGTCATACTCCGTATTTACCGATTCGACTCGATTCGTTGTGGGGCAGCGCGCATGCAACCATTGCCAAAAACAATCAGAAGTGCAATGGGAGTTGCCACAGCTTACCCGGCCATTTTGTGGACGCGACTCTGCCTGACATTGCGGCCGGCGTGAGTTGCAGCCAGTGCCATCGCGAGCATCTTGGATTCGATCGCAATTTGGTTGAAGTACCCGACAGCGACTGCGCCCAATGCCATAAGTCGCTGGAGCGAGTGGCCAAAACAACTCCCAAAGTCCATCCCGTTGCGAGCCATTTTAATGATGCACATCCCGTTGCTGGTTTCGAATCTCTGACCAAGGATCCAGGCACGATCAAGTTCAGCCATGTACAACACATGCGCCCCGGTCAGCCTCGTACTCCGGGCGATGCGACCGCCAAGCGACTGGAAAACTTGCCAGCCCAATATCGCGATCGCTACGCCCCCCTTGTTGACAGCGACGGATGGATCCAATTGCAGTGCGCCGATTGTCACGATCCGATAGTACAGAACGTTCAATTTGAGAATCACTGTGTGGCTTGCCATTCGCTCGACGGCATTCCTCACGGCCTGAATCGTCAGCTAACGCTCGATGCCATCGCGTCCCAGCTGCCTTCAGATCTCTTTCAATACTTCAAAAATCGTAAGGGTGAACAAGCGATTGACGAAGGTGAGATTCGAGAACGGGAGATTCGTTTGCAATCCCTCGCTTCTAGCCAGACGGAAGGTTGCATGAAATGCCATTTGCCTGCACCTGAAGCTTCGAACGCGATGGTGCAATCCAGCCAGGTGCCTGCGCGATGGATGCCAAAAGCCAATTTTTCGCACGACGATCATCGCATGGCCAGTTGCCAGTCATGCCATCCTCAGCCCTTCGAGGAATCCACATCGAGTGTCGACTCCCTTCTCGAAGCCGACAGGATCATGATCCGCGGCATCGAGCATTGCCGGACGTGCCATGTCGAAGATCCGGTGAAACGAGCTCAGCAGTTTGCGTCAAACCCGCATGTCGCGACGGCCAATTGCGTTGATTGCCATTCGTACCATGCGGATGGTTTTGTCGCTTCCGTTCGATCTCAGTCAATGAGCTTCGCACCATGAGTCGTGCCATTTTTCAATACCTGATTGGATGGTTGCTTAGCAGTGTGCTGCTAAGCTTCGGCGGTGCGCAAGAGACAGAACCGTCGGGTTCCAGGCCAGCAAATCTCTTATTCGCAACGGAGGCCGACACTCGGAGCGGCGCGTCGTTGAAGCCGCCTATGTCGATCCAGGGATGCATGAACTCGGCGTGTCATGGCTCACGCGAACAGGATGCACCCATTTGGCAAAGGGCGGGCAGCATTTGGTTCGACAGTGACCCACACGCCCGTGCCTATACCGACTTGCTTTCCAATCGCTCGCGAGGAATCGTTGCCAGTTTGGTAGGCGTCAATTCTCAAAGCAGTGATTCCATGAGCGAGACCGTCTATGCGTCGTTTTTGGAAGCACGATGCATTTCGTGCCATGCCAGTGAACGCGCTCCGCCCGCCCAATGGGTTCTCGGCGCCGACTGCCAAGTATGTCACGGGCCGGCCGAGGCTTGGGGGCCGGATCATTATCAATCGTCACGCTTGAACAGTGGCTCGAAGCGTTTCCAGGATACGGGACGAACCGATGTCGAATCGCTGAGCGACCGAGCCAGGGTTTGCGCATCATGCCACGTCGGTCAACTCGAGCGCGATGGACGCGATCGCGAAGTCGACCACCGGCTGATGGCGGCAGGTCATCCGAGCATGTACTTTGACTTCGGCAGTTATTCGGCAAAGTACCCGGCGCATTGGAATCTCATGGAGGAAGAAAAACGACTTGGTCCCTTCGCGGAGTACGACATCTGGAAAAACGGCAAGATCGAGACGGCATTGGTGCGCATGGAATTGTTGCAGGACCGTGCCCAACGCGCACTCGCCCAACCCGCATCGCATGGGACGGGTACTTCAGGCCAGCTGGCACCTCATTTTTCTGAATCGCATGTCGATTGGCCGGAACTGACCGAATACCGATGCACGAGCTGCCATCATGCATTGGGAGTTTCCGGATGGGGTGCAGACACCCATACCAATGCGTTCATGCTTTGGGACGAGTGGTATTTTGAGTGCTTGCCAACGATGCTCCCTCCGCACGCAAATGGCCAGAGCGAGAATGGCCAAGACATAGACAACAACCTGTTGGTCAATCGCAAGGATTGGCCAAGTGGGCATCGGGCTTGGGATACGACCCTCTCGCATCTTCGAGAGTCGATGGAATCCCCCATGCCCTCGGCCGAAGAAGCACTGACATCGAGCCAACGATTGATCGAGTTGCTTCGGCAGTGGTCACAAACCAACCGTGACAGGCCGACGACCGCTAGAGAACTTCGATCGCAATTCGATGCGTTGTTGCAACAGGAAGATTACGATCGTACGTGGGAGCGTGGCACGCAGTGGCTAGCCGGAGCCCGTGCGACGGGACGCGGACTGAATCTCCAATTACCCACATTGGGCGGAGATGTCGCCATGGAGAGCGTATTTCTGAACCAGCCTTGGTCTTGGTCGCCCCAGTCCTCTTTGCCCATCACACGTTCGGAAACTCATCCGCGGGATGCGTTGAAAATCTATCGTGATGCACTTCGCACTCTTCGGAAAATGCAGCCATGAAGTCCCTTGTTGAGCGGCAAGTCGGTACGCGAATCGCCAAGATGCTGCAAGACGTTCAGCATCGTCAAGGCTTCGTGGGACACACGGACATCGCTAGAATCGCCAATCATGTGGGAGAGCCGGTCCGCGTGATTCAGGATGTTGTTAGTTTCTTTCCACACTACCGTCGTACGGAACCGCCGCGTTGCCGCGTTGCTATCTGTCGCGACATGAGCTGCCGACTAAGGGGTTCGATGTTGGCTGCCGAGGGGTTGCACGCGTTGCAGCAGCAAGTCGGGGACAGAGAATTGGAAGTCCATGAAGCATCCTGCTTGGGACGCTGCGATCGAGCCCCTGCAATGCTCGTTGAATCTCTTGAACAACATCCTTCCTTGATCGTCGGTCGCGCCGTCGAAGAGTACAGGAAAATTGTTGAAGCAAGTCTGGCTGGCAAACCGTTTGAGACAGATAGCGATCTCACGACTGCCGAGCACACGCTGCGGCAGGGTTGGATCGATTGCTACCGCTCGACCGAAGATACGTCGAATACTGAGCTTGCCGAAACGGCCTATCGTGCAGTTCAGGCATACGTCGCGAACCCGAATCCCGAGGGCATCCTTGGAGCCCTCAAAACGGCTGGGTTATTGGGCATGGGAGGTGCCGGCGCACCCGCATATAGCAAATGGGACGAAGCCCGTTTGGCCAGCGGCGAAGCCAAGTATGTCGTGTGCAATGCCGACGAGAGTGAACCCGGGACGTTCAAAGATCGGGAAATACTTTTGGCAGCACCGCATTTGGTCATCGAAGGCATGATCATGGCGGGACTCGTATCAGGCGCCGAGCAAGGCTACCTCTACATTCGGCACGAATACTTCGAACAGATCGAGCGCGTCGAGCAAGCCATTGCGGCTGCCGAAGCGATCGGAGCTTGCGGATCCAACATCTTTCAAAGTGGACGTACCTTTCGGTTAGAAGTCTTCATAAGCCCGGGGGGCTACGTTTGCGGTGAACAGACGGCCCTCGTCGAAGCCCTTGAAGGCAAGCGATCGGAACCTCGCAATCGACCTCCAGAATTGCAAACCAACGGTCTGTACGATCAGCCTACGATTCTCAACAACGTTGAAACCTTCGCGTGGGTCCCCTCCATCCTATTACGCAAACCGGATCCCAAGAACGAAGATCATCTGCGGTCCAGTACGCCGCCGCATAACTCGCCGAGTACGTTGTCGACTGCCACGGAATCCGAATCCAACCGTCCATGGCAGGGATTGTGGTTCAGGAACTCGGGCACGAATCGGGCCAAGGGGCGTCGCATGTTCTCGATCAGCGGCGATGTGCGTCGCCCGGGGGTCTATGAGGTCCCGTGTGGCATTTCGTTCGGCGAGCTTCTCGAGAATATCGCCGGGGGCATGATCGCTGGAGAAGCATTGCAAGCCGTCGCGCTGAGTGGGCCGTCCGGTGGATTCCTTCCCGCCATCCTACCGGAGAAAACCATTCGACTCCCGAAACGTATCGATGCCGAAGGTCGAGAGACCGCTGAGTACAAGTACCCGAAGCTGAGTTCGGAACCGACCGATATCCGTCATCTACCGATGGATATCGACGCCTCGCGCGAGATCGGCTTCATGCTCGGGGCGGGCATCGTCGTTTACGGCAGTTCGGCTGATATGCTCGATCAAGCATTGGCCTGCTCGCAGTTTTACCAACGCGAATCGTGCGGCAAGTGCGTACCATGTCGGTTGGGATCCCGAAAACTGGTCGATGTTGCGCAGCAACTTCGAGTAGACCCGTCGTCCCTGTCACCAGAACGATTGGAGGACGTGCAGTTGCTCGCCCGAATCCTCCGTACGACGAGCATTTGTGGACTGGGTCAAGTCGCTAGCGAACCGCTTCGTACTTACTTGCGTTTTTTCCATCCCCGCACCCTCTGAGTTCGAGTCCTTACAATGGCATCAGAATTGGACACTCCGGACGGAACCGAATACATCAGCGCTCGCGAGGAAGCGTTGTTCGCTCGCGATATCGATGGACAATTGATTCGAGCCGCCGACGCCACGTTGAACGACTTGGAGAAGGATGTTTCCATCATCATCGACGGTCAGATGGTAGTGGTCAAAAAAGCCGTTCCGCTTCGAAACTCGCAAGGAGTCGTCGTCGTCAACGCGCGGGGTGAAGTCATCCCTCGTGCCACGACAATTTACGATGCCGTAACTCAGGTTTACATCCAAAGTATCAACGACATTCATCCAGTCCCTACGCTTTGTCATCGAGAACACCTCAACCCGGTCGGGGCCTGTCGAGTTTGCATGGTCGAAATCGAGGAACGGCGAAAGAGCGGCCGTGTAAAACGCGACTTGGTTGCGTCGTGCACTTACCACGTGAAGGAAGGCATGATCATCACCACGTTGGCCAGCACGGAAAATCCTAAAACCGTAGCGTCGATTCGCGAATCGGTCACCATGATTGTTGAGCTTCTTGCGTCCGAACACTTGAGCGATACTGATCGGGCAGCGCTCCTCGACCAGGCACCGCGGCACGAACCTAATGAACTCAAACAATTGGTGCGGCGGTTCCTACCCGAAGCGGACCGACTGCGGTTCGCCCCGAGTGAGTTGGCAGGCAAGCGTGGTCAAGATTTATCCTCGGAAATCATCACCGTCAATCATGATGCGTGCATCCTATGTCAACGCTGCACACGCGCTTGCAATGAAATAAAAGCCAATGACGTCATGGCTCGCGATGGAAAGGGATATCAAACGCGAATCGCTTTCGATACCGATTTGCCGATGCTTGAAAGCTCGTGTGTCAGTTGCGGAGAGTGCGTCATCTCGTGCCCGACCGATGCGCTCCAGTTTCGACCGCTGGTGGTCGCTCGCCAAGTCGAGAAGATTCGCGGTTCGAAGGACGACGGCGGTAGGCGCAAACCTTCTGCAAACATAGAGGTGTTGTCACCAGAACAGATGCTTGATATCCCGATTTTTGCGGGAATTCCCTACAAGTTCTTGCAATTTAATGGCGGGGCTAGCTATCGGCGAGTGCTTCGACCCGGCGAAGTCCTGTGCCGTGAAGGTGAGTACGGCGCAACGGCATTTTTGATCCAGCGCGGGAAATTCGAAATCCAATTCTCGCACCGTCCCAATGCAAAATCCGGAACGGCAGAGAGCTCTCAGCCTGCCCTAGGGTTCTCGCAATGGTTGAGTGGGCCTCGAACCTCAACCGGCCCGAGTTTGGCTACCGGCAGCGATACGAAGCAGTTTGAAACACCGGCCGGATTGTATCGAGGTGTTGAGGATGTGATTCTCGGCGAAATGGCTTGCTTGAACCGCTATCCGCGATCAGCCACCGTCGTGGCTGTCGAAGAATCGGAGGTCATCGAGATCGGCAGTAACGTTTTGTACATGCTGCAACGCAACGCATCGAGTCGCAAGTTGCTCAACGAGGCATATCGCCGTCACGCGCTTAACACCGATCTCGAGCGTCTACCCATACTGAGTTCCTTGACGCCGGCCGAACTCCGCAGCATCGCTCAACGTGTTGAATTGATGAGCGTCGAACCCGGGCAGCCTATTTTTCGCCAAGGAGAGCGCGGTGAGGACTTGTTCCTCGTACGACTGGGGTATGTCAAGGTGAGTCGCATGCAAGGATTGCGAGACGAAGTCATCAATACCATCGGGCCTGGCCGGGCAGGCGGTAGTATCGGGACATTCGGCGAGGTTAGCGCACTGTCCTTGCTTTATGAACAGGAGTTGGCGAGCGAGTTTCAGCAACTCGGCTACTCCTTGGGCATGCGCACATCGTCGTGCACGGCTCTGGATCACGTGGAGTTGGTACGTATACGCGGGGAACAACTCCATGCAGTTGCAGACAGCAATACGGCTTTCAAAAAAGTCCTGCTAGATCGAGCGCGGATGCTGCTGACTCGGGATGCCGAAAGGCATGCGGAAAGCGATCCGGGCCTCGCTCAATTCGTGGCCCAGGGGTTGTACAACGCGCAGAGCCTGCTGGTCCTCGACCTGGAGTCCTGTACTCGCTGCGATGAATGCACAAAGGCTTGCGCCGATGCCCACGATGGTGATTCGCGATTGATTCGAGAAGGCCTGCGATTCGAGAATTTTTTGGTCGCGACCAGTTGCCGATCGTGCACCGACCCGTATTGCTTGGTTGGATGCCCCGTCAACGCGATCTTCCGCGAGGGAGACAAGCAGATCGTGATCGAAGACCATTGCATCGGCTGTGGGCAATGCGCGACCAACTGCCCGTATGGGAACATCACCATGATTGGTCAGGAGGACGGGTATCGCGAGGAAAATGGCCGACGCGTTCCGGTCATTCGACAGAAAGCCTCCACCTGCGATCAGTGCAAGAGCATCGGAGGAACGCCGCGTTGCGTGTATGCGTGTCCGCACGACGCCGCATTTCGGTTGACGGGCGATGCACTCTTTTCTTTACGAAGGTGATTCAAGCACGCTACGGCTTCTCCGGCAGGATTCTTGGGCCATCGGTTTCGTAGCGGCCTTCGCCCCCTTGATGGCGAGCACCATGCGTCCAGTTCAGCCAAACCTTGCGCGAAAGGAGGAGGCCTGAATAGTCCATACCAAAGGTGCCTTCGGAGCCATATCGGGATTCACCCCACCATGCCAACGGAGTACCGCCGCCTACATAACCCACCGAATGATCGCGGCCATTGACGGATCTCGCATGGTGCCCAATCCTCCATGGATGTCCTGCTCGTTGCATTCCGGGTTCGCAATAACGCCCGTGCTTTGGACCGCGCGGAGTTTCCTGACCGCGTTGTGCCTCCCATTGGTAGGCATCTGCCTTCGAGTCATCGCGTGTTCCCAGTTGCACGAAGTGGGGCGGAGCTTCTTGAGGGATTTGACTTCGAAACGAGGCGTGAACAGGCGACGAGGACTGGTACGCTGAATCGAGTTTCGTGCGTTCAGGAATCAACGTGTCCACCAGTCGAACGGTCACAGGTTCCGTATCTTCGGACAGGTCGCTGAGGATCGACGCATCGGGCACACGGAGTTTCCGGTGCGTATCGTCACCGATCGCGATCGACGGCCATGGCACCGATGGCCACGCCGTGCAGACAAACATGCATGTAAGCAACCATCGCATGGCAACGACCTAAGAGAACTTGCACCTCACACTCCGCACGTTGCATAAAATCGACAGGCTGGGCAATCTTGCTACAACCGAAACGACCTGTGCCAGACACTCGGGTTGTCCGTCAAAGTCAATCGGCAAGCTCGCCTCAATCGTCAAAAATTCACAAGGAGTCCTGCGGACGTTGGTTTATGAAGGCAAGGCATCGGGAGATGCATCCGAAGGGGGAACCCTATTAGGATCCAAATGAGGATCCGAAGGCAGGTCGGCCGAAGGCTTTGATCGCAATTTGCGTTTTGCGAAGAGACAGTATTCGCGTCGATTCGACGCCAGTTGGCGGGCCTGAACCGTTTCGAACCCCCAGGATCGAACTCGTTCGAGATGCTCTGGTATGAGCTCCGAGTGCTCCCACTCGGGCAACTTCATGGTCAGTATCAGCCCGCGAACACGCGAGGTGGGGTACATCACAATCGATTCCACCGTATCGAGGGTGTAGTTCGGAGTCACGTTGGCGTCGCAGACGATGATCCGAAATGGCCGAAAGGCGGCGCGCTTGAATTGCAACGATCGGCCTCTCCAGTGGGTGAAGCGAGGGTGCGCGAGGATCCGTGGATCCATCTCACCGGGGTCGATCCCTGTCACGTGAGCACCAGCTTCGAGCAGCCATTGGCAAGCACCACCGGGAGCGGAGCCAATTTCGACGACGTGTTCTCCAGGGCGCAGGGTCAATTCGCTCCAGGCGAAGGCTTCGGCGATTTTTCCATAAGCCCGGCTAACCGGATCGTCTTCGGTGGTCTCGGCGGATGCCTCTTGGGAAGATTCTGTAGTGACGGATGCGGAAGAGACGGGCGGCATCGGAACGCCACCCGGCCAAGTGTCGTAGTTTCGTTGCGTTCGTTTGGCTGCAATCCACCAGCGACTCGGCGTGTCCAAAATGAGTTCGAGGACCCGCTGCGGAGCCTTGTCGCTACTTAGGGGTGAATCGGGTTCAAGGCCATGCGCCAAGACGGGTCGCGCGTCACCCGAAGCGCGGAGTCTTTGCCTGATTTCGCGTGCAACTTCGGCCGCCAGCACCGAATTGCCTGGTGCGAAACCGCGCCAACCGACCGGTGAGGGATCCCGCTGCCAAACATGCATCGATTGCCAGTCCAGATCGGAAAAAGCACCCAGGAGCTGGTCGATCAGGACTGCCGACTCGCTCCCTTCCAGCTTTTCGAGCACGATACCACGGGCTCGGAGCATCGGATGCTCGGGCAGGGCTCGAGTCCAGACCGGCAAGGGCATGTCGGTTTTGAAGGTCAGCAATCCGCGGCTCGAATAGGCGATGCGAAATGGCCCAGCCGGCTCGCAAAGGGCTTTTTTCAGCACAGATTCTGCACCGTGTTGGCAAGCGGCGTAGAAGAAAGGTCGGGTCAGTTGTGGGTTCATGGGTTGGTCCAAGGTACACTAGGCAATCCAGTAAACTAGATGCAAAGCGATGGAAAGCGGCAGAAGCCGGGCCGAAAGTGGCAGAAGCCGGAACGAAATGGCGCGTTTCGGAGCCTTTGCCGTGGACGATCCGGGGGTGTTTCGCATATAACGTCTGCAGACTAAGGGAGCTGGCAACCGCTCTCGATCGTCTTCATGTTATTTTAGGTTTGTGTGATCGTCTGTAGGAGCTGAGCCCCTCGCGCGTATGGGTAAGAACGAAGAAGCATTTGAAGTTGAAGGAACTGTTACCGCTGCGTTGGCCAATACGCGGTTCAAGGTTCAATTGGAAACCGGTAGTGAAGTTCTAGCCCACGTGGCCGGCAGGATGAGGAAAAACTTCATCCGAATCGTGCCAGGGGACAAGGTACGGGTCGAGCTATCTCCGTACGATCTCACCAAAGGTCGCATCGTCTTCCGCGAACGTTAAAACCGGTCGAGCTATTTGTGCTCCCGTAGTGTTTTCGTACCGCTAGGCAACGACGTTGACCTATTACAATTAACATTTGCAACGTCCACGTGGGATTGCCAGGTGCCGACCACTCTTTTGTCGGGCCATGGATGGTTGCGATCGCTTTCCCAACGTGTTTGACCGCTGGTCCCATTCTGGTGAGGCGGCTATCATCTATTTCTGTTGAGTTCTACGTCTCGATTCCGAACCGATTGCCAAGGAACGGCGGCAGACATCGAACTGATTTTTGAAATTGTTAGGTTTCGTCTATCGTCCTGTTTAGAGGAGTTCTGGTTTATGAGATTTCGATGGTTGGCTATGGCGGGTTTGTCCGCCGCAAGCCTGTGGTCCGCAGCAGGCTTGATCGCTTCTCCTGCCATGGCCCAGGATACAAAAACCCTGGAACTACCCAGTCTTGAATCGACGGGTAAGACCAGCAATGAAGTGGTGACCGTCGCTATCGCTCCTCTGGATCGATTGCTTCCGAACATCACGCACATGATGCGTTTGGTCGGTGCGGGAGCACAAAGTGGGATGATCAACCAAGCCGTCAACGGATACACCAACGGTATGGACCGTTCGCGTCCGATCGGCGCGTATGTCACGTTGGGTGAAGCCGGTGTACCTGTCACCGTCGCCTCATTGCCTATTTCTGACCTGGAATCCTTTTTGGGCGGTCTGGAATTATTCGGTGAAGCGGAAGACTTGGGCGAAGGGCTCTACAGCATGAGCATCGGCCCGAATACCGTTTTCGCTAAGGAAAAAGGCGATTGGCTCTTTGTTTCGAGTTCCGAAGAATCGTTGGAAAGCCTTCCCACCGATGCTGCCGGCACTCTGGAAACGATGGTCGCCAAGAACGATATTTGGCTCGAGGTCAATGTTCAAAACATCCCCGATGATTTGATCGATCTGCTGACCAGTCAAATGCGAAGTGGCTTCGAACAAGCCATGGAAGCCCAGTCGGGCGACATGAGTGACGAAGAATTGGAAAACAGCCGCGCTTCGGGTGAACAACTCATGGGCAACCTTGAGGAAGCCATCGCGGGAACCGAAAAGTTCGTGATCGGTCTGGGCATTCGCCCTAAGGAAAAGACCGTGACACTCGACACAGGTACCAAGTTCGTCGAAGGCTCGCGATTCGCGAAGCAGATGATGGAATTGAAGTCGGCCAAGGCGTCGTTGACGGGAGCCGTCTCTGACGTAAGTATGATGAACTTGCGAACCTACCAAGTTGTCGCTGCCGAAGACGTGGCACAGATCGAAGCCACGTTGGACCAATCGCTCAAAGCAGCCTACAAAGCCATCGAAGACCAGGCCAGCGACGATGCTTCTGCCGAACGAGCCAAGGCCTACTTGGATCGATTGGTCGCCATCTTGATTGAGAGCAGCAAGCAAGGATCCGTCGAGTCCGTCGTCAGCGTATCGACGAATCCTTCGTTAAACATCCTTATTGGGTTTACCGTAGCCGATGGATCCCAAGTCGAGGCGTTGGCTAAGGACTTGGCTGGTGAATTGGCCGGTGCGAAAGCACCCGTCAAGGTGGAACTGATGACGGGTACGTACAAGGGTTCTAACCTTCACCGCTTGACCGCTCCGTTGCCCGAAGGTGCCGATGATTCGGCACGTAAAATCTTCGGTGATTCAGTCCAAGTCGCGATTGCGACTGCTCCGAAGTCTGTGTTTTTGTCGATTGGCAAGACCGCGGAAGCCTCGCTCAAGACAGCTCTCGACGGTGTCGGCGGTTCGTCGACGCTCGTCGTCGATCCTGTCCGCATGCGATTTGACCTGACGCAACTATTGAACTTCATTCAAAGCGTGGACTCCAATCCAGCTGTTGCCCCGATCATCGATGGGATGCTCTCAGCGCTCAGCAGTGGTGAAGATCGTATTCTGCTCGATAGTAAATTGATCGAGCGTGGTTCGATCGTTCGACTCACCATTCAAGAAGGTGTTTTGAAGGCCATCGCAGGCGGTGTCCGAGCAGGCATGGCGGGTCAGGGCGGCGGTTTCTAGTCGCCTCACTGCTTCTTAGAATTGGTAGACCTACGCTAGGTTTATAAAATCACGGCCTTCGGGCCGTGATTTTTTTCACGCATCTGGCAATCCACGCCAGATTCGATTTGCCATGGGCGGTCCATCCATTCACAATGCGTGATGCGGCACCCGTGGATCGTTTGCCAAGGATCTGATTGTGAAACTGATCATCGCTATCGTACAACCCAATCGCTTGGAACAAATCAAAGAAGCGCTCACTGAGGTCGAGGTCTTTCGCCTCACCGTTCTCGATTGTTTGGGATTCGGACGGCAAAAAGGCCAAAAGAGTTCCGCCAGAGCTCAGGAATCGTCCGTCAATCTGCTTCGAAAGTTGCAGCTGCAAATTGCAGTCAACGATGAGTTTGTTGAACCGACGGTGCAAGCCATCCTTAAGGGTGCGAAGTCCAGCGACAGCGGTCAAATAGGCGATGGCAAAATTTTTGTACTGCCAATGGAAGATTGCGTACGCATCCGGACCGGCGAACGCGGATCGGACGCCATCTAGATGAACGCAGCGTCCACCCTCGTCGACCCTCCCGCCCCAGATCATGCATCGCATTTCGAACCTGCGTCGGCAAGCTCGCCTTTGATACAACTCACCGATGTTGCCAAAGTGTATCAACTCGACGAGGTTGAGGTACGGGCACTCGATGGCATTGATCTGATCATGAAGCGCGGCGAATACGCGGCGTTGATCGGGCCCAGTGGATCCGGTAAATCGACCTTGATGAATACCTTGGGTTGCCTTGATCGTCCCACCCGTGGCAGCTACCTACTCGACGGTACTGAGGTCGTCAACATGTCGGCCGATCAACGGGCTCGCATCCGCAACGCACAGATTGGATTCGTGTTCCAGAACTTCAATCTCCTCAACCGCACATCGGCATTGGAAAATGTTGAATTGCCTATGCTCTATGGCAAGTCCATGTCCAATCATGCCCGTTATGAACGCGCCAAGGAACTGCTCAACATGGTCGGCCTAGGCGATCGCCTCGATCACCATCCAGGGCAACTCTCCGGCGGACAACAGCAGCGCGTCGCAATCGCGCGTGCGTTGGCCGCCAATCCGTCGATCCTGATGGGGGATGAACCCACAGGCAATCTTGATTCTCGAACCAGTCGAGAAGTCATTGAACTTTTTCGGCAACTCAACGAAAAGGAAAATCTAACCGTCATCTTGGTCACACACGATCTAGCGATCGCCAAGAACGCGCGCCGCAATATCGTTTTGCGCGATGGGAAAATCATCGCCGACACGACGCAACACGACGTCGCAGCCGAAGTCCTGCGGCAAGCCGCCGAGGCCAGTTGAATTCCCCCCCGCCCAACCCTACCCCGTCCAGCCACACCCCGCCCAACTCCGCCTGTCGACCCCCCTCTGCCAACTGAGACAACATCATCGATGAACGCTTCGGATCCCCACCGCAGTCGCTATTCCATTCGCATTCGTCGCTTCTGGTTGTGCAGCCAGAGGGACGGAAAATTCCCTGTTTGCTGCGGGCCTCGTCGCTCATCAACGTTCGGTCTGATCGCGGGAATTCTGGCACTGCTATTGCCCGCCTCGCACGCGACCGCGGAAGAGAACGAGGCAGCCGCAAAAACTGCGGCAACCAGCGACGCACAGCCCGGTCATTCGTTTCATGACGATGCGTTCAACGAGGGACCCAGACAAGCGGCGTACCTCATGCAGGGCATGGGAAATGTGCATTGGCCGACCTCGACACCGAGCGCTATGGCCCAACGTTTCTTCGATCAAGGCCTCTCACAACTTCATGGTTTCTGGTATTTCGAGGCGGAGCGTTCATTTCGTCAAGCATCCGCAATCGATCCTGAGTGCGCGATCCATTACTGGGGAATGGCCCGCGCCAATGTTGAGAATCCGTCCCGTTCGGCGGGCTTTATCGAACAGGCCATGCAACGCATCGACCAAGCCAACAAAGTCGAACGACGCCTCATCGAAACTTGGAGCCGACGGGTAAAGGATTGGCCAGAGGAACCTAACGCGAAGACTGACGATGACTCCTCGGAAAAGCGCATCACGATCGGAAAACGCAATGAACGTTCGACTGATCTTAAAGACGCGACACGCGACCAACGTAAGAATCGTTTGAAAGAGTACGTGAAGGATTTGGAATCGATCGCAGTCGATTATCCGCAAGACATCGAGATCAAAGCCATGCTGATTTTGCAGTATTGGCAAAATGATGGTGCCGGTATTGAACTCCAAAGCCATTTGGCCATCGACGCACTTTTGAGCGAATTGTTTGCGCTCAGCCCTCGTCATCCAGCGCATCATTTTCGCATCCATCTTTGGGACTATCGCAACGAAAAGTTGGCGATCACAGCCGCCGCCCAATGCGGACCGAGCGCGCCAGGTATTGCGCACATGTGGCATATGCCTGGCCATACCTACTCGCGGCTGAATCGCTATTCCGACGCAGCGTGGCAGCAAGAAGCTTCGGCTCGCGTCGATCACGCGCACATGATTCGCGATGCCGTCATGCCGGACCAAATTCACAACTACGCGCACAATAACGAATGGTTGATTCGCAATTGGCTATTTTTAGGTCGCGTCAACGATGCAATCTCGCTGGCGAAGAACATGATTGAGTTGCCGCGTCACCCCAGCTTCAATGCTCCCAAGGGATCGGGCAGCGCATCCTACGGCCGACAACGCTTGATCGGAGCCTTGTCGACCTATCAACGATGGTCCGACATGCTCGAAGCTTGCGATTCGATTTATCTCACGGGAAATTCCGATGCCGTCGAACTGGATGCGACGCAGGTTCTTAGGGCGATCGCACTGGCACAACTCGGTCGCGTCCAGGAGGCCGAACTCGAACGCGATCGCTTGTTGGCGGTTCGCAAATCGCTCCGCGCAGAAATCCAATCGCTCGAAGTCAGTGATTCGAAATTGACGGCTCGTCCCCCAAAACTCGAGGAGCCATTTCCTGCACCTGCGGATCTTTTTTCTTCGGAGAATGAAACGGGTGGGCCAGCCAAGGTCAGTGAGGACTTCGATGAGGAGCGCTGGAAGGATAGTTCGCCCGAGCAGCAAGCTCAGGAACGACGAAAGCACGAGCTGAACTACCGGCATTATCGACTGGGACAATCACTAAACGGACTCCTGGCGCACTTGTTCGCCGTCCAAGGCCAGTACCGAGAGGCCGTCCGCGCTTCCCAAGCGGCGCGCGGCAACGTTGATCCTCTGCTCCGGATCGAATGGGCCAGCCGAGCGAACGAACATGAACTGGCCGTCCGAAAGATGCGGGAGGCCTTCGATGCCGCGCCGGGACAATTGATGCCCGCAGCGCTCGCAGTCTGGGTCGCCAACGAAGCCATCCTCAACCAACCTCAGTCGACGTCCCTCGATTCGTGGAAGGAACTTCGGAATCAAGCGATCGCGCAAACGGCTGTCCTAGCCGCCTCGGGCGATTCTAGTATCCCATGGGTCGATCGAGCGCATGCAATTGCTACTGCGGAAGCACCTGAGACTCAATGGGCAACGCCCGCGACCCCGCCGTCGGACACGGGGGATCGACCACCTTTGGACACACTGGGACCGGTTCGATGGACTCCGCCCATGGCTCCGCGCTGGAGTCTACCCATGGCCGATGGTCGTGAAGAGTCTTCCAAACGGTTGGAAGGAAAACCGTACGTCATGATTTTGTACCTAGGCTTCGGTTGCCTGCATTGCGCCGAGCAGCTGTCCAAATTCTCGCCGATGCTCGATCCATTCCAAGAAGCAGGCATCGAAGTCATTGGGGTTAGCACGGAAACTTTAGCATCGCTTCGAGCCGGATTGAAAGACTACGATGGTGAGATGCGGATCCCTTTGGCAGCCAATCCGGACTTGGATGTGTTCAAAGCGTTTCGCTGCTTCGACGACTTCGAAGGACAGCCGCTGCACGGCACGATCTTCGTAGATGCTCAAGGTCGAATTCGATGGCAGGACATCGGCCATGAACCCTTCATGGATGTCGATTTCCTTCGGACCGAGTCAAAACGCTTGCTACAACTTCCCTGAGCCAGCGGCCCGCCCGTGTAGTGTTCGGCGGTCATCGGGCTCGCTTATGAACGGGTAGTTTCGGAAACGTGCACGGCCCGAGCGAGTGGGCAATCGCGGTCGGCGGGTAGACCGCGTCTGTACTTTTGGAGCAGGTCACTGGAGCGCTGCGCCAGCATGCGACGAACTTCACGCCGCTCCCCTTTGATCCGCGCGATCTTCATCGAATCGTATCCAGTCGTTTGATGGCGCATCCAAGCAATGACGGCGGCTTCGGCACGTCTCTCAATAGGTATCCGCTTGGTTCGGGCTACTGTTCCGCTACCTACCGGCGTGGCATGCTCGGTCACCAATTGGGCTAGACGTGTTCCGACTTGGGAATGCGACGGATGAAAGGCGAGATAGGACCGGACTGCTTGTTCAAAATCTTCGACGTACTCCCCTTGGACTTTAGCCCGCCGCTTTTCATCCGATTGCTTGCGTTTGGCGAAGCCTTCCGTCGATCGTTCGGCCTCGAGCTCCCCGCGAATGCGGTCAATGGTTAGGCCGGGTGCCCACACGCCGCGCGAAAAGAGCCTGCGTCCCTTGCGTTCCTGAACGATCCAATGTTCGCCGGCTGCTTTGACGCGGCGGGTCAACGCGGCGTCGCCAGGCGGTAGCAGAGCCCATCCGCGAGGCACTTTCCAAAGTTCTCCAGCGGCCGATCGAACCGTATCGGACGAAGGGCCCGGCGCAACATTCGCAATCTTTTCCATGTTCCTTCCAGCCTCCCAGTTCCTTCCAGCCTTTCAAGTGAACCCAATCGATTCCGTCGCACCAGCTCGCGAATACGAGCGGCACCATGAAATTCGTCCAGATGCTACCAAGACTTTGAGTAGAATTCCGAATCGTATCTATATGACAGCCAACTCCCCTACCCTCGAAAGGAAATCAGCGATGAGCGAACCTGGATCACCAGGAAATGTCATCAGCGCTCTGGCCAGCTTTTTTTATCCCGGGCTCGGGCAACTTGTCCAAGGGCGGGCGCTAGCGGCGTTGTTGTTTTTCCTCGCGGGAACGTTCCTGTGGTTCTTTTTGCTAGGTTGGATCATCCATATCTGGGCCTGCATCGACGCCGCCCTGTACCGTGGCTAATCCATTCGCTGAATTGGCACTCCGTTCTCTAGACATTAGGTCAGCTCGATTCTAAGGCCGTCGTAGGCCAACGAAACGTGGTCGGGCAACTCGTTTTGAAACGTTTCGTAATCGAGCTCGTGCGACAGATGTGTCAGGTAGGCTCGTTTCGGCTTCAACACCTCGATGATATTCAGTGCTTCCTCGACCGAGAAGTGTGTTGCATGCGGACGAAGGCGCAACGCGTCAAGCACGAGGCAATCGAGACCTTGCAATAACTCCATGCTCGATGCTTCGATACGGTTGGTATCCGTGCAATACGCCACATTGCCAAAACGAAAACCCAGCACATTGCAATGCGGACCATGAATGAGCGGGATCGGCACCACCGATGCACCCAGAATCGTTAGCGGCGCTGCATCGACTCGCCTGATTTCCAATTGCGGAACCGCGCCCGAATGTGTCGGCTCGCGGTCAGAAAAGGCGTAGTCGAAGACCCGTCGAATCCTCTCTTCTACTCTTTCCGATGCGTACAGCGGCATCGGATGACCTAGCATGAAGGGAAACAACCGAACGTCGTCGAGACCGTGCAGATGGTCGGCGTGCTCATGAGTGAACAGAACTGCATGAACGATGCCGATGCCTTCGCGAAGTAGTTGCATGCGAAGATCCGGTGGAGTGTCGATCAGTAAATTTCCTTCGGGCAATCCGACGATCGCACTGGAACGCGTTCTCTGATTGCGCAGCACGCCACCGGTGCAGACCGAGCAGGAGCACCCCAAGCATGGAACACCCACACTGGTTCCGGTCCCTAGGAGGATCATTTGTCCTTGAATGTCCGTACCCTTGCTCATCGATGCGTTCGTCTTCCCGTCCCCTAGAGGTACCATTCAACATAGGACCGCGACCGGCTGTCCAATCGTCGGACATCATCGACCCGAAATCGGCTGCCATTGGCATCCATGAAATGTACTGTCCATGATCCGATACGACGTACATCCTCCTCAGAGTTCAAAACGAATCGGGTCTTGCCATAATTGGTTTCGACTTCCCATTCGCAGGGTTCCTGGGTTCCCGACACCCAAAGTACACGCTCAATCTGTGGCACGAATTCGCGATACTCCAATTCCTTCTCAATCAATTCGCGATTGATGGGGGATAGCTGGCTCATGTCGCTCAAGCAGAGAAGTTCCTCACCATCTGAATTCAAGATCGACACCCAGGCTCCCGGCGTCTCGACCGGAAAGAGTGGAACGACGCTAACGTCTCGATGAAGTCTCCCCTTCGAATCGTGCAACTGCAAGTGATCCCATGCGTCCTTGGATAGCTCAAAGCTCCATTTCCCGTCTCTGGCTCGGACAGATTCGCTGCGTGCGAATTCAGCCAAAGTCTCGGACGACGGGATCTGGGGTTTTGCCTGCATTCGATTGGTGACTTTGGGGAGACAGTGGGAAAATAGATTTCAGCGATTCTAACCTTCTTGGTGATTCGGGTTGAAGGGGGACTGGGGAGCCTAAATCCGTATTGACCCAGTTTTTGTCCCTTACGTACACTCTCCGCGTTGCTTAAAGTCCCGCTGCGGCATGGAACGCTGCCGGATACACCTCGCATCATTCATGAGGAAGAAAATGCGATTGAACCATCGAAAATCGAGTTTGCGTGGCCGTCTTCTTTCAGGCCTTTCGATCGGCATCGCGCTGAGCGGACCCGGCTTCAGTTACGCCCAGGACCGATCCACGGGCTCATCGACGACTAAGAAAGTGCCTGGGGCAACGGCGTCCGCGGCGCGATCGATACAAAATTCCGATGTTGGACCTGCGGTCGTTGCGACCGTCAATGGCAAGCCGATTTCGCTAGCCGAGCTGGCGGCGCAATGCACGGCGCGTCACGGGGAAGAACTCCTCGAAAACATGATCAATCGCTTGTTGATCCTTCAAGCCTGCCAAACCAGCAAGCTTGAAATCACGCAAAAGGATGTCGACGATGAGATCGCACGGGTAGCTGCCAAATTCAATCTGTCCGTGCAGATGTATTTGAAATTGCTCCAAGACGAACGCAACATAATGCCCGAACACTACGCTTCGGACGTGGTTTGGCCGATGCTCGCCCTTCGAGCTTTGAGCAGGGAACGCATCCAGATCTCGCCGCAAGAAATCGACCGAGCGTTTCAAAGCGAGTTCGGACCCAAGGTGCAGGTACGGATGATCGCTTGCAAAGACCTTAACAAAATAACGGATCTTCATCAGCAAGCCACGGCCAATCCCGACTTGTTCAAAACACTGGCACGTGACCATAGCGAAGATCCAGCCAGCGCAAGCGTGGAAGGCTTATTGCCACCGATCCGTAAATTTGCTGGCGATGATGAAATCGAAAGCATTGCATTCTCCTTGGCTCCGGGTGAAGTCTCCAAGATTTTCCCGGTCGGCGATGTGCATATTTCTCTGCAATGCGTTCGCCATCTTCCCCCAGCCAGCCCACCCGCGGCTCAGATGGTTGAACTTCAAAGTCGTATTCGCTCGGAGTTGGAAGAACAAAAACTACGCGAGTCCGCCGAAGGCATCTACACCCAGCTTCGGAATGCCGCGCAGGTAACGATGGTGATGAGCAAGCGTGAACTGCAGCAGCAATTCCCGGGTGCCGTCGCCATCATCAATGGACAATCGTTAGCAACCGAGATCTTTGAAAAAGAATTGATCAAGCGATTCGGGCCGCCGACGCTCGATGGTGAGATCAATCGCAGGCTCGTCGAGGACGCGCTGGCCAAAGCCAACTTGACGGTCTCACAGATGGATGTCGATCAGGAGATTCGAAGCACGGCCGAATACTTTGGTTACGTTACGTCCAATGGCCAGCCAGACATCCAGCGTTGGATCGCGGATGTTCTAAGCGAAGAGGGTAAGACTGTCGACTTGTATGTTCGCGACGTGGTTTGGCCAACCGTGGCCTTGAAGAAGCTCGTTGTCGATCGCGTGCAAGTTACCGAAGAAGATCTTCAGAAAGGCTTTGAAGCCAACTTCGGTTCGCGAGCAGAAATCCTGGCCATCGTGCTGAGCAATCAACGAACGGCACAGGAAGTCTGGGAGATGGCTCGCAATCGACCGACCGAGCAATTCTTTGGTGAATTGGCCAACCAATATTCGGTCGAACCAAGTTCGCGAAGCAATTTCGGAAAAGTACCACCGCTTCGCAAAAACGGCGGTCAACCCAATTTGGAAAAAGCCGCCTTCGAATTGAAGCCCGACGACATGTCGGGCATCATCGAAATCGGCGGCCAGTACGTCATCCTTCGTTGTCAGGGTTTTACCAAACCCGTGGTCCAGGATTTCAACGCCGTCAAAACGGAATTGGCCAAGGAGATTTTAGAGAAGAAACAGCGCATCGAGATGGATAACTTGATGGCCAAGCTCGTGGCAGATTCTCAAGTCACCAACTTTCTGAATCCGAAGAAGAGTCGCGTCGGTGTCGCAGAGACACAAGCATCGCTTCAAGAATTGAAGACAACCAAGAAGTGATGTCGAACGATTCTTTGACTCAAGATCGACTCCGTCGATGGTTCCCAATCCATCGACGAACCGAGGTCGACGTCGCAGTCATCGCTCAGAACATTCCCAGTTTTCCCTTGTACCGCGAAATGCCTTTGGGGGAACTTGAGGATATTCGGCGCCGGACCCAACTTCGAATGGGTTGGGCGGCGCTGCTGGCATGGTCCTATAGCAAAGTATGTATGGAGATTCCAGAACTCCGCGACATCTACGTGCGTCGGCCGATTCCTTACCTCTTTCGTTCGCCCGATTCGGTAGGTTCGATCACTGTTCATCGCCTCGATGACGCTGGCAATCGACGCTTGATCTGGGGCAGGATCCGCAACGCGCACAACTGGCGGTTGTTGGATGTTCAAACTACCGTGGATCGCTTCAAAACCGATCCGATCGCATCGGTTTACGGCGATGGATTGAGAATGGAACGTCGCGTGGGACCGGTTCGCGGATTGGTGTGGTGGCTCCTGATGCAATGGGCGGGATACAAACGTGCCAAGCATGTGGGTACCTTCAGCATTTCGAATCTGGGCGGTTCCGGTGTGCTCAACGCGCATCATCCCTTGATCACGACCAGCAGTCTGGCGATGGCACCCATCGCTGCGACTGGCAAAACAACCATGGCATTGATCTGCGATCACCGGGTCCTCGACGGCGCGATCGGAGCGGCAGCTTTGGCACGCCTTGAAGATGTCCTACTGACCGATGCACGCAACGCGCTCCTACACGCCAGCGAAAAATCGCAAGCGGCCTAGCCCGCCTGGGTGCACGTCCCTGTAGCTCGCCTGGGTGGCACGTCCGTGTAGCTCGCCTGGGTGGCACGTCCCTGAGTCTTCGAAGGGCGTGTGTGCATTCCCAGAATGGAAGTTGGTTGAGGATTCCAAAACACAATGAAGCCGAAGGTGGACTAAACACGAACCGGCTCCATCCAAAATGCCTTTTAAAACTCTACACCAGATCGCACCACATGCCCGCACTCTATCGCGCTTCTGGAGACGAAGCCGGGACTACTGGATAGCGAAAAACCCTTTTCCAGCAGGCTTCAAGCTTGAGACGGGAGTCTGGAGGAATAGCAGAATCCGAGGACGTGGTTCATCGCAACGGCGTGGGATTGAACAATGTGGCACGACGCTCCGCGTCGTGATTCTAGAATTCGAACACGCCAAATCTACTTGAACCCACGACGCGGAGCGTCTCCCCACATTGTTCTTTCATTGCATTCTACGCGATGTGTTTCACCACGCTCGATCCTTGTCGAAGATCCGCCGTGGCGGAGATGCAGCATGATTGGCGTCAAGCGTCCATTCGCTCAAAATGATGTTCGGAACAGCATGATCACGACGCAACACAGCATCGCCACTTCAGTGCAATGCCTTGTTCAATGTACTTCTGACCCTACAACAACGGTCGTGTCGTACAAAAATCATCTAGGGAAAAACGCAGAGAAACGCATCTACTTCCTCCTGCCTGCTTCAAACTGCCTACTGTCAACTGCAAACTGACGACTGCTCTTCTACTTTCAACTCACTAAAGTCTGCTCTCTAGCCGCGCAGCGGCTTGCCGCTCTGGCGGACCATCGTCGGTAGAATCAATCGCGTTGTTCTTTGGGTGAGCTGTGCGACCGTCGCAGCAAATCACGCAACCAGAACTACCCGGGTTTGCAACTGGAAGCGTTCGCAGATTAATTCGTTCTTTAGAAGCTTTTTGAAGGCTCAAAATTGACTGATTCCTTTGGAAGCAGCTCGCCCAACCGATCAACAGAAATCGTCATTGCAGGGTCGTGTACGCCTTCCGAGATAGATACCAACAAGTCCAAAGATTCCAGCTGCACACGTGAAACTCAACGACTGCCATCGAAAATACCAACTACCTTCTACGGACTTATACAAAATCAGACGTACTTCATCGATGTTCTCGCTTTTCGAAAGTAGGTTCTCCCGCTCTAAACCTGTCGCTATCGAAAAACAGTCAATCGAATAGCTCGCGAGGGCCAGTTGCGATACATAAAGCGCAATGATCAGTAGACAAAGCCAGAGCACCAATAGAATTTTCAATTGGAAACCAAATTTGGGTAGAATGACAACTTTCTCTATAACTCCATGCCAGCTTGCGCCCTACGCAATGCAAATACTCTCTTCATGGCAGTGGAGCTCACCGTTCCTGTTTTCACGGAAACACAAGGACACGCATTGCATTGTTGCAGGTGCAAACGGCATTTGCTAGGTTGATGGTGTTCTCAAAACCACTTTTGTCCGAAGGGAGGTTTTCACCGTGACCCAACCACGCTCAAAGATCGTCGATCCTGGCCTTACCCGCTGGTACCACGGCATCTCTCGCTGCGTTCGTCGCGCGTTCCTGTTCGCCGAGAACCATGAGTTCGACCGAAAGGATTGGCTCACTGGTCGGCTCAAGGAACTAGACGCCATCTTCGCCGTCTCCGTCGCTGGTTTCAGTTTGATGGACAACCATCTCCACCTCCTGGTGCGAATCTATCCCGATGTCGCCCAAGCCTGGGCGAGAGTGCATCGTGAAGGTTTCTACAAGCGCGCCCAACTGTTCCAAAAAGGCACAAGAGCGGACAGTGGATGCCACAACCACTCCTATCGACCGTCCATGCAAGCATTTCAGTGACGCATCCGGACATCACGCAATGCATGTCCTTGTTTTCGTCGCTGTGCGAAAGGAACCCCGCTGAGCTCGTCTCGGTGGATTCCTGAATGATTGGCAACCAGAAAACGCTCTGGCCAAATAGTATCTCCCTCACCACCGAGCTTGCTCGGTGGAAGGTTGACTGATCGTAAGCGTACAGAGCCCCGGGCCTGATTTTTCCGACCTGGCAAGTGGCCGAGGGGTAAGTTCCTAGCGACGTAATTGGTGAACCCCAAACGATTCGCAAGGAGATCCCATACCATGGCCCGTGCCGCTAACCTCCAGTCGC
>JBGSHV010000037.1:0-30871 GCA_041752005.1 Pirellula sp. | reverse complement strand
TCCCACATCCACTGCCACACTCCCGGGATGAAGTAGTGACGCGGCGATCGAGATTTCTGGAACGGCATGACGCCGGTGGGGGATCGGGGTCGACCAATAAATTCGCCGAACCCAATTTCGCAGTTTCGATGTGTAAGAAGGTGTTTTGAGAATGTTCGTAAGCACTTTCGTTTTTGCTTGTTTTACGTGCTCGTGCTCAGCGCTGCGGTGCGCAGCGGTGCTCGTGCTCGACCGCTGCTTCGCCCTGTATTTCAATCCGCCGGACGGCACATGGAATCTGCCTGCTACATTGAGTTCCGTTGGGGACGGTCCTGAAACCAACTTGAACTGCGATACTCCGACCAGCGGCTGACGGGAATCGAGACGAGCCGATTGCACATATAGAGGTCATGAGTGTCTATGAAGCGCTTCGTGACCACAGCTTCCATCTTCGCATCAGTTTGTCCCAACGGCGTTGCAAGCGGTTGCGTTGCTGGTCACCGTAGTAGGGCATCATGCGCAGTGCATCGTCGGCCCGGCTATGGTAGTAGTTGGGAACCGGTGCAAAATCTTCCATCTTGAGATGAAACACTTCGCAGCGCGAAGATGCCTGTGGAGGTACAATCCAGCTCCAATCCGCCGAAACATGGCGTCCCGAGACCTGTTCGCGTTGACAAAAATTCGTGAAGTTATCGCTCGCAGTATGATGGTCAATGATTGTGACGCCAGCCGATTTGTACGAATATAGGACAGCCCGATTCAATTCCGTGAGTGCTCTATCCTGCCACAGAAGTGTTTTGTCTCGGTCCGGATCGTCACCTATCGCACGGGATACTGCAGGTAACGAATCGTAGCGCATTTTGTCAACAAGGTTTCGAGACGCGATCTCCGTACCCATATAGAATCCGTTGAATGGAGCGCATGGATAGTCGATTCCGCCTATGGTCAGGATCATCCCGCTGACACAAGGCACTGCGTACCACTTCAGACCTAGTTCCGCGATCTGCGGACAGGTCGGATGACGTATTTCAATTTCACGGTATGCGTATGGTGGGATCTCGAAAAGAATTCGCCGATCCGCGCTATCGCGAACCATCACAGGCAGCATGTCAAACGCACTCTTTTGCTCGGGAGGACGAAATCCAAGCGACATTGCGATACGAGTTGATTCCACGTTTCTTCGATCACCCAGTACGGTGCCGTCTTTCTGAACATAACCTGCATACTGAGTGACTTGCTGGCTCTCAATGTAGGCTGGCGTTGTTCCCGGTAGAATCGGTGCAAAAACAGAAATGATCGAGCGTATGCGTCCGTCCCCGAGGGCATCGACCATATGTTGCACGATTCGATCGGCAATCGCATCGGGTTCGGTCAGTTTTCGGCAATCAAAAACCTCGAGACTCTCCCAATACATTCGACCAATGCATCGAGAGTGATTTCGCCAAGCGATTCTTGCTCCGATGGCAATTTCGTCCGACGTGTGCTCGTAGAATCCTCTGCGATTCAGGGAGGCGCGAATTTCGGACCATCGGCTCTTTCGCTCCGCATCCGTTAAAAAATTCTCGCGATGGAGAGTGTCCAGAAACGCTTTCGCTTCTTCCATGCGCTCGAAGAACGACAGTCGGCGCAGTCGTTTGGCCAGAGGCGAAACGGAACTAGCGAAATTGGTTCGACGGTTGATCTTGAGGTTGAACATGGCTTGTCGGTTTTTCAAAACACGTTCTTACATCAAGCCATCAAATTGGCGCGCGGCGGACCGAATTGGGCGACGATTGATTTCGTGCACAATCCTGAGTGCCCGGGACTTGGCCTTGCGATAAGCAGGGTTTGCAGTCTCATGATTGACATATTCTGCGCGGGCCTTTTTATGCATGATCTGAAAGACGTCGAGTTTTGGATAATCACGGAAGCGGTCGAACTCGCCGTCGTCTTTGGCTCGCGCCACCATTGCGTTGTAGATAGGTGTGTCCTCGAGCAACGAGAATTCATTGAACCGAACTCGATCCAAATAGGGGGCATGGTCCGCAAGAAACTTGGCCGTCAGCTCCATATCCTCGGCCGTTTCGCCAGGAAAACCTTTGAACATGGTGCATCGAACGCTTAAGCCGGCTTCGTGGGCGTTGCGGAGGAACTCCGAATTCACCTCGACCGAACACCCCTTGTCCATCATGTCCAGCAATCGTTGGCTGCCGCTTTCCAGGCCGAAGCTAATACGACGCATGCCGCCCGCCGCAGCCGCCTTGAGATCGCGTCGCGAGAGACCATTGTCTTTGCGCTGATCGACATGGACCGTTCCGATCCACTCCGCGCCATGGACATAGCGATGAATTTCTGATGCGATGCCACGAATCATGTCGGGATACGAATTGAGTTTCAGATCCAGGAACAAGAAATTGGTGGTATTGTGACGACGAGATTGTTCCTGCATTTCCAGTAAAACATTCTCAACCGATCGCGTTCGATACGACCGACCACTGACCGAGACAATATCGCTGCAGAAGACGCATCGATTCCATTGGCAACCTCGCCCGGTCATCAAGGGCACGATCCGGACCGGATAGCGATCCCACGGGAAATCGGTGAAGTCAGCCATCGGAGTATCGTCGAGATTCATCAACGGCGCCGCCGCCGCGGTCCGGGATCCATCCGGAAGTGTGATGCCGGGAAATTCCGCAAGATCCTTTTTCTCGCACACTGCATCAATCAATGGTGCGATACTGCGGTCTACTTCCGCTCCAACCACGGCCGTGATTCCGGGCAGTTCGCTCCAAACTTTGGCGGTAGAGACAATGTTGAACATCGGACCGCCGAGAATCACTGGAATTCCTTTTTCCTTGGCGATGGCCGCTATCGCGCGCACGCTATTGAAGTGCTGGAGGTAGGCCGAAAGGAGGAGTACATCAGGGCGGTCGTCAAGGGCTCGAGACACTTCTCGCACGACGGTACGGTGAGGTCGTTCATTCCACCAATAGCGAATTTGCCGGGCGGTATTGCGGACGTTATTGAACGGAGCCCAGGTCGACAGATGGATGCGTCGTTTGATGTGGTCGAGATAGTTTTCGCGGCGCTCCCTCTCAGCGGCGGGAACATCATACGCGAGTGGGCAAATCACCCGGACCTCTTGGCCCGCATTCCGCAACGCAGCCACCAGAAGCCCGATTGCCAGTGTGGGGAAGCTTGCGAAATTGTTCAGGTCGACCATCAGCAATCGGCGAGACGGGTTTTGACTGCGGTTCATGGTTGCAGCGACTGGGACAGTCTTTCCTGAGGAATCGGCAGGAGAAACCACACGCGCAGAACGGGTGTTCTTATTCAACATGTTCCTGAGTTCTCCTTGCTGTCGATCATATCTTTAAATAGTAGCAGGCACATTCCAACTGCCGTCGAGCCATTCAATATTCACACGAACCGACTGCACTGCGAATGGATCAATCCCGTTTAGAACGAACGTGAAAACATCAGCCGCAAGTCGCTCGAGCGCCATTGCGGAACATTTAGACAGACGATCCATAGCACTCTGTTAGCCGAGATCATTCTTTGGGATTCGTAAACAAAAAGCCAGCGGTGAGAAGCAGCAATGCGATGGAGATCAAAGGGAAAAACCAATCATTCCGCGTCCATTTAGCGTTTGAAGCAGCAAACAGAATTGCGGCCAGTTGCGTACCGAGGAAAACACCTTTGGTGGAGACCAGCCACCGAGTTCCGAGCCATCGTTTCGGTCGGTTGATGGGAAGCCAGTTTTCCCAGGAGTGCGACGTCGGTGGTTCATGGGTCAGGATATACTGTTTGATCTGCATGGTCCGCACACCGTGGTGGCACCATTGAAGCGAAAAGGCCAGGCTAGCAACTGCATGCATCGCACATAGAGGCCATTGCATAGTATCGTTGAAGAACCCGAGAGTGACCAGAATGGCAAATGCGAAGACTGAAAGCACGATCAGCAGATTCTGGAGTAGGATGCGCGTCAACAATTCGGAGCGCAGCGCACGCAGTTCATCGAGTGGCGTTGGGGGCATAGCAATCACTTCGGTTGATTCCATGGTGGTGTTCAATGGCATTTCGGATATTCACTTAGAGGGCACATTCCATGTGCCGTCCGCCCAATATGCTGGCACATTACGTACGCCAGTGCTCTTGCCGCTAGGTGAAGCCTCGGCTGATTATGCAAGAAATTGGCAGAGACCATAGGGTGAACGCAGCTGCCATTTCGGCTAGATAAAACCAATGTATCATTCTCGAAGAGGCGTAAAACACGCTTTCGAATTACCTCTAATGAAATTTCGAGCAACTTTACAGGAATGGATGAGACTCGGAATCATTGAGCGAGGTGGTCATATCCTTCATGTGTTGAATACACTCATGCTTTGACTTTTCCCACCATTGGGAATCGAGAATACGATCGCATGTTTCTGCGGAAAATCGAAATTTGATGATCTTTGCAGGAGATCCTCCTACGATGGCAAAATCCGGTACGTCGCGTGTCACCACGGAACCGGTACCGACAACAGCCCCGACGCCAATACGTCTACAACCTGGAGTTATCCTGGCAGCTTGCCCAATCCACGCATCATGCCCAATCTCTAATGGAAAGGATTCGATGGTGTCCATCTCCAACGTACCGAGGCTGGCATTGTAGAAAAAAGGATGGAGTGACAAACGATCCAAGGGATGATTCCGTCGGAATACGGACACTTCCTGTGCCATCGACACGTACCTTCCTATCACAACCCCACGTGGGAGATAACCTGGGGTTAAGCAACATCCGTAACTGTAGGTCCCTACATCGACGGCGTGATATGTAGACAAGATTCGACGCGTCGTTCCAGTCACAAAGCTGTCCGGCTCTAAAAAACGTACGATCCGTTTGATTGCTCCCCTCAACCGCTTCCATTGGTACATTCGAAACAGAAGGTCACCCAACGGGTGATAATACAGTTCGTCTCGATCAGTTCGCAATAACTTTGCATTCGAGGTTTCGACCACGACAAGAGCCTTTGGTTCAATAGTAAACGTCAAGAGCGGACCGCAAAATCACGGCAATAGTGACGGCGAAAGCAAAGAGTGCAATGGGCTCCAGCAACGAACGCATCGCAATCCCTTGCTTAGCCCTTAGCAATACGATTGCAATCATCAAAGATAATGCTTCTGCGACGATCCCACTCGCTACAATCATTACCATTCCGCCACCGAAAATACAACTCATTGTCGCAAGCCCGATTCCTAGGGAGCGGATAAGATTCGACCAGAGAATACTCTTGCTATCACCCATCGCCAAACTGATCAAGTTCGCGTTTGCTCGGAGTAACTTCAACGCTTGACCGATAGCAATCAAACCAATCAATACGAGACCTAAATTGTAACGCTGCCCGTAAATCCATTGCACTCCCATTGGGCCGACGAACAGGGCAACGACCATGATAAGAACCGCCAGTAAGGCGACAACTAGTCCTGCCTTTCGAATCTGAATATTTAATAAGACTTGGTTGCTTTGCGATTTCGCGAGAATCGGAAGGAATAGATTGTTGATTATCCGGAATAGCCCCATCGACAACGTAAATGCGAGTCCAAATACGACATTGAATGCCCCGATGTCCTCCAATGTGATCCCGCTCTTTGGGGACAGCATGGGAGCAGAGGCCAAAACAAATCTATCACCGTAGATGGTCAAAACTACCAGGGCACCGTTAGCAACCAATGGCAGGCCAAACGCCCGAATCGCTTTCAATCGTTCTGTCTGCCTGTCCCATCGGTATGGTTGCTTCGCAACCAGATGACTTACCAACAGGTTCGTTGCCGCTTGTGCCAACACCGCAATCAGTCCCAATCGCCAGTCCCGAATCCATAGTGAAGCCATCAGCAAGGCCAAAAGCGATGCAAGCTGTCCCGAGACGTCCACCCAATTGGAAGGACCAAAGGAAAGCGTTCGTTGCGCAACGACACTTTGAAAGTGCGAGAACCCCCGCAAGATTGGGAAGAAACCAAGCAGGCAAAAACCCCATGCTGCTTGTGGGCACGAAAGCAGCCAGGAGAGCGGCCATGCCGATACTGCAATGATTAAACCAATCAGACCGCCCCGAACGGAAGAGATCAGTTGGGCCGCGCCGATCGCATCGGGTGAATCACCGTCAGGCGATTGAACGAGGTACTTGCCAAGCCCAGCCTCGGTGATCATCTCGAGAGTACCCACGATCATTCCGAAGTAAGTCGCTATCGCTACATCCTCGAGAGAAAGTAGCCTCGCAAGAACCACATTCCTGATGAACATGAGGACCATCACGGCCAGTTGCCCGGAAGCAACCACAAGCAATTTGCTTAAGATATTGGACAGTCTTCGTGAGACGATCAATGGGTTCTTTCAACGGGCAAAATCTTCTACCTAGAAATAAAAAAGAGTCGCGGAATAACCGCGACTCTTTAACTAAATAATCAGAATCGAATGAGTAAAAACTCAAACGATTACTTACGACGACGTCGCGAGAACCCGGCCAAAGCAACCGTACCGAGACCCAAAATGGCCATCGAGGTTGGTTCGGGAACAGCGCTGATTTCGGCGTAGACCGAGCCAGGCAATTGTGCGTTCGCACCGACGGTGGAGCTTGCATCGAAACCGAAGAAGCCGGTCGACGAGGCACCAGCCAGAATGGCGTTGAACGCTGCAGCTGTTAGGGTGAATGATTGCTTCAGAGTGAACGGATTCACTCCCCCTGTCACAACACCACCGAAAGCCTTGCCAGCCGCGCCCACGTTCACTCCATTGAGAGAGATGTCGAAAAACTCTTCGAGTCCATCCACATCACCCGTCATGGTGACGCTCAATACAACCGAACCAGACACCGAACCGGGCAGTGCAGCATCAGCGTCTCCGCTAACATTCGCTCCAGAAAGTGTGAAAACTTTTGGGGCTGCCATTTTGATCAACGGAGCGGCCGTAGCCGAGCCCGCCAACAACGCTAGGCATGCAAAACTGCATACCAAATTTCGAACCATTTTGCTCATAAGATTAGGATCCTCTTCCGAAAGTACTTCTGTCACCGAGTTCTACAGTAAACTCGAACGGTAGAATCATCAAGGGTTTTCTGGCTGAAAATCGTAGTTCTTCATCGCCGAGCCATGTTTGCGATGATCAGAAACAACCGCTTGTTTCTCCCGCGAACGGCTATCGTTTCCGACTGATTCTTTCAGAGTGCGGTTAAGTCTAGCGACTGCGGTCGCGGTTTTCTCATCGAAGTCAGCCAAGGGGGGAATAAAGCCCGCTGGTTTTTTTGGGAACAGCTCGTAGCAATGCGAGACCCGTTGGGAATTTCGCTCCTACTAGGCTGCTTGCCGCCCCAGAATTGCTTCACGCAGTATTTCTCTTATTTCGAGCTTCGACGGGGTCGGTCCTGAAACCAACGCGAACATCGATACACCGACCACCAGCTGAAAGGATTGGAAGGATTCGGTTGCAGAGATAGACCAATGATTGAAGCGTCATGCAGAGGGGCGCGACGAGCGACCATAAAGCGGTTCGCTGACCAGGCGTAATCATGGTTGGAACCCCGAGTCGAGCCAAATGTCGTTGGCCTTGGGCCCACGTCGCACGCACCATTGCCCATGCAAGAAACATCCGAGGCGGCCACGTGGTCACCTGCACATCTGCGGCGTGAGCGTACACTAGCCGATCATGGAATTTTCCGACCTGGCTAGTATTCGGCGGGTAGGTTTTTGCGTTTGATCAACGATTCCCCTCGTACGCAAGGATCTTTATTATGTCGCGGCCAACGCAATCGACCAAAGCCCAAACTTGGAAACAACATTTCGCTAACTTCGAGCGATCTGAGCTCACCATCGCTCAGTTCTGCCAATCCATTGGTTGCTCCACTCCCACCTTTTATTACTGGAAGCGTAAACTCGCCGAGAGCAACGACAAGGTCGCCTTCCTGCGAGTCCAGACCACCGACGCACAGTCGACTGCCATTGAGCTCAAGCTCCCAAGTGGTGTCACTATTCGTGTCCCCCTAAGTGCGATTGGCTCCATTTCGGACATCCTCGAACAAGTCGCGTAGTCACGATGCTCGCTCTCAGCCCTTCTTTTCCTATCTATTTGCACTGCGAGCCCATCGATATGCGCAAGAGCTTCGATGGTCTATACGGCATCATCAAGAATGACTTTCAGCGCGATGTGCGCGATGGCGGCTTGTTCATGTTCCTCAATCAACGCCGCAATCGTATCAAGCTTCTATACTGGGATACCGATGGCAACGCGATCTGGATGAAGCCGTCCGTACCTATCGCGAGCAGGAACGCCGGGACAAGGCCGACACGGCCACGCTAAGCGCCGCCAAGCGAAGAGCTCGCCAGCAATTGAGAAAGCGGACCTAGCAAATCCCTCGCGACATCGCAACGCGGCCGCCCAATAAATCCGCTGGAGAGTCGTGTACGCTCACTCTGCGGCGATTCGTCGACAATCCCGAGGAATGGCGAATCCCGAGGAATGGCGGACACGATGAAATCATCTTCAGCAATTTTCGTAGGGAACTTGCCACAACGAGCGCGGCCTTGAACGCTGACGCCAAACGCATAATGAAACGATTCCATCCGTCGCAAAAAGAGTCCGATTCAGGTCGAGACGCATGATTTCCCCAACAGTGACCTCGTGAAAGCTGCTCCCTATGGAGTTTATGATATCGGCCGAAACGAAGCAGGTGTAACAATTGGCACAAGCAGCGACACGGCCGAATTCGCAGGCGCGGCAATCCAGCGATGGTGGAATCGTTTGGGCTCAGAGCGAATATCCCAAGGCCAAACGCGTGCTGATCACATCAGAGAGCGGCGGAAGCAATAGCCCACGCACGCGTCTCTGGTATATGGAACTACAACGGTTAGCAAACAATTCTCGGCTCATCGTCGAAGTGTGCCACTTCCCACCTGGAACTAGTAAGTGGAACAAAATCGAGCACAAGTTATTCTGCCACATCACTCGCAATTGGGCGGGGAGAGCCTCTCGAGACAATGGAAGTCGTAGTGAATCCGATTGGTAAAACACGAACAGCCAGTGGTCTAGAAGTGCATGCATAGTTCGACAAGAAGAACTACGAAAAGGCGCGGCAGTATCCGAAAAGGAAACTGAGGAAGCCATAATTCGCCGCAACAAATTTCATGGTGAATGAAATTGCGAAATCCATCTGGCACGATGAATAACATCGAACATTTATTGTTTAGCGATGCCTCAGTGACGCAGGGGAGAGCATGGACGCCTCCTCAAGGAAGGAAATATCACACTCACTTGTAGCAAGTACGTTGGTTGCCTGGGGAGGTGGAGAATCACACCGAAAGTAAAACAGAACGCTTTGAAATCATATACTCTCTAAAACTGGAAAACGGCAGGACATGGTCGTAAAAGGAATTGCTACGCGATCCTTGCGAACATCCTGATGCCAATCGAGCTCGAGAATACTTCGACGACTAGTACATGCGATTCATCCATACGAAGTTTGAAACGAAGAGAAAACTATCTCGCTCACACATGGCCGGGTTGGGCACCGTCGTTAACCATCGTCGTTACCCATTGCACTCATGGAATAACGACTGAAGTTTCCGAGAGAATCAACCACAAGATCATGTCGATCAAGCGACGCGCGGAGGGCTGCATCGCAACATCGAGAATTTCAAAAAGTGATCTCTTTCCACGCACGCAGATTGGGTCATTGGATCTCCGCTCACGAAAATGCCGGGCGAACCAAAATTCTGAGCGGCTACTATGAAACGTTGTATAACGAATCGTTCTCTGTGACCATCGAGGAGCTAACTTTTGACAACGCATCCTATTCGTTCAATTACGATTCGTCGCGATACACTTCCGACGCCTTTCTTCCATATTCCGTTGTTCTGACACCAGAATGAATCACCCGAGCTGGATTTCCAGCAACAATGCTGTTCGAAGGAACATCCCTTGAGACAACGCTCCCAGCACCCACAATTACCTCATCACCGATTTCAACGCCTGGCAGGATTATTGAAGCACAACCAATGAAGCAATTTTTTCCGATCTTGGTCGGTGTGTCGAATTGCCCCCCATGCCTAGAAGTGGAATAATCATGCGACAGAATAATCGCGTCGAATGCCACGTAGGTATGGCTGCCTATCACGACCTGTTTTGGATTAGTCTTGTCGATTCTCGCCTTAAATGACACTCGAACCGAAGGGTCCAGTTGCATGCCATATGCTTGCCGAAACCACCAATTCCTTAGCCAAAGCAAGACATGATATCCTCTAGTAAGCTGGTAGACCATTTTTCCAGATAAAAATCGAAATCGCATATTTACTCTAATGTCCTCTCGCACCGCTAGGTTCGCGATAAAGATTCATAAGTGGAAACATCACATCAAGCTCCCCGAAAGGCATCTCTACCGAATAGTCGCAATAGTAGACGACTCGAGGCGTCGCCCAAAACGAATGATTGGCCTCTCGAAAATATGGAAAGAGACCACTGCCTGAGCCAATGTAGTGGCAACACTCAGTACCAAAACCTCCCAAAAGCCAATTGGAAACCAGCCAGGATATCGTTTGGCGAGCATGTGAATAGCATCAATATTGAAAAACTGAAACAAATACAAGAAATAAGAATAGAAACCGACGCCGGCACACATTCGGGCGAGCTTACTCGAATTCAACCATGATTGCGAATCGAGGAGTGCAATCATTGAGGTTGAAATCATTGCCACTGTCATAAAAAGAAGTGTCTTGTAGAGAATAAGTGAGGTACAACACGCAATAAGCAATGACATTGTAAAGGCATAACAGAGCGTCTTCGACAATAACTTTGTCTCCACCCTGTGCATTCCGATGGCTAAGAGTGCCCCACAAGCGATCGAATCAAATCTCGCAAGGGGAAAGTAGTAAATGTTATCGATGTCGGCATAAAAAAGAATGTACTTTAAAATCAAAGACGCAACTGTTCCGCCAATCAGAATCATTGGAAATAGTCGTCGCAAGAAGTAACCAGATAATCCAACAATTAGATAGGCAAATTCCTCGACGGAAAGCGACCAGGTAATTCGATACGGAACATCGTCGAGTCCAAAGAAAAATATGCACCAACCCGTAAGAAACAAATATACCTTCCAAATCGCACTGATAGACTCCGATCCATCCCCAAAAATCATGGCCGCCACGGCAAAAAGAGTGACAGCAACGATGTAAAGTGGGACAATTCGGAAAAATCGCCTGAGGAAGAAAGTCCTTGCACCACGCGTTTCCGAGTCCTGAAGAATGAATCTTGTAATCAAAAACCCGCTTAAGGGGAAAAAAACATCCACACCTAAGAATCCATACTTTTGAAGCCAGCGAGCAACTGGATCAAGCGTTGTAGGATCCGTACGTGTTGCGACGTGGTAGCCGAAGACCATTAAAATGGCAACGAATCGAATACAGTCGAGAGATACGATTCGATTGGAAGTTGGTTTTGAATTGGTTTGCTGTTGATTCATCAATGAGTGGCAATTATGGCGATCAATATAAGGCAATCATCTCACGATCAATTTTCTTTGAGCTATTTGCATCCCATGTTGCAAACTCCAAGAAACGCGCGATCATCCGTACTACATTCGAATGGGATCAACAAAAATTTCATCAACGGTAATGTTGCAATAAATTCTGTGTTTTATTCGCATTCGCAATCGTCAAGTAAATCTTGCTCGTCGTCTGTCAAGGGATCTACGTCTGTAGTAACCATCCATACTCCCGCGCCCAGACAGAGAAAAATTGTTGAATAAATCTGATTCCAAACCGCAACCGTTGCCATCGTGAGAATGATACTTATCATTGTAAATATCCACGCGTTTCGAATACAGTATATATCATTCTCCATTTCAATTTTCCTGCGACTCACCTGCCAAATTGGCATTACAAATGAGAGAAGCAAGAACACGAACGAAGGAATGCCGTAAATTAGAGCAGCAAGCAACCACATATTATCGATACTCCCAGACATCCACGAGGGAAGACCGAATGATTGATAATATCCGATTCCGAGGATGGGATTTTTCCAAACCTGACTCATTCCGTAGTCCAGGAGAGTCCAGCGGACACTTACAGTATGTGCTGAAAAGGACATTGCGGTCACAAGGACCAATATAGCTGGTCGTCTAGTAAATACTTCAAGAACGCAAAAGCCGATCAACATCACAGCACCAAGAATAGGCCAGCGATTTGGAATCCTGTAGGTTACAAGGTGGTAGCATATCAATGCAATTTGGACCAGCATTGCCAGAAATGGCCCACTTGATACTGACAGGAAGCAAGCAAATCCAATGACACCAGCCCAAACGAATCTTTGAATCGTTCCTATTGAGTTCTGGAGCCCAAGCAACACCATGGAAAAACCAAGCGAACAATAGAGTCCAAAGTGGATGGGATGAGGAAATACGACTTGCGCGCGATCGAGGCCAACTCTTGGTTCGTAAAGTACATCTTTTTCGCTTTGCAAGCCCAGCGATTCAAGAAATGCAGGGATTAGCATATTTGGCGCTGTGCGATTATTCGGAGTCCAAGACTCATAAATGGCAAAAGGCAAGAGAGCGCAAATGGTTATCCCCAAGAGTTTTGAAAAAAACGTGAATTCACTCGGTGATCGCACGCAATACCGCCCTATTAAATACCCGCCAAGAATCATCACCACATTGGAGCCCGTGAAGGTTATTGCAACCTGCGGATTGTGGATAAATACGGCGAGTGTCATCCAACCGACATAGGCCAACACGAACACATCCGCTAGTAGAATCTTGTCTTTGTTTCCAAGCGTAATCCAACAGAGCAGAATGGGCGTAGCGAATAGAAAGAGTATTCGTGAAGGTGTGAGGAGAAGTGTTCCAATCTCGAAGAATATGGGCGTTAGGAGGGATAGAAATGTCGTGTACAGCAATATTTTTTTAGCGGGTTGCATCGATTGCCAGTGCGAGAATTGTATAGTCTATTTAGATACGTCAGTCAATTGTCGTAGATTTTTCTTGTAGATTCTCTTTACGGTTCCTGTAAAAGATTGAATCTTCTTTTTCGCGGGCAGCATACACCAGAATTGAAATATTGGAAATCCGCTCATGAATGGGTAAGAGATACCAAATAATCGCAGCATTTTTCCTCTGCCCCATAGCGAGCCTCTTGCCTCAATTAGATTGGGTTGTGAGGCAGGGAGAAGCTTCGAATCGTGACATTCTAAGACGATGGAGCCGGTCGCTACAGCGCGTTTGAGAATCTCGCGTCCGCGTTGAGTGCGTGCCACAATCAACGATTTTCCCGCTTCGCCTGGTTCCACCGGTCGGTACCAAGGGTCACCAACAGCGATGTCGGCGAACTCACCGGTGTGGTCGGGGCAAATGTAACATCGCCACTGTCGGAACCGTTGCAGGAATCCCCAAGATTCGGCGTAGGTCATCTCGGCCTCATGCTCGCTCCCGTCCGCGTCAGTCCACTCCACTCGCCACATCCCCGGCCAGCCTTTACCTCGATACTTCAAGCTTCGTACCGAATCAGGGTCGTTAACTCCGGCTTTCTTAAGTAGCTCGAGTGTGCCGCGGGTGGATGGGGTGCCCGCACAAAAGAAACCAATCGTTAAACCTACTTTGCGATCCAATTCTGGCCTCAGTTTGCGCGCCTCATGGACGGCGGCCACATCGCAAGGCTTCCCAATGAAGATACTCGGCTTGTCCTGAGCCTCGATCCAAGCGAGCGAGTCGCAAGGACTGGCCGGCGCGTACCGCGATCCCGCCCGAGACAACAGCTCCGATCGCGTGCGACTATACACCGTTTCATTCAAGTACCGAACATCCGATCGCGCTCCGGTATGCAACACTCCGGCCATCCCCTCGTGCTCGATGCAATGCAACGCCAAAGCTGTGGCCGCGCCGCCGCTCGAACCTGCAAACCGAATCTCGGGGTCGGCTGCATACCCCTCCCAGACTTCATAAACCGGTCCCCACGCTGGGCGAAGCTCTTTATCAAGTTCAGGGTCCGTTTCGTCGAAATCATGCTCCAATCGCACGCCCGGACAGCACACAAGGCCAGCATTCGAAGTCGGTGCCGCGTTCTCCTTAAGCACCGGGCGACGGCCCCAATCGATGGCATCGATCATCTCAAAGCGATCGGGCTCTAGACTGGCGCAGACACCGCAGCCGACACATAGTTGGCGGGCTACGGCCTCTTCAACGGAAACGACGGGGAGTTTTTTTAAATTGATGGACACGGGAATCGTATGTCAGTGAAGATGTTTATAATTAGGCACGCGGCGACGGATCTGCGACAGTGAAACTGGAATTGAATTGGGCAGTCGGCAGCGGGCTGGGAGCAACGAGCGAGTCGGACTTGTTTGGGGTTCGTTGTTTGATCGTCTTTTTCGACGATTAATTGTGCGATCTACGGATAGATAGTTCTGCGCTGACGCCTGTCGGCTTGTCTTTAAACAATCAGTGCGGCAATGTCGTCCATTTGTAGGCGGGCTATTTCAAGGGTCGCGGGGAGAGCGGCTGCGAGTCGCGCTCGGGTTGTGTCGCGGTCGTGGAACGACTGAAGTGTCTGCCGGACGACTTCTTCGGTATCGAGATGTCGCGGATCGATGACTTGATCAGCAACGCCGCACGATTCGAAAACCCCGCGCGTCTTCATGCTGTAGGCAATGGATGCGGTGGCCGTACCCGAAGACAAACCAGCAATCGTGGCGTGCATGCGTGTCCCGCAAAACCAATCGCATTGCGAAATCAACCACTTGATCTCCCGCGGATCGTCGAAGGTAGGCGCCACCCAAACACGCTCGCGAAGGTGTGTCGGAAGTTGTTCATACACCGCTTGGCACGCTGGCGGATCCGAATCGCGGTCATTGCCACCGAAGACGTGAGAAATCAGAGCCACTTGATGTTCGGATTGCTCCAGCAAGCCCAGAAGAAGCTCATGCACTACGCGTCGATAATCGGCTTTTAGTTTGAACTCAACCTTGGACTGCTCGGGAGTGTTGTAAACCAAACCACTTATATTCAACCCAATCATCCTTTGGCCATTGGCACTCTTTGCTTCGACGAGTTCCGTCACCGTCTTCGAAGGTGTTTTCACTGGCAATAGAAAGGCGACGTCGACTCCTTGCCGATGTTTGGCAGGATCGAAATCGTCCTTCAAGAGATCCCGTAGGACTTGAAAACTATCCTCGTCCCTGGCCCAACAGGCTCGAGCTTCTCGAACAAGCTGGCTAGCCCGTTCCCTTGATTCGTCCGTAGCAAATGGGCCATACGTCTGAGGCAAGAAAATAACTGGCTTCCCTAATCGCAACATGACTTCTTTAAGGAAACAGACCCCGTCGTACCGATGCTGGCCATAGATATCAGAGAAACTGTCACCAGCCGAAATATCGATCAAGAGCCTTGCCTGTTGCAAAGTACTCGCAAGCTTTGTCCACGGAGTCCCCAACTTCAGTAGTAGGCCTAAGTTCGAAGATGCGTTGGGCGAATAAAGTCGACGGGAATGATTCAGGCCTAAAACATCAAACGATAGCGTCGTGCCATTGTGCCGCATGGAATGCACTCGATTGCCACCGAACCCCAACAGGACAATGGGTTGGTTCGGTAACCGCTCGGTAAGACCGATGGCTAGGGAATAGCCGAGTGCCACAACTCCAAGATTCCCAGAATCAGGTGCACAGCCGGCCAAGATGATGGGTGCGAATGGTGAGTGCTTGTCAGATGTCATGGGGATGGTAGGGAGTTGGCAGTTGGCAGTTGGCAGTAGTCAGTAGTCAGTAGTCAGTAGTCAGTAGTCAGTAGTCAGTGGGGAGTGGGCAGTGGGGAGTGGGCAGTGGGGCGTTGTGTGGGAAATTTTCTGGACGTTTGTTGCAGGGTTGGTGGCGAAAGCGAAGCTTGGCCGGGAGTGGACTAGTAAAGAAACAAGCGACACAACCCAGGTCACGGAGTGTTTTCCAACACCCACGACCGATTCAGTAAAGACTAGCGTTCTGGTCTATGCGTTGTCTTGAACTCGCCTAGGAACTCACCGCGTTGCTGACGGAGCTGCGATGGATTGAGATTCCACCATTGCATTTCCGCGAGTTGTTCGATCGCCACAGGGTCAAACCGATGCTTGATCACCTTGGCCGGATTGCCGCCAACAATGGCGTAGGCTGGAACCGCCTTGGTGACCACCGCCCCTGCACCGATGATGGCGCCATCGCCGATCGTTCGACATCCTGGTAGGAGGATCGAGTGCAAACCGATCCAAACGTCATTGCCCACGACCAACGGTTCATAAGGCGGCAACGCATCGACTTCCACGACACCCAAGCTTGGGTCGTAGAAAAACGAAGAAGTGGATATGCGAGTATAAGGATGATTTCGCTCGACGGATCGTGCATCGGCGGCAACACTACAGTACCTTCCGAAACTCGATTTTCCGGGAAACATACCCGGGATGAACATGGAGCCATACGAAAACGAACCGATCGAAACATCGTACCAATCGTGCATCACACGGCGAGCGGTCTTCGAAAAACATGCTCCGCCCTCGAGCCGCGCGATCGCTGCTAGGACGCTTGTCATCACGCGCCTGCGTTTGCGAAGTCTTAACACGCGGGCGACGACGACGAGCATGCGGGCGCTCGTCGCGTCTCGCATTCCATGGTCGCTTGGTTGTGTGCTCGTCACAGGATGCTCTAGCATGGGTGTTTTGATTCGAAAGGCTTGCCAATCTCCGAGTGCACGTTCGGTCCCTGACGGCTGTTGGACGCACGGCACCGGAAGTGAACCACCGAGAACATAGTGAGCACAGAGGAATCGTGCCTCATATTTTGACTTCTCTGTGTAACTCTGAGTCCTCTGTGGACGACCGTTCACTGGTCGCGTAAAAAAATGTGAAAAATGATCTAGACACGGAGGGTGCGTTCGGGACACGACATTGCTTATCGTGTCTGCACAGCCAACATCACACTCTCTGATCCTCGCCGAGATCGGTTGGGACAAATTCCAGAGGTTAGCTGTCCCAATCGCGTTGAAGATAAACCAACTTCTGTTCGATGGAACGGGTAGTCATGGTTCGAGACTGCGGAATCAATGCAAGTCGCTCTATGTGCACCGAAACAGACTATGGCTGTTATCAGCAACGAGGGGCTTGAGCTTACGAATAAACCGCGTTGAGCGTGCGCTTCGCGAGGCCGTCGTCTTTCGAAAGCTCTCGTTTGGGACGCATTCGGAGAATGAAAGCAGGTTCTTCGAACGCATTTTCAGCGTTACCGAAACGTGCCGCATGCAGAATAGAAGCATGTATCAGTACCTCATTCAAGCGGTCAAAGCAAAGCTGGTAAACAAATCCGCACCCTCGCTACTCCCCGTCCCGAGAACGGATACCAGTTCCCTAACATCTGTGCGCCGTTTCGTGAACGGTTATGCCATAACGTCCACAAAAGCCGTGGAAAATCAGACCAGCAACTGTTCTGTAATGGATTCAACAACTGTAAAACTCATTGGCGAGTGGTCTCATCTCGTTCCCAAGTCCCAAGCACTCGGGATTTCCATTGCCGATTCGCATGCCAGCGTGTTCTCAGAACAACGTAAGTATAAACCAATTGCTTTGGAGTCAGGGGGAAAAGGGACCAATTTCGCATGACTGATTTTGATTTGCGGTTCGACTCGAGCTGAGGGAAATTTTGGAAGAGATGGATGGTTCCCAATCTTGAGCGAGCCTTGATTTTAATCAAAGTTTCGAGATCCTTGGGAACGCGGATCTCAAACCAAGCACCTTCTACCACGCTCCGCTCGTTCGAATTGAAGTGACATCGAACAAACTCATCATCTGCGTACGTTTCCGGAAAGGAACTAAATCGCTTTCGTCCAGCTTGACTCATGCCAATAAACCCGCTGCCAACATGCCCGTCCGTGTGATAAGGTTGCCGAAGCCAAACATCGTAGAACGCTCGAACAGCCCAGCTTGCTTCATCCATTCGGCATCGCATCGTAGGTGTCGCCGCGTGCACATCCCCCTGTCGCAAGCGAGATGATACTGCCGCGAGCGCATTCTCGGATAACTCTACATCAGCATCCAGAAAATACCTCGGGAAATACTGGGCTAACTTATCACCGGCATTCATGGCAATAGTCTTGGATCCCATCTCAAGATTGATTACCTTAACCGTTGGAAATGATTGCACCTTTTCAAAGGTGCTATCGCGACAACCGTTGCAGACAACGATCAATTCCCCGGGTTCTTGTTTCATCGCACTGAGGACACTCGAAATTGTGCGACCAATAACCCTCTCCTCGTTGTAGGCCGGAATAATTACGGAAATCATGATTTCGCTCGCAAGTCAGTAAATGGTCTCGTCGGCAAACCATAAGTAGGTCATTTATTTGCAGAAATATTATCGCGAAGATTCATCTCGTTCCCAATGGTTAATTTGCTTCTTCTTCCACTGCTGATGGGCACGACAATGCACGATTATTGTGATGAACACAAACGTCCAGAACGAAGGGCGAAACCAGTCGGTCCAGTCATTGATAAGCGGTGCCTTTGCACCCGCTCGCTTTCGCAATTCTGGGTAATTTGCATGGAGCTGCAGGGTTCCCAGCCGAGATCGCGTTTTTACCTTGATCAGCGATCGTAAATCCTTGGGCGTTCGGATCGAAAACCAAGCACTATCCACCACCACGCGTTCCTCTGGCAGGAACTGTCGCCGGACGAACTCATCGTCCGCGATGATGTTTGAGAATTCCTTAAATCGCGATCGTCCCGCTTCGCTGAGGCCAACAAAGCCGCTGCCGATGTGGCCTTGAGTGTGGTAAGGCCGATTCAGCCACGTCTGATAAAAGGCTCGGACCGGCCAGCTGACACCGTCCGTTACGCACCGCATCTCAGGTGCGGCCGCGTGAATTGTTCCACCTCGCAAAACCTTTGCGACTTCTGAGAAGGCGTTTTCTGAAACCTCGATGTCGGCATCTAAGAAGAATCGCGGGAAGCCGGTTGCAGCCCGATCCCCAGCATTGAGCGCGCCGGTCTTCGATCCTTGCACGAGCTCCAGAACCTGCACGCGTTCTCCGAACATGCGGGCACGATCCGCAGTCTGATCGTGGCAGCCGTTGCAGACGACGATGACTTCGCCCGGTTCATGAGCGATCGCAGCCAGTACACTTCGAAGCGTCCGTTCGATGACGGACTCTTCGTTGTAGGCGGGGATGATGATGGAAATCACGGGGGGAGAATAGTGGCTAGTGGCTAGTGGCTAGTGGCTAGTGGCTAGTGGCTAGTAGCTAGTAGCTAGGAGGGATTGGTAGGCGGAACGTTCGGAGGTTTTCAAGTAGTTCTACCTTGACGTGTGGGGTTGAAGTTCTAGGGCGTTGGCGCGGGGAACGATTGGGGACAATCGTTCTACACTTTGTAGCCGGCCCACCAGGCTTGGGGGGACTGAACCAGTGGCCAATTGGCTTGAGCGAGTTTCTTGCTGCGTTCATGTCCAAGCATGCCGCGAAGTGTTCCCAAACAAGTTCGATTCAGCGCGATCAGCCACAACAGCAATCCCGCTGTTACCGCGCCGAATCGACTGAAGTGTTTGCGGAAGAAATGCATTTTTGCTCTGGTTACCGATTCAGCACGGCGAGGACTGAGCGCGGCGCCACCACCCACGAGGTGGATAATGGACGCGTGCGGGGTCATGATCAAGGCATGCCCGGCGCGGTGGATGCGGTAACATAAATCAAGCTCCTCGGCGTACATAAAAAATGTCTCGTCAAAGCCGCCAAATTCTTCCCATATGCTTCGATCGACCATCATGAAAGCGCCGCTGAGTCCCTCGACCTCACGAGGTTCCTTCGCGTTCAATTCGAGACCGCCTCGGAAATAGCCACCCAAGCCCAGCGATGCACAGACAAGCCATCCAATCGTCGGGAACTTTTGCTGGCAACTCGGGTCTGGTTTTCCATTGGGAAAGCGTGTCACGCCACCCCACGCCTTCGCTTGAGAAAAATCGCAACTGCATTGGAACAAGTTGCCGACTGCGTTGTCTTCGACGAGGACGTCCGGATTGATCAAAAGCAGTTTCTGCCCGAGAGCATGCTTAGCCAGGAAATTGTTTCCCTTGGCAAACCCAAGATTTTCTTTCGTCGAAACGATGCGCACTTCGGGGTACCGACTTGTTACGAACTCTTCCGTGCCGTCTTGTGAGCAGTCGGTGAGGAGGACTTCGTAGGAAACCCCTTGAGTGTGCTTGAACAACCCTTCGAGCATCGGGCCGATTAGATCCTTGGATTTGTAACAGACGATGAGGATGCTGAGGTCGGGCATGGGGGGGAGCTGATCTTGTAGCTGACCTTGTAGCTGACCAGTCGTTGCTTCCCCCGAGACGAGCTCGGGGGAGAGCTTGGGGGACGGCTGACTACTGACGACTGACGACTGCCAACTTTCTGCTTTTTCTCTGCCTACTGACTACTCTTAACTTCTTCCTTACTCATCTCCCCATACTTCGATCGTTCGAGGACATGCAGCATGGAAATCTCCAGCTTTGCTTTTTTGGCGGATTCCATTCGCTTTCTCGCCGCTTCCTTCTGCCCAGCGGCATCGAGCGCCCAGGCCAAGTGGAACTGCAAAAGGGGATGCGGATACTCGGCAACGGCTTGTTCCAAATCATTGACGGCGGCAGGAAAATCCTTGCGGGCCAAGTGGCAAATCCCGCGGGTGTCGAGAAGCATCGCCGTTGGTCCCTCCAGTTCGATCGCCCTGTTGATCATGGTCAACGCCTCGTCGAGTTTCACATTTTTCAACGCGAGCAAATTCGCAAGGTTGTTGAGAACCACTGCGTTGTCTGGATTTTCAGTCAGCAGTTGCCGGTAGATCTCTTCAGCCCCTGTGAAATAACCTCGCGCTTCGCGGAGCCGAGCCACGATAACGGCGAAAACGTTCGCATCCTCCGAGCGATTGGAGGATTGGAAAAGTTGTTCAAGCCGTTTGATTTCTTGCGCTGGTACGGCTTCGCTCTGCAAAATCGCTTCCGCAAAATCAGTGAGCTCTTCTTGAGTCGCATCGCGCATCACTTTTTCAAGCGCGTTGATTGCATTGGTGAATTCTTTGCGGCCTAACAACTGAATTGCAAAGAAGGCGCCAGGAAAATCGGCGCTCGACTCGAGTTTTTCGCCCATCTGGTTGGACAAAAGTGAATAAAGGTCAAATGCCTCTTGCTTGTCTTGTTTGTCATCGTTCTTCAGCTTCGTAAGGTAGACATTCATCATTTTAAAGCGTTGTCGCATCGTCGCGGTTGCAGCGAACCAAGCCACTTCGGGGTCGTCGAGGTCTTCCCCCAACAGATCTTGAAAGAGGACTTCGAACTGCCCGCGTCGAAATCGCAACTCGGCCAAAAGCCCTGCGGTTTCAAGATCTTGAACCGCGTTCTCGCCTTTGCCGCGTTTGCCGCGTAGAAGATCCAGCACCGACTCGGCACCCTTAAGATCACCGCGTTCCTCCATAAGGATGGCCGCGTACCGCTTGAGATACTGTGGTTTGCGATTCTCTGGGTTGGCAAGCGATTCCAAAAAGTAGGTCTTGGCCTGATCCCAATTGTCCTGTGCTAAAAACAGCTTGTCCTGTGCTAAAAACAGCTTGCTCTGTGCTAAAAACAACTCGCCGATCAGGAACTGATCATCGACGTCCGGCTTCCATCCTTCGCGCTTGATGAGGGATTCGAAAACTTGCAGCGCCGCGGAGGGTTCTTGTGCCCCTTTCCAAGTCGCCAAAATAATCCCAAGCATTCGCCGATCTTCCACGGTCTTGCTATCTTCCGCAGACTTGCTATCGATGTTTGCCAAATTTTCTTGGACCAATGCTACTGCCTTTTGAAACTCCAATGGTCCACCTCCTCCAATCAGCTCCTGCGCCCAGCGGCGTTTGGCCCATCGCGAAATTTTCGTATTAGCTTTGTCGGAAGTCCCTCCGGCGACCGGCTCCGTTGCGAGCGAAGCCAACAGCGTGATGCGTTCATCGCGCGAGGGATGGGCCAGGGCGTAGAGGACGAAGTAGCGTTCGCAGTCGTCGATTCGCGTGAGCAGCAATGGGTCGATTTTTTCGACGATCGTTTTTGCTTGCTCCCTCATTCCAAGCGATACATAGCATTCCGTCAAAGCGAGAGTTTTCACAGGGTCCGTCAGGTCGGACATGGACGTGAGTTTTGCAAGTAGGTCTCTGCCTTCATCGACGCGGGCGTTCCTTGCTAAAAACAGGACCCGCCAGACCATGGCAGAATGACTGGTTGGGTCGAGTTCCAACGCTTTTCCAATTGCTGTTTCGGAACCATCGAAATCCTTTTGGATTTCTTTCAATTTCGCTAGCCACAAAAAGTTGGTCACTGCTTGCCGTTTCTTGTCCAAGTCGTCCGAGCCGGTCGCCGCATCCTCGGATGCCTTGGCCGCTTCTTCGGCCAAGACGATGGCCCGCTGGTAGTTCGCCAACTCAAAACTTACGCGCGATCCCATGCTGGACATGGAACTGGAGAGCGACTGACTGGTTTGACTCAGGCGACGAATAACCGCGTCGGCCTCCGAGTAACGACCGCTCTTGAACAGCAGGTTTAAGACATCTTGAATCGTATCTATTCTTCTCCAACCCAGCTCGACCGCTTGAAGATATTTCGCGACGGCATTGTCGACATCGCCCGCCTGGCTGTACAGAGATCCTGACAACGCACGAGGTTCCGCCCATTCGGGAAGGATACTTTCCGCTTCGCTCAGGTGGTATTGAACTTCTTTGTTCATCGATTCAGTGAGCGCTTTGACGTTACCCGCGGAAGTTAACGCCTGAAGCGCTTTCGCAAAATGCCATAGCGCAGACGGACCTGAGATTTTTTCTATCTCCTTGAGTATCTCCCCCATGCGTGCCGCATCCTTACTGCGAAAAGCGAGATCGAGCAGTACGAGGCGGCTGTTGAGATCGCTGGCTTTGCGCTGAATAATTTCCCGCGCGAGCATTTCACTGGTTGAATCGAATTCGGGGACCGTTGCGGTGTTGGCCAGGAGTTGCTGCAGCAGGGTGAGTTGATCAATTGCCGGCCACTCTTCCGGCATGTCCGCTAGGGCTTCAATCCGACTGGCTGCCGATGGGTCATTACTCCTGATCCATCGAAGGGCTTCGGCAATCCGTAATTCCATCGAATCGAAATGCAGTTCTTGGGCTTTTCGAATCCATTCATCCACTGCGACCCAATCCCCTTGCATGGCCTCCAATCGAATTCGCGCCGCAAAAGTTGCATCAGAGGGTTCGGCTCCAGCGAGCAAGGTTCTCGCTTCTTCGATTTTAGTCTGGGCAAGGAGTGTCTCCGCCCGCAGAACGACGAGTTCTTTCGAATTCCCAACTTCATCCTCTAGGGATTGCAACAACCGATCTATGCTCACCCAGTCTCGCGCGGAAGGATCTCGCCCAAGATTTTGCATGACCAAAAGGCGGGCTTGATTTAGCACCAAGTTCATCGGTAGCCCCGATTTGTTGGGACTCTTCTGAACTTGTTCAGCAATGACCCGATACTCTTCTGCCGCCTCCTCCGTTCGCCCCGCGTCCAACAATGCGATGGCCAACTCCTCTCGCCCTGCAAGCCAACCCGAGTCTTTGGAACAAGCTCGCCGGAGGGCCGTGATTTGCTGATCGCGATTGCCGATGGCTTTGAAGCAGCGCGACAACTCCACATCCAATTGCTTTTGGACCTCGGGAGCTGACGAATACTGTTGCCGCAATCTCTCGAGGGCAGGTATCGCATCAAGAAAGCGACCTTCGGCTGCCAGGAAACGGGCTTCCATATAATCGATAGCCAAAGCGCTGTAGTTGTTGGATTGGAGCTTGGAAAGTGTATCCCGACCCGCTTCGAGCTCTTCGTTTTCTAGCTGTAGCAAGGCCGATACCCAAAGAAGTTGACTTTCATTGGGGAATCGGGCCAGTCCTTGACGCAACGTGTCCGCCGCGATGTCCTTTTTGCCCAATTCCAGGGCATTGGAAGCCGCCAATTCGTAGAATTCAAACTCATTTGGAAATCGTTCGATACCCTCGGTGGCCAATCGCAACGCTTGGTCATACTCTTTGGTAAGGGCTGCCAGCCGAATCGAAAACCCGATCGGTTTGGGGGAAGCGGGGAAGCGACGTGTCATTTCCGTCGCATCACTGGCCGCAACCGCGCGTAACCGTTCGATTTTGTCCATTTCGCCGAGATCTGCGATGATGGATCGTCTCGTGAATTGACTCAAATACCACTGACCATGCGCCAGCAAGTTTTCGATTGGCGCATCTTCTTTTTGCGTCAATCGATCGATGATCTCTTGTCCCTTTTCTACCTCGCGAGGTTGGACATATTCGGAGTAGAGGGTTGCTAGTTCTAAGAATGCATCGACGGGGGACGAAGGCAGGTCGATCACCATGAGGTAGTCGGAAATCGCCGCCTGAAAATCGCGTGTTATGGCGTTTGCTCTAGCTCTCACAAGGAGAATTTCGGCGTCATTAGGATTGTTGGCCAGGAATGAGGTCGCGTGATTCTTGGCGTCCGGATAGCGCTCGCTTGCAAGGGCTTCTTCAGCCAGCAAGCGAACATTCGTCGGATCGTTGGCATTGTATTGTTGGGCCTTTAACCCGATCAGATAGCTCGCTTGATGGTTGCTTGCTTTTTGCAAGCAGCGAGCCCATTCGGCATAAACTTCAAAATTGCGTTCACCCAATCGCTCGCCGAACTGATATTGGGCAATGGCCCTGGAGTACTCTCCCTGTTCACTCAGCTTCCGGGCTTGTTCAATCACGAAGGGCCCCTGCCGAGAGACTTGGAACCGGTTCAGAGCGAACAAGCTGATCGCCGTCACGGGGACGACGATGAGAGTGATCAGAAGTACACGTCGATTGATGCGGATCATGGGCGGATGAAACGATTCAATGAGGGTGGAAGATTCAATGTTTGAATAAACGACATAACTATTTCGCGATGATTCTCAATCGCGGAGTGGATCCGCTGGCTTATTGTCGTCTTTCGCTCCGCGAAAGATTCGAAAGACGCTTCTTTCGCGGAGCGAAAGACGACACTCGTTCAATCAACCCGCTGCCACGCGAAGAACTTCTTCACAAAAATGTTGATCTTCGGTTCTGCTGCCGTAATTGAACTATCGGGTACCTGAATCATGAACTTGGTCACTGCTGGCCAGACCTTGGTCCCGAACAGCTTCAACTGGACGGCACGCGCTTCAGGCTTGGACGAAAAAAAGGCATCGCCCATGCGGTAGGTAAAGGCCACTGTGACCTGTTGGTCACCTCGCTTCATGACCACTGCTTGTACGGGGACTTGTCCAACGCCTTCGACCTGAATCTGCAGCGTGCGTCGGTCGGTAGGGGTCCAACCATTTCCCCGATAGCAAACATCCGGATGGTGTGGGCACGTTTCGGCCACACTGTCGGGCGACGTCCACACGGACGAGTGCACAAAGACCGGTAGGTCCCCTCCCTGTTGAAATCGCAGAGACAAGGTTTCCGTCGCATCGAGAATGTTTGCTACGCCATCTGTAATTTCTTCTTCGGTCCCACGCCAGCCATCAAACTCTGCTGGGAATTCCGACAGTTGCTGGAGTGGATTCGCGACCGTGAATGAATAACTTTGCTGGACGAAGAAGACGCCGATGCTGCAGAGGAACACGGTCAGTAAAGCGACGGTTAAGCGGGTGTTGGTTTTCATGGTTTGTTGGCTTTCACTCCCAGCGAGTGTTGGTGGCACACTTAGCGAGTGTGAGGTTCAGACTTAGGGAGTGAGGGGCACACTCAGGGCTTGGGTGGTGGTTTTAGGGGGTGTGGGTGGCACACTCAGAACGAAGGTGATGGGTGTGGGATATACTTGGTATTGATCATTAATGACTTGCAAATTGGTGAACGTCCACGCCCTTCGTACCTCAGAGCGTGCCACCCATTGCGGGCAGAGCGTGCTGACCAGTGGGTATCGCTCTCAAAAAGCAAAGCCGTTGGCCTTCGAGCCCGATCGTTCGTTCAGCCTTGAGAATAGGTGTAGTTGTAGGTCGAGGTTCCGAATCCGCTCATGACGACACCGAGGATGTCCGTATCGTGTGCCTTCAACAGCTCGATAGCCGCAATCAATTGCGGCACGCGGCTGCGATCGCGGATCGTGGCCAGGACCGCACCATCGACATGTTCGCCAATGATTCGTGAATCGACAATCGGCAAGATGGGTGCGGAATCAACGATGATGAAGTCGAAGTGGGCTCGCAAGTGATCGAAAAACTTTGGCAACGGATCGGTCGCCAAGGCCGCCAAGTTGAGTTGTCGGTTCTCACCGGCCGTCATGAAGAATTTATTGCCTTCAATGGATCGAATGGCGTCCTCGACAGTGGCGTTGCCGGAAAGAACATCGGAAGCTCCCACGCCGATTTCCACATTGAGGTAACGATGGATGCTGGGGCGTCGCAAATCCAAATCGACGAGCAAGCAACGGTAATTGGCATTGCACAGACCCGTCCAGAGGTTTTGAGCAAGCGTGCTTTTTCCTTCACCCGGGGCCGCGCTGGAGACCATGAATATCTGTCGTTCGTCGACACTGGCTTTTTTGACCAGCATGGCCACGATGGAGTGGACCGATTCGACCAGGTTGGCGTACTGCGATTTGCCCCGTTTGGATTGCGGGGACTCCAGCAGCGCGGCAGGACCTTTGACACTGGGTAGCATGCCAAGGATGTCCACATTGAGATCACTAGATAACTTTTTAGGGTCATCGATAAGCTTACGCTGCATGTCAAAAAATACGAACGCCAGTAACGGAAGCATCAGCCCGAACACTCCTCCAGCGGCGGTTGCGGCCAGTCGCTTCTTGGGGTCGGAACCTTGAACATCTTCAGCAGGAGAGCGAAGAAACACGCGCTGACGAGAACTGTTTTGCTCGATGCGTGTGGCTTCGATTTCTCGTTGCAGGTTCGCGAGGACTTCGTTGAGCGAAGCGATTTTAGCCCGCCTCATCTCAAGCTCGGCATTCTCACTGCCAAGCGCTTTTGCTGTATCTTTCACTTTTTCAAGATCCTCTTCAATCATGGATTTTCGTTCTTCCAGGATCTTGACTTCCAGCTGTTGTTTGGCGACGAGCTGCGGGTCGACGAGGTTGGTGCCGGTAACTCCGATATCGGAAGTTTTGAGTCGTCCACTGGCCATTCGCATCTCCAGATCCTTCTTGACCATGTCCATGACTACTTCACGGCGATCCGCCAAGGCCTGCCGGATTTGTTTGGCTTCCTGCATCAGGGGACCGGTCATGCGTTCGCCGAACGAGGCGCGTTCCATCTCCCGAATCTTACGAGAAACCTCGCGACCCTCCGCCGAAAGTTCTTGATATTCCAGATCCTTGCCGAGGGCTTGCTCGTACTCCAACTGCGAGATCTGGATGCCCAACTCGATTTCCGTCTCAGTTTCCTTGGATCCCGCTTCGGCCAACTGCTCCGCATTCGCCGCAGTGGCCTGCACCTTCATGTCGTTGGTCAACTCCAATAATCCCTTGGCTTTCAGCAACTCGTATTTGACCATATTGAGTTCAGTCTGGAGTTGTCCGTATTGCTGAACCGCGGTCTGCTCAGCCAAGCTCAACGTTTCTGGGTCCGCCGAGCCAACCACTCCAACCGAACCCGTGATCAACTTGCGCTCCTTCAGAATAGTTTCCGATGTTTCCTCATGAGCTCTATTTAATTCAGCCAACCGCTTGCGTCGATTCACCATTTCTTTTTCGACGATCTCCTCCAGATAAGCATTCACTACTGCGTTAACAATGAGTTTCGACTCTTCAACCGAGGAAGAGGATAATTCGACTGCCATGACTTCACTGTCGTCCAGAAAGGTTACCTTTAGCGATTCTCGCAACCATTGCAATTGTTGCACCGCTGTCCCGGCCTCCCGAATCGTTGGCAGATTCACTACGGCCCCGTCAGCGGTTGGTTTCAGTAGATTCGTCAACGCCGTTTGAAGCACCGTCGTATCGGTGATCAGGTTTTTTTGAGAGTTCTTGAAGATTTTGAACGCAATCACGCCACCTGCCTCTTGGTCGGCGGTTTTAAAGGCTAGGGGCATGTCGCTAGATTCGACTTGGAGGAACGCGGTCGCCGACTGTTTAGGAGCAAGTGCAAACCAACCTGCGGCGGCCAGCAACGGAGCCAGCAAGCATCCGAGGAGGATGGCCGGGGCCCAACGACGGCGAAGGGCCGCCAAAATCGACAGGATGCTCAGCCCAGACGAGTCGGCGGGCTTGGGCGCAGGCCGCCCGCGAGATTGAAGGTTGCTAGTAGACAGTGCGCCATTGGTGGGTCGCGATGGTACAAGCATACGTTCCCGTTCTCCAGGATTCATTGGATTAGGAGGGGTCGATTTGTTCATGATTTTTGTGTTCCGCCGTCGGGAGGATGGACGGGTTAGGCCTTGGCCAATCGACCGCGACCGTCAAGTCGCGACGGTGTCGGAGCGTCTGTATCTTCAACAGGAAACAAGGCGGCGAAATAGCGCTGGCACAGCACCAGCAGTAGGACGGACATCAGGATCATCAGCCATCCTGCGGCGTCGTGGATCCGCTCTGATTGCTCCGGATAATACTCATGACCCAAGGCCGTTATCACCACCCGCGTGATGTTTACGAACAAGGCAATCGGAAGAACCGAGGCTAGGATCAATCCTCGATGGATCCAACTCGGCTCTAGCAACACGCAGACCGCGAATGCGATCGCCCCAAGCGACGCCAAAATCCGAATCCCGGAACACGCTTCTACCACCCCGACTTCGGCGTGGGGTAGGGTCAGCACGTTGCCTTGGTTCATCGTCGGGACGCCGATGGTTTGCAGCGTGAAGACGCTGCCAAGGGTTGCTGCCTCCTGCAGTTTTCCTCGCAACATGAGATCGACTTGATTGGGAATCATGAGCATGAAGCAGAAGAAGGTGATGGCGGCGGCATTGATGTAGACCGCACGAACGCCGCCCGCGATGCACATCAAACCCGCTAGCATGATCGGGAAGGAAATGCCCTCGACCGACAGCAATCGTCCCAGAATGCCAGTCATGCGAAGGGTCAATGCGAGCAGGATCAGTCCGACTCCCAGGGCGACCGACCACAGCGGTTTGGGTTCCGAGATCAACGGCAACCACTCCTCGCGATAGCGATACAGCAGGTAGCCAGAAAACAGAGGAACCAAGTACCCGTGCGAATAGTCCGGGTTGCGAGACCAAATCTCCGACAGCCGTACGAAGACGGACCAATACGACAGCACGAGGATGGCCAGGATCATGGCGAGGATCATCGCCACGTTGCGGTCCAGACGGGGAGTGGTGGTAGGGGTTGTCATGATGAGTTTACGGGCGGAGGGCAATGAGTCTTAGAACGTGTTTTAAAATGTGAGCCGCGGGCGCTAGCCGCGTTAAAAAACCAGGTACTTTTGAGGGTTTCTAAAGTATCTAGCAGCTCCTACCCAGGTCCAGACGCAGTTTTCCACATTTGAAAACACGGTCTTAGGTAATACGGTCCGTTTGGAACACAGACGGTTCGAAAAGGAAAAAAATCCCAGGGATGACTGGACCACTTTGGTGACAGTGAAACGAAACGATTTCCAGCCAGCCCTGGGGTGTCATACTGCGGATCGGAACTCCCAGACAAAAGAAGTCCAGAATCTGCCGCACAACCTACCGGTATTTCCTGACGATCAAACGCAACCAATATCCGAATCTGTGATCGGGATCGAATATCCGTTCCGTAATTTGGTTTCTTAGCGTTCAGCCTGCCTTTGAAAGTACTCCGACGTGGAGAAAATTCAAGGAAATGGGGACCTCGATGGTCGAGTGAGCGACCCCGATTCGAACGTCCCAGCATTCTGGGCAACTCGATCCGATTCACCACTTTTCGGTAGCGGAGCAGATTCCGCCCTCTCTCGCTCCCTGGGGGGCAGAACCGAAACTTCGTTCATTAAGCTTGGCACCAAAGCCATCCGCCGTCGATTAAGTAAACTTTTGGTAAATTCTTAGGTTTGTGTTTGGTCACTGCATTGGGTGGAGCAGTGGGTGCGCGGCGCGGACTTCGTCCCCGTGGGTGACCCCTCAGCGATAACGCTCGGTACGCAATGGTTGCTTCGAACACCACCATAACCAACTGCGTCAACGAGGCAACAACTTGACCTCGGAACGCAGTCGCCCGTGGTAGACCTCTCGAAATCGCAACGGGCAATCCTAGCGTTGCATTCCTGTGCGGTCGCAATTGGTTCGCGCGGTCGACTGAAATCAGCTCCCAGGAGAGGCAAGCTGTTCCGCCTGTAGCGAATGCACCGCCAAGGGTTGTCCCCTTCGCATCCGACCACCTTTCTAACACAGATCTGCGAAAACGCCAACGAAACACAGCTTGCTGACATCCCTACTCGCACCATCATCAGCGCATCGGACGACTTGATTTGCGTGAGGACGAGCGCAACTCAAAACGATTGGATAGGAATCCAAGGAGTTTGTGTTTTGAAATTAGCCGCAGACGCTAGCCGCGTGAGGTAATCCAAACCCATACGGGGATCTTCAACGAATCTAGCAACGCCCACCTGGGCGGGATGTGATTAGGCGGGATGTGATTTTCCGAATTTTAAAACACGTTCTGAATTTGCCGTCGGGAAAGAGCCACGCAACTGAGTGTTACCGCAACCGAGTGTTACCGGCCGTGACGCAACAGCCCAGGCTGGGCATCGAGATCGAGTGAATCGCTTTGGCCGCGGTCGATTCGCTCCCATGCGAGTGCCCCCATGACCGCGTTATCGGTGCACCACTGGGGCTCTGCGATTTTCAATTCGATCCGGCGGGTATCGCACGCCAGTTGCAGTTGCTGACGGAATCTACGATTGGAGGCCACGCCCCCTCCTACGCACAGCCGCTGCAAGCCTGAGCGCTCGAC
>JBGSHV010000036.1:0-1556 GCA_041752005.1 Pirellula sp. | reverse complement strand
TTGGCCAGGCAATCCACCGTTGTGGAACAGGACGCGAAAGTTATCGTCGGCCATCGCTGCAACTTGGACACCTCGGCCCGACTTCAGGTACTCGCCTTGAAGTCGGTAGGCATCCGAATCCTTGATCGCCGCAGACTGTGCAATCGCTGCTGCGGGAAGTGCCACCAAGCAGACGCAAATCAGTATCTCAGACGAACGCGACCATTGGGATGGAAACAAACGCGACGGATTGGAACGAAACGCGATCAAGATGCACCTTTCGAAGCGCGGTAAGGATACCGGTATGAGGCACCAGGATAATCCGAGCCGCATCCTCCAACCACCCACTTGCAGATGGGGACACGACTCAAAAAGTGGAAAGCATCAATGGAACCTGATCCAATCGTTTCCCGCGAAAGACGATCACACGAGACTCTCACGCAAGTTCGCACGCCTGCTTCATGAACGCTTTCCTCTTCCGACCACTCTCGGTCGACATCCGGCCGCGTGCGGAGGATCACATGCAAATGGCTGGAGAGAATGGCATAAGTCAGGACATCGATAGCAAGGACCGAGGCCAGGCATTCCATTCGCGCGCGGATCCACTCGCGACGTCCTTCGTAGTTCTTCCCGGACACCGGGTCCAAGCCCGTCAGGAAAGCACGTCGCACGCATCTCTAGACACAGTGGACGATACAAACCCCAGTGGAATCAAACAATTCAGCCCGCAGCGGTCTCGGCATATTCGGAGCTCCTTGATCGAAACCCCACCAATACGACGTCGCCTCGTCAGTTAGGTTGGTGGCACTTATTAAACAAACGATTTTTTTGAAAAAATCGTAAAAAATGATGGTATCGCCCATCGCCGTTGTTAATCTGGGGGGGGTTTGATGGCTTATGATGGCTAAGAAATCGTGTCGCCCAACCAGTCGCGCCCAGTCGACGTAAAATCGCCCTGTCAATGATCAAGTTTTGCTTTACCTGTTTCGCATTCACGCTGCTTCCAGGCTTTTGCCCGGGGGGTCTTGTGCCGTATTCTGGCGGAGTTTGCCGCGATTCGTTCGCGCAAATCGTGGATGTCGTCTTCGAGCGTGGAACAAGTTCATCTCCGAACAGAACCCGTGCAGGGAAAGCCCATGTAGACAATCAGAGAAATTCTCTATCATTACCTAAGATCGGTTCCTTCCCAGAGATTCGTTGCAGCGTAGCGCAGACCGTTGGTGCTGGAGGCTCTATAGACTTGGGAGTGCTGATCGATCGGCGACTGACCTTCTGCCAACCATACGGTACTGAATGGCTGCCAACTTGCTGCCAAGCAAATGGCGAACATGTTTTCGTTGAAGCGTGTGCGCTTACTTCGGCTGTTCTCGACACTTCGTCTCCAGTGCCACGGCGATTACACCAAGGCCTTCAACCATTGATTGGAGATCAACTATTCTAGTGCCTCTGATCGCAATTGAGGTTGCTCTGGAAGCGTGAATTTGCCAAGACTACTTATTTCCCCAATCTTCAAGGAGGAAGTGGTATGTCTGGCAGCGCTCCTATCATCATCATCACGGAAAAGCAGTCGGCAATCC
>JBGSHV010000035.1:0-93988 GCA_041752005.1 Pirellula sp. | reverse complement strand
GGCGTGGCAAGCCAGGTACTGCCGCGATCAATGGCAGGTGAATTCCTGGCCCGATAAAAATTATCATCACTACCCCCATCGATTTTTCCACCAGAGGTCGTGACGTAGCCGAGAATATTGTCTGCCCCATCGATGTCCACGAAGCCCGGTGCACCCGCCAAACTATTAGTGTCGCGCGTCGAAGCGGTCTGCCAGTCTGCCAGCCCTTTGCGATTGGCTCCAGCCCAGAATCCGATGTTGGCATTGGCATCGGCCCCCACGGTCAGCAGGTTGTAGTCGCTCAGGAAGCCTAGTTGGCTGTTGTCGGAGACGTACAGTGCGTACCCCGATAACACCCAGACAATGTTATTGGTCAAGCGATTGTTTCGCGAGGAGCCCTCGAGCCGAATACCATCACCGACTTGCTGGTAGATCGTGTTGTTCGCATACTCGGCTGTGGAAGAACTATTGCTGTTCTGAATTGAGATGCCGCGATTGGTATTGGCATAGATTAAGTTACGACCGACAGCTCCATTGAACGAAGCGTTGGTCTGCACACCGATGGAATTCGAATAGATGTAGTTGCCATCGACATTGGACAAGCCATCGGCCGTTACTGCGGCGACACTATTGCCGTACAAACGGTTGTCCCTAACATTGGCCACTCCCGACGAACCTGAGGAGGTAGAAATACCAACGGCATTCTCGAAGACTTGATTCTTGTTGGCCAAGGTACCGTTGTGTGCATAGAGACCCACATCGCCTACGCCGGAATGGCCATAGATTTTGTTTCCGGTTACCTCAATGGCCAAGCTGTTATTGCTGTTCGCGAAGATGCCATAATCGCGATTGTCGCGAACACGATTATCGCGAATGACCAAGGGCAGTTGTCCCGAACCGATGCCGAACTGAGCATAGATGCCATAACGATTCCCGTGAACGTCATTGTTCTCAATCAATGTATCCAGGGTCGAACCGTATATGCCGGTGTTCGCATGGTCGTAGATTTCGTTGCCAAGGATCCGATGGCCGGCACTGATGGTCCCGTAGTAGTAGAAGATTCCGAAGGTTTGATCATCCGTGGTCGCCCCACCAGGCAATCCGTAGATCTGGTTATTCGAGATGGTCCAATTGTTACTGCCGCTCCCGATTTGTAGACCGGCATTGGTGTTTCCAAAGAGTTGGCTGCGGGTAATGGTGTTGTCGGTCGAACCGCTACCATCGATCGAAAGCAGACCGTTTTCTCCACCGGTCAGTTGCAATCCATCGAGCGTGACAAAATCGGCTCCGGCAAACTCGATCGCTCGAGTCGCGGTTGAATAGTTCCCGCGATTCAAGATCGCGGGCGCGCTGGGATCGGACTCGAACGTGACTCCCGAATCGCTCTGCGCTAAGATGACGTTGCGATACGTTCGATACGTACCCGTTGTCAGATGAACGAGGTCGCCCAGATCGAGATCGTAGGCGTTGACCAAACCCGATAGCGAACGCATTGGCTGGTCGACCTGTTTGCCATTGTTGCGATTGTCCCCGCTGGGACTGAGGAAATAGTCGACTCCGTCGTTGGCGATAGTGAAGTCACTATTCGAGACGTCGGAGAGCAACCCCATCGCACCGTTGGACGTCGCACGGACGAGATACTGCGTGGATTCCGTCGCATTGCTAGGGATCGTCCAGGGGAAACTGGCACGTCCCCAACGATCCAGGGCCACAGCGCTCGCCCCGGCGATCGGTTGCCATAGAATCCCACCGTCGCTGCTATACTCCAAGGAAGTGGTTGGTTGAGCCACACCGAGCGGCGTATCGGTCATGATTTCCAGGGCGGCGATGATTCCCGCGGCACCGCCGACATTGACGATTTCGAGCGATAGGCCAGTACCGCCCGAGGCGGTGATCCCGCTAAAGGATTCGGCCACCGCTTTGAAGCGGGCTCCGGCCGCGGCAAAAATATCGTAGCTAGCGCGAACCACAGTCCCGTTGATCTTGATGTCGAATTTGCGCGAATTGGCTGTCGTGTAGATGCCTTCGATGAAGTGCAAGCGGACCGAGTAGTTGCCATCGGGTATTGGCATTTGAATCCGAAGGATGCCCCCTACCCCGCCTCCGCCAGAGATGTAGGTGCGATAAAGATCCTCTGGTATCGGGTCCAACACGCCCGAGCGATCAATCGTCGCTGTCGCAAATTCGTTATTCGCGAAACTTGAAGACCCGGCGGCGAGGTAGTTGCTCCCAGCTTGCCATGCGCCCACGGCAGTGCTTCCTGCATTGATCAAGAGAGTTGGCTGAGAACTTCGAAGACCGCTGCTCAAGATCTGGATGGGCAGCGTTTGACCTTGCTCAAACTTCTCGAGACCGTTGGGCGATAGCAATTGAATGGTCTGATCACCACTGAGCTCCGCGAGCGATGTCTGGCCGGAACCTCCGATGTTGATCCTTCCTCCGTTGGGCATGCGTTCTCGGAAGTAGGCAGCATTCGGATTGCCACCGTCAATTGCAGGTGAAGTCGACGCCACCGAGAAATTGTCGTCCGCACCGAAGTCACCGTACACCAGCGTCGGAGTCGGATTAAGGTAGTCCGCCGAGACCGTTTGTTTGGCGATCCCAGGTCCGGACCATTGGAAGAACAAATAGGCAGAATTCAACAGCTCTCGATACTCGATTTTGAACGGTATCCAGCCTGCTGCCGCGAACGAAGTCGTGTACGTACGTTCCGCTGCAGGCAGCGACCATTGATCGATCACCGGCGTGATGCTGCCATTAAGGAACAAACGAATTCCATCGTCCGCGGTGGCGTAAAACGTGTAGTTCCCCGATGCCGGAACATAGAGATAGCCATCGTAGCGAACACTGAAATTGTCTGACGGCAGACCAGTGACCGGAGCTCCCCCGCCGACATTGAACCCGATGGACGCTTCCCTCCGAGTCAAAAAAGGTGTCCCGGACAAACTGTTGTTGTCAAAGTACTCGGTGTTCAAGCCAAAGCCACGTTCGTAACCAAGCACATCGTCAGCACCCGCGAGATCGACGAATTGCGGATCCTCAAAGCGGCTGTTCGAATCCATACCGACTTCGTAGAACCAATCCGCGCGATCATTGAAATCGGTTTGTTCCCAACGGGCTATACGTCCGTCGCCAACTCGGTCGATGACGTTGAAGTCTGCGTTGAAACCCCGTGCGGCATCCGCATCGATATTGTAAACGTAGCCGCTCGCCACGCGCACGATGTTGTTTTCGAATCGTACGTTTTGCGTCCTCGAATCGACGATTCGTATTGCATCCCCGGTGGACTGCAGAATGGTGTTGTTGCTAACGGTCGGTGTGCCACCGTAGTAGCCAGCACCCGAAACCAAAAAGCCAGCGACCGAATTGTTGACTAGGTAATTGTTGCTAACGGTTCCAAAATATCCGAACTCGGTCTGTATGCCATAACCGTTATCGTAGATACGATTGCCTCGAGTCGTAACACCGGAGGCGACCGCCAATCCGACCCCTGTATTGTGGAAGATGCGGTTGTTTTCAACGGTCGACGCGCTCGAGATAGATAAACCCGTAATACCATCACTGACAATGTTGTCGTAAATTTGACCGCTACCCGTGATACCCGTACCCGAACGAACAATCGTATTGTTGAAGATAGAATTGAGAACGTTGTTTGACGAGATACCCCAATCCCGGGCATCGAGGATTGTATTGCCAGTCACAGAGATCTGGTCTGCGGGATTTGTACTATTCGAAATTGCGGCCACGCCGTTTCGGACGGTTTGGAAGGTGTTGTCGCGGACCACGGAACGCGCTCCCCGCACTTCGAGCGATCCGTAAAAACCGTTGTTGGTGAATAGGTTGTCCGCGACCAAACTGTCGGCGCCCGAAAGGAGCATCCCGTAATACTGCGAGCCGAGATTAAAGGTCGTATCGTGGACGGTGACAAAATCATTGGTCGCTGCGAAATTCAAACCGGAATAGAGACTCTCCGAGAAAAAGCTGTTAGACACAGTCATTCCATCGCTGTCGGATCCGTCGGCCGCGGAGAACACATGGTACGCACGCCGAAACGATAAGCGATCGAAAGTCAGATTGTCCGCGTTCTGTAAATCGAACATGTTGAAGTTCAAATTGTTACGATCGAGCACGGCGCTTCCGGTGACGGGCCCTTCGAGTCGTAAGCCGGTATGCTTGTTCGACAGTGTCAGGGTTCGAATCATCCGAAAATTGCCGGTATCGATGTGGACCACATCTCCAGGACTGAATTGGTAGGCCGTCAACAGAGCTGCGAGGGAAGCCAGCGGCTGATCTGGCGATTTCCCACTGGCCGCATTGCTCCCGATTGCGTTGGTAAATACATCGCCCGCCTGCGAATCGTCGTTGACGAAATAGTCGTTCCCAGAATTAGCGATTAGGAAGGGACTGTCCGACCTATCGACAATTTCTCCGGTATTGGCTTGGGTCCGCGCCCGCACGAGATATTGGTTCCCCTCGGTCTGACTCGGTGGAATGGCCCACGTGAAATTTGCGTTGCCCCAACGGTCCAGCGGAATGGCTTGAGCGCCCGCCATCCCGATCCAATTCAAACCGCCGTCTGGACTGAACTCGAGCGCCACGGTCGGTGCCGCCGTTCCCAACGGCGTCTGGGTAAAGATCTCAATGGCGGCCAAGATGGCTTGGTAACTCGCGGTCAAGCTCACCAGATCGATGGTCAAGCCGTTGCCCTGCGAGGCAGTGAGACCGACAAGCGATTCCGAAATTGCCTTGAACCGAACACCCGCCGCTGCATAGATGTCAAAGTTGGAGCGGAGCGTTGTCCCATTGACCCGGATATCGAACTGCCGGGTGCCGGCTGTCGACACCTGGCCCTCGATGAAGTGCAAGCGAATCGAGTACTCGCCATCGGCCACAGGTAAGGACAGTCGCAGCGTCGCGCCAACACCGAAACCGCTTCCGAGATAACTTCGATAAAGCGATTCCGGAATCGGATCGCTAACCCCCGAGCGATCGATGGTCGCTGTCGCGAACTCGTTATTAGCAAAGCTCACTGAGCCCGATTTCTGAAAAGCAGTGCCCGCCGACCAAGGTCCCAATGCGCTACTAGCACCGTTGAGCAAGACCGTGGGCTGCTGCGTCCGTAGACCGTTGCTGCGGACGCTGATCGTTACTCCTTGTCCCTGCTCGTACTTCTCAAGTCCATTGGGGGATAGAACCTGCAAATTCTGAAGTGGACTGGTTTGAGCCGCCGGGGTATTGCCTCCAGCCCCGATGTTGACACGTCCACCGTTGGGCATGGATTCATAAAAGTACAAGTCATCGGGATGCCCGCTATCAATCGCGGGCGAAGTTGCAGAGAGGACAAAACTATCGTCGGTGCCATAATCCCCGAAGCTCGGAATCAGAATCGGACTGAGGTATTCGGAGTAGACAATCTGTTTGTTGATCCCTGGACCTGACCATTGGAAAGCCAGCGATGCAGCCCCTGTCAGTTCTCGATACTCGATGCGAACGGGAATCCAGCCGGAAGTTGCAAAGGACGTAGTGTAGGTTTGCTCGACGCCACTGGCGTAGTTCCATTGATCGATAACCGGAGTCGAACCGCCGTTGAGATACAGACGCATCCCTTCATCGGATGTCTCGAAAAACGTATAACTCCCCGGCGCAGGGACAAACAAAAAGGCCTTCCCAAAGGACACTGAATTGATCCGAGGGCAAACCAACGAGTGGTGTCCCGCCGCCTACGTTGAACCCGATCGACGTTTCGACACGCGTTGCGAATGGGACTCCCGTCAATGTGCTATTCGCGAAATAGGAGGTTGTCAATCCGCGTCCTTGACTAAACCCGAGTACATTGTCCGGTCCATCCAAGTCAACAAATTGGGGGTCCTCAAAGAGACTATGTTGATCGAGCCCGACCTCGTAGTACCAGTCCGCGCGATCGGAGAACAGAACGCCTTCCCAAAGGCCGATTCCACCGGTGCCATTAACGTGGATGACGTTGTAGTCGCTTTGGAATCCGCGACCTGAGTCGCTGTTGACGTTGATAGCTGTGCCGCTACCGATCCGCATAATGTTATTGCGGACAAAGACATTCTGCGCCCGGCTATCGACCACGCGCACGGCATCCCCCCGTTCCTGGACGATGGTATTGCGGCTGATCGTGGGGGTGCCGCCGTAATAACCCGTGCCCACAACGTACACGCCAAAGCTCGTGTTGTTGACAAGGAAGTTATTGTTGACGACTCCCGAGTATCCCAGGTCGGTTTGGATGCCGATGTTGTTATCGTAAATCCGATTGTCCGTGTTGGTGGCATTGCTAGATAACGCCAACCCGATACCACGGTTGTGGAAAATCCGATTCCCTTCCACGCTGGCGTTGTATCCCGCGTTGATTCCTAGATTCCCATCGCGCACGCTATTGTTTCGGAAGTCACCCCCACCCTGAATTCCGACATCCGACCTCGTAATGTCATTGCCTGTCACCAACACATTGATGGACGTATTGACCGCAAATTCGCGCATGTCGCTGAAGACATTGTCTCGGACGGTGATCCTATCGGCTGGTACCGCTTGAGAAAAGTTGTTGATGTTGACACCGTTGCGAAGGGACGCAAACGTGTTGTTACTAATTAGCGAACGAGCGCCCCGCACCTCAATGGTTCCATAGAAACCGTTGTTGGTAAACGTGTTGGTGCTGACGATCGAGTCACTTCCGTAGAGCAAGGCTGCATAGTAGGTGCTGCCGAGATCAAAGCGATTGTTTTGCAGGGTTGCGAAATCGTTGGTGGGATCGAGATAGATGCCGGTGTAAAAATTACTGACAAAGTAACTGTTGGTGACTGACAGCCGATCACTGTCGGAGGTGTTGGACGCGAAAACACCATGGTAGGCATTGCGAATGGTCAACTGATCCAGAGTAACGTCATCCGCATTCTGTAGTTCGATTGCGTTGAAGGCGGTATTGCCTCGATCGAGAATTGTCGTCCGCGTTGGGAAACTGTTGTTGAAATAACCCCGGATCGTAATGCCTTTGGCCGCCGCGTTGAGTATGAGTGGAGTCGAGAGGGTGTAGATCCCATTGTCGACCAAGATCGTATCCCCAGGCTTCATTACGTACGCCGCGAGGAGGGCGCTGATCGATGCTTTGGGGTCGTTTGGAGACAATCCGGTATTCCCATTGTTTCCGACCGCTGTGGTCCAATCTCCGGTTTCGACGGTGCCGTCGTTAACGTAGTAAATGCTGATCGGTCGTCGAATTGAAAACGGATCGTCACTAGTGTCCAAGACCGTTGCAGCGTCATTCCTTCGTATCCGAATTCGATAGTCGTCTGCCTCGGGTAGCGACGCTGGAACGGTCCATAAGTATTCGCCGGTATCGGGCGCGCTATTGGCGATGGTTAGGACCGTAGTGTCGGCCTGCAACAATTCAATGGTGAAGGTGGTCGTTCCCAAGGGGCTTTGGGTTCGCCAACGGATCGCGAACTGCTGTTCCTGAGGCCAAACCTCGCCTCCGTCCGGGGTGGTGACGGTCAAGTACTCCACGGGGCTGATCGACGCTTGGTTCGTTCCGCCGTAGGCTCCGATATTGATGTAGCCACCGTTGGGCGTGGGCTCGGCAGCAAAGCTATCGGTCGGAGCACCGCGGTCGATCAACCGAGATCTGCCTTGATCCAAGATTGGATTGCCACCCGAGATCAGGTAGACAGGCGCTCCGGTTCCAGCGGATGTAGCAACCGGGGCAAAGGAGATGCCGTGGAAACTGCCTTGAGGACTCATCAGATGAAAGTCGTCGTCACGGCCGTCGTTGCTCGGAGTCGAGTAACCGAGGATTTCGTCCGCCCCGACCATGTTTACGAACGTTGGATCGACGCTCAAACTGTTCAAATCGGTGAACGCGGTGGTTCGCCACGCGCTCAGATTGGTTCGGATGACGTTCTGCCACAAAGCGATTGCACCACTACCTGTGGCGTACAGATTGTTGTAGTCGCTCTGGAATCCGCCCTGAGAATCCGCTGCGATATTCAGCCCGATTCCGCCGCTAACCCAAATGTTGTTGTTACGCAATCGCACGTTGGTCGAGGTTGTGTCAAAACGCAAGGCATCGCCGGACTCTTGGAACAAGGTATTGCCGACGAAAGTAGCGGGAGTCCCGTAGTAGCTAGCCCGACTCAGCCAAACTCCCACGGAGCTATTGGCGTAGATGATATTGCCTGTCAACGAACCTCCGAAGGCAAAGCTGCCTCGGACACCGATCGGGTTGCTGTAAATAACATTGCGTTCAATACGGGGGATACCATCCAACACTACACCGATCGCGGCTTGATGATAAATTCGATTCTCTGCGACGGTTCCCGAATTGGTGTAGATCCCCCAAGTGTTGTCGTAGACGACGTTGCGACTAGCGGTCGCATTGTTCGTTACCGAAATTCCATAGACATTAGCGCCCAGGTGGTTGTAGACCGTGTTGCCATCGATCCGCACGCTCCCCGAGGCTTGGATGCCGAATGAGTTGTCGTGAACGACGTTGCCACGACCCGGCAGAACATCGCTCGAGCCAAAAACTGTGGGAGAGGCCGACACGTTGTTGATTTTGACCCCGACCACATTGTTGCCGGTGTTATTGAAAATTCTGTTGGCCTCGATTGCCGCCGGTCCGACGTCCACCAATTCCAATCCGATCCCGCGATTGTTTTGGAATAGGCTTTCGCTCAAGCTACCCAATCCGCCAGCGATCCGCAGTCCGCCCCCTAAACTGCCATCGACCACTAATCGTATCAATGACTCAGCGCTGGATCCGGTGTCGATGAGTATTCCCTGTTGGGTCGCAGTCAATGCGCGGACGCCGTCGGCGTTCAAATTCGTGCTACCGTTTCGGACCGAGAGTCCGATCGTTCCACCCACAAGCGTCAGATTGCGGAGCGTCATAAAGTCCGCGTCATTCAATTCCAAAATCGGCGCGATCGTCCAGGGGTTGGCGTGGCTCCACTGAGTCGAGTGCGACACGCTACCTCGCATCAAGAACCCTTCGTCGTCCCCAACACCCAAAATATTCGAGACAATCAATGGGCTAAGCAAGGGGTAGTTGCCCGTATCGATCGTAAGCGTATCTCCCGAACTGAGCGTGTAGATCCGCAACACATTGTTTGGATACGGTTTAGGTGCGGATGCCAATTTCCCTGTGTTGCGATTGCTGCCCAAGCTCAGGGTGCTTTCATCCCCCGCGCTGGAACGGTCGTTCACGAAATAAGTGATGGTGTTTTCCGGAACCGTGAAGGTTTCGATGCTACGGTCCATGATGGTGGCGTTGGCTGCTAACGAAATTCGGATCCGCAATCCGTAGGTGCCGTAGTCGATCCCGCTATTGGCGGCTATCCAAGAGAAAGAACCATCGTCGACCGTACCTGTTGAAATATTCGTTACCAAGACGGGTCCGCTGGGAGAGTCTTGCAACAACTGAATCGCAATGGCCGATCCTGCGGCATTGCCAAATGAATCCCACCGGATTTCGACCGGCTTGTCGCGTTCCCAATCCTTGTAAAGGTCCGGCGAGAGCAATCGCAGATGGGGCGCAGTATCGAGATCCGTGGTCGCATTGCCCAGTGCCCCAACATCGATTCCTGCACCTCTAAGTGTTAGGGACACGAAGGCGTGGTCGATGAAGACATCGTTGCTCGCTCCCGTCGCGAGAACCGCCTCGTAACGGAAACGAATCCGCCGCGTCAGCGCAGGCAGATAAGCTCGATCACCCAGCAATTCCCATCGATCGCTGACGTTTGCCGCTGGCATGCTGACCGAAGTTCCGATGGTGCTGCCACTGGCATCCAAGAAGGAAACGATCAGCGTGCCACGATCGATCGGTGTTTCATTCGCAGAACGTACTCGGGCGCCGAAAGAAGCTGCGTACTGCAATGCATCGATACTTCCGGGAAGAAAGCCAGCGGCGATCAAGTCAACGGATTGCTCTAGCGTGGTTGTCTGGCTTGTACCCGCTTTGAAATAGCTAAGGCCATCGAAGGCAGCCGGAATGATCGAGCCAATATTGCTGGTGCCAGGTGTCACGGTCCAACCGGTCAATCCGGATTCAAAGCTCGGGTTTGTCAGTTGGTTGACAAACTCGGGATCTCGGGCTTGGTCGGCCAGAGGATCACCCGCGTCGACCGAAGGACTTGTAAACCGTAGCCGAGCTGTCAGATCGAACAACCTAAGGTCCTGCAAGCCTCGGCTAACAAAGCGGGGCTCGGCTCCGCGAGGCGCGAGGGCTGTCGATCCGGTCGAATGCAAATCGAACTTTGCCACGTCCTCTTGCCAGTCCAGAAGATCGGTGAAGTCCTTGGTCCAGTAAACCAACTTGCCGCCAGCACCCGCAATAAGCGTGTTGTAATCACTGAAGAATCCAGCGGTGCTGTTGTTGTCGACGTCCATGTTGTAGCCATCGCCCGTCCATAGAATGTTGTTCCTGATTTCGACAACACTAGCGGAGTTGCGGAGGCGAATGTTCGAGCCACTTTTGGTAACCATGGTGTTGCCGAAGATGCGGACGTCTGTATCACCTACAATGTCCACGCCCAACGCGTTGTCCAATAGCTCGTTGTGCGCGATCAGTTGCCTATCGGCTGCAGCAATAGCGATCGTATTGCGCTGAAAATGCGTGTATTGAATTGTTCCGCTGATGTTGATGCCTACGTCATTTCTGCCGATGGTGTTGGCGTCGGAGAAACCGTTCGGGATCACGGATCCCACTCCAGTCACGCCATTGCTGTTACCCCATACGTACTGACGTTGCACGACGGCGCTCTGCGACAAACTGATCCCGGTGGTATTGCCTTGGATGCGGTTGGGACGCGTCGTCCCGAAATATCCCAAACCGTTCGCAGTCGAACCGACCGAGGTAGCGATGCCCGTGGTGTTGGCGACCAAGAGATTGGCATCGAGTGAATTTGCTGCGGCATAGAGGATCCCCGTGCTCGAATTACGGACCGTATTCTCAGTGATCAACCCAGCGAAAGAAGCCAGCAATTGCATGCCAGTGGACGCATTGGCGATGCGGTTGCGACTGATCCTGCCTTGCGCGGTCGTCTCGATGATCAATCCGTTGGTGGTGCCGTCGATCCGATTGTTGCGGACATTGAGTGACGATGCGGCCGAAAGCATGGCACCCGTGGTAAGTCGCAAACCAGTGGATCCGTTGCGAATGACATTGGAAGCCACGATCGCCCCTTGAGCATTGCCGCTGATCATGACCGCGGTGCTTGCGCCTAGGAATTGATTGCTCACGATTCGAACGTCGCTGCCTCCCGAAAACGTGACACCTGCGTTCCGTAAGTCATTGTCTTGGATCGTTACTTGTGTTGCATTGGTGATGCGAATGCCTGCCAGCGTTCGCAAGCCGCTGACCGTCAATCGATCGACCGCTGTGATGTTCAGTGGAGTGGTTAGGATCGCAGCGGTGCTAGTTGGCCCCAGGATCAGTACGCCATTCTTTGCGGCTCCAGCGATTTGTGCGCCGACATGGCTTCCCGCATCGACGAGGATGACATCGCCAACTCCCAGTGGATTGCTCGCATCGTTAAGTACCGACTGAATCGTTCGCTTCGGGGTTTGTGGAGTCAGTCCGTTACGAGCATCGTTCCCCGCGGCGAGCGAGTAAGCATTTTCCGCGACAGCGTTGGCCGTCAGGTCCAAATCATTGACGTAATGAACGGTCCCCAAATCGAACTTGTTGACCTGCAAATACACTTCCGATTTTCCGGAGGCCGTATCACTCCAAGCGACAAAGGGATGTCCAGCAGCATCGAGGGCTACCGCATGCGTACCTGGCGCCCCCACAAAGAGCGCGATGCCGCGATCCCGTGAATCGCCGGAGAGCTCCTCCACGAACTGATTGACCTTCCAACGCTTGAAGTACAGTGCCGTAGAATTGCCTGTACCTGCCGCACGTCGATCATCCTGCCATACCAAACTGACTTGATCGCCATTCGCAGCTAGCTTGGGAGCGGTTGCACTACCACGGGTGTTGGAAACGCCGCCGGATGATCGTGCGCCGTCGCCTGCCTCCAGCCACTGCCCTGCTTCGTAGCGCGCGGCATAGATCTCCCAGCGGCCACTCGATGCGTCCTGCCAGGCTGCGATCCATTGACCATTGCTGAGAGAGACCAGGCTGGGAGCCGACGCCGAACCGGTGGTGCCACTGATGCCGTTGCCGGAGCTAGAACCACCTTGCTCCGTCCAGGTGGTCCCTAAAAGGGCTTTGCCATAAATTTGGGTACGAGCCCCAATTGACTGAGTCCATAAAATGGAAACATTGTTCCCATCTGCGGCCATGGCGAACTCCGAGATCGACGTGGCGGAACCGGATACCCCGCTCCCGCTGGAGCCGTTGGTTCCTAAGCCAACCCATGCGCCTCCTTGAAATCGTTTGGCGTACACGTTGCTTACGCCTCCCACGGTTTCCAGCCAAGCCACCACCGGTCCATCGGTGGTCATGACCACCGTGGCGCGATCCGCAAGTCCAGTGCCGCTAATGCCACCTGCATTGAGTGATGTCCCTAGCGCGACCCAAGCGCCATTGCCAGAGTTGGCGAGGGCATCGAAGCGCGCGACGACTATGTTTCGACTCGATCCGACAACTTGAGTCCAAGCCACGATCGGCAATCCAGCGCTATCGAGAACAATACTCGGCCGTTCCGCACGGCTCCCAGCCCCACCTGTAGGATCGCTTATGCCTCCCCCGGACGCGCTACCGGCGTACTCTTGCCAGCCCGCAATCGTATTCAGGTCCACGTAGACTTGAGGTGAACCCGAGCGGGCATCGGTCCATGCCAACCAGGGTCCCGCTGCACCCACGGCCACTACGGGGGATTGAGCGGCGGCCACCGACCGACTGACTCCTCCCTCGGATCCAGAGCCGTTGAGTTCCGTCCAGCGGCCTGTACTCGTTACCCCATCGATGGTGAAGGAGCTCGATTGTCCCGAGAGCGTGGGTGGCCAAAAATCGGGAACAGGGATGGGGGGGTCGGCCGGTGGAACTGAAGACCGCAATCCAGGCGCCACGCCATCGCGCCGTTCCGCGCCTGGACCGCCACCGGTGAAGTTGTTGGTTCCACCTTCGCCAAAACTCCAGTCACTGCCGATCCCAGCATTCAAGGTATCGTTGCCAACACCAGGCTCGTCTCCCGCGGTTCCAAAGTCGCCGTACAAGTAGTTCACCAAGCCATCGTCGCCGGATCCCGATGCGCGGAAGGCATAAAGGATATCGTTGCCCGGGCCGCCGACGATCACGTCGCTGCCGGCGTCTCCGCTGAGGATGTCGTTGCCGAGGCCACCATCGAGGATGTCGTCTCCATCGCCACCATTGACTGTATCGATCCCACCCCGCGCATAAACGCGATCGCGACCCGCACCCGCATCGATTGGATCGTTGAATTCACTGCCATAAATAACATCGTCGCCATCTCCACCAAAAATCGTCGCCGATCCTCCGGCGATGGCCACGATGACGTCGTCACCTCCGTTTCCGTAATAGGTGTTGGTGCCGAGACCACCATCGAGGTAATCGTCGCCGCTGCCGCCTCGGAGCACATCGTTACCGCCACCGCCGTACATCCACGCGCTTCCCGAAAAGTCAGTCGCATCAAGCGTGTTGTTGCTAAGCCCACCTGCCAGTGTGATGGCTCGAATTCCGCTAAGCGTGATAGCGCCGCGATTCGTTCGGCTCAAGAGCGCATCGCTCAACACGACATTGAAATCGCCGACACTGACCACTCGATCCAAGCCTGTGCCACCGGTGAGGGTGGCGGTGCCCGTCCAAAGAGATACATCGAAAAGGTTGTCCATGCGTACGCCAGTGAGTTGGGCGCGGACGATGTTTTGAAGTAGGAAACTGCCCCCCATCGATGTCTTGAGGTTCCCGTCCGCCAATGCGATGTCGGCATCGATGGAAGTTCGGATGGTATCGTTGAACGCTACCGAACCAATCAACGTTGCCGTGCCACGATAACCCCCGACGTCAAAGACCATACCGCCCGAAAGTGAACTATTGATCAATTGAATACGCTCGATCAAAGCATACGATTGATCACCTCGACCGAGGAGTGTCGTGTCGGTAAGAGTCTGGGAGGCTGCTACACGCTGCTCGAGCAGATCGTTGCCTGCATCGCCGGAATGGTGTTGATTGCCATCACCTGTGCGAATGAGATCGTCACCGTCGCCGCCAAAAAGGTACTGTTCGCCGGTCCCACCGAAAAGAAAATCTCCATGGGAACCTCCGTCGATGCTTCCGGTTCCAACCCCACCGTAAATCGTGTCGTTCCCGGCCTCGCCATACAAAGAGTCCACGCCCGAACCGGCATAGGTATCGTCGTATCCGTAGGGAGTTTGGCTCGGCCAGTTGAACGGTCGTGAACCATTCCCGCTACTGCCGTAAATCACGTCGTTGCCTACCCCGCCGTAGATGGTATTGACGCCGGAGTCCGCATACAACGTGTCGTCGCCACCGAAGCCGTATACTAGATCGATACCGCTGTCGGCATGGATCAAATCGGCAGCGTTGCCCCCATAAAGCAGATCGTCGTCTGGACCGCCATGGATCTCATTGAAGTTATCGATCCCACCGTAAACCACATCGTTTCCAGCGTTGGCAAAGACCGTGTTGCGGCCAGAAAAACCCAAGGGGTCACTTGGGATCGACGCGTAGATCGTATCCGGACCATTGCTGCCGAAGATTAAATTGTCGCCGCGGCCGCCTTCGACATAAACTCCCTGAAAGCCTTGACCAAAGATCGTGTCGTTGCCTTCTTCTCCGAACATCTTGTCCGCGCCGCCACCGCCAAAAATCTGATCGTCACCGCGACCGCCGTAAATGTCGTCAGGACCAGGTCCCCCCTGCAAGATATCCTCACCATCTTCACCGTCGAGGAAATTAATTCCAGCGAATGCAACCAGCCGATCGTTTCCGGGTCCACCGTACATCTTGGCTTCGTTCACATTGGTAAGCCCACCGCCCTCGATGATGTCATCCACGATGCCGCCGATAAGGATATCCTTGCCGCCTCGCCCAATGATGTGGTTCGGCCCGCTTCCTCCCCGCAGAACATCATCGCCTGGGCCACCCAACAATAGCGTCGGGAGCGTAACGGTCGCATCCATGGAGATCGCGTTGTTGCCGATCCCGCCATCGGCATAGATCGCGGTCACCGGTTGGGCAGCGGTCCCATACGTTTTGCTTTGGCCATAACCGGTCACCGAGACGATCCCCGGTGCGACTTGGGTGACCGACATCCGGTCATCTCCGTCCATGCTCTTGCCCGGATTTCTAAACGGAGCGAACGGACCTACATGCAAGATCAACGTACCCGATTCCAATACATTTCCATCGACGGTGCTCTGAGTCGTGGTCACTTGCGCTAGCTCAGGCGGAGGCAATGGGGTGCAGGCATATACGTCCCAATCGAAGAGCGTGATGCGCGGCGTGATTGGAATCGTGACGCTATAGGTCACGTAACTGATGTAGAACGAGAGTTGAGCTTCGATGGAGCCGCTTAAGTTCATTAAGCATTGAGGCCCGTTGGCTAGATTGTCCAGAACTTCGTCGTAATGGTACCGATCGTCTTGATCGATGTTGTTCCAACGGCCATTGAGATTGGCCGTCAGTTCCCCTTCGATGCCAACCGAAGCGACGTAAGGAATACCCGCCGATGCGTTGGCGTAGACGCCTGCGCCAACCGAAAGGACAGGAGGGCCCGCACGGCCTTGATCCTTGAAGAAGAAACCATCGATAAAATCGTGACCTTCCCGAAATCCTCGAGAATCGAAACCGATCCCAATATTGGCGCCCATCTGAAATAGCATGCCAACGTTTAATGAGACAGGGACGGGACCGACCAGGATCGTTCCGATATATATTTCGGGAGATTTGAAACGCGTCTTGAACGGAGGCAGATCCCAAGTCACAAAAGTGATGTCGCGACCGAACAGGAGCGGAATGATATTGATGGCGTCTTCGAAGATGGGGAATCGAAAACCATCGTCGTACAATTCATCTCCAAGGAAACCTCCGATGGCGGGATCGGAATCACGAACGTAGGGCGAGATCGTTCCGTTGTTGGTGGGGGTAAATTCTGGCCTCGGAACAAAGGTGCCCGCAGTAAAAGGATCAATGCCGGCAGGATACAATTGACGCAAATCGAACACGGGGGAAAAGATGTAATCCCCGAAAACGATCTGGGCCGACGTGCTCAGGGTATTGACCCGACTGCTCAGCGCATTGAGCCCTTTGACCAAGTCGACGACCTTGCGCATGGCTGCTACCACATTGTCGATATCTGGATCATCGCTATACGCTTGAATTGCATCGAGCCATGTGACTCGACCCCCGCCGGCCTTACTCACCAACTTGGAGAGCATGGGCACTTCTTGGTCCAAGGCCAGGATCGCCGGGCGGACAGGTGCGATAAGATCGTTCACTTTATCGACGATCGGTTTTACGATTTTGGTGAGAGTCGAACCGAGCCCCAGGCCAATGTTGTTCAATCGAACTTGGGGAATCGTCCCCATATCCAAGCCCGATCCTGCTGGGAAGTTTTGGTCGACCAGCAAGTCGGTTACCAAATTGGGTAGTCCGAGATCCCCTAACACAGGATCCGATGCATTGGCGGCGAGAAACAGACTCAATCGGGAAGTTGCACCGCCAGAGCCAAATCGAATCTGGAACTCATTGGCAAACAGCGACGAATCGACTTGATCGATTGTCAAATGATTGTCCGTGTCGGGAAGCGTGACCAGAATCGAAGCCAAAGGAGTTTTGGAAACGGATTGTCCCCCCGCATCCAGCTTCGGAGTTACCACGACTGGCAGTTCGAGCAAGCCCGCTTTGAATTGGCTGTCTTTGTCAAGTTCAGCGGCAATATCCAAACGCAGTTGAGGTCCCGTTGGATTGGCGGGCTCGCGCTGAATGACGAAGTAGAAGCCTTCGGTCTTGCTGAGCCCAAAACCCAACAGCATGTCGTAGTCGAATCGGACACGGACCAGACTCCCCTCGGTGACTTGAAAGTTCAAGCCGGGAAGGTTTGAGTCAAGACCTGCCGTATACGCATCGCTACCGCGCATTCGAAACCGAATCTCTGGGGAGCCTGTGGCGGTGACTGAAAGGCTACCTGCGGCCAACTGGGTTCCTAGCGCCGATTCGATATTGTCGTAGAGCGCGGTTCGAAACGTTGTTGAATCGATGCCGCCATTGGCCGCAATGGCCGAATCCACGGCCGATGCAAACTGGTTCTCCAAGTACTGAATGAATCCTTGGTCGATGTTCAGATCATCGCCCACCAATGGGAATTTGGCCAAAATCTCCGCGCGAATCAGCTCCTTGAACCGAACATTCCACTGATCAATGCCATCGGTCAAGATTGAAAAGTCGTATGGCAAACTCTGGAGTGTCGGCACCAAGTCGTTGGGGGCCGTAACCACCGGTGGGGTCGGTAGCGAAGCACCGGGAACGGTCCATGCCATCGTCACATTACCGCGGTCGACGCCCGTCACGAAGACGGGCATAACCGCGTCCATCTTGGCATCAACACTAGAGTAATTCAAACTCGCGGGGACAGATGCAAATGGAATGTTCCCAATGTCATTGGTGTCCGAGGTCGTATTGACACGAACATCGAAACGCGCCGGAGTGCCATTGGCCGCCGTTCGAAGTAAGATTGAAATGGGTTTGCTGGGGTTACCCAGATTGACCGCGATGCCGCCAATTTTTCCTGCATAGGTCGATCCGCTAGTGGCCAAGGACGCCGAAGCATTGAAGCGACTGGTGTCGAGCAAGAAGGGGAGTCCGGTCGAGAAGTTGAACCCGAAGTCGAACTTGAAGTCGCGAGTTGCAGACATGGTCACGGTGCTACCCGCCGCGAACTTTAGTGGCCCCAAGCCGTTGGGCAATGCGAGCGAGGTCAATGGCAACGCGCGACTAAGTGAATCGTTCCAGGTGGTGCGCACAATGAGGGCTTGCTGAAATCCATCCAGTTTTGCGTTTGCAAATGTGCCTGTCGTAACACCGACCCCCATGGCGGTAGAAAACCCGCTCGCCAGTTGTAACAAAGACGGGGTCGCACCTTGAAGCTGTGCCAGTACCTGATTCAGTGGAACCATATCTGTTCCCGGTAAATTCACTTTCGCGATCGCAGCCATGTAGGGTGTGATCGAGGCCACAATTACGCTGGCCAAGTGAACCTGGGATGGGATATCGACCCGTTCTGCGTTTTGGGCCGCGCGACGAAGAATTTCGTACACGGCATTCAGATCGTCCATGCTGCCGACAGGCAACGTGCTGGGAAGGGATCGAATGGCGTTGCGCAGATTGTTGACGATGCCTTGTGCTGCGAGTTTCAAGGACAATCCACCTTGGGCCTGCATGGTGACGATCGAAGCCTTTAGTTTCTGACTTGCACCCAACACATCGTCGAGGCTTTGACCGATCAGCGGCAGCTCGCTCGTTAAGTGGTTGAGGTAATGGTTGTCAAACAAATCCACAATGCCTTGAACGCCACCGATAAAGTCCTCAATCCGAAACGTCGATAACGGCGCGAGCCGCTCTTGAAAAACGGCATTTGCGTTGGCGACGATTGCGGGCGAGGCCGTGATGCCGCGAAGATGGAGCGAGATATCTCCTGAATTTCCCGCAGGTGAGTCGACACGCAGCGCGTAGAAGCCTGAGGAGGACAGCACGATGCGATTGGCGGATCGCGACGCGACAACGTTCCCCCGAAGGCGAGTGACGCCGATCGCGGCGTTGATGTCGACCACCAAATCATCCATCGATTGATTGGTACTGTCGACAGGTACATCGACATCCACCGACGTTCCCTCGCCCCACGTGATCACCAGTTTGGCTGCACTGAGCAATCGACCATTTGCGGGCGCGTCCCCTGTGGCCTGCAAGCGCGTCGCCCATTGATTGGGTACGGCCAATCCCAGCGTCAAGGATGCGGGGTTGGCCGCCGTGACCTGAAGTGCTGCATCCACGGCGGGAACGAAGTTGCCTGCTAGGGTCGTCAACGCCGGTACCACTAGAAAATCACCAGGAGTCGGATTAGCTAACTCCGAAAGGGTCAGTAGCCTTCCGAGCGATCCACGGGTATCGGCCGTTATGGTGATGGAACCAGCAGAAAGATTGACCGGCAAAATTCCCAATGAAGCCGCGCCCGTGATGGAGGCGCTGGCGATCAACGATTCCAGTCGCAGCTGCGAGCCGCTCGTCAATGACACGGCATCATTCCACTGAGCTACAACGCCAACGCCAGCGAGTTGCAACTGGGTCGCAGCCGGATTGCCCGCCGTGGCTTCGACCAGCAAACCCGTGCCTGTGGCCGATGTCAATGTTAGGCGATTACCGACACGTCCTGCAGTCAAGGTGTAACGGAGTAAGGTCAGCGCGAGCGCGGCATTGATATCCGTCACCAAGTCATCGATGGATGCGTTGCCGATATCCTTCGGCACCGTGACGGTCACGGGCGCCGCGCCATCCAACGACACACGGAATGTTGCCGTCCCCGAAAGCTGACCGTTTGAGGGCGCATCTCCGGTCGCGGTAAGCACCGTTTGCAATCCATCCAGCTCAATCCCCAGGCGACCATCCAGGGATGGGGTGACCGAGAAAGTAGCCGTCGTAGGTTTCGAATAATTCAACGGACCCAAGCCATCGTCGAATCGCAGTGGAACCAACGTCGCTTGCGCACTTCCGAGAATTTGAACTCGGAACGAAAGACGATGGTTGGGAATGTCATAAAAAGGCTCCACACTCGCGAGATTTGTCTGCGAAGCCAAGCGTGATGCAAACGCTTGGATCGAATCGAAGCGGTAAGAAGGCAAACTAAGTTGACCAGGTGCTACACCCAAGTTCTTTGCAATTGAGTTATTTAGATCGCTGAAAAGAATCTCTACCTGTGTGATTGCGGGGTCGACAGCGCGGAACGTGAAGTAAGATCCGCCGGCTCCGACGACACTGGCCGCCGTGATGCGCGTCCGAATCGCAGTCGGCAGAAATCGATTAATGAACGTAGCGATGGGTTCCAAGTACGATTGGCTTAGCCTAGGGACCGTCACATTCACGGATTCCGTTCCATTGATTCGGACTGTGAATACCGCGTCGTTGTCGAGCGAGTAGCCCGAGCCCAACGACATTGCGCGAGCGGCACTGACTACGGGGTCGTAGAGCGATCGCGAAAGATTGCCGAACGTAGCGCCTAGGTCCACCGTGTTGCTGGTTGTTGCATCGGTGTATCCAAATCCACCCAGGGTTGGATTGACGTCTAGGGCTGGGGTCAAGTCCTGGAGGGCCCGACCCGTCCGCTCCAACGCGGTCAGCAGCCCGCTGGCAGGAAGATTGGTGAAATACTGAAGTTCACGAAAGGAGCTATTGGGAGTTGCAAGAATCAATTCGGGACCTGCAAACACGTTCCCCGAAGTGACCTGCAATGATGGGGTCGAACCCAAAGTGGCGGCATCGAACAACTGTGCTCCAAGAGTTGCTTGGACAGGCAAGGATCCGCTCAGGGCCGCTTGAGTCGTCGTCTGGAAACCGATCACGTCGACCGGATTCCCTTTCAATTCCGACAGCGTAATATTGCCCAGTGCGTCGAGATCTGGGTTCGTGAAAGCAATTCCAACCGTAGCATTCAAATCGAGATTTCCACCGATCAAACTCGCGCTGAGAAGTCCTACTTTAGAAGGCACGTTCAGATTGTTTGCGTTGACGCTGCTGCCCAGTGACAAGCTGCCAGGGCGAATGAAAAAGGCTTGGTCGCTCGTCAAGCCAGGGGTTATGTCCAAACCAAACGTCAATCCAAACTGCAGACGGCTCGCAAGGGGTAACGACAAAGGTCCGTCGAGACCCCAACCCATGGCTGCAACGCTCGGTCCGAAGTCGATCGCGAGGTTCGTTGAGGATTGACGCACGACCTCAAATGCAAATTGAAATTGCAGCTCATTCTGCAGCCCGCTGGAGACCAAGCCACCGGTCACATTGGCTGGGTTCACAGTGATGGTCAGATCGCCTGCCGTCCGCGATAGATTCTGGATGGCTGCGACGAACTGATCGGTGTTGAGAGCAGATTGCGTGGTGTTGTTGAGTTCCGCGATGATTCCGGTGGAAATCATCTGGCTCGGATTGGCTAACTGGCGGATCGACTGACCGACCAGCGCGAGAGGCAGATTGAGCTGCTGCGTGCTGGCCATCGAACCTGTCCAATTGGCAACATCGGTCAAGCCCGCAATCAGCGCTTGCCGCTGCACACTCGATAGCGGAGCATTGATTGGGTCACCGCTGAGCAGCAGTCGGGCTTCTAACGATTCCAGTTGCAAGCAGGGCCGTAGAGCCCGCCGCGCGCAGGACCGGCGCAGCTTTCGAATTCGTTCTCGTTGCATCGAAGCGACCTTTGAGACATTGCAAGACGTCTCACAAAAAAAGGACCGTAGGAACGGCAGGCAGGTGGGTGGGTCGAGCTCCGGCAGATCGGTTGGTTTGAAACCAAACTCGATCGTAGCGGCCGCGCTGACCTAGCGGCCATGTTTGTTGATCGAATCACGCGTCCAGCGACTGGGTGAGCTTCATGCAAGAGAAGCAAAAAATACGACTTGGAGAGACGATCCGGACGAGACCTAGTCTAGCCGATGCAACGCTCGACACGTGGTCAGCACCAAAAATTTATAACGTCCTCATGGAGGAATCGTTAACTATGGCGAGGAAAACGGTAACCGTTCACACCCCGATATTCATTGTGCATTTTTGCAGCTAAATCAGCCGGAACGCGTTAGCGTCCGGTTTCTTCGAATTGTTACGGAAACCGGACGCTAACGCGTTCCGGCTAATCGGAGTGTGAACGGATACGGAAAACGACAACCAGAGACCGCAGGTTGTTAAGAAGCAGCCTGGGTGGCGTTGCCCACAGCATCCGTTTCCGGACGGGTCAGTCCATCAAAATGCCCACGCGTATGGCGAAAGAAATATTGCCCGAGAAAATAGCCCACGAAACTCAGGAGTAAGCCTTGAATGTCCGCCGGAACCCAGGCATAGGCGTAGGTTAGCCCGGAGACGAATTCGCTCTGACCACTGGTCTGCAAGGTTTCGTAGACATATTCAGGGTAGAGGGCGTACGAGCTTTCGGAAGAAGGTGGGATCCAGTAGACCTCGAACAGATAGCGGGCGCACCACACCAGACCGCCAACCAACATCGCCAAGACGCCGGAAATCTCATTGCGAGGGCGTCCGAACACACCCATCAGCAAGGGAACGAACAACGCGACCATGGCGATCGACAATTGAACGTCTAGCAATTCCATGATCGATTTGCCACTGAAGGCCAAGATAACACTACCGATAGAAACCAGAACCACGCACAAGCGATCAAGAAGGAGATGTCGGCCTTCGAACAATTTCCAGCCGCCAAGGACGTTGCTGGCCAGGATGGTGGCTTCGGAAATGGTTGCGCTGCAAGCTACCGAAACAATGATCGAGATCACCGCCAGAACGAATACGATGACCAAGGCTTCGTGCAAGTATTGCGAGGCTAGCATCGGCAATAGCATGTGGCCGTCGGTATCATTCTCTGGCAACGGGATGCCTTGTGAGAATGCAGCCAACCCAAGCATGACCGGGATTAAACCGAACGGGAAGTAAACCGCAGCCGACAGTATGCAGGCCCAACTGGCAGTCTTGGGGCTATTGGCGGTGAAGACTCGCTGCTGCAAGTCTTGACCGGGTACGTTGCCTAACAGGCCAGTCAGAAACGTTCCAAAAGCCGCCATGGCTCCGAAGGCGGACCACTCTGGGATGAACATTAGTCGTTCCGGAGTCTGCTTGGCGAGGATGGTATGGATCCCAGTGAATACCGAACCGCCGCCAATGCTACTGACCACTGCGTATCCTAAGATGATCAATCCCAAAAGCGCGACCACAATTTGAATGGCGTCGGTCAGCGTCACTGACCACATCCCCCCGATCAACGTGTACACGGTAACCACGACTGCTGAGCCGATGATGGCATAACCATCGCCGATATCGAAGTAAGCTTTCAAGACCGATGCCAGCGCAATGTACTGACTAGCGATCCAAAAAAAGAACGTCGTCAATTGGATCAAGCAGGCTAGGTACTCGGCCCGGTGCCCATACTTCTTGCGATAGAAGTCCGCGATGGTAAAGAGTTGCGCGCGCCAAAGCGGGGAAGCGAATACCAACCCCGTGAATAGAAGCGTTGCCGAACACGCGAAGGGATCGAGAATCACGCCGCTGAGGCCCGACTCCCAAGCGCTCTTGGAAGCGCCGATGATGGCGGAAGAACCGAACCATGTCGCCATCAGCGCACCCCAGGACAAATGGAGCGGCAACCGCCGACCGGCCACCAGAAAGTCCTGCTCGTTTTTGACCTGGGACGAGGCGTAGATACTGACACCCAGAAGTGCCAGCATGTACATAAAGATCGCCACCGCGAGCCAAAACAATCCGTTCTGGGAAAGCTGTACCTTCAGCTCACCGTCCGCCAAAATCCAAGGCAACGTATTCACGATCGTTCGAAATCTCCGTCAATGGTATCAGGGTTTTATCATCGCCCCAACTGCGGTTGGAATCACTTTTCGGAGAGGAAAGGCAAGGAGATCATACCACCGTCTTTGTCGCGGCAATCGATGTCCAAGTGTTCGGGGAACTGCGATTCGCTTCCGAGGATCTGTACGGCGACGCCGGAGCTTTCCTCGAGCGAGATGATTTCGCGACGTTTGCGATTATTGAGGTACGACGCGACGAATTCATGGACCCGAACGACGACTTTGGCGGCCCCCTTTTGTTGGCTGGCCAGCATTAGCAATCGCGTGACTTCGATCGACATGCTTTCGGCGGTTTTGACCAATCCGCGGCCGCGGCAGCAAGGGCAATCCTCGTACACGCTCCGTTTGAAACTCGGTCGAATCCGCTGACGGGTCATCTCGATCAAGCCGAAGGGGCTCGTTCGCAAGATCTTCGTTCGCGCACGATCGCGACTCATGGCGTCCCGCAGCGATTTTTCTACTTTGCGGCGATGCGACTCTTTACGCATGTCGATGAAATCGTTGACGATCACGCCACCCAAATCGCGCAGACGCAGTTGTCGTGCGATTTCCTTCGCGGCCGACATATTCAAATGGAATGCATTGTCTTCGGCGCTGTCTTGATTGCCACGGAAATTACCGCTGTTGACGTCGATGGCCACCAAGGCTTCGGTTGGATCAATGACAATCGATCCGCCCCCTTTGAGGGGCACCACGCGTTGGTGAATCTGCGCGATTTCGGCTTCCAGTTTGTAGCGATGGAAGAGCGGTTCCCCGCTATCATAGAGTTGGATGCGACTAGCGTAGCGTGGCATCACCAACTCCATGAATTCCTTGGCCCGACTGAAGGCATCTGGGTGATCCACGACGATCGTATCGATATCTTCGGTGAAGGTATCTCTGATTGTTCGGATCATGATGTCGCTCTCTTCATAGACATCGCAAGGACTCGGTTGATTCTTGATCCGACGCACCAGGACTTTCCAGAGTCTCAGGAGATACGCAACGTCGCGTGACAGTTCTTTCCGTGTGCGTTCCTGACCGGCGGTTCGGACGATGAATCCGACTCCCTTGGGGATGCTCAGTTCGAGCATCGTGGCCTTGAGTTTTCTACGAGCGTCTTCGTCTTCGATTTTTCGGCTGACACCGACCCGGCCCAGTGATGGCATGAGGACGAGGTAGCGGCCGGGGATACTGATGTACGTGGAAAGGGTAGGTCCTTTGGTCCCAATCCCTTCCTTGATGACCTGCACCAAGACTTCATCGCCGCGACGAAAGATCTCTTGAATGGGTGGCTTGAAACGCGGTCGACCGCTTCGGAGGCGACCGCTGGCGGGTCCGCGCGAACCACCTGGGCGGCGCGAACGATCGTTGGATTCGCCTTCTGCGTCGGAATCAGAATCGGAATCAGAATCAGAATCTTCTTCGTCATCCTCATCCGAGGATCGACCGTTCATGATTTCAGCTGGGTCGTATCCGGCTTGGCGAAAGTACTGTGGTTCAATGTCGCTGATATGCAGGAACCCGTTGCGTCCGACGCCGAAGTCGACGAACGCAGCTTGGATGCTAGGTTCGATATTGACGATCTTGCCTTTGTAGATATTTCCAACCCAGTTGTTCTGACTGGTTCTCTCGGTGTAGAGCTCTTCGAGGATTCCATCCTCAAGTAGCGCTATGCGGCATTCTTCCGCTTGAGAGACATTGATGAGCATTTCCTTCTTCATCGTACGTTTGACTTCCTATTTCTAAACTGCTGAATTGTTTTGTGATATCGGTTTCATGCCTGCAGCACGATTTCGGGCACGAGCCCGGCTAGTTGATTCATCAAGAAAGTCTCCACCTCTCGAGCAGTGCTCAATCGCAACGCGCGCCAAGCCATGGCTTCACACTGTCCGAGGGTGACCGAACGGATGGCTTTCTTGATGATGGGAATGGCTGCAGGAGCCAGACTTAAGGTCCGAATTCCCATACCGACCAGGAGCAAGGCATGAGCAGGATTGTTGCTCATTTCGCCGCACACACTGGTGGATTTCCCCCGCTCCGAAACGATTTTGTGCGTTCGTTCAATCAGTCTCAACACGGCGGGGTCACACGCTTGGTAAAGATCAGCAACTGAATCGTTGCTTCGATCCACTGCAAGCGTGTACTGGGTCAAGTCATTGGTGCCGATGCTGACAAAATCGATTTCATCGATGAAACGGTCCAACATCAACACCGCCGCCGGCACCTCGACCATCATGCCGACTTGCATTGCGGAGGGAACCACGTGACCCTCCGCCATAAGATCTTCCGAAACGCTTCGCAGTAAAAACCGCGCGGTTCGCAATTCATCCAACGTCGTGACCATGGGAAACATGATCCGACAATCTCCTGCGCATGCAGCCCTCAAAATGGCCCGCACCTGAATGCGGAACAACGCGGGGTTGCGCAGGCTCAATCGTATCGAGCGGAGACCCAGGAATGGGTTGTTCTCCGGTTCGACGGGCAACACCATGCCCATCTTGTCGGCCCCCAAATCCAGGGTCCGAATCACTACCGGACGCCCTTGCATATCCCGAACGACTTCTAGGTAAGCCTCGTAGTGCTCCTGTTCGGTCGGTTCTGAATCATGCCCAAGGTACAAAAACTCTGTCCGGTACAAACCGACCCCGTCGGCCCCGCGTTCCAAGCATGCCTGGGTTTCATGCGGAAACTCAACGTTGGCCATCAACTCGATCCGCACGTTGTCACTGGTGACCGCGGGCAGATCGCGCAATTCTCTCAATTGTTCGGCAATTGATTGCCGCGCTTTGCGGCGTTGCAGATAACGATCGCGAGTGGCCTCATCAGGTGATACGATGATCCTCCCGAAATGCCCATCGACGATCACCTCATCTCCCGAACGAATGTTGTGTAGGAAATTTCCGACGCCAACCACCGCTGGAATTTCCATGCCGCGAGCCACAATGGCGGTGTGTCCGCCTGGCCCGCCGGCTTCCGTGCATATCCCGAGAACCTTCGAGGGATCAAAGCCTGCCGTTTCCCCAGGTGTCAGGTCATGACTGACCACAATTGCCTGATGCGGTAACTCACGGATCGTGGCCGTCGGTTTGCCGGAGAGCGCCTCGAGCAGCAGTCGTTCGACATCGTGCACGTCGGCCGCGCGTTCTGCCAAGAAAGAAGAACTGGCCCGACGAAATGCTGCCGCGTACTTAGCAAACACCTCGCTGACTGCGTAGTCGGCCGAGAAGTTGCGGTCTCGAATGAGATGCTCAAGCTCGGATCGAACGTGGGGATCGTGAAGCAATTGCTGCTGGGCGGAAAAGATACCACCCAATCGCGCCCCCCACGTGGCCGTCGTCTTCTCGCGGCTGGCCTCCAAGTTCTGGTGCGCCTTCTCCACGGCTTCTACCAAGCGATCCCATTCACGCTCAATTTCGCTGTTGGGGACAAGACACCGCGCAAGGCTATACCCTTCGCGGTCGAAAACAAGTGCTTGTCCGATCGCGACACCCGGAGAGACCGCGATGCCTTGCAATTCCAGCATACTAACCCGTGCACTCGGCGACGATCCGACCGTACGGTTCGAACGTCGCGTTGGCTCTATTACTCGTGAAAGGAATGAGGTTGGATTTACGATTCATTGAACTGGGATTCGAACAGGTGCGAGATCGCTTCGATCGCCGTATCCGCATCAGGTCCTTGTACCCGAAGGATCAACTCACAGCCTTGCATCGCCCCGAGCGTTAACAAACTGATCATGGAACGGCAATCGGCGACTTGGCCTTCGCGTTCAAGTTCGATCAACGATTGAAAGGTTGCCGCTGCGCGCACGACCATGTCGGCAGGCCGCATATGCAAGCCCTCGGGGTTCATAACCGTAACGGTACGATGCAAGGTGACAGAATTCATGATGGCATCAAGTGCCGAAATGGCTGCGATCTGCCTCTTCCAGCAATTGCTGAATGTCATCGGCATTCTTGCTCTGCCGCAGAAACCGGCAAAACTGCTCATCGCGAAGTTGCCGCGAGATGTTTTCGAGAGCTCTCAGGTGGTCGCCAGGACGATCCGGAGGCGAAACCAACAGGAAGAACAGCGAGGCCTTTTGGCCATCGAGGGATTCAAAGTCGAGTCCCTCCTGGCTGACCCCAACCGTCCCGACCAGTTTTTCAACGCTCGCATGTTTGGTGTGCGGTACAGCGACGCCACGTCCGATCCCGGTGCTACCGAGCTCCTCGCGCTTAAGAATCGCTTTGATAATGTCCTCTTGGTCCGCCGCCTTGATCTCTCCAGCGGCCACCAGTGCACCAACCAGCTCGGTGATGACCCCTTCTTTGGTCGTCGAAGCCAGTTGGGCTCGCATTGCCTTGGGTGCTATGAATACAGAAAATTTCATGGAAACGGAAATCCTCGGGGAGCTCTGGACGGGGCGCTGCTTCGGTCGAACACAGCCGCCCAAAAAGGTTTGGAAACTGAAGTTTTGGGGTGTATGCAATCGAGGACGATCAGTCCGTTTCCTCGACACCGGAATGTCGGACGCTTGGTCCTTTGTGCTCGGTGACGCGTTCTTTGTGCTTGCGAATCTGCTGCTCTACCTTGCCGATCGTCAAGTCCAAGGCGGAAATCACAGTGGTCGATTCGGTTGTGGCCACGAAATCAGGGGAATGCTCAGCGGACACATTGATTTCTACCGAGGGTCGGTCCAATCGCTCCAAATCGACCGTCACTTCAATCGCATTGATGCGGTCGAACAACCGGCGCATCTTATCGACTTTCTCGACAATGATGGTTTGGTCTTCGGCTTTGAGATGGCCATGGCGTGCGGATACATTGACTAGCACTGATAATCTCCTCGACTGGAAAAGGACGGAAAGGAGTTGCGACGGGGGATTGTAACCCTTTCGCGAAAACCCCACAAATCCCCGTCCAGGCAAGGATTTACAAGAATTTCGAGCGGGGTGAAAACAAAACGCGTTTCAAAGTGTTCTTAAGACGTGGCCAGGCTCTCCAAGTACAATGTCTTCGAGAGGTCGGTCGCCCGAATTCGGAAATTGAACCTTTTTTGTGATCCCAATCAAGCCATGAAAACCTCAATCACTCTCAGAACCATCGCAAATTGCACGCGGACGGCCATGAGCAGGCTGTTGCCGCGCCTGGGCGTACCTGTGCTTTGCCTCGGCTTGACCGTGCTGTGCTTCGACTTGAACGTGTGTCAGGCTCAGCCGCCCATGGGTGGACCCGGCATGGGCGGACCCGGGATGGGTGGTCCCGGAATGGGAGGCAGCAGCTGGGGTGGCGGGGGTCGTGGCGGAGACCGAGGTGGTGATCGTGGTGGTGACCGCGGAGGCGGTCGCGGCGGCTGGGGCGGAGGACCACCTGGAGGAGGTTTCGATCCTTCCCAGTTCATTACTCGCATGGATACCAACGGAAACGGCTCGCTCGACCCTGAAGAAGTCCAAGGGCCCGCTCGGTTCATGCTAGAACGCATGGCCCGCGGCAATCCAAAAATCGACATAAGCAAACCGATTCCAATTTCTGTCTTAACCGAATCCATGCAATCCATGCGAAACGGTGGGCCCGGTGGCGGCGGGCCCGGTGGCGATTGGGGGGAAGATAGTGTCGATATTTCCTCCGAAACCCTCGTGCCCGGTTTTGGTGTCAAAAAGGAACTGGTCAACGTCGCCGGCTTTGGGTCGACAGCCGAACTGTTCACGATCAAGGTCGAGGAGCGGGATGTCCGCGACGCCGAGGAACGTCTGCGTCGTTTCGATCGCAATAAGGATGGTGGCCTAGACGAAAACGAACTCAAAGAAGCTCGATGGACCGATGCCCCCATGCAGTGGGATCGCAATCGGGACGGCAAACTTTCGCTCCAGGAAGTCGCAGCACGTTACGCGCGCCGCAGGGAACAACGCCAAAGTCAAGAAAACGAGCAACGCTCCAACGGCAAGGATCCACGCGGCGGCACTCCGGCCACCAAAGAAGAGGATCCCGAAGCTTCAGCCCGACCGTTTGAGAAAATTGCAAGCTTCCGAATTGGAAGTGATTCAGGTGCGTCCCGTCCCGCTGGTTTGCCCGAGTGGTTCACGCGCGATGATTCGGATAGCGACAATCAAGTCTCGATGAATGAATTTGCTAGAAGTTGGGACGCATCCACGCTCGAAGACTTCTTCAAATTCGACGCCAATCAAGACGGATACATCACTGCCCGCGAATGCTTGGCCGGAGTCAAAAAAGGTTACCTCAAAGGCTCCAGCTCCGGTGGTGGTAATAGCGTCGCATCGGCGTCGTCGAGCTCCAAGGAAACTACGGCGAACTCTAAGGAGTCGAGTGCAGCGAATAGCGGACAGGTCAGTAGCTCCACGAATCGCTCGGAGGCGGCCAGCCCAGGCGACATCGATTCCAGGACGTTGAAGTGGGTCAAAGGGAGGTTTGCCACGTACGACAAGGATAAGAACGGATTCCTTACTCCGGATGAGTTTAGCGATAAAAGCACCAAGTTCGAAGAAGTTGATAAAGACGCGAACGGACAAGTTGACGTCGAGGAATACGCTTTGTTCCGCCAAGCCCGCTATTAATGAGTCTCGCCTGCAATCTGTTTTTCTCGCGAAAACCCAGCCCTGCAACCGCAGCGCTGGGTTTTTGCATTTACAGTAAAAGAGCCTCCCGCGTGCTCGCCCCCCTTAGAAAAATCTACCTCAGTCCAAATCCATCATGTTGCCTTCCTCGTTGCTGCGATTCCACTTTGCCTCGATCCTCCAGTTTTTCGTCTGCGCAACCGTAGTCGCAAGCGGACTTGGATTGAACGCGTCCCGTTTGGCTTTTTCGGCTTCGCAAACACCACCGGACGACTCGCTGGTCGGCGCATGGGTGGCCTGGCTCGAAACTCCCTCGCAACATCTAAGACTGATCTTGAAGATCGAAAAAGACTCGCCCGTTGAAGAGGGAACACAACGCAACCTGGAAGGTTCGATCGCGAGCCCAGACCAAACCCAGACTTCGCTGCCATTGTCCGAAGGCCGAGTCGCGGATGGAAAAGCGGTCGAGTTTCGCGTCGTTCCATCGGCGACCACCACCGGCAACTACGCGTTCCTCGGTCAACGCGACGGGGATATTTTGCGAGGCTCCTTGGAACAGAACGGTGCCACATTGCCGTTGACCTTCCGACGCGTGGACCGCATTCCCGAAGAAGGGGACAATCGATTGGGGGCCGACTCGATCTGGGTCGGTGACATCGATCTGGTCGTCCAAAAATTGTCCTTTCGATTGCGAGTTTACAACCGCCCTCCGTATGCGACCGAGGATTCCCCTCGGGTCCTGTTCGACTCTCCGAATGAAAATGTCAATGGATTCCCCGTTAGCATAGCGCTCGCAGACGATAGCCAAATCGATTTCTCAATTGCCGGCATCCCTGGCAACGCCAAATACACGGCTCGTTTGAACGAAGCCTTGGAATTGTTCCAAGGTCAATTCGTTCAAAATCAATATCCACTCGGGCTGGAACTCGCTCGCTCCGAATCGATGCGCGAACTGCCATTGGAGAATGATGCATTGGTTCGCACGGTCGCCCGACTTCAAGCCGCGGAGCAACGCAAATCTTCCATCGACTCGAAGTCCCCTAGCGATGCGATGCTCCGCCCAGAATCAAAAAATGCCGTCGATTCCAAAAATGTCTTTCGAGAAGATTCGTTCTCCATCGAACGTATCGATTATTCGAAACCGAAAGAGAAAAAGGACGACCGTTGGCTTCAACCCACGTTCAAGATTTCAGGAACCATCACATGGCCTGCTGCAGCCACCCCCGAAGATAAACTGCCTGTTGTCGTAATGATTAGCGGCAGTGGTCCTCAAGATCGCGATGAAACCATCGGAGTGCACAAGCCCTTTCAACAACTCGCGCATTGGTTCGCAAAGAACGGAGTCGTCAGCCTGCGTTACGATGATCGCGGTGTTGGTCAAAGCACAGGCGATTTTCTTAATGCCACTACCGCGAACTTTGCGGACGATGCGATGGATGTTTGGCAGTACGCTCGGGCATTGGATGGGATCGATCCACTACGAGTCGGTCTGTTGGGCCATAGCGAAGGAGGAATCGCCGCCCCTTTGGTCGCCGCTTCGCAAGGCGACGTCGCTTTCCTAATCCTACTTGCTCCTCCCGGTCTCCCAGGCAGCGAAATCCTAACCACGCAAATCGATCGCATTTCTGAACTGCAAGGCGTAAGCGTTGAAGACCGTATCATCGCAATCGACTTGCAGAAAGATTTGCAGCGTCTTGCCCTCGAACTCCCCAGCGACAGTCCAGCTTCGGCAATGGAAATCCGAAAAGCAGTCGCCTCTCGCTGGGATAAACTAAAAACGCTTTCGCAATCCGCGCCGGGTCAGGACGACGCAACGCGAAAGAAACAAGTCGTTGATCAAATGAACCGCCAATTCCAAGGGCTGCGAACGCCTTGGATGCAGTACTTCCTGGCCTACGATCCATCGACCAACTGGCTTCTATTTGATTGCCCCACATTGGCGATCTGGGGCGAACGTGATACACAAGTGCTACCCTATGCGAACCGTGAGCGATTGCTCTCGACCATCGAACGCAACCCGCAAATTAAGGCGGAAATGGTTGTCTTGCCAGAACTCAACCACCTTTTGCAGCGCTCCAAGACTGGGTTGCCAGACGAATACGATAGCCTGACCGAAACCATCGATCCTGTCGCCCTGGACAAGATCCTGAGCTGGATGAAACAAAACAATATCCTCCCGTGATTATCCTTGCGACACAAGACTTGCACGCGACATAGAATTTGCGTCTGTCGCAGAATTCACGGGTGCTCCGGGACCAACCGAATCTCTCTTTGCAAACGAGTGCGGACCAACGTTTATGAAAACGCGGTGGATGAAGAATCATGAACCGAGCGACGAAGACATCCGCGATGAAATCTTGCGTTTGCTGATGACGCTACGCAAGGACGAAACGATCTGCGCAACCGATGCAGCTCGTCAATTCGGTTCCAAGTGGCGACAGCACATGCCGCAGGTCTTCGAAGTTGCCGCCAATATGGTACGCGATGGAATGATCGAGATCACCCAACGCGGTGAGATCGTCGATGTCGACGAACGAACGTTGGAAGCGATCCGCGGACCCCTGCGTATCAAACTCATTCCTCCCAAACAGGAACCTTCGTTGCGCCTCGATGACCGTCCAAGAAGCGATGACGATCGAAAGGATGACGACGATCTTGAAGACGACGATCTTGAAGATGACGAGGATGCGGAAGAAGCGTAGAGTGACGATGAGGACTTCAAGGCGATCGGCGTTGTGGCAGATCGGTTTGGATGGCTGAAGCCATGCCATCTTTCATTCCATCAAGGCAGCTCGAGCGCGTGCATAGGCCAAGGGGCCAAACGCTATCAGCGGCGCCCATGCTGCGACCGCTGGTGTGACCAGCGTACCGCGCGATGCGAGCGAGCCAAAACCGGCTGAGACCGCATAGAATAGACCGAAGGTCCCAAGACAAACAACGACTAGCCCCACCACATTGCGATTCCGCGTTGTCAGGATCAATGGCAACCCCAACATGAGTTGGGTCAAATCTAAAAAGGGCTGTAGAAATCGTGAATGGACGAGGAACTTCAAGTCCGCGCCGTAATAGTCCGGCTGATGATTGAGCTTCCAGATCAAATCGGCAGTCGACGCAAACTGCTTGCTCGCGCCCCCCAGAAGCATGTCGTACTCAATATGGCTCGGTATGAAGCATGCATCGGCTGCGAGCCATGGCGTATCGGCCGGCAACATGAGTCGCAATTCGCCATCGGCGCGAATCGAAGACTTGCCTTGCAACATCGATTTCGCCGTCAATCCTTCGACAAGGAAACCTTGCGGATGCTCGCCATCGGCTTCGAGAAAAACAGCCCGAGCGCCATGAATCTGGTCCACCACGTCGGACACTGGGCCATTGAATTTGAATACGGGATTGACGATCGATCGCGAATTGGTCTCCAGGTTGCGACCTGCGATTAACAATTCCATATCGGCATCCACGGTCGGCCGCATCGATTGCATGCGCTCCCCACCTTGAAGGTCCTGGGGAGACTTGCTCAGCGAACTCGCCCATGTCGGAATGAACAATTCGCGTGAACAAGCCGCTGCGACAATGGCAATGATGGACATCACCATGATCGGGCGAATGATCCTGGCCTTGCTGATTCCCGCCGCCAGAAGCGCGGTCATCTCGTTGTTGCGATACAACCACGCGATCACAAACATGGTGGAAAGCAAAGCCAGAAGGCCGCACGTACGGTCGAAAATTGCCAGCATCACCGGGCTGTAATACTCAACCAATGCCCGGAAGAAGCTACCGCGCGCCTTGCCAAACTGAATGAATTCATCCAGATTCGTGAAAACTTGAGCCACGATCAAGAGGCCAGCCAGCGTAATGAAGCAAATCGCGAAAACGCGAAGATAGAGTAGCAGCAGGTAACGATCGATGCGAGTCATGCCGTATAGCTACCAAATCACCCAGCCTGCATCAACCTCGGAATCGAGACGTGTTTCCGTTAGCAGTCCTTGGTCGCTTTGACCAGAAAGTTTGGGTTCGCAGTCTCAAGCCGATGTTTTTCCAGCTGGTAAGTACCGCGGGAAATCTGAATCATCCACAGCATGGGCTCCACCCCGATCCGATCCGTCAGTAGCAGCTGCACGGCAACGGCATTCTCCATGCTCAAAACGTTGACCATCAGACAACCGCCGGGTTGGATACGGGGCCACGACGAAGCCACGAGATCGGTTACGGAACGACCGGTACCTCCGATAAAAATCGCATCAGGATCGGGAAGGTTGGACCAAGCCGAGGGGGCTTCGCCTAGGACTGGGACAAAATTGTCGAGTTGAAACCGCTGTGCATTCTCGCACATCAAACCATAATCCTCAGCGTCCATCTCGATCGCGTAAACTTTGCCATGCCGCGCGATCTGGGCTGCTTCGATTGCTACCGAACCGCTGCCCGCACCGATGTCCCACAGGATCGAGGTTGATTTGAGATTCAATTCGCTCAAGGCGATCGAGCGGACCTCGGACGGAGTCAGCAATCCTCGCTTGGGTTGACTCTGACGAAACAGGTCGTCGGGATTTCCGAACAAACGCCGCGGAACTCCTTCGACATTGCGGTCGGGCGTTCCCGCATGGCGCACGAGTACCATCACATTCAGCGGCGAAAATCGTTGATTGACGATATCCGAGAGCCCACCACGCGTTACACGTTCATCGGGGGAGCCGAGATTTTCGCAGACATAGACGCTGAAGTACGGGACGCCTGCCGCGATCAAGGCTTCGGCCAACCGCTGAGGAGGGACTTCTTCGGAAGTGAACACGCCGACCTTTTCTGCCGAACGAATGCGATCGATGACTTTCTCCAGTGGCTGGGTGGCCAGGTTGGTTAGGTAGGCTTCGTCCCAACTCTCCTTGACCCGGGCGAAAGCCAATTGCATGCTGCTGACATGGGGCAACACCTCGAATCGATCTTTTCCCAAACGGTCGCAGAGAAATCGAGCTGTGCCGTAGAAAAGTGGATCGCCACTGGCCAACACCACGGTCCCTTGCTCCGCCAACTCAAGTCGAGTCGCCAAGCGTTCGAGATCGTTACCGATCGTTTCCGTGGGACCTGCGTAGTCGGGGAACTTGGCCAGAAGCGAAGTGGTACCCACCAATCGCGAGGCGCTTTGGATGAGCCGAAGGGCCTGCTGGGTCAATCCAGGCGGTCCATCATCTCCAATGCCGATGATGGTGATTTTGTGAGTCGTCATGGGTTCGATTGGCAAAGGGATCGATGTGCAGTGGCGGATGCTTGGCCTAAATATAGTTGAAAAGATTCAACCGATTGTTGTCTGCCAACAGTTTCAATCCAGCTTCGTATGCGATTTGACGGCCGTTGAGTTCAGTAATGGTCGAAGCCAAATCGGCATCCAAATACTTGGACTCGCTGGCTTTGAGGTCATTGAACCGATCCTCATGATTGCGATTCAGATCGTCGATCTGCAGAAGGGACACGCCCAACGAAGAACGACTGGTCCCGATTCGCTCGAGATCTTGATCGAGTAGATCGGACGCGCGAGCGATCGCGCCCGAATCGCCCGTCTGGACCGCATCGCGAAATCGGAGCATGGAGTTGAAGATTCCGCGTACTTCCTGCGGATTGCCATCGACTCCGACGATACGCGAGTCGGTGGCCGTCACGGTTCCAACGACGGTCGACTGGCCGACAGGGATCAAGCCGAGATCCCAAGCGGTTTGACTTCCTTGCAATGCCGTGATAGCGATGGGTTGCGGGTTGGGAGCTCCCAGAGCTGGTAAAACCGAACTGATCGTGAGCCCGTTCCCAACTGCGTTCAATTGAGCCGTGACTTTCGTGCTTGCGTCGGCATTGGCTACGTTGTTGTTGATTCGATCCATCACGTCTTGCACCGTGACGCTTCCGCTGAGATCGACCGAAAAGATCGAGCCATCATTTTTGCGGATGTTGATCTCCGATCCATCGGCGACGCGGACACCGCGACCGTAATTGAATTGATCCAACCGCGTGTTGGCCGTTTGTGTTCGGATCCCCAAACGCGTGGCCAATAGTCCGCCATTCTCTCCGATGGAAAAGTCGGTACCACTCTCGGTCGATCGAATCTGGATACTACGACCGTCCGCAGTGATGTCGGCTGTCATGGCTGCACCTGATTTACGGATCGCATTGAAGATGTCCTCGACGGTTTGAGCCGTTCCGACGACCACCGTATACGAACGGTCCCCTTGAGTGATCCGAAACCCTTGCGTCGCATCGAAACCCGCTCCGTCGTTGAGCTGTGACAATTTGGTGGTCAACTTCAGGATAGGATCGAGCGACGGACTCACGATCGGGAGTCCGGGCGATGCGACGGTTGTAGCGATTCCAAGATCCGTCGCGGTGTACCCAGCTCCGACGTTGTCGATTCGAATCACTCCCGGCAATCCATCAGCGTACTGGACACTCAATGTTCCGTTGGTTTGCAGTGAAAGTTGCACATCCCGACCACCCAACTTTACTTGACCGTTCACCAGCGACAGTACGTCGTTCAAATTGCCTGCGGCAGCCAGGTCGATGGTAACTTTTTCGTTTCCGTCGGTGAAACTTATTGCTCCTGGACTGACTCCGCTTCCGCCGTTGAGATCGTCGAGTCGAGTGCTTGGTATGGCGGCAGGCGCGAGATCGACCGTTGAAACCACGCCTGCGGATTGAACACCCAACGCGCGTTGGCCGGTGACATTGCTGGCGATGGTTTGACCACTGTCGGCTACTGTCAGCAGACTCTTTTCGTCACCATAGAAACGGATCGCTGTTCGATGGTAAGCGACCGGCGATGTGGAAACGGAACTTCCCGAGAACAGATAGCGGTCTTGGAACTTGGAATTGGCCGAGGCTAACAATCGATTGATGGAAGAATCGACTTCGCTGACAATCGCGTCGCGTTCGCTAGGCGAGTTCAGGTTACTAGCGGCTGAAACCGTCAATCCTCGCATGTCGTTAACGATGCTTTGGATGTCCGAAAGGGACGATTCCGTACCGTTGAGAAAGGAGGTTGACGAATTCAGATTCGTGATAGCCTGGGTCCGAAACTCTTGCTCACGCTGAAACTGCATGATGCGAATCGATGAGGTCGGATCTTCGCTGGGCGTCAGGATCTTACGGCCCGTGGTGAGCTGATCTTGGAGGCGATTGATCCCAGCCTTGCTCGTCTGCACTTGGAATAACGACCGCAGATTCGATTGAATATCGCTCGTGCGACCGGCAACCACAGGATAAAACGAACTGAACATCGATCAGCCTCAAACCATATCGATAAGTGTTTGAATCATTTCTGCGGCGGTCGAGATGACTTTGCTCGTGGCTTGAAATGCTCGCTGATAGGAAATCATTTTGACGGCCTCTTCGTCGAGATTGACCCCGGAAACGCTCAAATGCTGCGATTCCAGGGTCTGCGCAAAATTGCGCAGTCCATCTGCGATACCTTTTTGCTCGTTGATGGTCCGATTGGTATCGCTGACCATACGTTGGTAGACGTCCGATAAGCTGCGACCATCGAGCAGGGAGCTACCGCTCGTAATGGCGTCGGACAAAGCCAGGGCGTTTCCCGTTCCATTGCCAACACCACCCAGGCTGGTCGCAATCTGGCTAGGATCAGAAAACAAAGTGGGTCGCACCGCGATATCGCCCGCGGAGTTGCCGCGAAAAAAGGTATTGATTCCCATCGCCGACAACACGCCGCTGGTGTCGTTGGAAAAACTGAAGCGGATGGCTTCGGAGTCGGATGCGATCTGCAGTCGACCGTCGCTGCTCCAACTTGCCGATAACCCGCTGATGGCATTGATTTGGGAAGCGATTTGATCGGGTGTGGTGTCCGTCGACAGCCCGATTTGACTCACGGGGATTTCCACGGTTTGGGTCGTCGAGGTGCGGGCATCGGTGACGGTGATGGTGAAAGATCCGCTATCGATGTCGAGACTCGAGTTTCCCTGTTCGAAGGGAAGCCCTCGATTGATGAGGTTGACCTCGCCCGTCACCTTCCTGAGCCCTGCGGTGCCTTGCCCCTGAGAATGGATTCGATTGACAACGCGAATGATATCCTGAGCGAGTGAGTCCAATTTATTCTGGATGCCACCAGGTCGATTGGGCGTGGCTGTCTCGTAAAGTCCTTTGATGCGACCACCGGTGATCGGAACGGCGGAACCTGTATCCTGGAATTGGATCTCAATCCCTCGCGGATCATTCGCCAGAACTTGGGCTTTGAACTGTCGCGTAATACTCCCCGCTACGACATAGTCCCCTCCGATGAAGACGGAGACCGAGCCATCTGTTTGCTCACGCGAGGTGATGTTGACCAACGTCGACAGTTCCCCCAACGCTTTGATTCGCTCATCCCGTAGACCCACGGCATCAGAATTTAGCAAACTGCCGCCTTCGATTTCAACGATGCGTTGATTGAGCTGCGCGACGGTACGTGTCAAACGGTTCAAATCGTCCGTGGATGCAAACAAGTCCTGTTTGCTTCGAGTCGCCGATGCCTGAACACTTTGCGTCAGACTCTGCAGTTGGTTCGAGATCTCCTGTCCGCGTTGCAGCGCCAGCACGCGTATTGCTTCGCTCCCAGGTTGATTGGCGATCTCTTGGAAGGAGCCGGCAAAGCGGTTGAGCATGGAGGAAAAATCGCGATCCGTCAGCTCATTGAGCCACGATTCGACCTGAACATTTTCCGCCTCGAGTTGCTCTTGATAACCGAGATCACTGTTTGAAGACCGCAGCCGCTCGAGAACCAGTTCGTTGACGACTTGCTGCACGCCAACGGGACGCACACCTTGACCGATGATCACGTCACCCTGACGGTATCCGATGGCGGGAGCCTGGACGAGTTGCTGCCGGATGTAGCCTGGCGTGTTGGCATTGGCAATGTTGTTGCCAACCACTTGCAAACCCAACTGGCTGACACTCAACGCCGATGCGGCGGATTGAACAGCGCTGAACAGAGACATGTTCGTTGCCCCTCCGCGAAAAAAGGATTCGACTTCGCTAAGCGGCTTCGTTGACGAGGTAACCGCCCTCGTGCGAGTGATTCTCCGTTGGGGAGTACGTCGCGTTGGACGAGCGGCCGGTGGAAAGGATGCGAATCAACTCTGAGACAAAATCTCTGGCTTGAAAGGCCGTAATCCACAAACTGACACTCAGCTGCTCAATCCGAACCAGTTGCAATTCCATGGACAGGATGCGATTGGTCCACAGTGCGGGCCAGTGGGCATCGAGTTGCTCGGACAACTCTTTGATCGTCCCTGACCGATACCCCAGCTCGCGGGCTCGATCAAGCAATTTGGCTCGTGCCGTCTTGCCCTCAGCGATCCCTTTTTGCATCGCTTCGCCTTGATGACACAGCACCAAAATTCCTTCTTGATCACCTCGCAAATACGCTTCTCGCAATTTGCAAAGGTGCGACTCCCAGCAATCCAAGGCTTCGGAGAATTGGTCGATCCAAGCTCCGATCTCATGAACCAAGGCAGGAACCATAATGATCGTTCTCTTCAAGAGGATTTGATTCGGGCTAGAAGTTGATGGTCAGACCCAAATCCAGGCCGTGCAGGTAGAAGGCCTCGGTATTAAACTTAGGCGTCGGCGCGACGGGCCCTCCGATTGAGAACACATCGACATTGGTATCGACCTGGCTCGCACCCATTGCGACGTTAGGCAAGACGACAAACGTGTAGCCGACGCCCAACTGAGCCCGACCAATTTGATACCGAAGGCGAGCATTGAGCTCGGGAATGAAAGTGAACAGATCCTGAGTCGTGGTTCCGATGTTGCTCGATTGAGCGAACAGACCGCGATTTTCCGTCGTCGGAAGATTCGGGGCTGGTGGTACCTGACTGAACAAGCCCGAAACGACGCTGGTCGATTGCATGTTGCCCATCGCCACTTTGCCCGAGAGCCCAAACCCCACTCGACCACGATTCATATTGGTCGACAAACCGATGTGGCCACCATGAAATTCATTTGTCGTTGCAAACTGATCGGTGATGGTGGTAACCGTGTCCACCGGTGGCGGAGCGTTGGTGATCCCGTCCAAAACAGAGGTCTGCAACCGGTAGGTTGAATCGAGACGTAAGAAGGTGTAGCCACCGATCAGGTCGGTGCGATTGTTCTTGTCGCCCATGAGTAGAGCCTTGCCATACAGCTCGCCTGAAACGACATCAATGTCGCTCAAGACACCGATGGTGCCGGTATTGGCGCCGAAAACGCCGGCATCGACGTTGACTAAGTAGGCATCGGGGGTGTTCAGCGAGGTATTGAAAAAGGCTACGCCCGTCGAGTTGCCGTTGTTGGTGAAGATTTGTTCCTGACTGCTCGACAGCATTCCCCATGCACGACCGCCTACGCCGTAGTTTTGGCATTCATCCAACCAAAACCCCACGTCAGCACGCATTCCATAGAGCAGATCGTTTCCGACCGGAAATTGCTGGCCACCTCCGATTGGAGTTGTTGGGAACACGTTTGGAGCATCGCCACCGAGAATGGTTGGCGACGTTGTCAATCCTCGCCCCCACCACAGCAGGTTGTCGAATTGAATCCAGCCCATGCCGCCACGATTGGATGCAACCGTATTGGAAGGCTTGTACGCCATCGTGTAGCTACCAGAGGCTTGGCTCGCATCTCCGATAGCTCCCTGATAACCGATCGGATGAGCGGCCACCTGAGGGAACTCGTTGTCGGAGCTGTCCAATGCCTCGTCGCTCCATGTCTCTGCATCATCTGAAATCGATTGGTGGCTATCCGAGATCGATTGGACATCGTCCGAAATCGAATGGCTCGCATCGGTGATGGATGCTTCGGAGTCGCCGATTCGACCAGTACTGGCTAGAGACTCGAGTCGGAAATCATCCTGGGCGACTACGGCGGTGCCGGATCCGCATAAGGAGGCGAGGAGTAGCGTTAAGGTTTTTCGGTGCATTCCCATGGTTTCTTTCTCGCTAAGCGGTGGCTTGCGTACCTTTCGAATCTTAGGATCGACCGTCATCGTCCGAAGCTAAGAAAAAAAAGTCATCTGAGGATTATCTTTGCCAGTCTTCCCAAACTTACATTATCTCTCTAGCTTTCCCAAATCTCGCAGCTTGACCGGCTTGCGCGTGGGCTTGGGAGGGATGTCAGGACGAAAAGGATTCCATCGCATAGAATGCAGTAGGCCGTTGCGGTCCTGTGAGCCGCTCCACTGCATGTTCCCTCAACCATTCACCCGCAACATTCCATGGCAACGCTATCGAAATCGGATTCGGAAACGGGCCCTGGTTCATCGAATCCAGCGGAATCCTCGGTTGAAGAAGCGGGCGCGGTAAACCCGACTCCGCAGCCCCGGTCACCAGGTCGCACCCAGGTTCAATTGCCTTACCGTCCTCATGTGGCCGCCGGTTGGAAGATCCCTGGCGTCGGCCGCTACAAAATCAATCAATGGCTCGAGCAGGTCCGGGCCGTCAACGCCCTCGAAGAAGGTCGGCAGAACTTGTCCGATCCGCAGTTGAGGAAGGAAGCCCTGTCGCTAGTGTATCGAGCCAAAAGCGGTGAAACCCTTGCCTCCTTGCTCCCCGAAACGTATTCGCTAATCCGCGAAGCCGGCAGGCGCAAGATGGGCATGCGTCATTACGATGTGCAGATCCTGGGAGGAACGGCCTTGTTCCATGGATGCATCGCGGAAATGCAGACCGGCGAAGGAAAAACGCTGACAGCCACCTTGCCGTTGGTTCTCCATTCATTGGTCGGTAAAGGTGCTCACCTAGCCACCGTCAACGATTACTTGGCCCAACGCGATGCCGAGTGGATGCGTCCGATCTTTGACGCCTTGGGTCTACGAGTAGGAATCGTTCTGACCGACAGCAGCCAAGACGATCGTCGCTCGGCTTACGCTGCGGATGTTACCTATGGAACCGCCAAGGAGTTCGGCTTCGATTTTCTGCGCGATCGACTGCTAATGCGTGCCCAAGGCCGCGGCGTCGATGACTTTCTCGGAGCAGGCTCGCATCAGCGATGGTCCTCATCGGGCGACCAACCGGTCCAACGCGGTATGAACTTCGTACTCGTTGACGAAGCCGATAGTATCTTGATCGATGAAGCCCGGACGCCTTTGATCATCGGCTCGTTGGGGGATGAAGCGCGGGAAGCCGTCATCGCCTCGTTCCGTTGGGCGTCCGAGCATGCGAGCTCCTTTGTCCTCCGAGAAGACTTCACCATCGAAGAAGACAACCGAAAAATCGAGCTGACAGCCCGTGGCCGCCAACGCGTCCGCGCGCTACCTCGCCCAGATACCATACGTCTGGTTCCTTTGGTCGATTCCTACGAGTACGTGGAACGCGCCATCAAAGTCCATCGTGATTTTCATCTTGATCGCCAGTACGTCGTGCGAGACGGCGAGATCGTCATCGTTGATGAGTTCACGGGTCGATTGGCCGAAGGTCGCAAATGGCGCGATGGAATCCATCAAGCCGTGGAAGCCAAAGCCAACGTCGAGGTCACGGTGCCAACTGGCCAAGCCGCACGGATCACGGTGCAGGATCTGTTCTTGAGATACAAGTTTCTCGGTGGTATGACCGGGACCGCTGCCACCAGCGCCGCCGAGATGCGACGGATCTACAAAACACCCGTTGTCCAGGTTCCGACCAATCGGCCTCCACAACGCAAACGACTTCCGGACGTTGTTTGTTCCGACATGATGGACAAATTCCGACGCATAGTGTCGGAGGTCAAACCAGCCCATGAAGTCGGACGCCCGATCTTGATCGGCACCCGATCGATCGATAAGTCCAATATTCTGGCGAACTTGTTACGCGATGAAGGCCTAGCCGTTCAAGTCCTCAACGCCAACGAAATCGAACGTGAGGCCGAAATCGTTTCCATGGCGGGACAAGCCGGACAGGTGACGGTTGCGACCAACATGGCCGGACGCGGTACGGACATCAAACTCGAAGACAATGTACGTGCCCTCGGCGGGATGATGGTTATCTGCACGGAATTGCATGACGCGGCCCGTATCGACCGCCAGCTGATCGGCCGTTGTGGTCGACAAGGTGACCCGGGTACGTACCGCCAGTATCTATCGCTCGACGACGAAATCCTCCGCAATGGTTTTGGTATGAAGGCCGCTGAACGATTCAAGGAAATGGGGGTTAAGGGCAAGGTTCGTAATTCGATGGCCAAACTGTTTCGCAAGGCTCAGAGAAAAGTTGAACGGAAACACTTCCGCGACCGGATGGCGTTGATGTACCACGAGAAGGAACGGACTAAAATCCAACGGGAGATGGGCCAGGATCCGTATCTCGATACGGCCGAGTAACGCGTGATGGTGAGCCTATCCGGTCAACCATGACGGTGAGCCAATCCTTTTTTCACTTCCTTTGGAGCGGTCGATCCGCACGCAACCCGAGCCAGGCATGACGTTCGCAGCAACCGAATACGAAGCCCGATACTTGGGGATCATTCCGCCAAGACTGAAGAAAGGCTCGTACAGCTCGCTCGTACTTCCCAATCCCCTGGCGGATTGTTTCATTGCCGGCCCCGAAAACAATCGGTTGGTCGAAGCCCTCGATTCTCAGGCCATCGCTTCCCTCGAAACACGGTCGCCATTGCTGCTGGTTGGCGCCAGTGGCACGGGAAAGACAACCATGGCTGCGACCATGGCCGCACTGTGGATCAACGAACTACCGAGCCGTCAAATCACCATGACCAGCGCCGCGGAATTCAGTCGGTCGCTAACACGCTCGATCAAGTCCGATGACATGCAGCGGTTCCGACAATTGCATCGGGAGTGCGATTGCTTGCTGGTCGACAACGTTCACGAATTGACGGGCAAACCAGCGGCGCAGGAGGAGTTCATCGCCACCATCGACCATCTGCTCGACCATTCCCGGGCAATCCTGATGACGGCCAATGACATACCGCCGTTGCTGTCGGGTTTGTCTCGGCCGCTCCTGAGTCGACTTAGTTCCGGACACAGTGTGGTCTTGATGCCTCCCTCGACCACGGCACGCCATGCCCTCCTACAGCGCATGGCGGTTCAATCGAATCTAGAGATCAGTCTCGATACGATTGAACAACTCGCCGGGCAAATCCGTGAGGACATAACCGCCGTGCAATTGCGCGGCATCCTGATTCGATGGTCCCATCAAGTGCGATTGGGCAATACCGCACATACTGCAACCAACACCCGAGTCATGGACCGCATCATCGAGGTCCGGACGTCCCCCAACGCTTCGGCTCAAGAAATCGCAAAGGTCGTCTCGCGCGAAATGCGAGTTCCAATGGAACTTCTGGTAGGGCCAACGCGCAAATCCAGCGTGGTCCGCGCTCGCGGATTGGCCATGTACTTGATCCGACAACTGACTACCGATTCCTTCGATCACATCGGTAGCTTGTTTTCCGGTCGTGACCACACCACGGTCATGCACGCATGCAAAAAGACAGAAGCCGAATTGCCGCAAAACATGGAGTTGAGGCGCATCCACGATCGAATTCTCAAGCGTTTTCAGCGACCAGGCTGAATCCAAATTGCAGGCTTGAACCGGTGGTTTGCACCACCGGCAGAGGATGTGTCAGCCCTTCGGGCTTGGGGCAGGTTTCAGTCTCTCAGGCTTGGTTGCTGGTATTGGTTTAATAAGCCCGAAGGGCTGGCATATCCTCTGCCGGGGTCGATAGGCCCCGGTTAGAGGCGGTCTCATAACTTCCATGTCATTTCTTACCTTGCACACAATGGAGGATTCTGATGAGCACTCATCAACAACTGTTCTACCACATCGTCTTCAGCACCAAGAATCGACAGCGCTGGCTTACCGATGGTTTTCGTGAAGAAGTGTTTGCGTACATGGCAGGCACGGCGAAAGATTTGCATGGCTTTGCGATCAAGGTGGGTGGATTCTACGATCACGCCCATCTGCTCGTTCGCGTTCCCGCAAAGATTGCTGTCGCGGATTTTGTTGGACAACTCAAGGCCAATACCAGCAAGCATATCAATGACACTAGTGGAGTGATTCGCAAGTTTGGATGGCAGGATGGATACGGCGCGTTCACGGTGAGTGTTTCCGTCAAAGATCGGGTTGTCGCGTATATTGAGAATCAAATGGAGCATCACCGCAAGCAGAGTTTCGAGGATGAGTATTTGAGTTTGTTGAAAAAACATGAGATTGAATCTGACGAAAGGTATGTATTCGATTGATGTGTCAGCCCTCCGGGCTTTCTGTTTGTGTTCGCTCTAGACCGGTGGTTTGCACCACCGGCAGAGGATGTGTCAGCCCTTCGGGCTTGGGGCAGATTTCGGTCTCTCGGGCTGGTTGCTGGTGTTGGTTTTATAAGCCCGAAGGGCTGGCATATCCTCTGCCGGGGTCGATAGGCCCCGGTTAGAGGCGTCGTTACCGACCAAGAGGATGGCTCGTCGGACGATCAAGTTTTAGCGACCACCGATCTCGATCTCCTCGACGGAAGCGCTCCGGATCGTGTGTTGGTTCAAGCCAGATTGGTTTCTCCATCGGATGCATCCAAGGACAACGACGCTGCGAGCCCTCGAGGGCTGAAAACCATGCGCGGCAGCGACTGCTTCAACTGCCACGCCTTGGACCGGGCCATCGTGGGTCCGTCCTTCTTGGATGTTGCAAACAAGTATCGCAAAGTTCCCGGCGCGATGGAGAAATCGATGGAGCGCGTGCAAAAGGGTTCGACGGGTGTTTGGGGAAAGGTCGCTATGCTCCCCCACGCGCAGCACACGCAAGAACAAATCGCCTCAATGGTGTCGTGGGTGTTTGCCGCTCAGCCCGATCCGTCGAGTCAATCGGTTCGTGGAATGAGAAACAGCATTCAAGTCCCTGATCGCCCTGAGTTTGAAAGCGCCGTACTCCGCGTAACCGCCAGTTACCAAGATCTCGGCCGCGATGCGATTCCACCTTTGATTGGAACCACCACTATCGAACTTCACCCTAGAAGCCGACAAGCGGAATCGGCAGACATCATCCACGACATGCAAGTGCTCGGATCGCACAGTGCCGGGAATGGCAAATTCCTTGGAGCGATCAATCACGGTTCCTATTTCGTGATCCGCAACGTACCGCTTGCACAAGTTCATTCGATCGCGTTCCGTGTGGCTAGCGGAGGAGCGGGAGGAACGATCCTCGTCCATGCCGGCTCGCTCGATGGACCCGTGATCGGTCACGTGGATGTCGAAGTCAACGGCGACTGGGAAGCGTGGTACGAACGGGTCACCGATCTCTCCGGCGTCACCGATCTCTCCGGCGTCACCGAGCAGCCAGAGATTCCCGATCGCTGCAATGTGTTCTTCGAATGCGTGCATCCCGAAAAGCGTCAGGGTTTGATGAATATCGATTCCATTCGGTTTCAAAAATAGTCGATGGGTGGCACCCCAGTGGTTTGCTGACGCAACGGCTTTCATTTCGAAGTCCCAGGCCTATCGGCCGACTTTACCTCTACGGCGGGGTAGGGTGAAAGCAACGAACTGCGCGACTTCAATAACAGTTGCCAATTCGACAACTTGCAGAGCCTCACGGATAGCGTCAACGGCTTCAGACTCAAGACTCCTTGATCAGCTCGCCAAGTTTTCGTCAGTCCAACGCAACTTGCAATCGTTGTAGCTATGTGCCAAGGGCCCTTGGCGACTCGTGCCGTGTCGGGAATTCGAAAGCGGTATTCAGTCGAATTGGTTCGCGTCGAATTGCAACCTTAGGTTGGCCGCACTGATAGGCTGGAACTCTACGACGACATTCACGGTCTAAAGTTTCTTTGACGTTAGCCATCCTCGCAGCGCGTAGAATCGGCACAATCAGAATCATCGGCCGGCCTGATTAGGCGCCTGCGTTTTCTTTAGCGTCCAATCCGTCGTTTTTGGGGGGGCGGTCAGGAAATGAATTCTAGATTTCGCTAGGTCGCTTTACCTTGGGGATTCTGCATGTTCATTTTGACCATTGTTGTCGGCTTGTTTGCCCTGATTGCCTTGGCCCTACCGGATCTGGTGCTACTAGGATTGTTGTTGATTTTGCCAGGCATCTGCTTGATGCTGGCGCCAACAGCTTTTGTTTACCTCGCATCAGCAACTGCTATTCGCTCAATCCTTCCGAATCCCACGGGCGTCACGTCGACTTTTCTCGCATGCATCGCTGCCGTCCTTCTCGGATACGTGATTGCTTGGCCCTTCCAAAGGATGGGAGAGCGTGAATATCTAGGGGCTATTCAAGACGACGTGGTCAGCCCGATACCGCTCGTCCTGGCTGGCAATATTCGTTTGGAACGTCGTGACATCACGCACTTGAAACGTGGACAAGAGAATGAGTGCGATGAACTCTGCGCGGCGTTGCTTCTCACGCCAGGTGTCGAAAGCGTTACGCTGGTCAATGGCAAAGACCTGCAGCATTCAACAACTTGGCAACTCGTGCCGCGTGGCAGCGTACCCGATACAGGTCACGCCCCCACGAACCCAGAGGACATTTTTCTTCGGTATCCTTCTAACGAGAAACTGGGCCATCGAAACGGAATACAGTTCCATGAGTTTCAGCAAGCGAGACGCCAACGGCTTGCGGCCGATTGGAATCTGCGTTTGGCAACGCGCGAAACTCTGTTGGCAAGCGACAAGCCTATCAAGCCGGATACGACGATCGTCATCACCCACATCCGCGGCCCGTTGGAGCCTAGCGTTCAGCGCGTCGAAGTGCTGGATCAAGCAGGTGTAACCCTTTTTCGCCGTTCGTTGGTCCAGCATGCGATCGTGAGCGCCCCGTTCTACATTGCGTTCCACCCACACTTAAGCAACTCGCGTTTCGCAATCGGTCGCTCGATGCATTCCACCGGTCAACGCTACGAATCGTTCCATCCTGTCACTGAATTGATCGAGCACGTATCGGGACTTCGCCAAACTCCGTCCGAGGATGCTCCGCAACGGGTGAAACAACTGCTAGTAGCCGCGATCAACACCCCAGAAGGCCGACCAGACGGACTCGATTTGGCGGATCCGTGGATTGCCGGCTTGGGCAACCGAGCACTAACCGATGAAGACACCGAACTCGTTCTTCGAATCGTCGCCGATCTTCGTATCCAGCATTTGGGCGACGCGTTGCGACGCGTGCTTCCCAAAAAAGCACCGGTGCAATTCCGATCAAGTCTCGTGCAGCGAATCATCGCTTTTGAAACCAGCGTCAAGGACCGCAACTACTATGCCGCGCTCCTGTCCAAAATGCCAGCCGACACGTTTGCCGAAATGACCGATGCGGAATGGCAGATTATTAACGACCCAACACTCCGCAATGATGCAGTAGCCTTCGTCGAACGCCTCGCCGATTTAGGGAAGCCAGGTGTTGAGCCATTACTGGACATTTTGCAGCATGCGGTGACAACCATGCCTGCGTGGCACCAGCGCAGGGCAACCGTACACGCCGTGTGTCGCGGATTCGCGCGGCTCGGCACCGAAGCAAACGAAGCACTGCCACAAATTCGAGCGCTCTTCGAGGAGAGGCGTTCTCCCATTACCAACAGTGCCAGTGATGCATTCGCCTGGCGCCTAGCCATGACCCGTATGGGGCTTGCGATTGATGAACTCCCCTATCCGCCAAGCTGGAATGAACAAGCCATCTCAAAGATGCGAGACAGGGTTCGTCAACGCTTCGACGATTTCAATCCCGATGATGAATGGAAGTAGAGGTGCCAAACTCCAAGCCGTCGTTCGCACCGAGCGCGTCTTTCCGAGCAAGATCCCGAAGGAGCAATGCGTCCTATCGCATACTCGCCTCGATTGGCGTCTTGAAAAGAATAAGGCAATCATCGTCGCCTAGGAAGTCTGGATTCACAAGCCAACCAAAACGTACGGTAAAATCCCCGGGGTGATCGGTCGCAGTGGTTACGGACTCGAGTTCATCCTCGCGGTCGCCTATCAAGTTGCTGGCGATCTAATTCGGCGCCAAATGGCTTTGATCGGTAGTATTGAAACTCCAATCAGAAACCGCAGCCAACCAAAGACAAAGTAGCCGTATAGCAAAATCCAATACCAACCATCGAATGAAAAACGCTCGCCATGTTCCAGAGGTTTTGGATACACATTCTCTATAAACGAAGCGACAGCTAAAACAAAACTGGCCGCGAGGATACCAGTAACCATCCATCCAAGTGCCTTCCACTGCTTGCGGAAAATCGCGATCAACAGATGGACGCCCAAGAGGATTGCTGGTGCAAGATAAACTGCAAATCCGATTTTTTGAAGTTTGGGGACGGGTAACTCAGAAAAGTTGCTCATAAACACCAGCAACCAGGCTGCAACGATTACAGGAAAAAGCAACCACCATCGAAGGTTGAACACCCGAGTTCTGATCGTTCGGTCCACATACCATCCGGGAATGACGACTAGGACAAGCGAACATAGGAGCCCGTTTGTAATCATTAACGGGAATTCCACTGCAGTTCTCGCCGCATCAATGCTCTCGTACCAAGGTAGCTTTCGCAACATTCGCGGATCATCGCCGGGCAACACTGCGCGCCAGCGAAGAGCCGAAATGAGCTTTTCTCGTGACTTTCCATTCGAGTTCGATTCGGAGTCGATCCACGAAGGTATTCGGCAGTTGATTTGATCGATATGGTTGAACACAACCCAAGGCATCTCGAGACCGTCACCTTCCATGAGTTGAATGGGCTTGTTGTCACTCGTGTAGGAGTGATGACGGGCGGGACCGGTACATTCCCACAAGCGTCGACCCGTTTGCGCTTCATAGCCGACTGCCCTAGCATTTGCCTCGTCAATTGTTACCAATTGCGAACTACGATTGCCCGCCGCAGGTAGAAAAACGACTTTCGTTGCTCCCCATTCGTCGATGATCATGGGTAGGTGGTACATGCGTTCGATCGAGCCACCGATTTTGAAAACCTCCAATCCGCCATTGGCGACTACGATCTCGTCATTTCCATCTCCATCGCAGTCGGCGACCAGCAAGTCAAACACGTCGTTGGAAGCGAACTGTCGCTCGTTCAGTTCCTTTTTGCCCACGATGTTTCCTTGATGATCGATTAGGACAATGACAGCCTGATGTTCTCTGCGAATTCCTAGTGCGATCCAGCTTTTGCTCGTGCTCCTTCGAAGCAAGTAGGGTCGCAAAGATTCTGCGCGGATTTGCGACCCGCGACTGAACTGCGAGTCAATTGCGATGGTTTGTTGCCAAATTTCCTTTTGTTGAAATGTATCGTGCCAAGCCAACCGAGCAACTCGCGTTTTTTCGCCGTTAGGGCCAGCAACATCCTCGCAGTTCAGAATGACACACGCGGATAAGGGTGAGGCATGCTCAGATTGCGGTATGGCAACGCGGGCGGATGAACTGAAGAGGTGGGATGCATTGTCATTGGATCCCGCTGCTATTCTCCAGATTTCTGCTCCTGTATGTCCGTCTAACGCGACTAAATCGGTCGAGTACACTCCCGCCTTGATGCTCGAGGATTCTGCGACAACGATCGCGTCTCTGCAGCCGTCGGAATTCACATCTACGATCGAAATCTCTGGGTAATTCTGGCTCCGGAAGTTATAGGGCATGTTCGTATTACTTACCGATCCATACTCACGCGACAAAGGCATGCGCCATCGCAGGGATCCGTTGTTCGCGGACAAGGCAATGAGCATGAGATGGCCATCTTGACCGGAGTAACTACTACGAAACGGTTTGGTGTCAACGATCGAATCGTTGAAGGTGTAGTAAAGAATCTCCGAGACTCCGTCCCCATCAAGATCGGTGCAAATGATCCGCCCTAAGCCTTGCTGATAGTGCCGTTTGATTGCGGATATCCAGAGTGTTGTGCCAGTCCGACCGGAAATGGCTTCGAGCGGAGCGTCGAAATAGCCGCTTGAATTCTTTTCGATGATGAGGTCGTCGACGCCGTCTCGATCGAAATCCCATACGTTGCCTGCAGGACCGTGATCTTCACGATTGACGCTGCTGTGAATCTGCAAGTCGGGCCAAATTCCAGTCAGAACTGATTGCCAGATCTTTTGGCCCGTTGATGACGAAGCAGCAGTAATCGTCTGACTATTGACTGCAATTAGGTCTTTCAGTCCATCGCCGTCGAGATCGTTAACGGCTTGCATTGGAGGGCCCAATCGCTGCCATGCGTCGCCTGAAGACCCGCGGACAAAGTGCGTCGAGCACTTGCCCGCCATTCCCATGGTTGGATTGGCGTATTTGGTTATTGCGAGGTCATCTGCTCCGTCCGCATCGATATCTCCGATCGAAAAGCGATTGGCTTGTGTTAGCCGATGCAGTACATGTCCGGAACCTGTCGAAAAGAAATACGCTTCCGTTCCACTCTGCATGTTTTGTGTGCTGATCGTACGAACGACAAGTTGTGGCCACCCATCTTCTGAATTGTTCCAAAGGAATGCCTCGTCCAAATAGAACGATTCGGGGGATTCATTGTTCTCGATCGGTGCAAAGGAAGTCCATAGCCGAGAGCCATCGACACCTGATAAGCAATCCACATGCACACGCACCGGCAAACCGGACATCGAAGCGACGTAAATATCGCGGTGTTTATCGCCGTTGATATCGGGCCCAACTACGATTCTTTCGATTTGCGTGTCGGCGTGTCGGATGGCCTGTTTCCACAAGACTTTTCCTTGATCGCCGCTCAGCACGACCAAGCTACTTCGCCCTGCGGACCCGCGGGTCAGCAACTCGGAATCGTCGGGAACGATGACTTCGGCGCGGCCATCGCCATCGAGATCGGCTGAGACGGGCCACTTGGGTTGCTCCATCAGCCAATTCCTTGTGAACGGCGAGTGCGCATCCACCATGTGGCTCCAGAGCATGCGGTCTTCTTTCAGTGACCAGGCTACAACTCGCATTCGGTAGTTGTATTGTAAAGGTGGATTTTGCGAGGCATCCGTTACCCCATGTAGGTCCTCCATGAAAACTAGCTCTTCGCCAGGTTTGCCATCCAATTCAACAATGGTCGGAGGTTGGAATGGATACAGATCCATAGATGCGGATGGTAAGCCAGGCTTGCCTGACGTTTGCTCGAGGTGAATGAGGCTAGAGCCTGCTTGATACAATACATGCGAATTCGCCTGCTTGCTTGGAACTAGAACCGTTCCGAATGGAACGTATTCGCTGGTTCGCAGCGAAGTAACGGTCGATACACGTGACCATTGACCTTGATTGATAATGAACCCTCCGCCACCGCCAGAGCTACTTGAATTTGTTCCGGTGAACCAACGAAAATGATAGTCGACTTCGCGACCATCCTGAGATTCGAACAATTCTTTGGGAACAGAATAATCCCATAGGACCGTTCCGGAACTTCCCGACAGAGCCAAAACATGACGTTCAGCCTTGCTTAAATCCGGATTGCCATCTGGATTGATGGAAGCCACTTGAACAATCATGTCTGGTGCGCCATCGCTATCGATGTCTTCAATAGCGATTGGCATCTCTGCAATGGTGCTTCGCGGGCATCGATAGATCGACCATTCTTGTGAGTTCACTGGCGGAGCCTGGGTGACATCGGGTGCTAAACCAACGCTCCAAACAATGTTGCCGTCGCGGCTGACCAAAGCTACAAGTGCCTGATGTCTCGTGGCGATCAGTATGTCTTCAATTCCGTCACCATTCCAATCCTGCATATCGGGATAGAGCCAAGGCCGCACATCAAACTTGTCCGCATTGTCGAGAATGCCGCCCACTATTTTCGAAGGCGGCCAAGCGAATCTCTTGCACGAGTCATAAGCCGCGAAGCTAGACATCGGGATAATATTGATTCCACGTGCCGGCCCGCTTCGAATTTCGATTGTCAAATCCGTCTCGTCATAGGCGACGATAGCGGCACCCTGTTTCGATCGAACGACGGTTGTCTCGAAACGATCGGTCAGGGAAGGCATCAACAACTGGTCCTCAGGATTGAGAGACTGCTTTCGACGCTCGGATGCAAGCAGTTCGATGTCATAATCCTGACTGAGCAGCCCGGGCGCCGAGACTCGCATCGTGTAGTTCCCTGGACTAACTGACAAGGGATCTTGGGTTGGCACCGTCTGCTGTCGAAGGGCCTGCGACCCATCGATATGAAGAAGCTCTGCGACAATTGGGGCTGAGGGACTTGTCAGCGACAGTCGTACTTCACGGAGCCGAGTCCAGGCGAACCAAGAGAGGCCAATGGCCATTACAAGACATGCTGTACCGGCAATCGATTTTACGGACCAACCGAACTCCCGGCGATGGCGACGGATCCACTGCTGCGATTGCTCAAAGAAATTGGGGCGTTTTGCTTGGATCGGCCGCCCCTCAAGAACCGCTCGCAAGTCGTTCGCTAATTCCTTGGCAGAGTCGTATCGTTCGTCGGCGCTCTTGGCCAAGCATTTCATCAAGATGGTATTGAAGTCGCGAGGGATTTCGCGTGCGACTTGATTTGCCGGCGTGGGTTGAGCGGTCAGAATTTGACTGATGACGCCGTGGGGCGTCGACGATTGAAATACGGGCTTTCCGGTGGCAAGTTCGTAGAGCGTTGCCCCAAGGCTGTAAATGTCGCTTCGGTGATCGACATTCCGAGTCGAAGCCGATGCCTGTTCGGGGCTCATGTAGCGGGGAGTGCCCAACAAAGCTCCCGCGATGCTTAGGGTGACGTCGTCGCTCCGCTTCGCCAATCCAAAATCGGTCAACCAAATTCGATCGTCAGGATCCAGCAGCAAGTTAGAAGGTTTGACGTCGCGATGAATGACTCCACGGTAATGCGCGTGAACCAGCGCTTCGGCGGCCTGCAGTCCCCATTCGGCAACCGTTGTCCAATCGATGGGGCCACCGCGTTCCTTCGCGACGCGATCCAAGCTCTGGCCCTCGATGAGTTGCATGGCATAGTAGTTGATGGGTCCTTCGGTTCCGACCGAGAAGATGGGGACGATGTTTGTGTGGTGCAGTTTTGCTACCGTCGAGGCTTCACGTTGGAATCGGCGAATGGCTTCGGGATCGGAAACCGCGCCAAACCACAGAACTTTGAGGGCCACGATTCGCCCTAGTGATTCTTGCTCGGCTTCGAAGACGACTCCCATTCCACCTCGACCAATTTCGCGAAGGATTCGAAATTCTCCAATTCGATTGCTCGCTGTACCATCGTTTTTGTTGAGCTCGCTTAGGAATTCCATCCCTCGCATTGCGGTCCGGACCGAGTCTGGAGCATTTCGGATTTGGGCGAGCCATTCCGATGGACGTAGCGACGGATCGGCGGCACGAGATTCGCGATATTGCTCGATCCACTTTGCCAGTTCTTCCACTTGAGAGTTGGCTGCAAAGGCCATTGTCGATTCGGGATGATTTAATGAAGCACCGGCTTGGTTTGCAATCCAAGCATCGTAAGCTTGTTGAACGATAAGGGCGTGCTCGGAGAATCGGTTGAGATAGTCTTCAACCCGGATTGGATGGCCACGTCGGAGTCCATCATCCCATTCCAACGGAAGCAGTTCCTCAATTGCCCGTGCACGAAGGACTATGTCTTCTGGAAGGGGCTGCAACATCGACTCGATCGAATCGGGATTCGCCGAGTTCAGTGCTTCTTCAAACCGAATGCACAGTTCATCGATTCGCTGAAGGCCCTCAGTTGGGATGTGTATTTTCGGCGCTTCGGGATTCGTCACCAGCAGTTCTCCAAATCTCTCGTATCATTTTTAATCGCCGCTCGATGGTTGCAAGCGAACAGCCCAACTGGTCGGCGATTTCGGAATTGGAAAACCCATCCATTTTTAACGTAGCAATCTTTTGCATCGAATCTGGGAGCCTGTGAACCAGGAGCCGCAGTTCGTCAATCAGCATGACTTCGAGATCGGGTGCCGGGTTCGGATCAACGATTTGAGCCATGCCTTTTTGAGAACCGTCTTCAAAATGGAACAGTGCCGATTCGCCGAGAGACTGCCGCTTCTGTCTGCCGTGGTGCCTCAGCCAATCGATTGCCTTTCGATGGGTCATCCAAGAGAGTAACCGCCAAAGGTTGTCGCTGCCCCTCAAATCCGGAAACCGATTTTCGCTGGCACCAGCAAAAAAGCTGTTTAAGACGCTTAAAGCCACGTCTTCTTCGTCCCCAACGGCCAATCGAGCGCCCGATAATCGTTTGCGAGCCAGTGCGACCAATTGTGGGAAAAACTGCTCCCAAAGTTCCTCCTGCGCGCCGGGATTTCCTGCCCGAATGAGGTCCATCCAGATCGTTCCTGAGTTGGGCTTTGGATCGATGTTCTCGGATTTCATTTTACTCTTCGGATTGTTAGGGAAATTGAACGACTGAAGAATCAATTCTAAGCAAGCTCGCACAAATCGTAACCGTTCACACCCCGATATTCATTGTGCATTTTTGCAGCTAAATCAGCCGGTACGCGTTAGCGTCCGGTTTCTTCGAATTGTTACGGAAACCGGACGCTAACGCGTTCCGGCTAATCGGAGTGTGAACGGATACCACAAATCTTACCGGCTAATGCGCCGATTGAACGCTTGCCTTGGGTGTTAGCGATTCGTCACGACGAGTAGCTGCCAATTGCGGTCCCGCTGGCCTGAACCCAGCGGAAGCCTGTTCTATACTTTGTATCTGGCGTTCGGAAAGGAAACGATCCAAAACGCAATCTGGCTTTCCTGGGTGGACCTTTTTGTCGAAATTGGCCCGCAAATGACCGCCGAAATCTCGCGATGAAGCATCTGCGAGATTAAGAAAGTCCCATACCAGGTGCCTCAGGTCACGAAACACAATTCCTATCCACACGGTGTATGGGCGCCCATGCTACTCATTCAAGATTTCAGAATCATAGAAAGGCGGGGCGTTGGCCATAACTTGATGTGGACGCATTGGCGGCATTGCCGGTAACGTAGCTTGGGACCATTGTCCCGAGCACTGCGTTGTTTTTAAAATCAATAGTAAACTGGATCGGACGGGACAATGGTCCCATCCTACGGTGGGGATCTCCGATGACATTCAATCTTCCCTCTCCCGCGAATTTTCGAGGACTTGATGAACACCGACCTGTACGCCGTTATGAACGTCACTTGCCGCATTGGCGGCAGGATGGAGCAACCTATTTCGTAACATTCAATCTGGCGGATGCTGTCCCCGCAAGCAAACAGCGCGAAATCGAATCAATAAGACGCGAGTGGGAACACAAACACCCACCACCTCGCAGCGAACAAAGTTGGATTGAGTACGCAATGACGGTCCATCTCGTTGCAGAGAAGATTCTCGATGCAGGATACGGTGAATGTTGGTTCCGAAATTTGACGTACATCGATAGGCTGCATCAATCACTATTGCATTGTCACGACAAAAGTTACGAACTGGGGTGTTATGTGATCATGGCAAATCACTGTCACCTTGCAATACGACCATTTAAAGGAATCGAATTAGAAGATGAACTTGGGGCAATCAAACGAGCAACGTCACGATTTATCAACCACCATGAGTTCTTGCGGGGACCACTTTGGAATCAAGAGAGTTATGACCGAATCATCAGGGACGAAGAGCATCTCTTCCGAGTGGTGCAATATATAGGAAATAATCCAGCCAAGGCGGGACTGCCATCGTCGGAGTGGCATCGTTGGATCAATCCAAATTGGGAGCAAGCAGGATGGAAGTTTGAAGATGCCAAATCCAAAAATCCGTAGCTTGGGACCATTTCGTAGCTTGGGACCATCGTCCCGAGCACTGCATGCGGACAGTCGTTTAGGACGGGACAATGGTCCCATCCTACGGTGGTTCGCACGGGGCTTTCGAGGTCGAACCGCAAGCGAATCTCCAATTTCGACCGCAGGTCATCTAACCAGAATCCGACATCAATGAACTCTACCATTGGACGGAATCGTGAACGCAAGGGTTGATTGCCCCTGACTCTGTCGTTGATTCAGTCGTCGAGGGTGCTGATGAGTTGCTCAATCTCGTCGTCCTTAAGCGTTTGCCTGACTTGTTCGAGCATCCTGCGAAAGTGTCGTTTGCCCTCGTAACTCGACATAAAGCCAATGTTGCCATTGGGTCCGCTACTATCAACAAGCTTCTGCTCGTCGGCGGCATAAAATGCAAAGAATGGTATACTGTATGGCTTGCTATCAATGATCTCATTGGCAATGTCAACTCCGTTCGTATCTCGAACATCGTCGATTTTGAGCATGACGAATTCCTTTTCGAGCACTTCGCGGTGGTCATCCAATCAGCGATTCAGGAGATGACAGGGGCCGCAGTAACGCTGGCTGATGCGGACCCATACGCGACGGTTCGTTTTACTAGCCAACTCAAACGCTTCGTCCCATTTCTTTTGCGCGTCGACGACAGGTGGCAGGTGGGCATCGACAAAAGCCGTTGCATTATCTTTCGCATCGTCTGCTGCAACGTCAAAGGTCGTGCGGCCAAGTTCTTTGCCGCTGCCGTCAAGAGTTACCGCTGTCACGCTGCCTGCCGCTGGAATTGGCCACTGTTGTTCTGCGGCGAACGTCTTTACGGCCCCATTTCCTAAGTTGCCGGTATCGAGACGCAGTTGCATGTAGTGGGAGACTTGGATGTGGATTGTGTATGCGAGAATATGTTCTTGCACAAAGGTGCTGCATCGTTCGTCCGATTGGTCAGCCAAGATAACCATTGTGTGATATCCGCCCAGCCTGGCATCGCGTAGCGAAGAGGCAAGGCGCCGTGCAGGAGTCTACTTCGTCGACGCTTTGGGGACCTTACTAATTCGATGCACTTGCGGCTGTCGCTGTTCCTTGTCGAGTTTGATGTAATATTTGCCCAGGTATTCTCGGGAAAATTCAACACCGTTTTCCAACGGATCACACGAGAGATTAATAGAGGTGAGTCTAGGCAATGGCCCGAGACGGTAATTCCCGTTTTCATCGGTCTTTGACTTAACCGTTTGCCCGTCCTTAGTCATTGAACGGCCAGCGGAGTTCAAAAAGAATGAAGGATTGCTAAGCATTGGTTTAGCGAACACGGCGTGATCGACTACAGGCCGTCCCTCGCTGTCGAGTATTTGTCCGCTGAGATACGCAGTAGGAACCAATTTCACGTCAAATGGCTGAGTCAGATCGTCAATGAACACCGCCGCAGATAGTGCGCCATCCTCGGTGCGGGCAAAGCAGCCAACGGCAGTTGCTTTGGTTTGGAAATGAAATTGCCCTGATCCATCGACTGACGGTGTGAGTTCATCCGAAGTTTCTCCATCGAGGGACATGATAGAAACGGAGATCTTCTTCAGATCGGCGTCGCTAAGGCGAGGCGCTTTTATTCGCCCGGTTACTTCCTTGGCTGTAGCGTTCTTGGCTGTATGGTTAAAGCGATGCATTTCGATGCGGTTGCCCTTGTCCGCGACGAAGAACTTCGAATGTACTTGCCCTGCCGCAGTGAATACAGAGGCGAGGAGATTGCCCTGTGGAACGAGTCCTGTTGCCAATCCCTGTTCGTCGGTAGTGACATGGACTCCGCGCGCCGTTACGCCGTTCTGTCGCTTGCCCTTTTCATACCAAGAATACCAAATCTCTGAGTTCAGCACAACTTCTTGCCCAGCCATTGGCTCGTGGTATGGCCCTGACGTTAGATGAATCGTGACAGGGGTGCCATCGAGTGCCGTGAGGTGCGGAGAGACTTTTTGACCGTTAACGGGATCAACCGGCGTGAAAATGCTAGGTTCTGATACCCATTGATCGTCGACAACAATCAGACAGTAAGTTGAATCCGCGAGAGCGTCGAAGCTGAACTTGCCTTCGCGGTCGGCGATGGCGAATCGCAACTCGGTTTTCGTTTCACTTTCTCCCTGAAAGCTTTGCGCCTTAACTAGGACACCTCCAACGTATTGACCGCCGCGTGAAACTTGCCCCTCAATGCGCACCCGAGCGGCAGGTCTCGCGACCACAATCTCCACTGCCTCTTCGGTATTCCGCTGCGACTTCAGTTTCCATTCATTTTCATCAATCAGTTCAGCGTAGTGGTGAGCGTGTTCCACGTCGGGAAACCATCGATAGATTGCTGTACCGGTTGAATCAGTAACCACTTCGCAGTCGGTGGGGTTTCCGAAATAGTTAATGTGTGGTGGCGGACTAGCGACTCGCAACATCAATCGTAATCCTTCGACTGTTGAGCCATCGGGAGCGACGACATGCACTGTTCGTTCTTGGCCTTCAATCAACTCGACCACATGCTCATTCGCCCCTGGATCTCTTTTTGGCTCAGGGCCAAACTGATAACCACCTAACATCCCTGAATCGGTCCAAGCAGTGATCGATGATAGAACTTCCGGGGTAATTATTTCGATGGTCGCCTCGCCGCGCGAGTCGGTTTCAACGAACATTTCGTTCGGACCAGTAGTACCCATGGTTTGCACTCGTAGTTTGGCGTTTGGTACCAGCTGACCATCGTGTTTGACTAGAACTTTGATCGACCTTGAAGCCCGACGAAGCTCGATGTCGACACCCTCGATGATCGCCTTTCTCAGTTGATTGCTCGCAATTGCTCTTCCTCCACGGCGCCCATCGTTGCACTTTGCAGAAAGTGTAATTTGGAACCATTTGAAAGAATTTGCGGGTAACCAGACTTCGTATCGGTCTCCAACTACCGTCGCTGGATAATCGTTTGAAGATGTGGCGTCTCGTAAGCTAACGGTCGGATTCACTAGCTGGGTACCATCGTCACTTAGCAGTCGCCCTCGCAGTCGGAACTCAAGCTGATCCCCTGCGCCTCGGAGCCCTTCGGTCGCATCGTCGTGATTGGCTTGGTCAGGCACGACGGGTGGTTGAGCGCTGGCAATTTCCGTGGTGAACCGGAAAGTCAGCAGCAACACAATGCTGAAACAAAACGCCATTACCGCCACGGCCATAAGGGAACGCCCATTCAATCGCGTTTTTCGCTCGCGTCGGTTGTCTAGTAGACCCGCGACGCGTTCGGTTAGAGACCAGCTACCGCCTACCACGCCAATGGTTCCAAGAGGGTTCTGTTGTCCAGCGGTCAGTTCAGCGACGGCCAGTAACGTGTGGCTATAAGCAGTGTTCTCGCTTTGTATCAAAACGTAGTTATCGCAGATCTCTTCGCTGGCCCGAGTGACGCGTTGGCATAGTCGCTCGACGAGTGGATGAGCCCAAAAGAGAAGACGAGCTACTTGCTGTACCACCAAAACCAATTGATCTCGTCGCATGACATGGGCGAGTTCATGCACGAAGATCTCCACCAACTGTTGCCTGGAAACCCGTAGATTCAAAGATTCAGGAATAACAATAGTCGGCTTGAGGATACCGGCCACCACTGGCGTCGCAATCGCCGTCGAGATCACCACCCTCGCCGTGTGGGGATCACAACGGACGAGGCGACAAGCCGCAAGATAGGCCGCCTCGGTGTCAGCAACCTTCACCCTATTCGATCGAGCGATCAAGCGTGAAAGACGCATCCAAGCCACCAACCAACGAATGGCCATTACAATGCAGCCAATCAGCCAGAACACACAAATGCACGAGAGCAGATTGCGCCACAACTGGCTACTCACAGCGAATTCCAATAGATCCTGCACTAAAAGTGATGGCGTAGCGCGAGACTGATTTGCGTCAGAGATCGATTCGTTTTGATCGGGCGATGTTGTAACGCCAGTAGAGGGAAATTGAGCGAGTTGTGGCTTGTTGCTTTCCTGCATCAAGCCCTCCTGCATGGTCCTTTCCCCTAGTCTCATCCTCGGATCGGCAGAACCAATCTTAGATTCACTAGCTCCTTCACTAGACGGTCGAGCGTCCAACTCGTTCGGACGTATCAACTCCGTAGGGAGTTCCGAGTTCTCATCGGCTGACGGGTTTGCATGGGCAGTGATCTCGATAACGCCGTATCCAGCTCGTTGCAAGCACCAAGTGCTCCAAGGCGCAATAACAATTAATAACAGCGTGGATGTTAAGAGGCTATGCCGGAGGACGGCATGTTGTGGCATAAAGCGACTGGCCAGCAACGCCAGACCGGCCAGCAATGTGACTTGAAATAGTGTCGTCACGAACCATTGCAGCACTTCGCTCGACAACGACCAATGCATCATCAGACCATTCATCGCTTGCGACCTTTCTTTGGATCTTGTTTCCTAGGGGCTACTTGCGTGTTTTCGTCTCTTGATACCGCTTGCTCGATCATCTTTCGAATGTTCTGCACTTCGCTTTTTGAGAGTCCGCGGTATTCCAGCAGCGCGTTGACCAATTGCTCAGGGGAGCCGCCGAACATGCGGTCGACCATTTGCGATACACGAGCCCCGAGCGATCTCGTCCGTGGCTTGGCGGCAGAATAGATGAACTTTTTGCCTTGCTCGACGTGCCGCAACCAGCCTTTTTCTTCCAGACGGACGATCAGAGTCTGGATTGTGTTCCGAGCAACCTCACGTTGCTCGATAATCCTACCGTGAATGTCACTGACGGTCGCTTCGCCAAGCTCCCAAATGACTTCCATGATTTCCCGTTGCGCCTCGGTCAGTGGACCAACGTCCTGCTTCGCCATCTGTCTATGCTCCACTGGTTACTACTACAGTCTGTAGGTGGAATAATACCTACATTCTGTAGGCGGTGCAATGGACGAAAATCGAGAAAGTGTTGTCCGGGTCTCTCCATGGGCCGCTTCGCTCCGTGCCAGGCACCTGTCGTGCGGCCGGATCATCCCGATTCGACAATGGCCTTTGCGGCCAATTCTCAAGTGGAAGAATTGGCAAAGTGGATCGAGCAATATCGCGAATCTCGAACGGCCGATCCGTCGTTACGGCCATCGGAATGGCTTGCTCAAATCCGAAAGGCACCAAACTCGGTCCGGGCCGCATCGAGAGAATCGATTCGCCCTTGGGATTGCAGGTCTTTTCAGGAATTGCTTCTTGCGTGTATCGAAACGATTTGCGAAACTCGTCGTCGGAAAACCTCCGTGTGTACGGCTTAACTGATTTGTCGTTACTTTGTTAAACCGTAAAAACACGTAGAGGTTATAGGTATTTCGCAAAAATCTCAAAGGATCTCGATCAAGCTTCGCTTGATCGAGGATTGGTAGGGGTAATTTTGAGCGAAAGAGAAACGAAGGGATAATGCGCGAGCGATTACGTGTTTTTGCAGTTTGGCTTGTTGCTGCAGGCATCTCCGGACCAGTTGGCATACTATTGCACGAACTTGGCCATTTCGCAGTCGCAGCGGTCTTAGGATTTCCGGACGCTAAGCTAAGCTTCGCATCCGTAAGTTATCACGACAGTGAGCGATTTTGGCAGACACTTGCTGGCGGAGAGCGGCTGGCTGCGGAGGCCATCTATCCGCTGCAACGGGCAGGCCTCGTAGCCGCTGCAGGTCCTGCGGTAACCGCCCTCCTGATCGTCTCCAGCGTTTTGGTCCTTTCCACGAGAAAGGCCGCCGATGCTGTCGTTGCGTTCCTCTCAGGATTGGCGCTGATGGCCGGAGTCAGGTCGTTCACGGGTGTCTATTACGTTTTGTTTGTTCGTCCGAAGTATCCGGATGCGCGACCATTCTTCGACGAGATCAACATCGCACGCGCCTTTGACATACCGGTTGATTGGATCGTCTGGTCCAGTTCTGCACTTGTTGTCTTTGCATGGATCGTCGTCGTTCCGCGGTTAACGCCGGATCGCTGGCTCAAGATTCCGGCAGTCGTCGTAGGACCAATCCTTGGTATCCTTCTTTGGGCTCAGCTCGGCCCCTTTATCTTGCCATGAGCACGAACAATTAGAAATTGGTTGTCGAGTTGCCTTCCGTCCGATTTGACCGTGCGAAGGCGACAATTGGCAGCTAACTTCAAACGCCGATTGTATCGAGCTATCCACTGGCCTGAATCCAGCAAAACCTGTCGAAGAACGCATCCGCCGCCGATGATCCATCGATAACGGACCTCCCAAGCTCTCCCGTACTCCAACGCGATGCATGCCGTAGTACTCTTGCTAGTATTCTTGCTTGACCTTGCCGAGGTAAGACGGTATCTTACTTTGATGAACACACAACTTTCTTCCAAGGGACAAATCGTATTGCCAGTCGAACTGCGCAAGGCCGATCATTTATTCCCTGGTCAAGTATTCGAAATTCAGCGACTCTCCGCTGGGGAGTATTTGCTTAAGAGGAGTCGCGAACCGGGCCAGCCTGGGCTGATTCAGTGGCTTAACAATTGCCCATCGTCCGAATGGTTTCAGCCTTTGGATTCCGAGTCAACGGATTCGTTTCCATGAAGTTTCTTGTCGATGCAAACGTGCTCAGCGAAGCGACGAAGCCACAACCCAATGCGAAAGTGGTCGCGTGGCTTGCGGCCCACGAGACGGAATTGGCCATCAACCCAATTATTCTTGGTGAGCTTCGCTACGGAATTCTTCTCTTGCCAAAGAGCAATCGGCGGCGCAAGCTGCTCGAGTGGCTGGAATCGGGTATTCGCTACTTGGCGATACTGGATATCGACGCGGAGACATCAGAGCATTGGGCACAGCTCTTGGCGGACCTGAAAAAGCAGGGGCACGCGATGCCGCTAAAAGATAGCCTGATCGCTGCAACGGCCCGCCAGTTTCATTTGCCGGTCGTCACCAGGAACAGCAAAGATTTTTCTTTCGCAGGCGTCAAAATAGTTAACCCATTCGATTGATGGCCCCGCTCGGATCGGTGCCATTCGTATCTGAGACCGGTTCGGATGGCATGTGTGCCTTAATCCAGCGGGCAACAAGTACGTCGCTTGAAGAGTGGGCAATAATCGAACCAGTGATGACGATGGCTGTTAGATGAAAGATTTCGTCCCCCCGAGGAAGTCCGGACTTCAAAACGAGAAGGCCAAAGACAACCGAGGCAAATCCTTTCGGTCCGAACCAGGCGGCCGTCACCATCTCGCGCCAGCCAAGGTGACTGCCAAAAAGGGCGATACATAAGGCAATAGGTCGTACCGCGATCAGGACCAACACGGCAAAGGCGTAACCGGTCCAGGGGATTTCCATGAGGAATTGCGATGACATTAATGCACCGAAGACAAGCAACGCAGCGAGCTTCAGCAGTTCGGCAACAAGGTCCCCAAAGCGATGAAATGCTTTACGGACCTCAGGGCCAACGGTGGCAACGGTGATTCCAGCAGCAAAGGCAGCTAAGAACTCGTTCGCGTGGGTGATGGATGCCAAGGCGAATACAAGAAGTCCGATGGCGAAGGCGTTTAGCGGTGCATAGGTTGTGTGGGCCGAGAAGAAACGAGTTCGCTCAAGACGGATTGCGGCCCAAGGAACCAACACGCCGAGGGCCACTCCCAAAATCACTTCGCCTGCAACCGAAGCGAGATGAAAGTCACCCTCTCCAGCTACCGCCAGAAGGATTACCACAAGCGGAAGGGCCAGACCATCGTTTAATCCGCTCTCGACGTTGAGCAACTGCCGAAGTCGGGCAGGTACTTCTTCGCGACCGACGATAGCCGCAGCAAACACAGGATCCGTGGGACTCAGAACTGCGCCCAAGAGGAAAGACTCCATCCACGGTAGACCGACGACCCAATGGGCGAGCAGCGCTGTGCCCGCGAGCGTCAGTGGCAGCCCCAGAAAAAGCGCCCGCCCCGGCAACTGCCATGCGGAGGTAAGATCCTTCAGTCCGACTCGCATGCCATCGGTAAACAGCACGCTAAACAGCGCTAGTTCCGCCAGGACCGCGATGGCCGGGTCTTTGGGAGTTATGACGACGATACCAAGCATGCCGTCACTGACAATGAAGCCGGCCACTAAAAAAAGCACGGCTGTGGAAAGCACGCTGCGCTCGGCCCGTTCGGAGACTAGTACGGAAAGCAGCAAGGTAATGGCAAATACGAGAACCGCTGTCAAGAGATCCTCAAACGCTTCAATGTAGTACTTTCGACGTAGATCAGGTTGGTCAGGCCATCTAAGAAATTCGATTGGCCGCGGGTTCGCTGATGGCGGAGACCGAGGCCAAGATGCCGTCGAGTTCTCGGCCGAGTCCATCGATCTCTCCTAGAAGCAGATCGTAGCGTTCCATCAATTGCTCGAGGCGCTGCGATTCATCGCCGGGGAGATGAAACACTTCGTGAGCTTCGCGAACTTCAACGTGCAACTCGAAGTTCTGCATCTCGGCGTTCTGAATTTCAACGTTTAAGTCCACGCATGCTCTCCCAGAAGACTCCCGTGGGCGTCAACACGCTCCCCATCCATCGAGCCGCTCATGCCGATGCGTACAGTTCACGATGGAGCACCTTCTCCTTCGACTTCTGCAAGACACGGACGCAAGTTTGTGGGTCGCGATTCGCATCATGCTTGCTGGGAGAAACTGGAGGGATCGGTTGACTTTGACGATTGGCCGGTTTTTGAGAATCGCGCACGTTCCCCCCCACAGGCGCGAAGCGACTATACTTTCAGCCCGGTCGTGGGGCGAAAAGCGTCCTTCTTGGTTCGTGTGAACGCAACTCCTAAAGACGATAGGCACAAACTGTGGCAAACGAAAAAACACCGCGGGGTACGAGCTGGTGGCGAGACCTGACCCCCTACCATTGGTTCGTGTTTGCGATGGCCAGTATGGCCTGGGTGTTTGATTGTCTCGACCAACAAGTCTTCATTTTGGTCCGCGGTGATGCCCTCAAGGCTTTGTTGCCCGTGGGTACCGATCAGCCTGTCATTAACCAATACGGTGGCTACGCCACATCGATCTTTATGGTTGGTTGGGCCACGGGAGGGCTAATCTTCGGTTCGATTGGTGATCGCATCGGCCGCGCTCGAACGTTGGCAGTGACAGTTCTCCTCTATTCGTTATGCACGGGACTAAGTGCCTTCTCGACGGGCCCTTACGATTTCTTCGCTTATCGGTTTTTAACGGGCCTAGGTGTGGGTGGCGTGTTTGGACTGGCCGTGGCGCTCGTGGCCGACAGTCTGCCCGAACGCTCGCGTACCCCCGCGTTGGGTTTGCTCCAGGCCTTGTCGGCCGTCGGAAACATTACCGCAGGATTGATGAGTGTGTTGATCGGGCGGTTGGGAGCAGCGGGTGTGATCGAGGCCAGTTCAGGTTGGAAGTACATGTTTTTGATCGGCGCGTTGCCAGCGTTTTTGTGCGTGTTCATACAGTTTCGGCTCAAGGAACCTGAAAAATGGGTGACGGCACGGCAGTTGGGCCGTACGACCGGCGTGGCCTTTGGCTCGTACCGTTCGTTGTTTGGCGATCCGCGTTGGTTTCGCGCAGCGATGGGTGGGATGCTGCTGTGCGTGGCCGGGGTAATCGGGATTTGGGGGATTGGTTTTTTTAGTCCTGAACTGATCAATGGGGTCATCGAATTGCAGATGCGCAAGGCGGATCCGGGGGTTGATTTGGATACCGTGCGGAACGCGCAATCGACGTGGCGCGGTATCAATGGTGTGATCCAGAACACGGGTGCGTTCTTTGGCATGTTGACCTTCACCTACTTCTGCCAACGCATCGGTCGAAAGAAGTCGTTCGCAATTGGATTTGTCGCCGCCATGATTGCCACGATCGCCTTCTTTCGATTGTTCAATGATGTCTCCATGATTTGGCTCAGCGGCGTCATGGGGTTCTTTCAGCTGGCCCTTTTTGCTGGTTTTGCAGTCTATTTGCCTGAGCTCTTTCCACTCCGGCTTCGCAGTACCGGGACGAGCTTTTGCTACAACGTGGGGCGTTACGTGGCGGCTTCGGGTCCGATCACGCTCGGAGAGCTGGCAAAATTCCTGGCGCCAGAGACGGCTCCGACCGAGCAAAAGCTGCAGGCGTTTCGCGATGCTTGCACGTACATGAGCTTGTTTTTCTTGGTCGGTCTCGTCGCTTTGTGTTTCCTACCGGAAACCAAAGATCGACCATTACCGGAATAGAGAAACCCCACGCCCCGCCGCTTCCTTTGCACTCGGCAAATTGCTAGCAAGCCGCGAAACCAAATGTCACCCCCGCTCCACAAAATGGAGGCCAGCGGCATGGGTCTGCGTCGATACTTACGTAGCAATCCATTGTTACGCAACTGACCATCGCGTCGGGCGGGCTACAAATCCAGGCCTACACTGCACGGACAAGCTCGCAGGCCTCGCAGTTCCGAAGCTGCCGGCCGACTGCTATAGGTCCTATCCATCCCAGGGAAAATTGATCAAAGCGAGGGACTCGAGGTTGCGATTTGCCCGTTAAACGTATAAGATTAACGCAAAGACTAGGTTTATGGTGCGAAAGATTCCTTTGGCTGTTTAAGGCAGGATTCACGTCCATCCTGGTTTACCTTTTCCTTCAGAATGGCGGAAACTCAGACCTATGACTCAACGCCGACGCATTGGTTTCACACTTGTAGAACTCCTTGTCGTGATCGCGATCATCGGCGTTTTAGTGGGTTTATTGCTACCTGCGGTGCAAGCAGCGCGTGAAGCGGCTCGCAGGACGCAGTGCGCGAACAACGTTCGGCAGATCACTTTCGCATGTGAAAATTTCGAAAGTGGCTACAAGAAGCTGCCGTATGCACGCAAGTACGATATTTGGGATTCGTACACGTGGAGTGAGCAGATCCTGCCTCAGATTGAACAGCCAGCGGTGTACCAAGGCTTTTGGACCCTCAACACGTTTGGTTTCGTCACCAGCTATCCTGGTCCAAATGCTCCGATTGGCGACGACGAACGGCTGCGTAATTCTCGTCATGCTTCGATTCCGTTGTACGTCTGCCCGAGCGACAATCGGCAGACGGGTAATGAACTCAATACACTAGAATACGGATTTCAACGCGGTAGTTACCGCGCCTGCGTAGGTCCAGGAGACATGTATGGTACCGCCACGGACACAACTGCGGGTCCATGGGGGATCGGTGTCTTTACGGTCACTCCCAATCAGACCGCCGACGATGGCGCAGGAATCAAGCCAAGAGCGTCGAAGTTGCGAGATGTGACTGACGGCCTTTCCTACACACTGTTTTTCTCTGAAGGACTGATGGCGAACGTTGTTTGGTACGGCGGTTCAATGGGTGAAGTCCTTTATGGAAATATGGGCGGTTCGTTGTTCTCCGCCACGTTAACTCCCAATTCATCGGCTCCAGACCGAATCCTTGGCCCCTGTCCACAGGATGTCAGCGATTCGCGCTATAAGGCTCCGTGTTTGACACTCGGTCCTTCTGCATGGTGGACGCGGAGTGGAGAACTGGCGCATGCAGCCGCTCGCAGTCAGCACGGCAACGGCGTGACCGCTTCCTTTGGAGATGGCTCGACACGTTTTATTCCCAATAGTATTGATATCTCGATCTGGCGCGGGCTTGCTACAGCATCCGCGGGTGAGACAGTATTTGTCGACGAATAGAGTCCGATACTCGTAGACCGTTCCCCGTACTCGCAATGCATAGCTTTTAGGGCTGTGGTAATCCCAAGATGGCGCATTGGATTGTTAGAAACTTCTGGAACAGCACTAGTTTATTGCTCCTGAGTTGCATGCTTGGTTGTGGCAACGAATCAGCGGATGTTTCAGGGACCGTTACGTACAACGGATCTGAGGTGGCGAATGGCATGGTCACCTTTACCCCGACTGGCGAATATGGGTCGGTCGTAGGGGGCAAAATTCAGAATGGGAAATTCTCCGTCGAAGGAGTTTTCCCTGGCCAAAACTTGGTAGCCATCGTTGCCACACGCGAGTTCACGTTCTCGCAAAACAGCGAGGAAATGAGAACCGCCGCGCCTCCTCAGGGAGCCAACGGGCCGGACACTCGCTGGAAAGACCCAGTCGACATCATCCCCAGGAATGCCGTCGGCAACAACGTGGCCTACGACTTTGTTCCAGGTCGAAATGATATGAACTTGGAGCTCTCGAACCCTCCGCAATCTAACTGAAGCGGAGTTCGCTGATTGCCTGCGTTAAAACGCTTGATCCGCGACCTCCGTGTGCAGCAAATTTTTCAAGACGAGTGCACCACCCTACGTCAGCATGATGCCAAACATCGGTGGCTGCTTATCCCGAAGGGATTCAAAACAGTAGCCGGTGGCAAGTCCGCCAAAGGCGAGCGCCGGTCAATCTTTTCTGCCCTTGTCAGGGGAAACAGCCGTCAGGGAATCTGAACGTACCTTTTGCGTACTTGGCAGGTTTGCGGGAGTTATCAATACGATCGTCAAAAGTTATCCGTGCGATGCATCGTAACCGTAGCGAATTAACGACGGGTGCGGAAGTCGAGCAAGCTAACGGGGCGGCCTGGGGCTTGAGCAACCTGCTCGATGGCTTGATCCAGACCCATGCTTGGCGTTGCTATGGATGGAGTGGCCATGGCTGCATCGACATCGGTGGAGCGGAGCATTGGCACGGCACTGCGCATTCCCGCAGAGCCTTCGCCTTCCCCGCCTGCTAGACCGTTGGTGCTTGAGGTATTGTTGGTTGTGTTGGGGACGGCGGTAAAATTCAATTCGGACGGTGCGGCTTGAATACGGAACAGATGGTTGTCTCCATCCTTGCCCCTAAGCACGACGCGAGGATCGGACGTCGCCAACGTGGCTTGTCGCGTCGTGTTCGATGCGTCCACAGTTTGAATGGTCAATTGCGATGCCGTGTTGTTGAGACTGACGTTAACGCTGGAGAAACTCCTCCAATCGCGGATGCCGTCGTACCACAAGGCTGAATGCGATGGCTGGACCGCAACGGTGATGCCTTTGCTGAGGTTCTTCGAGGAGAAGTCCCTTAAGTCCATGAAACGAGGATCGCGAACGCCCACGCTTAGTGGCGTCGCGACGTTGTTGCCGTCCGCGAATCCGGAGACCACGTCTGCACTAGATGCATCTGCCACAAAGAATGGAAGATTAGGGACCGTGAATCGGTAGGTACCCGGTCCGGTATCATTCACTTGGGCGACGTTGCCCACCATCGTCACATTGGCCGATGCGTTCACGGGAACGCCGTCGATGCCGGTCAGTTGCATGACTTCGATCGCAACACCTTGGACTGGTCCGGTTTGTGTCACGCCCACATCCCGTGGGGTGAAATTGACCACGGTCAATCGAACCGATGCCGTTGCGGTCAATCCGCTTCCGTCGCCTAGGGTGTACTGAAATTCAACAGCGCCCGTGAAACTTGTGCTGGGAGCCGAGTAAATCAATGATTTTCCGTCTGCAGCGATCACCACCGTGCCTCGTCCACTCGGAGGCTGAGTCACCGCCGTGATGGTTAGTGTTTCACCGGTGTCGACGTTGATATCGTTGGCCAGTACGTTGACCGTTTGATTGGGAATCGAAAGCACAGTGGCCGTATCGCTAACGGCGGTGGGCGCATCGTTCACGGCCGTGACGGTCATGGTCATCGTACCGGTCGCGGTCCCGCCGTTGCTGCCACGGACCGTGTAGATCACGCGATCCACGCCACTGAAGTTGGCATTGGGTACGTATCGAACTTGGGTGCTATTGTTCACAACAGAAACGGTTCCGCTGGTGGCAGTAACGTTGGTGACCGTGAGCGTATCTCCGGATTGAGCCGGGACATCGTTGGTCAGCACGCTGTAATCGACTGCGGCAGAGTCCTCGGCAACCGTAAAGGACTCGCCCACGACGGTTGGGGGTGGGACTGCGGGTCCGACTTGGACCGACACCGTTGCGGTCGATGTTCCACCGTTGCCATCGCCGATCGTGTAAGTGAACGTTTCGAGGCCCACGAATCCGGATCTTGGCGTGTAGCGAACACCGATGCCGTTGTTATCGATCTGTACAGTACCACCTTGCGATGCGGTTCCGACAGCTGTCACTCGAAGCGTTTCTCCGGTGTCAGGACCGCTATTGTCGTTGCTAAGTACGTCCAGGAAGACATTGGAATCACCGGATCGAACCGTGGTGATGCTGTCGTTGGTGGCGACAGGATTGTCGTTAATCGGCTGTACATTGACTGTGACTGTTCCGGTTTCGGTAGCGCCGGATTGGTCGCGAACGGTGTAGGTGAACGTATCCACACCGTTGAAGTTAGCCGGTGGCTGGTAGAGCACCGATGTGCCGTTGGAGGCGATCGAAACCGTTCCACCTTGGCTGGTCGCTGAAACCGACTGCACGGTCAACACGGCATTGCTACCCGGAACAATGGTATCGTTAGCTAGGACGTTGATCGTCGTGTTCGTGGAATCTTCGTTCACACTGACGACGTCTGGAGAGACGGTGAAATTCTGTGCGATCGCAACCGTGGCGGTACCGAAACCAACACGGGCTGATGGTACGGCCGTGTCTTGACGGAAAACCGCGAAGCCGCGACCAGCTGTCTCGGCGGGGTTGACGCTAAAGAACGCCGTACCGCCGACTTTGGCACGCATTCTCACGGTGAACACTGTTTGCGGATCACGACCAGGTCCATTCGTCTGACTCGAAAATGCTCCGACCTCTTCGATGACACCCAAGGTAGTTATGTCTGAGGCCCGGCCATTTCCGAACAGTGAATCGAACGTAATGGGACTGGTACCAACCAATTCAACTTTGGCCGCGTCGTACACGAGGTCCATGTAGGCCGAGAAGACACCATCCCCAATTCCGCTTCCGCCGACACGCAAGTCCTCGACAACAATCCGCAAATTGAATTCCTGATTGAGGGTCAACGATGTCAATGGGCTACCGGTCGTGCTCAGCACTTGCAGCTGCACACCGATCAACGCGGTTTCAGCGACGTTGATGGCCATGACTTGAGCTTGCGAATTGCCAGCCACATCCAACAATCGGAGGGTTGCTGTTTGTGGCCCTAACTGGGCCGTCGTCGGCGTCCAAACCAATTCACCGGTTTGGCTATTGATGGTCATTCCGGCCGGCGCGTTTTCCAAGACGTAACGTAATCCATTGCCTTCGTCAGGATGGACAAGGTCCACTCGCAATTCGTTCCCAACGTTGGCTTGCGTAGGCAATCCTGATGCCGCGATGGCGACCGGCGGCGTATTGTCGAAGGTCACGTTCAAGACAGGCGAAGAAGCGCTGGTTTGACCGCTGATGGTTTGGGTTGCGACGACCGCATAGGTGCCGGCACCCAGCAACGAGCCGACATTGGAAGTAATGGTTGTCGTCGCGCCGGTGGCTTGAGCGGATCCTATGACCTGCGATCCGACCTTCAATTCGACCGTAGCACCCGCGGTGGTACCCGAAATGGTGAATTGCATGTTGCCGACGTTGGTGATGTTATCGCTGTCGCTCACGCCGCTATCGGTGATTGCCAATAGATCGACACCTGTCGGGGCGGAACTTGTACCCGCGACATTGAAGGTGATGGTTTGCGTATCGAAAAGATCGCTGGTCGAACTGGCCGAGGCGGCTCGAACGCCGACAGCCAAGCTGAACGGACCCGTAAAGTTCTGCGGAGCAGTGACGCTCAATAAACCCGTTGAGTTGTTGACGTTGAATACATAGGGAACGGAGCCCTGACGCGAGGCGTCGTAGAAAATGCTATCCCCTTCTTTGTCTTGGGCCGTTAACTGAATGTTGACGGTTTGACCGGGAGCGATGGCTGGGACCGTGATGTCATTGAGGAAGGGAGATCCGTTGGTCGTGTCTGCAGCCGCCGTGGCCACGAAGGTGCGCGTGAATGTTTGGCCGGTGGCGTTGGTCACGCGTACCGTGATGGTTGAACTGCCAGTCGTTCCTTGAGACTTGAGTCGAATCAAACCGTTCTGGTTGTCGTTGAAAATCTCCATCGAGTTGATGACCACATCATTGGTCGGTCGTGAAGAGCTAACTGCAGTTCGCGAAATGGCTTGACGTACCGCTTCGCCTTCGACCAATTGACCAAAGATCGAGTGGTTGAAATCCAAATGGCGTTGCGGCCCTTCGGTGATGAAGAATTGCGAGTCGTTGGTGTCATCGCTCGATTTGGCATACGACAATACACCGGTTCGATTGTGCTGCAGGTTGACGTTGAATTGATCATCGAAAGGCCCCAAGCTCGACCCACCGCTGCCAGTGCCAGTTGGATCTCCAGCCTGGATCACAAAGTTGTCGATGACGCGATGAAAAATGATGCGTTCGGTGGCCGACATTTCATCGTAAAAGCCGTCATTGACCAATTCCTCAAAGCGCGCTACGGCACGTGGGGCCTCTGTCGGGAACAATCGGAAGACCATCTCGCCAAAATTGTCGACCACGACTCGGACCGATTTTGGATTGGTCACCAACTCTGCCGAGATGATCGATGGGTTGCTGCTCTCGACCACAACCGTGAGTGGCCCACCGTTGGGATCGTAGGTGTCGACCGGAATGTGAAGCGGTGAACGGAACAGGACGGTTTGATCGGGGATCTCGACGAAGGTTGGGTCGCTACTGGTCGGGATCGCCACGCCCGAAAGGGTCGATAGTTGCTCAAGGGTCTGGATTCCTGTCGCTACCTGACCATTGGCAAACTTCCAAGTCGGATACGACGTGATATTTTGTTGCGTGGCGATCGTGTTCGGCGATCGGTCGGGATTGGTTACCTCGACAAATGGCAGGTAGTTTGCACCCTCGGCGAATAATTCCTTTTGATCGGTACAATGCGGACACCAATCAGCACCGTAAAACTTGGCGTTCGCGGCTGTTAATGCTTTCGCAAAACCCACCAAATCCGGAGCCGCTTCGCCTTCGCCATGTAAGCCCGAAGTGAGTACGGTTGACTGCAAAGCCGTTGGGGCCATGTTGCTCGTACCCGCAACCGCAGCCAGATTGGCAGTGGAGGCGAAGAAGTCGGTCGCCATCAATTCGCGACGTTCCAGCGGTTCAAATTGGATGCTGCGGTTGATGCGGTTCCCCGCAGCAGAGGTCCAGTTCTTGCCGATCTCTTGCAGCAACCAGCGTGTGTTCCGTCGGACCTGGAATCGTCGATTCCTCTTTGCCATCTGTGATACCTCAACCGTCCTTCGCAAAGAATGGACGATTCCCACCAATATAAGTGACGTGAAAAACGTGTCGTTTACAACCAACCTCCCCGTGCAGAGAGTTCGGTCCAGCCAATTCAAGCCTAGTTGACCAACGGGTGAATCGTGTGGCTGCCTCCGTTCGATTCCACCCTGTCCTCCCTTCCAGGAATGGACGATGCCAACTTTGCGGATTGCACCGATAAAGTCCAACCCCGCTAGGGGTAGATTTATCGGCAGCCTCCATGCTGATTTGGATGCCAAACCAGCATTTCTAGTTCCACAAACAGCCCAAAAGTTAGATTTTGGGCTAAATGAGCTAGTCAGACTACGAATCGATTTGCATAATACGCGTCCGAATAGATCCGACAACATTTCCCCAGCTGGAAATTGCTAGCATGGCCAAGAGTAAGAAAAAGAAAGAAACGACCTTTCTGGTTTGCCAAGAAACAGGTGACATCAACTACGTGATGTTCCGCAAGCCTGGGGCTGAGAAGCTGAAATTGAACAAGTATTGTCCACGTCTGCGAAAAACCACGCAGCACCTCGAGAAACGCAAATAAGCGGGCCTCACGCGTTCGTTCCATCGGTCTGAGGTAACTGAACGGCTGCGTGCTGCATGGATGCGTGACGAATCGACGGTACAGAATTCATGATCGCGACACCTAAGGAGGGGAGACACTTTGTCGAAGCATTGGGTGTCCAAGCATTGGGTGTTTCGCGGACACGACTCGGACGCAATCCTGCGGTTGGCCAAAGCCAACCAAGTCGATCCGGTCATTTCCCAGCTTCTTTACGCGCGGGGCATCGTCGATTCTGCGGCGATTAAATTCTTTCTCGAGGCCCGCTTTTCAGACCTTCGTGACCCAGGTCTATTGCCCGGAGTGGATGCGGCTGCTGAACGCATTTTGCGAGCGATTCGCGATGGCGAACCAATCACCGTTTATGGTGACTACGATGCGGATGGAATGACGGCCACAGCCATCCTGATGAGCTGCTTAGAAATGCTGGGCGGCCAAGTCAATTACTACGTTCCTAATCGACTCGAGGATAGTTACGGGCTCAGCGCCGAAGCGCTTCAACGGCTGGCAAAACTCGGTCGCAAGCTGATTGTGAGTGTCGACTGCGGCGCTGCTGCGTGCGCCGAAGCCCTACTTTGCCGCGAGTTGGGTTTGGATCTGATCATTACTGATCATCATCAATGCAGTCAGCCGTTGCCCGACGCCTTAGCGATTGTCCATCCGAGCCTGCCCGATTCAACCTATCCATTTCCGGGACTGTGTGGCGCTGGTGTCGCCTTTAAGTTGGCCTGGCGGCTCTGCCAATTGACGTCGGGAGCCAAGCGGGTAAACGACACCCACCGCGAGTACTTGCTCTCCGCGATGGGACTGGCTGCCCTGGGTACCGTGGCGGATGTCGTTCCGCTGATCGACGAAAACCGCATCTTGGTGAGAACCGCATTGAACCTGATCCCCAAGCATGCATCGTTAGGTCTCAAAGCCTTGATGAAGCAAACCAAGCTCGAGGGCAAAGCCACTCTCACGGCAGAGGATATCGCCTTCACGCTGGCCCCAAGACTGAACGCAGCGGGGCGTCTCGGACAAGCGCAACTCGGCGTCGAACTTTTAACGACCCGCGATCCGCAACGCGCCCAAGCGTTGGCCGAGTACATCGATCGATTGAACATCGATCGTGAATCGCTCGAACGAAGTATCAGTCTAGCGGCGACAAAACAAGCCCGCGAACAATTCGATTTAGAGAGTGAACCTGCACTCGTTCTTCACGCTCCGGGTTGGCATCTGGGTGTCCTAGGCATCGTCGCCAGCCGCATCGCAGACAAGTTCAACCGTCCCACCGTTATCATTTCGAGCGATCCAACCGGTCAAAAACATGCGACCGGAAGCGGTCGCTCGGGCGGGGTGGTGGATCTGCATCGCGCCTTTCATGCGTGCCGCGAGTTTCTCGTCAGTTGCGGTGGACACGCCGCCGCCGCCGGACTCCGCATCGAAGAACGACGGATCGCCGAATTTCGCGAAGCCTTCTGCGATCATGTCCGTGCGCAACTTGGGGATCGCGACCCGGTCGCCACGTTGATGGTAGACGCCGAAACCAGCTTCCAACAACTCAATCTCAACACCCTTTCCTTGATCGATAATCTAGCCCCCTTCGGCGCGGGCAACCCACGTCCAATCTTGGTCGCCAGCGATGTCGAGTTGCTGGAACCGGCCAAGCCATTCGGCGCTGGAGCTCGGCACTTTGGTGTCCGCTTCCGTCAGCATGGAACCATTCTGAGAGCCGTCGCATTCTCACAACCCGATTGGGTCGATCAAATCAACTCCCATTCAGGCAACTTCGACCTGGCATTTCGCCCCGTCATCAATGAGTTCAACGGCATGCGAAAGGTCGAGATTCATTTGGTCGATTGGCGCGTTGCAAAACGATCTGCTCCACCGCCGAGTGTTCGGACAACGCCCGAGGGAGTTGATAGCCAAAAGGATCAAGAGGAAACGCCCAGCAACGCAGTCAACGCTCCTCGGAGCGTCGGAAACCGGAACGCATAACCCGAAGCCAATAAGCGATCAGTGGTCGTTCGCGCGCTAGCTAACAGGAGTGAATCGGCCATCTCACCCAACAGCAGACGCAGCGCGAAACTCGGGACTGGGAGGATTGATGGCCGATGCAGTACTCCGGCGAGCGTGCGCGCGAATTCACGATTGGTCGGGGGCTCCGGAGCCGCTGCATGGTAGGGTCCGTTACATTCTGGGTTCACTGCTAAGTGCAATAAGATGTTCGCGGCATCGTCAATGTGAACCCACGGCCAATATTGCTGACCGCTACCCATGGGTCCGCCCAGCCCGAGTCGGAAAGGTGTCAGCAACGGCGCGAGCGCCCCAAAGCGAGGATGTAGAACCATCGCAAATCGAGACAACGCGACGCGTCCACCATCGGCTTCGTAAGCCATTGCTGCCGATTCCCAGTCGCTTGCTAAGTCAGCCAAAAAGCCAGTACCTGGTGGCCCATCCTCCCGACATTCACGATCTCCTGCATCGCCAAAGTAACCGACGCCGGAGGCCGAGACCAAAGCGCGGGGAGGCTGGTTAAGGGATTTGCAGAATTGGATAAGTTGGCCAGTCGAACGCATGCGACTGTCGCTGATTTTCTTTTTTACTTCCGCAGTCCAGCGTTTCTCGGCGATCCCGAAGCCCGACAAATGGATAACCGCGTCGAGATCTTCGAGCAGGATGCGATCTGAATCCGTTGAAGATTCGATCTGCGCTACTCCGACTCCCGTTGGAAAGGCACCCTGCGGAAGCTTGGTCCCAGGCCGAACAATTCGCACGACATCCCAACCGAAAACGCAGGCCATTTCGATCACCCGTCGCCCGATGAGGCCCGAAGATCCCGTGACCGCAATTCGCGGGGGACGATGCTTGGCATTTGTAAGGGGCATTGCATCGGTAATGGTCGACAAACGTTGCATGGCGGACAAATCGTCAGCGGTCGTGCGATGGCGGTAGCGAAACATCGCCTGCAATTTGCTTCGCACCCACGGCATGGCGACATGACTGAGGGGAGCCAAGGGCAATTCGAACTGGATGCTGTCGGTCAAACGACTGCGGTGCGAATCGATCGCTTCGAAACGATGCTCATGCACCCATCGTCGAAATGGCCCACGGACCAGTGTGTCTTCAAACAACGAGTTGGGCTCTAGCCGAGTATGGCGAGCCAGCCACCGTTGCGAGATACCGAATTGACGGTTTACGAGAACGACTTCGGATCCTACCCTCAAAGAATCGGTTCTCTCAGCGATCGTGACCGCCTCCCATGGAGGGATCAATCGATCTATTGCTCCCCGCGTCGCATGGTATTGGAAAACGCTTTCTTGTGGAAAATCGAGTTGCGTCGATGCGGAGAAGACTGGCATTGCAAATCCGATCGAACTTCGTTGTGTCAAACTTCGTTATCAGGGAGGGGCGCTTCGAGGGCCAAGTCGCGGAGCTTGTCCAATGCCCGCTTCTCCAATTGGCGAACCCGCTCCTTGGAAACTCCAAGTTTATCGGCTAATCGTTGAAGTGTTTGGACGCGGCGATGTCCGCCGAGCGAGAATCTTGCGCGAACAATCAATTTTTCGCGACGGTCCAATCGATCGAGCATCGTCGACAAACGGCTGCGCAGTTCATGCCAGCGGCTTTCGCTCATGCTCGGGCTGCGATGCTCGTCGCTTATGTCTACGCCGGTGTCATGAATGCTGAGAGTAATGCGTTGTCGTTCGCTCTGCTTCTCCATCACACGACGGTAAGTATTGCGGCGGACAACTTGGGTCGCGTAGGTACTGAAGCGAAAACCGAGTCCGACATCGAACTTGTCGACGGCTCGCAGCAACGCCACGATGCCATCGCTGAGCAGATCGTCAAAGCGGTTTTGCTTGTTCACGAACTTCTTAACGATGGAAATCACCAATCGCATGTTCGACTTGATCATCCGATCGCGGTACCAATCCGCGGCTTTGAGCAAAGCGACGATGCGTCGAATAGTCCATCCGCAAGGAGCCTCGAGCGTTAATTCATTTCGAAGTTGGTTGGCCCGCGATCGCAAGCAATTCATGCGTTGGAAAACCATCCGCTCTTCTTCAGGGGTCAACAGCTTTGCTTCGCACAGACGAGCCAAGTGAGATGGCATTTCCAGAGCTTTACTACGCCCTGTTAACTGCGCTTCGTTCGGGATTAAAAAGCCGTCGCTGAAAATCTCTTGGACCGATTCCGTGGACGTTAGTTCGGTGGAATCGATGCATTCTATCTCGCTGGCTAACAATTCCTTGGTCAGCCGCATCCGTTCGTCGGCCGTCTCAAGCTCTGGTACTGCCAGTTGGCAGTAGTGAGTAAAGGATGCTTCGAGAGGTGCATAACTGAAAGTCACTGATGCGCCGCCGGGACCTCGTCGTTTGGCCGGAGTTTTTTTGGCGTTTGCTTTTTTCGCCGAAGCCGCTTGAGTTCGATTCCCTCGGGGACTTGCAAGCTGGGGTGTCAGTGTTTGAACCATCGTCCATTTCCAATCGTGGGGTGTGGGTAGGAAGAAATTCGGTCACCGTCGAGGCAATCGATCACAAAGAACGATTCGAAAAACAAAAACATCCAAATCGTCCATCAAGGATAGTTTTAATGGTCGCGGAGACGTGCTGCAAGGGACCGAGCAGGCTTTTTCGTAAACTACCTTCCATTCTTTTCCCCACAAATTTGCCGATTTTTTTGCATCCAGCTTGAATTACTTATGTACCGGGAGCTACAATCCCAAACGCCTGAACCGAATCAATCAAAACGTTCACGCAGTGAACTGTGAACGTTTTTCAGGAAGTGTGTTGGTATCTCGGGAAAGGTCGAGGAAGGTCGCTTTGGAATCCAGCTTTAGTCCCAAACAAGTAGCGATGGCACTGCAGGTCAGCGAATCGTCGGTGAAACGATGGTGCGACCGTGGGGTGATCCGAACTGATCGCACGTTGGGGGGGCACCGTCGAATACCCCTCGAGTACTTGATGGAATTTCTGGATTCGACCAATCGTCGCATTTTGGACCCCGACGCTATCGGCTTGGTCGGAGATCGACAGTTTGCCAGGAATGGCACGTTTAAAGCGTCCGAGATGCCCTCTGAGGGAGTGTGGGCAGACGAAGCCAACGACACTTCGCTTCGGGAGAGCTTCGCACGATCGCTGCTGGCGGGGGACGAGCAGCAATGCCGACGTGCAATCAGCGGCTGGTATACCATTCATGGTGGAATGGCTTCCGTATCCGATGACCTGCTCGCACCGACCTTTCACAAGCTTGGGCAGATGTGGGCCTGCGGAGAAATTGAGGTCTACCAGGAGCGACGAGGATGCGAGATCTGCATCCAGTTGGTGCATGAACTACGTCGGTTGGTACCCGAGCCGATGTCCACGGCGCCGTTGGCCATGGGCGGGACAGCGGAAGGAGACAATTATCAAGTCGCCAATCAGCTGATTGAAATCATTTTTCGCGAAGCCGGGTGGCGCACGGTCAGTTTGGGGTCAGGTGTTCCTTTCTCAAGCCTTCTCGCTGCCGCCAAAAAGCACATGCCGAAGGTTTTTTGGTTGAGCGTATCGTACATCGAAGACGAAAACACCTTCTTGGAACGATTTCAGAGCTTCGCCAGGGAATTGCCCGAAGGCATCATGCTCGTCGTCGGTGGTCGTGCCATGAACGAAGCCTTGCGACGACGTATGCAGTACTCTGCCCATTGCGACAGCATGCATCAATTGTCGACACTCGCACGCAACCTACAACCGTCGCTCTCCCCCAGGATCGACATGGACGACCCAACGGTGGGCCATATCCGGACGGGAGCGTAACGCACCGATCCATGCAGATTCCTTGTTCATTCTGCGGGGCGCCTTACTAGGCTGCTCGGACTCCGCGGCAATGCTGAGCCCACTCGATCCATTGGCCAACCCGAGCACGATCGGGGGCGTTGCCACCGCGCAGGATTCGGAGACCTTGTTTTGTACCGGCCAGGTGATGGATGGCTTCGTACAGAATTGCTTCATTGCTTCCAGCGACTAATTCGGGCGTTGCCATCCCGCACGCAACCAAAAGCTGTGCATCTTGGCCGCGTAAATTTGGAATCCGGCAGACGAGCAAGGCTTGGTGTTGCCAATCCTGGACCGTTTGCGCCGAAACGCTCTTCTCTGCCAAAGCCGATGCGATGCTGCTCGCTTCGGCCGCGACGAGATCACCGACAGTCACGATGTTCACGACACGCAATTTCTCGGCCATACTTGCACCGATAGTCGGCGCATCGACCACTGGGCTATTGAGCTCGAGATAAAAGTGTCGAGGTGTGGCTGCGACTACTGTGGATTCGTGGTCATCCCGTCGTCGAGCAGTGCGCACTCGCCGCGAACGCTTGAGTCGTCGCGATGCCTTTTGCGTGCCCGAGGAAAAATCGCTCTGGCTGTGGTGCGAATCGCCACGGACGGCGCTCAACCAACTTCTCAACCGTGCTCGCTCCGGCTCGGATGCGCGGCGCAATAATGCCTGACCGTTTTCACCGTTCAAAAATAGTTCAATACGCTCGGCCAATTCTCGCGATCGTACTCGCGTCAAGTCAGCCGCTCCCGTGACGCCGCAGGCTACCAAGACCTTGGCATCAAATGATCGCAATTGCGGCGTCTTGCACATCATGTCGATCATGCTCAGGATCCGGCGATACGTGCCGGTCTTGAGATTCGCAACGGCGCATACCTTCTTCGCATCGGATTGAATCAAATCCGATACGCGATGAATTCCCGTTGACCGCAATCGTTCGGCTGCTTCACGTCCCACACCCGGTGCATGCTCGATGCCGCTATCAAGGGCGAGATGATAAATTTTCCCACCGACTTGATAAACAAGTGGTTGCGCCGAAGTCGTTTTCGGTGCGGGCGCCGGCTGCCACCAAGAATCGTCCTGGTTTTGCTCGGACAAGCCCGAGAGTTGTTTGTTAACTTCTTCCCAGTCGTTGCTGCTCCCTGTTGCGGTTCCGGCGCCATATCGGACGACGGGAGCGCGATCGAGCACTGGATGCAAGCCGAGGTCGGTATCGGAATCGATCACGTATTGAGGTTTGGCGTACCTCAAATTTTCATGCACTCGGGCGACCGATCCACCATGGGCCGCAATCCGCCGCGCGATGAACTCGTCTTGAGTGGTGATCAAAATCTGTCGTCCTTCGCGGGATACCCCTGCTAGGACATGGAGCAATTGTTCGAGCGGCTCTCCCTGGAAGCCTTCCAAAGAATTCTCCAAGAGCATCGGAATGCGGCCGATGCGCGTCGATGCCTTGGTGGCGATGGCTAGTCGAATCGCCAAATCGACGAGTCGACGCTGGCGGGTGCTCGGGGCAGGTACCGTGCGATCCATCCAAGGGCTGCGCGAGGCAGCTGCATCGACATCTGCGACCGAGAAGCTGTGCTCGTTGAAATTGTCCGTGGAGTCGTTGTACAGATACGATGCTTCGACGGCCCAGGCTGGCAGTTGACGAATCGCACCTGCAGTTAACTCCTTTAGAAACTTTTCGACGGTAGGGATGAGCGAACCGTCTGCGGAACGCCGGTAGGGCGATCGCGTCTTCAGATGCGATTGCACCTCGGCCAAACGTCGATGCCATTGACTACGACGATCCCAACGCCGGATCATCTCTTCGGCGTGCACGAGCTGCTGCCGCAACTGCGAATCGTCCCAAGCTGCCGGGGGTTGCGATCCTTCCATCAATCCTTGCTGCCGCGCGACATGCGTCAATTCGGCTTGCAACCGTTCGCGTTCAATGGTCCACCAGGTGCGATCGTGATCGACCGCTTCGGCATCGCGAAGTCGTTGTAGCAACTGCCGCTCTTCGTCCTTAAGATGTTCGTAGCCTTCGTCGGGTTGCGTTCGAGCGGTGGTGTGGATCCCTAGACGGCTCGCTGCCCACCAAAGCTTTTCTGGAGAGCTGCTGCCCAAAGGTGTGCAAAAAACCATGGCCAAAATATCGCTGCGCATGTCGTCCCAGCGACCATCTTCTTCATCCCCTTCCCAGAATAGATTGCCGACGCCACGAATGCGCGACACGTCGTCCTCATAGATGGGGTGGTCCGACGGATGGAGCGGAGAATGAACATAGCGGGATGGAATGATCGGGACGCCACCCGAACAAGCGATCATTCGAAGATGCCCCGAAGCATCGACCCAAGTGATCGAACCATCGATAGCGCCGAACTCCGAATCCTCGAGTTCTGCAAACGACTGCCCCTGGAACAGAACTGTCTTGATGAACCGATTCAGTAGCGTACTGGCGGCAGCGACGGGAGAGTAAACTGCATTGAGTCCACCTCCCAACGGTCCGACTTGGTATTGCGAAGCAGAATTCTTCTTATCGATATCCAAACGGACCAAGTGCATGGCAAGGGCTCCTCCCTCTGTGGATTTCATTGCATATGGCGAGCGATCCTTCAGCTCCGCCGCGGGTAACTCCTACCCTAACACATGGGCGCAGTTTGGGTAAATAGCAGAACCCGCATGATCCACACAGGACGGGTTCCAAATGACCCGCCTGCTTACGCTAGCATTTCCTGTCGGCGTTTACTTTTCAACGCCGAACGTGAATTTGGTCGTTTCTTCGAACGACTCACCCGGCCTCAGCACGGTGGATGGAAAGGCCGGTTGATTGGGCGAATCGGGATAATGTTGCGTTTCCAAGCAGAACGCCTCGTGCATCTTGTAATTGCCGTTGGCCGGTGTTCCGTTCAGGAAATTGCCGGTGTAGAGCTGGACGGCTGGTTGCGTCGTTTCTACGAGCAATGTTCGACCGCTTGCGGGATCCAGTACCTTGGCTGCCATTCTCATCGTGCCTGGTTCCCCAGCAACGACGAAGCAATGATCGTAGCCGTTGGTAGCTTTGAGATCTCCGATTCGCTCACCGATCGGATGGTAGGCACCGAAGTCCAACGGGGTGCCCTCAACCTTGGTCAACGGGCCGGTTGGAATCATGCTTTCATCCACCGTGAGGAAGGTGTCCGACGCCAACATCAGACGATGGTCATAGATAGTGCCGCTGCCTGGCCCCGACAGGTTGAAATAGGCATGGTTGGTCAAATTGAGCACCGTCGCTTGATCGGTCGTCGCTTTGAGGGTCATCGTCAAGCAGTTTTGGTCGTCCCAGACATAATCGGCAATGGTCGTCAGGGCACCCGGGTAGCCTTGGTCGCCATCGGGGCTGACCAAGGTAAAGCGGAGTCCAACGCTGGACTCGCCAGGAATTTCCTCGACACTCCACATCTTCTTATCGAACCCGACTTCGCCACCATGCAAATGGTTGGGTCCATTGTTGATTGCCAGCGAATAGGTTTTGCCATCGAGCGTGAATTTGCCTTTGGCGATTCGATTGCAGAATCGACCGACGGTCGAACCAAAGTACGGATGCCGTTGCAGGTATCCCTCGAGCGCATCGAAGCCTGCAGTTACGTTTACCTTCTTCCCGTCGCGATCTGGGACTTGGATGGACACGATGATGGCTCCGTAGTCAATCATCTGTACCGAATTGCCCGCGGCGTTGGTCAACGTGTACAAGGTAACGGGTTTACCCTCCGCATTTCCGAACGGTTTCTTTTCAATCGATGACATCGTGCGTGAGGATTCCCAGGCAAAAATGGAGGTGAGAGGTAGTGTGCAGGCAATGGCCAACGTCAGGAACGGGACGCGCGCCAGGTCGAAGAAGTGAGTGATCGTGTGCATGAAGGTGGCCGTGCGAAAGATGGGTGGGTGGGTTCAACCGGTGGGTGGGAGACCCACTCGAGGATGGGGGACTATTTGGCTTCGTCCGCCTTGTCGTCTGCGGGTTGCACACGGCCGAACAAATGGCCGCCGACATTGTCATGCTTCCATGTTCCAGCATACTTGCGATCATGGAAGACCACACGCGCCGAGAAGGTGCCCATGCCTGGAATTGTGATTGAATCCAACACCATCATCGGAGTGCGTCCGATCCATTCGATGTTTACGAAAACAGGTACGACCAAATCCTTGTCTCCGTATTTGATCCTTGTCTTGATCTCCCACAGCTTATCGTCACCTTCGACGCGCTTGGCGGTTTGGATTTCGTAGCGTTCCTCTTCCAAGCGGTTTAATGGCTTGCCATCGACGGTGAAGACCCCGGTTAGGACGGAGTTGCTAAGATATTTTTCGAACTCCGCATAAGGTGGCTCTTCCGCCGATTTCGCGGCAGGTGGATCCTGGGCGAGGGCTGGAGATACGATCGATGTGGCTGAGTACTTCAAAAAGATCAAGCTGACCACCAGAGCGGCCAAAACCCAACGGAAGCTCGCAACATTTGTTCGATTCATGATTCATCCTTTTCTGGGAGGTTTAGGACCGGAGCATGCGGGCTACAAATTCTTGAGGAATTCGACCGATGTCTTGAATTCCTGGATCGGATCCTGCGCCCTGTCCCGCTCTATTACAAAGTACCCGCGATACGTACACTCCTCAAGCGTTGCGATGATATTTGGGAACTCTGCGAGTCCGTAGCCGAGCGGGACTTGGGTGCCTCGCCCTCGGGCGCGATCGGGTACACCGTCTTTGGCATGCACGAGCATCACGTGCTTGGCGATGGCTTTCAGGTCGTCCAACGAGTAGCCTTGGAGCAGCAAATTTCCGGGATTGAGGGTGACCCCGATGCTGCCTTCGGGCAGTGACGTGATCAGTTCGTTCAGTCGCGAGAGCGGTTCACCGCCCGTTTCGGCAGCCAAAAAAGCCCCGGTTCGCTGCGAGTACACACCCAGATCCGACAGAACGCCACGCAGGATTTGGCGGGTCGGGTGGTTGGGATCTTCCTCAATCACCCCGATGTTGTTGACCACCACGTTGGCCCCCAAGTCGTACGCCATTTTGATGGCCCGCTTCGTACCCTCGATCCTGCGATCAAGTTCTTCGGCGCATTCGTATCCGCGCCGCGTGTTGTACTTTACCGATGCAACTCGCAAATTCAGATCATCCAGCAATTTGCGTACCTGTCGAAGCCCTGTACCGACAAGTTCCGAAGGCTTTACCTCGGTTCGAGCATCGATCTCGACCGATTCAACGCCTAGGCGCGCCGCTACATGCAAAGCTTGTTTGAACGGCAGTTTCAATCCAGAGAGCTGGATCCCGACTCGAATCCCTGGCAAAGTAAACTCCTTGCAACCATGAATGGCACTTCGTTACGACATCGAATCTCGCGGCTCGCGATCCGCATTGCGGTTTGCATTGTAGCCATCAGTTGTTGCTCGTGTACGAGCGGGCAGGATTCGGCTGGTCTGACAACGATCGCCAAATGGGACTTTGGCCAATCCGAGGACTCGCAGGCAGATCGATGGCCCGATGGCTGGACCCGTCGCCGGGATCGCCAATACCCAGGGTTCATTCCTGCCCGTATCGATAAGAAGTCAGTGGAAGGTGTCGAAGAAGCCGACGCGGAACAACTGAGACGCTTTTTGGCCAAGGTCGTTTTGGGCTGGAGGGATGGTCGTTCGCCTTGGGCCGTCGTCCCCGAAACGATTCCAAAATCGGTGGAGCGATTCGTCGAACAAACCCTACTCGATCCTTACTTCGCAATCGAAATGGATGGCAGCGCCGCCGAAGTCTACTCGCCTGCGGTCCCCGTTCACGACGATTCACTGTACGGACTCCAATTGGACCTACGCTCCAATTCATCCCAATTTGAGCCAACCGGTCGGCTGCGGTTCCTCGACTCCGCTGGCCAATTGTTGGGGGAGACGACCACACCGACGGTCGATAGCGACGATCTCTGGCATACCGTCCGCACTCCAGCCGCATACGAAGCCCCACCAGGTGTCGCATTCATCCAAGTTGCATTGTCAGTCGTGCCGCGCGCCCGCCAATCGTTCCGAGGCTCCTATGGTTTCGATCGCATCCGCGTGGTGCAGATGCCGAAAATTAAACTGCACATGGATCGGGTGCTTCGCGTGTACCGCCCAGGTGAGAAAGTTCTCTTGCGGTTGCTTGCTTCGGGACTCAAGCAAGGGGCGCTGCGCGTCGAATTGTCCCTAACCGACCACAATGGCATCGCCATCGATTGTGAATCCAAAGAACTGACACGCGTCGGAACGGGCGGGAATGAGCCACTTAGGGATTCAGCGACGATCGCGCGTTGGCAGGGATCGTGCGAGTGGCAACTGCCCCCACTTCAACCTGGCTACTACGAGTTGTCGGCTCAAATAAAACGCGCCGGGGCGGTCTTCTTCGAACGCCGCGAGTCGTTTGCGGTTTTGGCAGCTGCGAGCACTTCCGAAATCGATCCTCGCTTTGGCTGGACATTCGATGAATCCGTTTTCCGTTGGAAGTTGGATGATCTTCTCGCGATCCTCCAAGAAGGACGCGCGGGGCATGTAAAACTGCCGATTTGGTTCGATGTCTCCAGCCGCAAATCGCAAGAAATCATCTGCGAGACGGTGGATCGGATCCATTCCTATGGCATCCATTGCGTGGGTATCCTCGAAAAGCCCATTCGACTCGATGAGGTCTCCGAGTTGCCAGCCTCCGTGTCGCTACCCGCGGCTTCGCTTGAAGACCCGAATCTCTGGCAGCCGCTGCTCGAACCCGTATTTCGAGCCATGTGCGTGCGATTGGTCGATTTCCAAATTGGATTCGACAACGAAACGAAGTACGCAAGCAACCCGCGTTTCACTCGCTCCATCGATTTGATTCGCAGTATCCTCAGGCGGTATGGATCCGAGTCCACGCTGACGCTGGCGAAAAGCCCCTGGAGCTATCTGCCACTGAACCCGAATATCGACCGCTGGCAATGGACGGACCCTTGGGAGCTAGCAGAAAGCGAATGGGATTTGTCTCAGCAGGAACCTTCCATGCGCAATAGCCCATGGACCGGCTTGAATCCCATTTCGGCCGACAGCTATGCTCTTCCCACGAGGACTAAAGACTTTGCCGCCCGAATTTTAGCCTCAATCCGCAGTACCAAAAACGCACCATCGGTCGGTTGGATCTCCGATCCCTTTTCGGATCGCGTCGGCTTCCTATCTCGAAATGGAACACCGCGTGAAATGTTTGTACCTTATCGCACACTTTTGGATGCAATTCATCGAAAGACCCACGCGGGTGAATTGCAAATGCATCATGGATGCCGCAATGCACTGCTCGTATCGGATTCCGCATGTTGCTTGATCGTCTGGTCGGCGCATCCCATGACCGAGCAACTCTATTTGGGTGAGTCGGTCGACGCCATCGATATCTGGGGCAGGCGAATTGATATCCAAGCCATCCAAACGCCCTACGGGATCGAACACAAGTTCGAGGTTGGAAAATGGCCCATCATCCTTCGCGGGGTGGATTCCAAAGTCGCGCAGTGGCGTATGGGACTGCGACTCGATCAACAGCGACTTGACTCGTTGATCGGTTTGATTCAAAACGTCGATGTTCAGTTCGACAATCCGTTCCCTTTCAGCGTATCTGGCCGCATCGAACTGATCGCGCCTCAGATACTAGCCAACGCTAGCGAAGGTGCAGACTTCGATATCGACGCCAATTCCTCGGCAAGAATCCCGATCGAGGTACTGCTCAGAGCGGATGCAACCTCGCAAGATACCGAAGTCCGTGTATTGGCAAACATCAATGGTTCGCCAGCCAAGCAATTCTCGGTCCTCAAAACGTTGCGGATCGGAAACGACGATGTGGATATTGAGACGAGTTATCGCATCAGCCAAGCCGATGAATTATGGTTGGAACTTGATGCCATCAATCACACCGATGAACCGGTCAGTTTCGATTGCCAAATTTTCGCCAGCAACCGCCGGAGCGAACGGGTCCTCATCAGCAATGTGATCGATCGGAAAACGCGAACCGCAGTGTTGCCGAGAGCCTCCGAACTTATCGGTCAAACCCTCTGGCTGCGCTGCATGCAAATTGGCACACGACGCATTCTCAATTACCGCATCCCTATCGAAGCCGAAGCACCCGTGGATGTCGAATCCCAAAACGACAGCGAAGCCTCGGACGCCGCCATCTCCGAGCGAGTCATGCCATGAGTTCGATGAAAACGATTTTGGAAGCCCTCGAAACCTTGGCCCCCACCGCCTTGGCCGAAAGCTGGGACAACGTCGGCTTGCTGGTTGGCGATGAGACGACGCATGTTTCCAAAATCATGACCTGCTTGACCGTCACTTCTGAAACGCTGGCAGAAGCCATTGAGAAGCAAGTTGGATTGATTGTCAGTCACCACCCGCTGCCCTTCAAGCCTCTGACGCGGATTACCGACGCGTCAACCCCAGGCCGTCTGCTACTCCAGGCGATTCGAGCCGGGATCGCCATCTACTCGGCGCATACGGCTTGGGACAACGCCCCTGAAGGTATCAACCGCAGCTTGGCACGTTGGATCGGTATCGACGATCCAGCCCCTCTGTGCCCTTCCAAAAATCTAGATCTCGCGGCGATGAATTTAGGATCCGGCATCGCGGGTTCGCTTAGGAAAGAGGCAACCCTCGGCGAGCTGGTGGCAATCCTCAAACGAAATGTGCCTCAGATCCAACCGAGAACGACTCATAACTGGGAGCGACCTGTCCAACGTATCGGCATCGTCTGCGGCAGCGGAGGATCGATGCTCCCGTTCGTTGCACAGGCCCATTGCGATGCGATGCTGACCGGAGAAGCCACGTACCATCAATGCTTGGAAGCCGAGGCCAATGGAATCGCATTGCTGTTGATCGGTCACTTTGCAAGCGAGTTCTTCGGCATGCGGCACTTGGCCCTGCTCTTGAGGACTCGCATCCCAACTCTTGATTGCTTTGCCTCAGAGCGTGAGCATTCGGACTTTTAAATGGCTCACCATGAACGGGCTCACAATTCCTTCTTGATACTTCGCACCACCTCTGCGTTCGGTGTCCCCTTGTAGTATTCGTCCAGCGGATAGCATCCCGACGGCATGCCGTTCCGAGGCGCGGTGGTGCAATCGGAAAAGGTCCGGCATACAAGTTTCCGTTGACTCATTCCGCGCTCGATGGCATCCATCATGACTTGCGGATAGGACAATACTGTGCGACCGATACCGATCAGATCGGTCCCTCCAGTCCGCACCTGATACTGCGCCGCATGCGGTAGAAATTCTTGCAAGTACGAGTACCCGGACCCGACCACAATCAAATCCGGATTCGCTGCCTTGATCGTTCGCGTCACGGCCAAATGCTTCGCCACCGAGACCAATGGATCTTCGTGCGGCTGGTATCCATCGGAGGGTGGGAATGCCGCCGGCCGCAGAAGATGCGGGGTGTAATAAGGACTCCCTCCGGTCACGTTGAGCAACGATACTCCCGCTTGCTTTAACAACTCGATGCACCGAAGCGGCTCTTCGAGATCGATTTGAAGCGGGTTGTCGATGGCAATGCCGAATCCCCAGCGATACGGAAGCAAGTGCGCATGCTCCTTTGGTTGTCCTTGACCGAGTCGCCCATCGATGGCTGTCTTGGGATTGGGTTCGTAGGGAACGCTATCGAAGGCGCTTAACCGCACACCGATTCCAAGATCCGGGCAAGTTCTTGCAATTCCATCGATGATTTCCAGTACGAGGCGCATGCGGTTTTCAAGGGAACCGCCATAGCGATCCTCGCGGCTGCGGGCGGCCAGAAACTCATGCAGCAAGTAACCATGGCAACACTTGAGGTCGACGAAGTCGACGCCGATCGCACGGGCCAATTGTGCGGCCCGCACATAGTCATCGACCAGGCCTGCCACGGCCTGGGTTGAGAGGACCTGCTGTATCCCGGTGACGCCAAATTTATCATCGAGCAATGGGTGACGATGTGCGACCTGCGGTTCCCATCGATGGTGGTCGTTGGGTCGACAAAACCTTCCGGAATGCGTGAGTTGGAATCCGATGGCGAGATCATCGTCGCGGTCGTAGGCTTCGCGGTGCGCGCGACGAAGTCCCGTGACCAAGCTTTCGATGCCTTCGCGATTGCGATCGATCAAAATCAATTGATTGGGATTGGCTCTGCCATCGGGTCGAACCGCCATGGCCTCCCCGCCCCAAATCAGTTTGGCTCCCGATTGTCCAAAGCGTTCCCAGCGGCGCTGCATCGGGGCCGAGATGCCGCCTTCGTGCGTACCATCCCAACCCTCCATCGGCTGCACGGCGATACGATTGCCCAGGGTGCGTCCGCGCCACCCGCACGGCCGCAATAAACTGGAGTCCAAGGCCGGTTCGAGTCCTTCGTCGATCGGCAACTCAATCCCTAGCCGGTCCACATGCTGTCGGAACTGTTCGGGCGTCTTCAGCGATGCGATCTTGGTGAGTTGATAGGTCATTGCGGAGTGGAATCCATCGGCCGTTGAGGTGCGAAAATTCCGAACCTGGTTCCGATCAATAACCCGATCCCGAGTGAGATGCCCGCGATGCTGATCCACTGCGAAATACTGATGCTGGTTCCGAACTGGCCGGCTTCATCGACTCGGATGATTTCTTCAAGGACCCGTAAAATGCCATAGGCGATCAATCCCGAGCCGAATACCCAGCCCGGGTGACGCGTCCAATCGGGAATCCAAAACGTCCACAAGAACAGCAGAGCAGCACTGATCGATGCGTAGATCTGCGAGGGATGGACTGGCAGACTACGGTCGGGGAATTCATCTGCAGGTATGGGTACCCCGCGCGCGTCGACGCGGACGGTCCCTTCGAGTTGCGGTGGAGAGAGTGGGCCAAGCTGCGGATCCAACGGCAGGATCCGTACATCGACCCGATTGAGTGATTGCCCGGACTGCACTCCGTGTTGTTCGGCCCAACTGCCAGGTACTACTTGACGAATGGTCTGGCCATTCCCAGTATCGCGGCCTGTTTGCATCCCCAACAAACGTCCACTCTCGAGCTGATCGATGTAGGCCGGCGCTCCACGCGGAAAGGTGATGGCGGGCAATTCGGATTCGCAAACTCCGCCATAGCAGCACCCATTGAGCAAACAGCCCAAACGCCCAAAAGCCAAACCGATGAAGAATGCAGGGATGATGGCATCGATCAACGGTATGGGGCGTACCCGATTACGAACAGTCCAAATGAGGATACCTATCAATCCGCCCATGGCGCCGCCATAGACGACCAATCCGCCCTCGGTGAATTGAAACGAAGTCCAAAGCTTCGAGCTCAGCGTTTCTCCCCCAAGTTCATCCCATTTCTGAATCACATAGAACAGCCTCGCTCCGAGCAGTCCAATGACGACGGTCCATAAGGACAAGCTCATGAACGCTTCGCGGGAGATTCCCTGACGCTCCACCCGACGATTCGCTACCCATACGGCGCTGATCACGCCACACATCAGAAGCACTCCGTAGCCACGCACAGGCAAGCCTAGGATCATTTCGTCAGCCGTTCCGGCTCCGATGCGCGTTTCGATCGCAGGGAGCAAAAAGCCGAGGATCCCTGCCCCGACGATCCAATTGACGATTCCTTCCTGGACGGTCTCCTGCCAAGGTGCATGCTTCCGATTGAGCACCAGTATCAACACAGCATAAGTCAGTAGGGCCAGCATCGACCAACTGACCAAACCGAACAATGGCAACGGTCCCAATTGATGCGGTAAAAAAAATAGCGTTTGACGCATGCCGAGTCCTCTTCGTGGCTACCGCAAAAGCGATCCACCGTTCTATTTCAACTGCAACACCAAGTTATCGATCAAACGCGTTGTTCCAATTCGAACGGCCATGATGGCCACTGCACTACTTTCGATGCGCGCGAGCGGCTCCATCGTCTCGACGTCGACGATTGCAGCGTAATCGATCGAATCCACCGGTGCCGCTTGGAGGATGCGCCTAATCTCTTGCTCCAGCAACATTGCATCGCGGGTTCCGGCGTCCACCATGCACTGGGCGCTCTTGAGGGAACGGTACAGCGCCAACGCTCGAGCTCGCTCGTCAGGCGATAAATACCGATTGCGTGAACTCATCGCAAGGCCATCGGCGTCACGCACGGTTTCACAAGCTTCGATGCGGATGGGTACATCCAGATCACGAACCATGGTCGTGAGCACTGCAACCTGTTGGTAATCCTTAGAACCAAAGAATCCGACATCAGCCGGAAGCATTTGAAACAGCTTTAAGACGATGGTCGCAACGCCTCGGAAATGTCCAGGCCGGCATTCTCCTTCCCAACGCGCCGCTACCTTGGGTGGCTCGACATAGGTCGAAAAGCCCGGGGGATACATGACATCAATCGACGGCGTAAAGACTACGTCGCACCCGCATGCGTCCAGTTTTTCAAGATCGCTATCGAGTGTTCGAGGATAGCGTGTGAAATCTTCATTGGGCCCAAACTGTGAGGGATTCACAAAGATCGTGGCCACGGCCAAATCGCATTGCTGCTTTGCATGTCGGACCAGTGTTAAATGACCATCGTGCAGCCCGCCCATGGTTGGGATCAAGCCGATACGTTTGCCCTCACGCCGCGCGAAGTCGAGTTGATAAAAGGCTTCGTGTGGATTTTCAAGGACGTTCATGAATCAACCAAAGTAAGCCACGGCATTCTCAAAAATGCGGAGCCCCTCGCCGTGCGGACCTAAGTTCGATTGGCGCGTCCAGGACGGATGGTTGGTCGGGAAGAGAAATCGTTCCGGATGTGGCATCAAACCAAAGATGCGGCCCGAAGCGTCGCAGATGCCGGCCACATTCCACTCGGCTCCGTTGGGATTGCTCGGAAACGCCAATGGTTCGTCTCCCGTCTGACCGTCTGCGTCGCAGTAACGCATCGCAATTTGTTGATTTCCGACCAACTCCTCTGCCGCTGCTGCATCACGCATCAAAAAACGACCTTCTGCATGCGCCATCGGCAGGAAAATACGTTCGATGCCTTTGAGAAAAACACAATGCTCGGATTCAGGTTTGAGATGCACCCAACGCGATTCAAACCTGCCTTGGCGATTCCATGTCAAGGTGGCTGGTGCAGGTCCTGCTTCTTCATCAAAAAAGATCCCCAGCCGCATCATGATCTGGAATCCGTTGCAGATTCCCAGCACCAGTCGATCCTCCTCACGGAATGCTTCCAACGTTTCGCTCAGACGTGTTTGCCACTGGACGGCAGCGATTCGGCCAGCGGCAATGTCGTCCCCATAACTGAATCCACCCGGGAAACAGAGAATCTGATAGCTTGCGGCCAAGGCCGGATTTTCAATGATCTGATTGACGTGCAGCCGATCGGCCTGCGCACCCGCCAATTCGAATGCATATGCTGTTTCGACATCGCAATTGGTGCCCGGGGCACGTACCACAAGCACTCTCGGCTTCGCCATTTCGGTCTAGTCCTGGCCAGGAATCGTTTCACAGTTGCGGAAACCCACCGACAACCAATGCATAGTGTGAACCCACCAGGCGGAATTCGTCAATACGGCTTGATACTTCGGAGCCAATGTCGCTTCGGACAAAAGATCGTTTAACGACTAGCCGCCAAGCGTCGGCGAGAGTCCACAATTCCTACCGACGAGCCACCCCAGTCACACAAAACAAGCCCGAGCCCGCTTCTGCCCAGGATGAAACGCCAGATCTCCCTTCACCGCCATCTCATGCATCCGATCCGGCGATCCCGCGCCTCGGCTGCGACCGAAGTACTTTTTGAAACTCCAGACCAGATCGCACCACATCCCACCGTCGATCCCCAACCGATCCAAGATCGGTGAG
>JBGSHV010000034.1:0-39179 GCA_041752005.1 Pirellula sp. | reverse complement strand
CACACGCGTTCAACCGCGTTGATCAGTTTCGTCCATGACGCGGTCCATAACAGTATCGTCGTGCTCGTATCCAGGCGCGCAGGCGCACAGGAAGACCAACGCTTGATCGCTGCGGTTCTCGATCCAATGGCGTGTTCCGGGCGGGATGGCGATGGCGTCACCGGGTCCGACGTCGTGGGCTTGGTATTCTAAGTACATCACGCCCGACCCGCGCAAGATATAGTAGATCTCTTCGGTTTTTGGGTGGTGATGGGCTGCAGTTTTAATGCCCGGTCCCACGGTCGCTTCCGCCAAACTTTGATGGCGAATCGTCGAGTTTCGATGCGAGAGGAGTTCACGGATGACCGATCCGTCCTTGGTCACGAATGCCGAACAATTGTCGCGCTGAATGATGGTCACTGGGATCGCTCACTTCTCGATTTGTTGGTTGTATGAAAAGTACAGACACTACGATTGTTGCAGATGCCAACGGAGTTTGCTGGGTGGATGGGGTTATCGCATCAACGGGACCAACTCATAGGATCGACTCTAAAGGAGATCACTTCACCACCCTGGCAAGCAGGGTGGTATCGCAACACAATTGGCGACGGCGATCTTCTGGTCGCCAATTGAGCCCTCCACCCTGACGAGCAGGGTGGCAGGCGGATGCGACGCTTCAACTCGCCTTATTGACCCTCGATGGCGCTGCTGGGCTTGATGATTTCCCAGGCTTCTAGCCAAGAGAATCGATTGCGCTGCGAATCTCACGCAGTGTTTCTGCGGCAAAATTCGGTTTTCACTGCCGAGGCCATCATTGAGGGTTGAGCGGGAGACTTTGAACTTGTATACCAGAAAAGGTAGTTTGCTTAGTCGGTTGACCAGGCGGCTGTTCCTGCTGAGACCATAAAAGTAGTGCCATGTCGTCGGATACCCCACGCGAACCTGAAATTCCGATCGATCATACGATGGCTTTCGATAGCGAATCGAAGCCGAACTCCGGCTCGGCTGGTTCGCGGAACAGGAACGTGGGTAGCGGGAGTGGCCCCACGGGTACCGTGCGAGCTTCTTCGCGAATCCCCAAAGGCCTAGAATCGTTCGCGGGCTACACCCTCGTAGAAATGATTGGCCAGGGTGGCATGGGGCGAGTCTACCGGGCCACCGATAGCTCCGGCCGATCGCTTGCGGTCAAATTATTGTCTGCGGATTTGTCTCATTCGGACGATGCGTTGGAGCGGTTCAAGCAGGAAGGCAAAATCGCCAGCGCCATCAACCATCCCCATTGTGTGTTTGTCCATCGGGCCGATGAAGAGAACGGAATACCGTTCATCGCGATGGAATTGATGGAAGGTGAAAATCTCAAGGACATGATCAGCGGCCGTGGTCCGCTCCCCGTCGCTGATGCCGTGCGACTGATTCTGCAGTGCATTGATGGTTTGATGGAAGCGCATGCTCGCGGGATGATCCATCGCGACATCAAGCCAGCCAATTGTTTCCTCGGCCAGGCCGGGAACGTGAAGATCGGTGACTTTGGATTGGCTCGATCCTTGATCAGCGATTCGGAATTGACTCGTACGGGTGCATTTCTCGGAACGCCACTATACGCGTCACCGGAGCAACTCTTGGGTGATATCATCGACGAACGATCGGACGTTTATTCCCTGGCTGCGACGCTTTACTATCTGGTCGCGGGAAAAGCGCCCTTTGAGTCGCCAAACGCTCCACAAGTCATCGCGAAGATTGTTTCGTCGGATCCGCCGCCATTTTCCGAAGCGGGAGTTGTGGTCCCAAAAGCATTTGAACAGATCGTTCATCGGGGACTAGCTCGCGATCGATCCAAGCGATTTCAGACGATGGCCGAGTTTCAAGATCAGTTGCTTCCCCTGATCTCCGAGACGTCGGAAACCGCCTCATTGCCTCGCCGGGTTTTGGCGTTCGCCGTCGATTACTGCATCCTGACGTTCACGATTGCGATGTTGATGTTTTGGGTCTTGGGTTCCCTCACCGACCTACGGGAATCCAATCAAGTAGCGATCTATTCAAATCTTGTTGCGCAGTTGCTATTCATCGCTTATTTCTTTACCTCGGAGTGGCTTTTCCAAGGCAGCTTCGGGAAACGCCTCATGAATCTGAGGGTAGCGGAAGTCGGTTCGTACGGCAGAATGAGGTGGCAACCGGCCCTTTTGAGGAGTCTGCTATACGTACTCATCTTCAATGCCATCGAGAACCTTGCTTTGCTCGGAACACGGATCGGACGGCTCGACATGGAAGCCTCAACTTTCTTGATCGGAGCAGTGACCTGGCCCGGCTTTCTAGTCGGTATCGCGGTCGCGTTGAGCAGTTGGTGGAAGACGCAGAAGCGGCAACTGCTGTACGAATGGCTGTCAGGAACAGAGACGCGAGCCATTCCATGGCGAAATGAGCATGTCAGCCTTCGATTGACCAAGCCTCGTTGGGAATTGCCCTTCCTCGAAAAGAGCGAAGGGATGCTTCCAGCGCGATTGGGACGCTTTGACATCCAAGGAGAATTGGCAATCACCGACGACTCACGCTGGGCGGCGGGGTATGACAAAACGATAGAACGGTCGGTTTGGATCCAGTTGCTGTCAGACGATGCGCCCTCGATCGAGACAAATTCCAAGGAAGTGCAAATCGATCCCAGGCGCCGCGAGTGTGTGCGCAAAACGCGCATGCGATTCATTGAGTCAGGTCAAGACGGCGCTTTGCGATGGAATGCATTCGTGTGTCCCGAAGGAGTTCCGCTTTCCATTTGGTTTGATGGCAGGTTCCCCATGCCCTGGCCAGTCACCCGGCAGGTGCTGCATGATGTGGCGAACGAAATGGATTCAGCCGAGGCGAGGCCTGCATTGCCGTTGCTATCGCCCGATCGATTGTGGCTCGACGAGTACGGAAAAATCGTCGTCGGGGATGCGGCCGTTCGTGTGTCAGGGCAACCGACGATGCCTGAACCCACGCAACCCTCCGACATACTCTCCAGCATCGCGAACTTGGCTTTGCCCAATCGGAGGACGCAATCCCCTGACCGCGAGCATGCGCGAGCCAACAAACAACAAACTGGCTGGGTTGCGCCTTGGCATGCGACGCGGCTGTTGATGAATCTGAAGTCGAGACGCATCGCGGACACAGCCAGCCTTCGGAAGGAATTGAGTTCGATCGCTGCTAGGCCTCAGACGACGCCCGTCTCCAAACGAATCGTTCACGCTGCGGTCCATTGGATGGTGCTTTTCATACCGCTGCTTTCGATGGCGATCATTCTGGTCATCCCGCCGAGCATTCGAGTTTTCGCGTATCGCCGCGATTCCGAGAGGATCGTCAACTTAGCGACCGTGTTCCGCGAACCCGAGGCTTACTCGAAAGCGATCGCATCGTTGGATGAGGGCTTCGCCGCCGATCGCGTTCGGTTGGCCCAGCCCGACGTACTGCGGCAGATCGATGCGGCTGCGGCGAAACGACAAGAACAATTCCTCAGGTCGTTCAACTACATGGGGTACATGGAGCGGTCGATCATTAATGCCCAAAACAATCTGACCGAGGGCTCGAATCTGAAAGAGCTTGCCGCAGCCCGCGTCAGCGACCTTCGCGATGACCGCGAGCCCGCTCCAGAAACGGATGCGGTGCAGTCCGACTTTCAGATTTCGTTTCCCGGTCGCTCCGTCAAAATCAAGATGTCGGATGATCCATCCGAAGCCTTGGAATCCATGATCCAGGCCTTCAGGGTTTACGAAACAACCGATGGCGGCGAGATCAACGACGAGCGAACAGCCACGACCGCATCCGAATTGCGTTCGCTGTATCAATTTTTGGTGATTGCATTAATCGTCGGTGTGGTTTGGGGTGGCATTACACGCGGTGGCCTGACCCATTGGGTGACAGGATTAGCCATTGTCCGGCGCGATGGACGACGGGCGGGAATCGTCCGCTGCTTGTGGCGAAGCCTGCTCTTTTGGATCCCACCCGCCGTGTTGGTGGGCGGAGTATTCTTGCTCGACTCGTATTCGATCGACACCCTTTGGTGGGGAAGCCAGTTGCGACGCGGCCTGCTGATTTTGCCCTTGGTCTATCTGCTGATCGCGATTCGCTGGCCCCAGCGTGGCCCCCACGATTGGCTAAGCGGGACATACGTTGTCCCGCGTTGAGGGTTGTCGATTAGTTTTGCGTCGCGATCGAGCGACCTTCGCACACGAGCCGATGCGACAAGACGACCGCAACCAACCGGCGGCCGGGGAGTTCGTGGCCCATCCTTTTTTTACAAAACCGCTGGTACTCTTTCACTAGCCTTGAACTTACTCAAATTCAATCCAACCAAATCGCTCTGGCGTGTGAAAGCTTCCTACAAGAGTTGGCGACATTGCCAAGTATGCTCCATCCGCGCGATCGTGCCGAAAGAGATTGATCTTCCAGCGATCGCCCGCGCGGGGAGTGTGTTCGGCAAGCGCCAGAAGTGGAATTCTCGCTTCGACGCACCACACTTTGGCGGTTTCATCAATGACTACCGAAAAATCAGGAGAAGCAGTCCACTCGAAATCCTTGGCAGGGAGATCCAGCTTCAAGTCCAGGTATTCGCCGTTTGGGGACCACTCGAATTCGGTGTAGCGTTGGATTGAACTGGGTTCTGAACCGATAAATGCCTCCACGACGTCCATGTCCCACAGCCCCATGCGTTCCTTTTTTACTTGGTCGCTATAGACACTGATTTCCCGGAAGGGACACTCGTAACTTAGATAGAGGAATTTGCTCGACCAAAGTGCGCGAACGGGGGTACTGAGTTCTGGGCGCGCACGGCTATCCCGTGATTCGTATTCCAAGCGGATGGGAAGAGCCTTACTCCAAACCGGCTTATTCAATTCCCCGTCGGGCAAGAAATCGGTCTCGATTTTGGCTGCCCGAATTGTCGGCAATGGAAGCGATCGCGCAAAGATGCGATGCGCGTTGTCGAAATAGATCTTGCGACATATTGTTGGCGATAAATGGATACTGCTGATCAACCAGTCGCCCTGTATCGGAGTCATGTGTTCCCAATTTTGGTCATCCGTCTCAAGCCATCGATAGCACTTCTTGAAGAAATCAATCGCTTGTTCATCGGAAGGGTCATCATGATCCCCACCCGAGCCTAAAATGAATTTGTTATAGACCATAAAATCGGTCGCGAACAAAATCCTATCTTGATGCTTCTCGAACGTCCTTCGAACCTCCTCGGGGTCGTGCCGACCAAGTTCGGGAATCCTTGCTGCCAGGTCAGCATACATATTGGGGTAGCGATCAAGTGAATCATTGACCCACTTGAGATCCTCAGGGTTGTTCGCAAAATGAACGCAAACGAACTTGGTATTAGGGTTGCGTTCAATTACTCGATTAAGGGCGCTGAGGAGTTCCATCCGCGGCGGATGCGCACTGGAATCACCAAACCACCAGCTTCGGTGGTCTCGCAACTCCGTCCATCGTTCGTTGGACGCGTCGTACGGCAACCAAAAAGCAGCTGGGTCACCAACATGAATCGAGACGGGCATGTCCAATTCACCGCATCGCTGCCACACGGGATCCAGCTTCGCATCATCAATCCGAATCAGGTTCCCTTGAGCATCCTTTAAGACCAAACCGAGCCGTTTGAATTCCTTGAGTCCCGAAGCACCCAGCCTATGTCCCTCTTCAATCTGTTTTACTGCGCGTTCGCTCCACCGCGCGTCGTCCCAGCCATTGTAGTCGAGCAACATGTGGCACATAAATCGTCCGGGGTAAAGTTGATCCGCAAGCGTCTTTGCCGCCTGGAAATCCGATGGTTGCTCCCCCTTCTTCGTGACCGTACCGACTCCCAGCAACACGCCTGTTCCAACGCCCACGCGGTCGAGGATGCTGACCGCACGAGCCAATCGTTGGGGGTCATTCTCAATGTGCTGGTGAAGATCAATGATTCGCATTTCCGCGCGCCAAACGTCAGGGTTGAGCGCCTGAACCAACGGGTGGGCAGTCGTACCCGGTTGCACTTGAGCGTCAGCTGTCGAAAAAACGCATCCAATTAGGAAGGTCATCCAAATCGCGTTGCGCGCATCGCTCGCGCGAATCGTATTGAATAGAAATGACATAAATTGGTCTTTCGATTTTCAACTCGTGCTGAAACGTCTAGAGTGGTCGAGGAACTCTTAGGATGCATTATCGCTCATTCTCCAGTCAAAGCCAATCGGTCCAGAACGCATCACTATGAGAGATGACTTAGGGCAACCCTGGTGGGAGGGCAATCCCTTGGATTGCCGAACGCTCGATCTTGGCTAACATCCGACTGTCACTCATTTGGGGCCACTCATTTGGGGCCACTCATCTGGGTGGCACGTCCCTGAGTCTTCGAAGGGCGTGTCTGCTGCCCACTTTCGGCCTGGCGTTGCCTTGTTCAGTTGTCGCTCTGAGATCAATCAGTGCCCGTGCAGTCGTCTTGACGATCCTACCAAGTCGCCACGCGATTAGGCCAATTCCTCAGCACTTCATGCCGGTGATTGGAATGAATCACTTGCCCTGGCCATCGGGCCAATCGATTCGGTGTACGTGAACGCCGATGGCGTACCCTACACGTTTGCCATCCCCTTTCACGATCCGGATCTTGTTGACTGCGTTGCCCATGTCGACGGGTATCCAATTCGCTCCGCCATCGAGAGTTTGGAATCCTTGGGGCACGGCCCCCACCCATCCGATCGATTCATCGAGGAACGCGATTCCAAACGCGCGCACACGTGGATCCGAGATCAAGGGCAATTCCTGCCACGTACGCCCGCCATCGATGGTCTTCGCAACGAATCGATCCGTTACTTTGGGGTCGGGGTTGTACGATTGAATCGTGACGTAGCCGACATTACGCGAAGGAAATGACATCTTCCAAGTCAACTCGAATGTTCTCGGTCCACGCCATGCCTCGGTCCACGTCGTACCGCCATCTTGCGTCGCTAGGATCAATGCGTTGGACTGCGACACATCAGCATCGGAGGCTGCGGCAACGAAGCCTTCACGTTGATTGAAAAAGTGCACATCCAGCGCCATGGCGGCTTGCGCGCCTAAAGTTTTTTGCGACCACGTTTTCCCAAGATCCTCCGAAACGATCATGATCGCGGGACCACCCACGCGTCCCACGCCGATGAGTGTGGTTTTGGTGTCCAACACGCCGGCATTGATGAACGGTTCTCGGAGGACTTGAAGCGCGCACAATCCAACGACTGGCTCGCCCGCAATGCTTGTCACCGGTGTCCAATTAACGCCACCATCGCTCGTTTCGTAGAGGGGTATAGCATCACTGACATTTGGAAAATAATCTGGTCCGATATTGCCTGCAAAGCCATGCAATTCATCGAGAAAGGCGATGCAACGAAAGAAGGTACCCGGTTGATGAAGTTGTAGTGTCCAGTGCTCACCCCCATCAATGGTCTTGAAAATCTTCCCGTCGCCGTTGACGTACCAACCTACGTTCTCGTTGACGAACACGATATCGTCTTGCTTGCCTCGATACGCTTCGGTCTCGAGTTTGCGCCACCGCGGCGACATGTTCTGAGCCGACTCCTCAACAACCTCGGGAACGCGAATGAGGGTTGCCGATTGTCGAGAGGAAACTCGCAGACTATTGACATTGGGCATTTCGTTAGCGCCACCCGATTGAGTACCGGCATCTTCACTCGCGCTATATAGCTCGAAATGAATTTTGGGTTCTGGATCGCCTAGAACCAGTTCGTACGTTGTCCAAATGGTTTGATCGGCGAGTGCGAAGTGACAGCATAAATGTTGGCCGATCAATGCAGCATCGATTACGATCCCATTCTTCTCGTCGATCTTGAACTCTCCGCTGTTTTCGGTGGAGACAAGTTGGTAGTTTCGTTCGCTGGTCCCTTGCGTACCGTCGTAAAGAATGTCCCAAATCCAAACTCCCGAGTCTTCGCGGGCGATGTCCAAACGCATGTTGAATGACGGTCCATCGCCGATGGGTGTCTGCTGCGTCACGGTTCCTTGCCATCGCCCTAGCCAGGCTTCTGGCAATTGCGATCGCTCTGCGGTCGGTGCTCGCTGCGGCGTTGACTGCTCTTGGCCGCGGGCATCCAGCCATGGCGTGAACATACCTATGGAAAGAAACAAGAGTCCGTATCGGTAACGCCTCAGATGGGAACTACAATGAATCGCGTGCACGTTTGAATTCCAATTGCTTAGGGTGAACTATGTCGATGCGATGGATGATTGTTGTGCGGTTAGTGACATTGGCAACGGCAATTTGGTGCCCTGACGTCTTGGGACAGGACGACGCGTCGACCGCAGGCACCAAGGACTGGAAGCTCACATGGAGCGATGAATTCGAAGGTCAAGAAATCGATCGCACGAAATGGGATTCGGAGCAGGGCAATGGATTCTACAACTACGATGCCAATGTTTGGATACCTGGTTGGGGCAATGACGAACTGCAGTATTACACGCGCGAGCCGGAGAACGTGTTTGTGCGAGACGGTTTCCTACACCTGAGAGCGCTGAAATCTAGCTATCAAGGTTTTGGATTTACATCGGCCAAATTGATGACTCGCAAACGGGATGGTTCCCCTCTTTTCAATCAGCGATACGGTCGAATCGAGTTTCGGGCCCAGTTGCCCAAAGGGCAGGGAGTTTGGCCTGCGCTTTGGTTGCTACCACAGTCCGATACCTATGGTCCGTGGCCTGCCTCAGGAGAAATCGATGTCATGGAAGCCCGCGGTCAGGAGCCCGGAAAAGTACTCGGAACGCTGCACTACGGGGCACGCTGGCCTGCCAACAAAGACACCAGTCATGACTACCGTTTTCCTGACGGCGATGACTTTACGTACCTCCACACTTACGCGCTCGAGTGGGAACCAGGCGAGATGCGGTGGTTCGTTGATGACACCCAGTATGCCCGTCAAGATTTCTGGTGGAGCAGCAGTAAAACGGACGGAAACAACGGCGCGGTACCTCGCGCGGAAGCCGAACTCAATGCGTGGCCTGCCCCCTTTGATCAGCCGTTCTACTTGGTCATGAATGTCGCCGTCGGTGGTCGCTTTGTCGGAAACCCAAACCGTACGACCCCATTCCCTGCGGAGATGCTAGTCGACTATGTTCGTGTGTACGAAAGGACGGGCGAGCACGAAGCGGTTGTTCCACGCGGACCTGGTTCCCTCCCCTTTGCAAAATAGTCCGTAGCATTCGGTACTTTTAGGTCGTATCCTTCGGCTCGAAGCCATCCAACGAAAGTCTTGCAATGGAATCGAACTCACGACGAACTATCCTTTGCCGCAGATTGCAGGTGTGCGTGATCATGCTCCTGTGCCTGATACTGAGCAGCATCGACAGCTTTGTTTGGGCTCAGGACCGACCGCAGTCAACCGTTCGCTACAAGAGCATTGAGGACATTTCTTATCGCGACGACTCAGTAATGACCAAAGGCACGGTCTTGACCGAAGAGATGCGGTCCCGTTGTCGGTTGGATTTGTACGTACCGGAGAATCAAGCGAATTTTGCGACCGTAGTGTGGTTTCATGGAGGCGGATTGAAGGAGGGGAATAAGTCCATTCCGAAAGGACTCAAAGAGCAAGGAATTGCCGTGGTCGCACCTAATTACCGACTAAGTCCATCGGTTCAGGCCCCGGCATACATCGAAGACGCGGCCGCCGCAGTGGCATGGACGATACGAAATATCGAAGGATTCGGCGGATCCAGTCAGCAGATATTTGTCGCGGGTCATTCGGCGGGCGGGTACCTGACAAGCATGATTGGCCTCGACAAACGGTGGCTGGACGTACATGGTGTAGATGCGGACTCTATCGCTGGCTTGATTCCACTGAGCGGTCAATCGATCACACATTTCACCGTTCGAGCGGAGCGCGGGATTCCATCCATACGTCCGATCATCGACGACCTGGCGCCTCTGTATCACGTGCGGAAGTTGGTAACTCCCATGCTGCTCATCAGTGGCGATCGCAATCGCGAATTGTCAGGTCGTTATGAAGAGACCGCCTACTTCTGGCGGATGCTTCGCGAAGCCGGCAACACCGACATCGAGCTTCTCGAGTTGCAAGGCTACGATCATGGCGGAATGGCGGAGCCATCGTTTCCCTTGCTGCTACGGTTTCTGCGTGAGACGTCGCAAACCGCTCCATGATCCTTGGTCGAAACTTCGTTGCTTAGAAAGCCAGTGAAAACAATGCAGGTCACAAACGACTGGTTGGTCTGGGCGTTGCTCTCGGCTTTTTTTGCGGCGATGACTGCCATCCTGGCGAAAATTGGGCTCGAGAATATCGATTCGGACTACGCTACCTTTTTGCGAACCGTGGTGATCATCGCGGTGCTTGGAATCTTCGTCTGGTCGACTGGCAAGTGGGTTAGCCCTGCCACATTGCCTGCGCGGTCGGTGCTGTTTCTCGCTCTCTCCGGCTTAGCAACGGGAGCCTCCTGGGTCTGTTATTTTCGTGCTCTCAAGCTCGGAGATGCTACGAAAGTCGCGCCGGTCGACAAGTTGAGTTTGGTCTTTGTCGCGATCTTTGCCGTTTGGTTTTTAGGCGAGCGGCCCAGTCTGCCGCAGTGGCTTGGCTTTGCCCTGGTCGTGCTAGGCTGCATTGTCCTAGGCATCTATCGCTGAACGATGCCGAGACTTACATCACTCCTAGGAACGAGGTGATGTGCGGCTTTGCACCCGCCGATTTTCAACGCAAAGGAACAGCGACGGGCAATGCGTTTCCGAAGCGTTCAAAATCTTTGAACGACCAAACCAACTTTTTGTCAGGTGAGACTTCGAGCACTTGCGGGTTCTCTGGACCTGCGTGGCAGTTGACGATCCAAGTGTTGCCATTGGGAAGACGATCGACCATGGTGATCCAAGCCAGTTGAATGCCAGGCAACTCCTTTTCAGTCAATTCCCAAACGATCTTCTTGTCCGGTGAAACTTCCACCACTCGATGTCCGTCTCCGGTGCCGATGAGGGTATTTCCATTTTTCAAACGGACGGCCGAATAAAGTTTCGAACCGACATTGTATTCCCACACGATTTTGCCTTGTCGATCGTACTCGCGAACCAGTCCAAGCGCTTCGTGCGCGACTAGATAATGGCCATCAGGCGTGGGTCGAACCAACCGCGTGTCGCGGTGCGGGTCGGGCGCGGGGACGGTCAGCGGAATGGTGTGCAAGATTTTGCCATCGCGGTCGACTTCAATGATGCGGGCAGCGCCACTTTCAGCGATCATGGTCAGGCCGTTGTCCAATCGTCGGAAGGCATGGATTTCGATGGGGCCACCCGCATCCGTTTTGCCGGCCTCGTACTTCCAAACTTCCTTGCCTTCGGCGTCTACTTCGATGACGTTTTGGAATGTTGTCTGCAACAACCAGTGGCCATCGGCAAGAGGTTGTGCGTCGTGGATATCACCGATAGGTAACTCCATCGCGACCGAATCATCGGCCTGAATGACCGCTGCGATTTTCTTTTGGTAGTCGGCAGCAAAGAACGTACGCGGGGGCCCGGATTGCTGAGCCACGGCCGTAAAGCAACCTAGTGGTCCGTGAGTGAACGCAGCCGAAAGTGCGCAGCAGCACGCCAGGATCGAGAAACGCATCGTTTGAAAACCTTTGGAGAGGGAAAGACTATTTGCCAGAGAGCAGTCGTTGAATTTCTTGAAGACTGGTGACACCCATCGCGCAGGCCAGGATGCCTTCCTCTTGGAATCCCAAATGGTTTTGTTGTTTGGCAAACGCGCGGAGTTCATCCGGCTTGCTGGCGTACTTCACAATCGCTTGCTTCATCGCATCGTCGATTTTGAGCAATTCAAAAATTGCCAATCGTCCTAGATAGCCGCGTCCGTTGCACCGCTTGCAGATCTCGAATTCGATGGGGTTGCCTTTGGCATCGACTCGTTGTTCAGGCGGTGGAGGAACGGTGGGATTGTAGAGCTTTGGAACGCGATCGGCGGGAAGGCCTAGCTTTTGCCGTAGTTGTGGCGTCGGTTGATAAGGTTGCTTGCAATTGTCGCATAGGCGACGGATCAAGCGTTGGTTGAGCACTCCTTGAAGCACCTTGACGATACCCCGCGCATGTGAGGGATAGGCCGACAGGATTTGGATGACCGCATCGATGGCATCGGTGGCAACCACGCGCGTCACGACATGCTTATGTTCGGTGTTGATTTGGAAGAGCAGGGATTCGACAATTTCGCTACTGACCAAAGAAGGCATCACGAAAACATCGGGTTGCTTGAGACGTACTTTATTGAACACCTCTTCTGGTGTCGGGGGGATTCCCGGTTCGTAAAGGTACTGCGTGACGTTGATCAGCTCGGGTTCCGCTTCTTTTTTGTTCTCGATCGAAACCCAGTCACGTACGAATTTGTCGGCATTTTCCAGAGCGATTCGCCAGGTTGTGGGTAGACCATGGCTTGCGGGAGCGCTGATAACGACGACCCCTTGATTTCCATTCATCAGGCCCCGGAACTGTTCTTGCATCCCATCCCGCATGCCGAGGTCGCCCAACGTTTTGAGGAGCGGCTTCTTGCGATCGATCGAAAACAGGACGCGTTCGCCGGAGGGGACGCCGACACTCATGAACGTGAAGATCCAATCGATTTCTCGGAAACTGGTCGCGAACGATCCATCCTGACGTTGACGTCGTTCGGTGGGATTGAGTCCGAGGATTTTCTTGTAGACAACCAACGCGGAATCGGCCGAGACGCGATCCATGGCGGGCAGCGTTTCCCAGATACCGTCGACACGGTAGCGCAACACAGCACCCTGAGCGGAATAATCGATCAGGATACGATCAGCTCGTCCGTTGATGGCGTTGGCCAGAACAACCAAAGCGATCGGGTAGCCCGGTAGCTGCTTGGAAGCGATCATCAAACCCGTGGCCTCATCGCGTCCGATCCCGTGCGGTTTAATCTCGAGAGGTGGGATCTCGATTTGCCCGCTAGTATCGATCTGGGATTGTTGTGTCTTCTTGGGCTTCTTCTTGCCAAAAACCATGAGCTGCCTATTGCGGGATTAGATGATACCGGGCTGACTGACGTTGATCCCCTTGAGGGCCATTTTGAGGGCTTCCGGGTTGGGGGCCACTTCGAAGGCGGTGGGTCGATCGATGAGTCCATCATCGATCAGTTGCTTGAGACTCATCGTGAAGTCTTGCATACCTTCGGCGGCACCGATCCGGATAGCATCGGAGAGCTTTTGATCTTTCTCTTCGAGCAACAGTTTACGAATCATCGGCGTGAAGGTCATGATCTCGCAAGTCGGGACTCGCGAAACGCCTTCTTTGATCGACCGCAACAATTTCTGCGCGACGATGCCTTTCATGTTGAACGCAATCGCGTTGCGGATGGCTTTGTGCAGGGAATCTGGGAACAGATCAAGGATACGACCGATGGTAGAGGGAGCGGTGGAGGCGTGGATCGTCCCGAAGACCAAGTGACCGGTTTCGGCAGCGTGGATGGCTGTCATGAACGTCTCTTCGTCACGCATTTCACCGACCAGGATGATGTCTGGATCCTCGCGCACCGCATGTTTCATCGCGATCTCAAAGTTCTTGACGTCGCTCCCGACTTCGCGCTGATTGATCAAGCACTTGTCTTCCGTGTACACAAATTCGATCGGGTCTTCGAGCGTTAGGATATGCTTGCGGTAGTTGCGATTGATCCAGTTGAGCATCGACGCAATGGTGGTACTTTTTCCGGATCCGGTCACGCCGGCAAGCAAAACCATGCCTTGATCGTACTTGCACAAATCCTCCAGGATCGGGGGCAAGAACAACCCTTCGAAGTTTGGAATGAAGTTATTGATACGCCGGGCGACCAAACCGGGCCGCCCCAACTGCTTGAGCATATTAACGCGGTACCGCCAGTTTTCGCCGTCGACGTTGACGGTGTACGAAAAGTCAGCGCCACCTTCTTCTTCAAAAATACGTCGGTTGCGTTCATCGAGCATTGGGATGAGGAGTCGCACCATTTCCTCAACTTCGATCGGAGGGCGGTTCAAGGGCTTCAGGTCGCCTTTGACACGGACGATGGGTTGTGAGCCGACCTTAAGGTGCAAGTCGCTGCCTTCGAGTTTCACGCACGCCTTGAATAGCTTATCGACCTCGAGTTCCTGCTTGGTCTGCAGCAGGGAAGCCGCCAACGCATCGGCAGGCGGGGCGACGGGTGCTCCAGATCGAACAGTTTCAGCAACAGCCATCTTTGCAACGCTTTTTCGAAAAAGGAATTGACTGCGAATCAGTCATCGCCAGGTGAACGTACCGCAGGGGGCGGTCAACGTTTTCCCTTCTATGGTGACTCATTTCCGCGGAATTGGAATCATAGACGGACGAGAATTCCCCGGTCGGCCATCATTTGTTTTGTTTTTTCGATGGTGAACTCACCGAAATGAAAAATACTTGCAGCCAGCACGGCATCGGCGCCTGCATTCAGGACTGCATCGATCAGATGATTCGGATGGCCTGCGCCACCGCTGGCCACGACCGGGATGCTCACGGCCCGGCTGACTGCGGCCGTGATTGGCAGATCGTATCCGTCCTTGGTTCCATCGCGATCCATGCTGGTAACTACAATTTCACCAGCACCTAATTCTTCTACACGTTGGGCCCACTCGACGACCTCCAAACCCGTCGGAGTTCGACCACCATGGATATGGACTTCCCAAAATTCCCGACCATCTTTTTGCACGCGTCTCGGGTCCATGTTGACGACGATGCACTGGGAGCCGAAGCGTTCTGCAGCTTCGCGGATGAAGTCAGGATTCTTGCAGGCGATGGAATTGAGTGAGACTTTGTCACATCCGGCCCGTAGCAAGGCGCGAATGTCCTCGATGGTTCGAATCCCGCCGCCGACCGTGAGCGGCATGAAGATTTGATCTGCGGTGCGCTGCACGACATCGATCATGATGTCGCGTTCTTCGTGGCTCGCCGTAATGTCCAGGAAGACCAACTCGTCGGCACCTTCCTGCTCGTAACGTGCTGCGATCTCGACCGGATCACCTGCATCGCGCAACTGGACGAAATTGGTCCCTTTGACGACCCGTCCGGCGTGTACGTCCAAGCATGGAATCACCCGTTTGGCGAGCATCCGCAGTTCAACCTTTTCCAGCCATCAGGTTTTGAAACGCGTCAAACAGATAGCTGCTGTCGTGGGGGCCTGCCGACGCTTCGGGATGGTACTGCACGCTGAACGCGGCAACCTGTTTGTGACGCACACCCGCGATGGTGTTGTCATTCAAGTTCCGGTGAGTAATCTGCAAGCAATCGGGGAGGGTGGATTCTTCCACTGCGAAGCCATGATTCTGGGAAGTGATTTCCACACGACCGGTATCGCATTGCAGGACGGGTTGGTTGGCGCCGCGATGCCCAAATTTTAGTTTGAAGGTCTTGGCACCGCTGGCCAAGCTCAAGAGTTGATGGCCGAGGCAAATTCCGAAGACAGGTTTTTTGCCGAGGAGTCCTCGGATGGTGTGGATCGCATAGTCGAGGGGTTCGGGATCGCCAGGACCATTGCTTAGGAAAACACCATCTGGGTTGAGCGCGAGTACTTCTTCGGCCGTTGCCGTGCCTGGCAGAACCGTAACGCGATTGCCTCGTTCGGCCAAATGCCTGGGTATATTCCATTTCATGCCGAAGTCCAAGCACGCCACATGGAACGGACCGTTGGGATGATTACCAACGGCGCGATCGCTGAGGGCATGTAGGCCCGCCGTCCACTCGCTGGCGGTTTCTGGAAGGACTTCGCGGACCAGATCGCGGCCGACGAGTCCGGGACTCTTGCGTGCCTTGGCGACCAACGAAGCATGGTCGCCGTCACTACTCGACAGAATGCCTCGTTGCGCCCCTTGGTCGCGAATGCGGCGTACCAGAGCTCGGGTGTCGATGCCGGAAACGGCCACGATTCCGTGCTCGCGAAGGTAGTCACTCAATGAGCCTTGGGCTCGAAAATTACTGAATAGGCGGCTGCTCTCGCGAACGATCAAGCCCGCGACTTGCGGTTTCCCCGATTCGACGTCTTCAGTGTTGATGCCAACATTGCCGATCATCGGATAGGTCATGGTCACGATCTGACCCCGATAACTCGGGTCGGTCAGGATCTCTTGGTATCCCGTAAGCGACGTATTGAAGACGACTTCGCCATCCCGCTCGCCTTCCGCGCCGAACGAGATTCCTTCGTAGACCGTACCATCCTCGAGGGCGAGGAATCCTGGTTTTCCCAACTGAATCAAAGTTTTTTGCCCTGCAGCTCGCGTGACTCATGCAACCTCGGGGAATCATATCCTAGGACGCTGCGAATCACCAGTCTTCTCCTCGAACGAGGCTATTGAGTCAGCGGGTGATCAGCGAACGGACGCAGGGCCTCCATGGCTTGATTATGCACCCGGGCATTGCTGGCCAAGCAATGGCCAGCGCGGATATCGAACGCGCCACTCCACGAAGAAAATTTCCCGCCTGCTTCGACAATCACTGGGGCAACCGCTGCCACATCCCACGGATTGACGATCGGATCGACCATCAATTCGGCTCGACCGGTGGCTACCAAGAGGTATCCGTAGCCGTCCCCCCAAGATCGGCTGATGTACGCCGCCGACTCCAAACTGCGGTAGGCGGCACCCGCCGCGCGGCGGTCGAAATTGTCGACCTGAGACACTAGGAACAAGCCATCGGCGAGAGTCTCGACGTTGGACACACACGTCGGCCGCAGCTCCGATGGCTCGGCAGATATACGACTGCTCGATCCGTCGCCGTACCAACCGTCGCCATACCAAGCTCCACGACCGGTGGCCGCAATGACCAGCTCACCCAACGCAGGAATTGCGATCACCCCTACGGTGGGTACACCGCGATGGGTTAAACCGACCAAGGTCGAGTAGAGCGGAACACCGGATATGAAACTTTTCGTGCCATCGATGGGATCGATGATCCACTCATACTGGCTGCTCCCGGCCATGCCGCCAAATTCCTCCCCGAGCATGCCATCGTCTGGAAATCGCTCCGCGATCATCGATCGAACCGTCTGTTCGGCTTCCTTGTCCGCCAGCGTCACCGGCGAGCGATCGTTCTTGCGTTCCACGCGAAAGGCGTCGGTACGAAAATACCGCAATGTGACGTCTGCAGCTGCCTTAGCCAACTGCAACGCAAAGCCGAGCCGTCCCCCTTCGTTAGAACCAGTATCTTCCCACGTTGTGGGCAAACGAAATTCAGGAAATCGATGCATGAGTGCGATCTTTCGGATCGGAAGCGGGGTTCAATCAAATAACGCCGTGCGTGCGCATTGCCCTTGGACTACAATCAAATCCGAACCGGTTCGATTCCACAACCCCGATTCTCCCGCCGTTCCCCCCCACCTCCCTTCCATCGTTCTGAATCCAACGTATGTCTTCAGGCCCTCAACTCGATGCACCGTCGGACGACAGCCAGCACAATGGTTCGAATTTCAATGCGTCGATGACGAACAACTCGGCCTTAGAAAGAGGGGCTGAATCCTCCGATCCGTCTGCAACCCACAAACCCGGTCGGATACCCCGCCGCAATTGGATCTACCGGATCCTATCCATTGCCATCGTGCTGATCTCCGTCGGCTTGATCTATGGTACGCGGACTCGGTGGCAACCCGTGGTCGATACCTGGATCCGACCCGTCAGTGTCTCTGGAAAGAAGGACGACGTCTCTGGAAAGAAGGGCGACAAAAAGTCCCGAGGTCCCGTGGTGACTTTAGCCACTGTAGAGACCGAATCGATACCACAGTTCATCAATTGCCTTGGAACCGTGACGGCATTCAATAATGTCGTAATCCGTAGCCGCGTGAATGGTGAACTGATCGAAATCGATTTTCAAGAAGGTCAGATGGTTGAGGAAGGCCAGCTGTTGGCACGCGTCGACCCGAGAGCTTTCGAGGCAGCCTTGCAACAAGCCCGAGGGCAACTGCAACGAGACCAAGCCGCCTTGGAGCTGGCCAGACTCAACAACGAACGCTCCAAGAGTTTGAGCCAAGGCGATGCGCTCTCGCAACAGGAAAGGGACGAGCTTGAGGCCTTGTTCAAGCAGGCGGAGGCGGTGGTAGAAGTCGATCGTGCGACGGTCGCGAACGCGGAATTGCAACTCGACTACTGCACCATCACTTCGCCCATTCGAGGGCGCGTCGGTCTGCGGGTTGTCGATCGTGGCAATGTCATCACGGCCAACGATCCACGCGGTTTGGCTGTGATCACACAATTGAATCCAATTTCCGTACTCTTCCCAATCCCACAAGATGAAATTCCGCGCATCCAAGCGCAACTGGCAAACACGGAATCGATCCCGGTACTCGCTTACGATCGCAGCTTTCAAACGCCATTGGCCAAAGGCCATTTGACAGCGATCGACAATCAGGTCGATCCTACGACCGGGACATTACGCATCAAGGCGAAGTTTGATAACGAAGACAATGGTTTGTTTCCCAATCAATTTATCAACATTCGCATGCTGGTGAAGCAATGGGACGATGCGGTGGTGGTGCCTTCGTCCGCCATCCAACGCGGTGATAATGGTCTCTATGTGTGGGTCGCCCTTGAAAATGAGATCTTTGATGTCCTACCCGTACAAGTCGCATTCGCTGAAGCTGGAAAAACGGTGATCTCCGAAGGCCTACATGCCGGTCAGATCGTAGTGATCGAAGGAACGGATAAACTAAAGCCCCCAGACAAGGACGAGAAGAGTTTGCCCGTCGAGAGTAAACGGTAGTCCGATGAACGTCTCGCGACTCTTCATCCTGCGACCCGTCGCCACCGCGCTATTGATGGTTGCGATTTTGCTCAGCGGATGGATTGCTTACCGCCAACTCCCAGTTGCCGCTTTACCGCAGGTCGACTACCCAACCATTCAGGTCGTCACCTTCTTCCCGGGCGCGGGACCCGAGGTCATGGTCTCGTCGGTCACCGCACCACTCGAAAAGCAGTTCGGTCAGATCCCTGGACTGCAGCAAATGACCAGTTCGAGCACGCAAGGCTGCTCGGTCATCACCTTGCGATTTTTGCTGGAACTCAACATCGACATCGCGGTGCAACAAGTCCAAGCGGCGATCAATGTTGCGTCCAACTTTTTGCCACGCGATCTTCCCAATCCACCGATCTATTCCAAGGTCAATCCGGCCGATGCGCCGGTACTGACTCTATCGTTGACGTCGGACACGATCCCGTTGTCACGGATCCAAGATCTGGCCGACACCCGTCTTGCGCAGAAATTGTCTCAGGTCAAAGGAGTAGGGCAAGTCACGGTTTCCGGCGGACAAAAGCCCGCCGTTCGCGTGCAAGCCAATCCGACCAGTCTGTCCTCCCTGGGATTGACGCTCGACGATGTGCGGACGGCTCTGGTTGCGGCCAATGTCAATCAAGCCAAAGGTAGTTTCGATGGCCCTCGGCAATCGATCATCATCGGTGCCAACGACCAGTTATTCACGGCCGAGCAATTTAGCGAGTTGATCGTGACCTACCGGAATGGTGCGCCGGTGCGTCTGTCGGAAGTCGCCAATGTGATTGAAGATGTTGAAAACATCCGTCAAGCAGCTTGGCACGATACGACACCAGCAGTGCTGCTGAACATACAACGTCAGCCAGGTGCAAATATCATCGAGGTGGTCGATCGAATCCAAGCCATGTTGCCGCAACTCGAGGAGGCCTTGCCCGCTTCGATTCGGGTCGAAGTGCTAACCGATCGAACCAAGACCATTCGGGCTTCGGTGGAGAGTGTGCAGCATGAATTGCTATTGACCATCGGGTTGGTCGTGCTGGTTATCTTTCTCTTCCTGCACAGCCCACGAGCGACCGTGATCCCGAGCGCTGCGGTGCCACTGTCGATTGTCGGCACGTTCGGCATCATGTATTTGCTCGGCTACACGCTCAACAATTTGACGTTGATGGCCCTGACCATCTCAACCGGCTTCGTGGTCGACGATGCGATCGTGATGATTGAAAACATCATGCGCTATATTGAAGAAGGCATGGATCCGCTGCCCGCTTCGCTCAAAGGAGCTGCGGAGATCGGATTCACCATCGTTTCACTGAGCGTTTCACTCGTGGCGGTTCTCATCCCATTGCTGTTCATGGGGGATGTGGTCGGTCGATTGTTCCGGGAATTCGCTGTGACACTCAGCGTGACCATCCTCGTTTCAGCCATCGTCTCATTAACGCTCACGCCGATGATGTGCGCGCTGTTCCTCAAACCCCACCGCGGCGGCCATGCAGCAAATGCTGGTGCAACTTCACAAGGCTGGTTCTTCGGCTGGTTGCTGCAGTTCTACGATGTGACACTGCGGTGGACATTGAAGCACCAAGGGTTCACGATGCTCGTCTTCATCGCCACCTTGGTCGCTACGGCTACGTTGTATTTTCAGATCCCCAAGGGGTTCTTTCCGGTCCAGGACACAGGCGTCATTCTTGGGATTACGGAGACCAACCAAGACGCATCGTTTGCGAGCATTCGCGAAAAGCAAGCGCGACTCAATGAGGTGTTGGTCAAGGACCCAGCGGTGGAGAGCATCGCGAGCTTCATCGGTATCGATGGCATTAATTTGACGCTCAACAGCGGCAGGATTCAGATCAATCTCAAACCACACGAGGATCGAATCGAGACGATCGACGAGGTGTCGCGCAGAATTGCGGCCAGCGCGGCCGAGGTAGAGGGAATTTCGTTGTTCCTGCAACCGGTTCAGGACTTGTCCGTCGACACGCGCGTATCACGGACTCAATATCAGTACTCTTTGGAAAGTGTCAGTCCAAAGGAGCTTGAGCTCTGGGTGCCTCGCGTCGTTGAGAAATTGAAGCAACGCCCAGAGCTGCGCGATGTTGCGACCGATCAAGCTTCGTTTGGTAAGGAAGCCGTGCTCGTCATCGATCGCGATACCGCATCGCGATTGGGAGTGACTCCGCTCATGATCGACGAATCGCTTTACAACGCTTTTGGCCAGCGTCAGGTATCGACGATTTTTACGCAGCTAAACCAATACCGCGTGATCCTCGAAGTGCTTCCAGAGTTCCGCAATTCGCTCGGCGATATTGGGTCAATGTATGTCAAGACGGCCAATGGTCGCACAGCCCCGCTCGAATCCCTGACGCGGCTCGACTATCGCAATGCACCGCTTTCGATCAACCACCAGGGGCAATTTCCGGTGGTGACGATTTCCTTCAATGTGGCTCCGGGATTGGCCTTGGGACAAGCCGTAGAAGCGGTCCAAGAGAGTTTGAATGAGCTGCAAATACCACCCAGCATGGTGGGAGCTTTTCAAGGAGCCGCTGAGGCGTACCAACGTTCCCTGTCCACAACGCCACTTTTGATTTTGGCCGCACTGATCACCGTGTACATCGTGCTGGGAGTGCTTTATGAAAGTTTCGTGCACCCGCTCACGATCCTCTCAACACTGCCGTCAGCGGGTGTTGGTGCTTTGCTATCCCTGATGCTGTTCGGGCTCGATCTTGGAATCATTGCGATCATCGGCATCATTCTGCTAATCGGGATCGTTAAAAAGAATGCGATCATGATGATCGACTTTGCATTGGAAGCGCAGCGATCGCAGGGGCTATCGGCTGAAGAGGCCATCTTCCATGCATGTCTTCTGCGCTTGCGTCCGATTTTGATGACCACCATGGCGGCCCTGTTGGGTGCGGTTCCGTTGGCGTTCAGTTTTGGCGTCGGCTCGGAGCTGCGCCAACCGCTTGGGATCTGCATCATCGGAGGATTGATCTTCAGCCAAGCCTTGACGTTGTACACGACGCCTGTGATCTACCTATGGTTCGATCGTTGGTCGCGACCAACGCGGGCTCGCGAGGGAACTCCATGAGTGTCCTCGACCGACCATCGTTCTCGAGTCCGTTCATTCGACGGCCCGTTGGGACCATGTTGCTCACCATCGCAATCGCGATTTCGGGAGGCTTAGGATACTTCCTGCTGCCTGTGGCTCCGTTGCCTTCGGTGGAATTCCCGACTATTTCAGTCAGTGCATCGTTGCCAGGAGCAAGTCCTGAGACGATGGCTTCGTCGGTAGCCACACCACTCGAACGCAGTCTGAGCCGCATTGCGGGCGTGACGGAGATGACCTCCAACAGCACCATGGGTTCGACCTCAATCACGCTTCAGTTTGAACCTGATCGGGATGTGAATGCGGCGGCGCGCGAGGTTCAAGCGGCCATCAATGCTGCACGAAGTCAATTGCCTCCTGGATTGCCGAACAATCCTTCGTACCGCAAAGTGAATCCGTCCGAATCACCGATTATGCTTCTGACCATGACGTCGGAAATCTATTCCCGTCCCCAAATGTACGATTTGGCCATCAACATCGTGCAGCAGAAGTTGTCGCAAGTCCCAGGGGTGGGGCAAGTGTTCGCGACAGGTGGATCGAGCGCTGCGGTCCGAATCGAACTCAACCCGACCGTCCTCAACCAGATGAATCTGGGATTGGAGGATATTCGGGACGCACTGGGTTCGGCCAACGCGAATCGACCCAAAGGAAGCATCGATTCCGAAGACGTGCAATGGAGCTTGAATACCACCGATCAACTCATGGATGCCGAGCAATTCAAGCCGATGATGATCGCTTTCCGAAATGGCGCTCCGATTCGATTGCAGGACATCGCTGAAGTGACCGATTCGGTCGAGGATATCCGCAATTTTGCGATGGCCGACGGTCTGCCATCTGTCAGCTTGTTGATCTTTCGTCAACCCGGCGCCAACATCATCGAGACGGTGGATCGCATCAAAGGGTTGATGCCGCTGCTCACTGCACAGTTGCCCGCAGCAATTTCGCTCGGGATCGGTTTGGACCGTTCGATCACCATCCGCGCATCGCTCGCAGAAGTACAAAAGACACTTCTCATTTCAATTCTGCTGGTGATCGTAGTCGTGTATTTCTTTCTGAGAGATGTCCGAACCACCATCATCCCGGCCATCGCCGTGCCTGTATCGCTAATTGGAACGTTCGGTGCCATGTACGTCCTCGGCTATAGCCTCGACAACCTTTCTCTCATGGCCTTGACCATCTCAACCGGATTTGTGGTCGACGACGCCATCGTGGTGACGGAAAACATTAGTCGCTATTTGGAGAAAGGTATGCGGCCGATCGATGCCGCATTGCGCGGGGCCAGCGAGATCGGGTTCACCGTCTTCTCAATCACTGTTTCACTGATCGCGGTCTTCATTCCGATTCTGTTGATGCGGGGCATCGTCGGCATGCTGTTCCGGGAGTTTGCGGTCGTCCTGTCGGTCGCCATCTTGATCTCACTGGTCGTTTCCTTGACCACTACGCCCATGCTATGCGCACTGTTGCTCAAACCATCGCGCGTGCATGCTACCGAGCGGAATCGATATTGGATGGAGCATGCGTATGGCAAAATGCTGGATGTCGTTCTGAATTTTCCAGGTTGGACGATGATCGCATTGGTTTGCATTATCGGGGTGAATGTCTACCTGTACGTCCGCGTTTCCAAAGGATTCTTTCCTCAACAGGACACCGGCCGTCTGGTGGGCAATATCGTGGCCGATCAGGGGACATCGTTTCAGTCGATGGTAGAAATCGTCAAGAAATTTGCGGCGGCGGTCAGCGATGAGCCTGGAATCGATCGCGTGCTCGCTTACACAGGTGGCGGGCGCGATGGTTCGAACAGTGGACGGATGTTTGTGACACTCAAACCACTTCGCGAACGGTCGGATACGATTGAACAGATCTTGGGTTCCATTCGAAGAAAAACCGGTCTCATTAGCGGAGCGAGCGTGTTCATGCAACCGGTTCAGGACATTCGGATCGGTGGCAGGCCCAGCGGTGCGCAGTACCAATACACGCTCCGCAGCGGCGACCTGAAAGAGCTCAATGAATGGACAAAAGTCTTAATGAGAGCCATGAAGGATGTGCCTGAAATCACGGATGTGAACACCGACCAACAGGACAAAGGTCAACTGTCGCGGTTGGTCCTCAATCGTGATCTCGCGACGTCCCTGGGACTAGACGTCGCCACCATCGACAACACGCTGTACGACGCCTTCGGCCAGCGGCCAGTTTCGACGATCTACCTGCCCTTGACGCAGCGTCGTGTCGTGATGACCCTTCAAAGCGATTTTGCTCAGGGCCCTGAGTCCCTAAAGAACATCTACGTACGAACATCCAATGGTACCCAAGTCCCCATGCAGGACCTGTACCGCATGGAACGTCGAAACACAGCGCTGTCGGTGGCGCATTCAGGGCTGTTTCCTTCGTCGACTATTTCATTCAACCTAAGTCCGGGCAATTCCTTGGGAGACGTTGTCCCGATCATCCAACGGGTGGGGAGTGAGATTGGGATGCCGGTTACGATTCAGGGCAGCTTTCAGGGGACCGCCCAAGCTTTTCAAGACTCCTTATCCAACCAACCCCTGCTAATTCTGGCCGCCATCGTTGCGGTGTATATCGTTCTTGGCATCCTCTACGAGAGCTTGATCCATCCTATCACGATCTTGTCGACGTTGCCGTCGGCAGGCGTAGGCGCGATCTTGGCGCTGATCATGTTTCGGATCGAACTGAATGTGATTGGATTGATCGGCATCCTGCTGTTGATCGGAATTGTCAAGAAGAACGCGATCATGATGATCGATTTTGCGATTGCTGCGCAAAAGGAGCGTGGCTGGACGCCGCGTGAAGCAATCCACGAGGCCTGCTTGCGACGCTTCCGACCGATCACCATGACGACCTGCGCCGCCATTTTGGGTGGGATTCCCTTGGCGCTCGGCTACGGAGACGGAGCCGAATTGCGTCAGCCACTGGGAATCGCGATCGTGGGTGGGCTGCTGGTCAGTCAAGCCGTGACGTTGTTCACCACGCCGGTCATTTACTTGTACATGGACTATTGGTTCGGGGCCGAGAGTCGCAAGATGCGCCGTCAGAACTCGCAGCCCGTGAGCTGACCATTGCGACCTACGTCAGGCTGAAACGCGGCTGTGCGTTCTCTATTTATTGGCCGCAGCCATTTCCGACAAAGGCATATGCCGGTAATACGCTTCGAGGCACAGGATGGATAACACGGTGGAGTAGAGTCGTCCGCCGGCGCCTCCATGGGGATCCCCTTGAGGAGGCCAACTGCCTCGTTCGCGACCGGTCTGAATTTGGAGTGAAGGCAACACTTCACGCATGACGTTGTTCCAACGTGTCCATGGAATGCCTCCTGCATGATGAAGTGCGTTGGTGGCATAGTACCAATAGTAATAATCGCGCCCCTCAACACCCGATACGATGGGACGCTCTGCAATGAATGTGCAGCCTTTCACGATTCGCGGATCCGTGGTGGCCCAGCCCAGATACATACGGCACAACATGCCTTCAGCGGTCATGGAATCCTTAGCCTGCGCTGATGCCGTGTAGGCATACTGATCTCCGTCCGGATTTTCGCCACGCTGCGGAGGTTTGCGCTGCACGGTATCAAGAAACGAGTGGATGCGTTCCATGGCTTCGCTGTCGACATCCAAGCCTGCCATGCGGGCAGATATAAGGGCCATGACGTACCAACCGGTAACACTCGTGTCGCCTACATCACGCGGTTGATAGCGCCAGCCGCCGCCATCGTTTTGAGCATCGAGCGCGTACTGAACGGACCGTTGTGCTGGGACCCGTAACGCTTCGTCTCCAGTCATGCCATAAAGTTCGCAGACGGCGATGCTGGCCTGGGCTTGAGAATACGTCTTCTGAATACCGGTCGATTTGGCAGCGAAGAATCCATCGTCGTCTTGGAGTCCCAGCAAGTAACTCAGTCCGCGGGCAACGTTGTTTTGGTATTCCCCGGATTGATGTGTGTTGCCAGCCCCCATGAAGGCCATCAAAGCCATGGCGGTTGCGGCCGAACGGTTCTCACTGACTCCACCCTCGCTGTAAGGACCTGCCAAACTCCAGGATCCATCGGAACTCTGGTACCGCTTGAGCCATTCCAATCCCAGGGCCACTGCCCGTTCCGTATCCGCCGTTCCCCCGTATGCTTTGAGCAACGCATCCTTCATCAGTCCCGAACGACTCGAGAGACCACCGCGGATACTGATGCTGGCCACAGCGAGGTTGTTGTCGAGGTTGGGAAGATCCAGGACGGCCGTCAATTCCGTTGCCTCGAGCGCGAAATCTTTGTTCGGATCGTCCGAAGGCGTGTCCTCGAGCATCTCCGAGTCCGAAATGTCGAAGGAGGTTAGCTCCTCCCCTTCGCCGCCACCATCGCTCATGCCTAAGATCAGCGATAACGAGTTCTGAACTTCTTCGTGAAGCGGAATCAACGCCAAGAGCAATACGATCGCGACGTGAACGAGGGTACTGACCAGCCAACTCGGAGCGTCGAGAATCCAAATCCAGAACCAATTCGGTGCCCGCTTAGCGGAATCGTCGTGGGATACGTGATCGCTTTGCGGCTGCTCGTAATTCCGAACGGGAGGGGACGCGGGTGGCTGCGAAGGCGGGGGAAACGGAAATTGGTTGAGGGAGCTCGTCGGTGCGACTGGGCGCTGAGCGGCAGGCAAGACATTTGGTGGCGCTACGACAGGTGGAGGTGCAGCCATAGGAGGCTTGGTGGCCGCTGGACCTGTAGCCTTCGATTGTCCCAGCGGCTTCGCACGCGGTGGTGCGACAGGTGGGCTCGCGCTTACACGGCTGGGTGGTTTGTTGGAATCATTAGGTGTTTTTGCCACCGGTTCATTTCCATTGAGTTTTCGTCGCGGAGGCGGAATCCAGAGGACTGGATCGGTTCGAACCATTCTAAGGGTGGACGTGTGGCGAGGCGATGCTGGTCGAAGTATACACGCTGCGATCGGCGCAAGCCGAACGATTTGCCAAAGCAAAAACACCCCTCGGGTCAGTTGTGCGCATTCTGCTCACACTTGACCCGAGGGGTGCTGCGTATCGTAACCGATCCAATCGGACCGACTCGGAACGACCGACAACGCGTAGAGCAGCTTGGAATTTGATCAGATTCCCAAAGCTGCACGCGATTATCGACTAGGGACGATCGTCTTTCAGGCCGCGAAGATCTGCCGGCTGGACGTGATTCGCTTTGCGATTTTCACGTTTGATCGCCTCGTAGACTTCCTGTCGATGAACAGGAATGTCGTTGGGGGCTTCGATACCAAGCCGCACTTTATCCCCGCGAATGTCCACAATCGTAACGATAACGTCGTCGCCGATCATGATGCTTTCGTCTCGGTGTCGCGAGAGCACAAGCATAGGAGACTCCTTTTCAATTTTTGGGTTGCATCCGGTGCAACAGGCTTGGGGCTAACTTGGTGAATTTGTTCGCTGGCGTCTGGTGAACTCCGGGAACGAACGAGGTATCGACGTTAACGTGATAGCAATCGACGCTTTGTGAATGCTTTCCGTCCACATCGTCCCTAACCATTGTACCGATAATGACAAGTGGGTCCGGTGGACACGAAGGTAACGCTGACGACCGGTCGTGCAGCAGGCCTTACCCAGCCCTCAAGGTTTTTCATCCGTCAGCCGAATCAACCCAACATGCGTTTCGCGAACGTCTTGGGTACCGCACGCTGCTCGGCAGTCTGTGTCCCCCTCGTTGTTCGCGAGTCCGAGTGAGCTTCCTCCTCCATCGATTGTTGAAGCATTGAACGTGAAGCGACAATACCCATCCCATTTGCGTCTCCACAGCGAAGACACCGCGTCTCTAAGCCAATCGGCCGCAGGTGGCAGTTCCGGCCATCGCGCCTTGGACGAAGTCGACATGTGCCTTCGCGCCTTCGCCGATGCGACGAATTGGGGCGTGGTTCCCAAGTTTGTATCGCAGGCATCCGCAGGACGGAGCGGCGCGATGGCACGCAGCGCGAGTCCATCGGATAAATCCGCAGGGCGCCACTGGCAATTGATCGACAATATCGTCCGAGATGGCGTGCTCGACGAATGCGATCTATCGTCCCTGCCCTCGGTACCGATGGACCGCGCTCAGGACTTGCTCGGCTCCATCGAGAGGCTAGTCCAACGGCTCGACCAAGCCGAAGCGACGATTCGACGCCAAGAAGCCGAGTTGGCAACGGCTGTTTTGGTTACTTCCCATCCCGATCGTCAGCAGGAAACCGCCGATCGTTTGGAATCGATCTTGGAAAGCACGGCGCGCTCCGTCGGAGCGGTGGCAGCCGCCGTGTATTTGCTCGATGAGTCGACGTCGAACCTCAAGATGCGATCGTGCCATGGATTGCCTAGTGCTCGACTCGCCGCGCCGCCTCGCGAGCTGCGCGGTTCTCTCGCGGACCTCGAGGCCTTGCTCGGAAACGCTGTTCTTTTGACCGACATCCGGTCCATGCGGGAGTGGCCGAGTCCCGAGGATTACGAGTCGGCCATGGTCGTTCCGATCGGTACCTCCAGCATGCCCCATGGAACCATCTGGTTTTGGTGCGATCGAACGCGTTCGTTCAGTCCCACCGAGATCGAGGTCGCAAACTTGGCCGCAGGTAGGATCATGGCGGAGATCGAGCAGTCGATTTTGGGGCACGAGGTCACCCGGTCCCGAGCCGTGCAAAAGCAAATCGACACCGCCAGCGTGACCCAGGCCAGCATGCTGCCCGATACGCAGATTCTGCATGAGGACTTCGATATCAGCGGCTGGACGTACCAATCGGAAGGGCTCGGCGGGGCGTTTCATCATTGGGACATAGTGCCCAGCGGACTGATGACGTTTGGTTTGGGACAAGCGGCCGAAACGGGTCCCGAAGGATGCATCGTCGCCACCAGCGCTCTCGCCATGATTCGGACGTTGTGGAATCAAGGATCGCCGCCGGCTCAGATTCTGCGCGCCATCAATGATCTTCACTGGAGCATGACCGATGCCGAATGGCGGATCGCATTATCTCTGATCCAGTTCAATCCAGTGACCGGTTACGGATCGCTGTGCAATGCAGGAGAGATGCAATCGTTTATCGTGTCGACGCGAGGGGCAAGGCCGATCGGCACAGCGAAATCGCTTGTGGGTGAACAGCCTGACACCAACTTTAGCGCGTCACGATTTATCCTGCAACCTGGCGAAGTCCTTGTGTCCTACACGCCCAACCTGTTTCAACCGACCGGCCAATTGGGTTTGAGGTTGCCACCGAAATCGGACATCAACAAACCACGTGATCCAAACGCGAGCGAACCCCTCAATCAAACCTCGTTGTTGAATCTGGTCCGTGATCTTTGTGATGAGTCTGCCAATGACATCACCGGTTATCTGTCACGTCTGCTGACCGCCGGCCAAAACGTTCCCAATTTACCGGTGGATCGCTCGCTGATCTTAGTCAAGAACATCCGCAAAGCCTTTCAATGATTCTTGACCCGGCCTTGGATTGCGCACTATGCCTTGGATTGCACACTATGCCCTGGATCGCGCACAATGGACGACCAACCAGGGAGATTGAATATGAAAAAAGAAGAATTGGTACTCAGTCCGAGTGCGCGCAAGGCACTGACGGTCCATTTAGGCGAAAACGCCGGCAATGAAATCGCTACATTGATCCAAAAAATGGCGGCCCAGATCGAGGAATTGAAAAAGTCGAAGGTGAACGTGACCCAAGTCATTCCAGACGCAAGCAAGCCCAATCCGCTCCTTGCGGCTCTCGAGAATGAATCGTTTTGATGGCCCAACTGTCAACTGTCGCCCGCTCATCAGGCCCGGATGGGCCGACACATCCTCTGCCAGTATGCGTAAACCACCGGATACCATGGACCATCACGCCGCAAAGGGCAAGTGAAATGTCTGAGCCACGGCTTCGTTGGTAACTTGACCGCGGTGGATATTGAGCGAATCGCGGATCGGTTTGCTGGTCTCTATGGCTTGATCGATTCCGAGTTGCGCCAATTGGACGATCCATGGCCAAGTAACGTTGCAAAGTGCGAACGTGCTCGTTCTTCCAACGGCACCCGGCATATTCGTCACGCAGTAGTGGACAACATCCTCGACCATGTAGGTGGGGTTTTTGTGGGTTGTGGGTCGACTGGTTTCCACGCATCCACCTTGATCGATCGCAACATCGATGATCACGCTGCCCGGTTTCATCAGTCGAAGGTCTTCGCCCCGGACCAAGTAAGGGGCCTTCGCACCCGGGATCAAAACCGAGCCGATAACCAGATCGGCCAACCGTAGCTGTTCGCGAATGGTGTAGCGATCGCTATAGAGAACGTTGACGTTGGGCGGCATGACATCGTCAAGGTAACGAAGTCGATCCAAGTTCACGTCGAGGATTGCCACATCCGCGCGGAAACCCGCTGCGATACGAGCCGCATTACTACCAACGATTCCGCCGCCGAGAATGGTGATGTGGGCTGGGGCCACGCCGGGGACGCCACCTAGCAGAATACCGCGGCCCATCTGAGGGCGTTCCAAAAATTTCGCGCCTTCCTGGATGCTCATCCGGCCGGCGACTTCACTCATCGGGGTCAGCAGTGGCAATCGCCCTTGGGCATCGCGCAACGTTTCGTAGGCTAAGCACGATGCGCCGCTTTGAAGCATGGCGTCGGTCAACACCCGATCGGCGGCGAAATGGAAGTAAGTGAAGACGGCTTGGTTCTTTCGGATGAGCGGGAACTCCGGAGGGAGCGGCTCTTTTACTTTCACGACCAAATCGGCTTGCTTATAAATATCCTCCCCTTCGGAAACCAGTTCCGCGCCGGCTTGAAGGTAGGCATGGTCGGCCAGTCCTGAGCCCAACCCTGCACCGGCTTGGATCAAGACCCGGTGCCCGCGATTGACCAACTCTTCGACCCCCACGGGTAAAATTGCAACGCGGTATTCGTCTTCTTTGATCTCCTTCGGGACTCCAATGATCATGATTCACACTCGCCCTTCGGCAGGTTTTTTCTTTTGGGAATGGTTGGGATGGTTTGGATTGCTGGATGAGGCTAGATGCTGGATGAGGCTAGATCAATTGCGGTCGCGATCGTTCTCCGCGTCATTTTTCTGCATCGCGTAGAGGCCCGCGATTCAACGATGGTTTTCGTCGAAAAACACAACGCAAGTCTACGCGTGGCATACGCTTCGGGTTACCATTTCTTTGGCAATCGCGGCAGCGGACGCAGACCACGCGACAAGTCTCCTTAGCGGCGTTCCAAGTGTAGCCATTGGTTCCTCCTCCCGCCACCTACCCAGCAAGCGATCCTCATGAACCACGCACCTCCCCCGCCAGCTGGTGGTGAACCTTCGTTTCTGGATCCGCCCCAAACGACGGCGGGCATCTTGTCGCACCTCGGACCAGGATTGATCATCGCGGCCTCGATCGTCGGAAGCGGCGAATTGATCGCCACCACGTTGACCGGCGCTCAAGCTGGGATGTCTCTATTATGGCTCGTTCTGTTGGGTTGCGTGATCAAGGTCTTTGCGCAAATCGAAATTGGTCGTTTCACCGTCTCGACCGGCATACCGACCCTCTCAGCACTGGGTTTGGTACCCGGCCCACGCATTCGCAACCGTGGCAACTGGCTGGTTTGGTATTGGTTTGTAATGTGGTTTTGCAGCATCGGACAACTCGGCGGTATCGTCGGGGGGGTGGGTCAGGTACTCGCCATGGTTCGACCGCTGACGCAACAAGGGGCCGATTATCAGAAGATCATTATCATGGAGACCCGATTGAAAATGGCGTTGGCGCAGGTCGAAACCAACGACCCTCCAACCGAGCTACGGATGGCGGCCGATGATGACTTAGCCCTGACTCCCGAGGTCCGCCAGCGAACACTCGCTATTGAAGAGGCCCGTCGGTTGTATGGCGAGCGTTACGGCGATCGAAACGGTGCCGCGCGACCGAGTTCGCCCATGTCCGACGCGGCAGCCAAACCAACCACACCGATCGCTTTGCCGCGTCCTTGGGATGATCGCCTGTGGGCGATCCCGATCGCAGTCATCACGGCCATCATGCTGAGTTTGGGCGGCTATGGACTGATCCAAACCGCGGCCACCGCCATGGTGGCGACATTCACGCTGATCACATTGGCGACCGTGGTCGGAATGCAGTCGATGCCCGAGTGGTCGATACCTGCGAGTGAATGGATCCGAGGTTTGAGTTTTGGATTTCCCGAAGGAGATCGCATGCGGGCCATCGCGACGGCCATGGCTACCCTTGGGATTATCGGAGTCGGAGCCGCAGAATTGATCCAGTATCCGTATTGGTGTATCGAAAAAGGCTACGCCAAACACACAGGCCCCAACGATGGATCCCGAGCTTGGATTGCTCGAGCCCAAGGCTGGTTGCGGGTGATGCGTTACGACATCTGGGTGTCGATGGTGATCTACACGGTCGCCACGATCTGTTTCTTCGTCCTCGGGGCGGGCATCCTGCACCGATCCAAAATCATGCCCGCAAGTTCCAGCTTGATCCAGACCTTGTCCGCGATGTACGAACCCGTTCTGGGTTCTTGGGCGCCCCCGGTTTTCATGGCGGGAGCCTTCATGGTCCTCTACTCGACGTTCTTTGTAGCGAACGCCAGCCATGCTCGGACATTCGCCGATGGTCTGAGCATTATGGGCGGCATCGGCAACGACGCCGATTCGCAAGCCCGCTGGATTCGATTTCTGAGTGGACTGTTTCCATTGTTGTGCCTGTTGGTCTACTGGGTGCTGCCCGAGCCAGCTTGGCTCGTGCTCATCAGCGGTTCTGCACAAGCCATCATGTTGCCGATGCTTGGTTTCGCTGCGTTGTACTTTCGCTATGCGTTGTCCGTTCCGCAACTTCGGAGTGGACGGTGGTTCGACGTTTGTCTTGCCGGAAGTGTGCTGGTACTGTTCGCGATTGGCATCTCAAGTCTTGTGTCCGAGTTCCTCAAATTCACGCTTCCATAAAGCGCGCGGGCATCGTACCGACGTTTTGGACGATGGTATACCTGACACATGAAAACGAAGATCACCAACGGTATTGCAGAGCGATGCCACTACCGTCGGTCGGAGAGCGCGGTATCAGGCGCCAACCCCGTTGACCGGTATCGGTTTCTTGAACAGCGGTTGCGGCTAAGTAGGCCAACGCCCAGCCCATGCCTATCTGAGAGGGATAATGGGCGTTGTCGTTGACGCGCGACAAGGGACCGATCAACGATCCAGCATAGAAAAAACCTTTGGCAATCGGACTGTTTGTCAATTTGGCTGCGGTGATGAATGGCAACGACGACATGAATGCGTGACCACTCACTCCGTTGTTGTCTGCAAGGAAATGCCATTCGGAACTCTCATTGTTTTCGTGGGGTCGAGATCCACCGGTGGCGCGTTGCAACAAGATCAGCGGCGGAGCCCCTACGAGGAAACCTCGGAGCGAGCGTTCGCCCCAGTTGCCCGCCGCTTCCAGGGCCGGCGGACCATCAATGGCTTCACTGGCCAACCATGCGGCCCCCATGATGGGCAACGTGTAGACGCCATTTCCTAGTTCTTTGTTGGCGTGCAAGAATTCAAACCAGTCGTCGCTGGAAGCACCGCGCACCGACGATTGAAAGTGTTTTTGAAGTTGCTCATCGGCCGACGTATTCGCAATCGCCGCCCCCGCGCCAACCACGACTCCCAAACCGAGCAGCAACTCACGCGAATAGAAGTTCGATTGATCGGAGACCAATCGACTTGCAATGCTTGGGCGAATCTGCTGAGATGCGGAATCCACCGACCAGTCCACGGGCAGCGCACCCGACATATCGTAGATGTCCAAAACATCTGGAGCGATCTGCTCTGATGGCTCTGATGGCTCTGATGGCTGCGGTGGCTCCGATGGCTGCGAAGGCAGATTTGAAGTGAATTTGGTTGGCTTGGATTCGGATGCGTCAGGTGTGCTTGCTTCAGTTGGCACATGGGACAACTCGGACGCGGTCGAAGCCTCCCTCTCAAGCATCCAGAAATCCGGCTCAGAAGATGGATCCGACTCGGGGGTTTCCTGTGACTCCTGAAGAGTTTGATCCCAGCCGTACTGATCCAGGCGCGGCAAACTTGAACAGCCCATGCATGTTAGTACGACGAGTATTCCAACGCGTTGTGTGTTCAGGAATTACCTCCGAAACCGCTCCATCCAAGACCGGTCAGCACCTTAACTCTTTAGAAAATCCTAAGTCAATCGCGAATCCGACCCTCGCACTCCGGAAGCGTTGCGGGCAATAGCCGTCTTGCGACATGAACCGTGCCCGAATGATTTTCCGAAGCATGACGATTGCTTCGGTCGATTTTCCAGAATTCGCACTGGCGCATTTGGACATGACGGTATTTTGACCAGCTCTGGATCAGATTGGCCATTCTCGATTGCTGGGCCGAGTGCCCGAAGCGAATCGGTAGATTTCGTTGCAAAAATGGGATTTCTGTGCGAACCTCGGTCCCACGAAGCAAGACGGGCTTGCTATTATCTCTGTTCGCAAATCCTCTCTATTCCATTTACCTTCCGATAGTTTCCGAGGAGCCGACGACTCGATGGCAGACAACCAGCTTTTCCGTACGAAATCCATGGATGCAATGGTAGATGAGATGGGGATGCATCACGGACTCAAACGGACGCTCGGGCCCGTTGCACTGACTTCGTTGGGGGTTGGGGCTATTATCGGGACAGGGATATTTGTGCTGGTGGGCAAAGCGGCCGCGGATCAAGCCGGGCCAGCCATCATGTTGTCGTTCGTCGTGGCTGGTTTGGCATGCGTCTTCGCTGCCTTGTGCTACGCCGAATTCGCATCGATGGCTCCGGTCGCTGGTTCGGCCTATAACTACGCATACGCCACGCTCGGTGAACTCATGGCGTGGATCATCGGCTGGGACTTGATCCTCGAGTACGCTGTCGCTTCATCGACCGTAGCGCACGGATGGTCCAAATACATGCAAAAGCTACTTGAACAGTTGCATTGGAACATCTTTGCCGACGGCTCTCTACTACACCGATTTTCCGACGCTCCTTTTGACTACAATGCCGCAAAGAAACCGACAGAGATTTTGCTCGCGACCGGTAACAAGGTCATGGTAGAAGGTGGATCGTTTTACTCAACCGGCTACTTCTTCGACTTGCTAGCGGTTCTTATCACGATCCTGATCACCGCCATTCTGGTCCGAGGCGTCAAGGAGAGCGCGTTTGCCAACGGCATCATGGTGGCGGTCAAGGTGGCAGTGGTTCTGTTCATCATTATCGCCGGCTATCGCTACGTCAATTTCTCCAATTGGACGGATAACTTTGCTCCCTATGGCTACGGGGGTGTCACGTTCTTTGGCCAACCAATTTTTGGTTGGTCTGAAAAAGGCGTGTTGGCCGGGGCCGCTGGTGTGATCTTTGCGTACCTTGGTTTCGACGCCGTCTCGACACAAGCTGAGGAAGCAAAGAATCCCAAACGCGATTTGCCGATCGGCATCATCGGTTCATTGATCATTTGCACGTTGCTCTATGTCCTGGTCTCCGGAGTTTTGACTGGCATGGTTCCATTTGACAAGATCGATCGCAATGCACCGGTTGCGACTGCTTTCGAACAGGTAGGTTTCAGTTCCGCACAGTTTGTCGTTACGATCGGTGCCTTGGCCGGCATCACGTCGGTGCTGTTGGTCATGATGATGGGCCAGCCTCGGATCTTTTTGGCCATGGCCCGGGATGGCCTGTTGCCATTCAAATTCTTCGGCGCAATCCATCCGACCCTACGCACGCCCTACAAATCGACGATCCTCACAGGCTTCGTAGTCGCGGCCGCAGCCAGCCTACTCCCGTTGAATATCCTGGCGGATTTGACCAGCATCGGAACCTTGTTTGCTTTCGCCATGGTATGCGGTTCCGTGTTGGTACTTCGGGTGACCGATCCCAACCGACCACGCCCGTTCCGATGCCCATTTTCACCTTGGTTTCCAGGGGCAGGCATTTTTCTGTGCGTGCTGCTGATGCTCTCGCTGCCAGGCGAGAATTGGTTGCGGCTGTTGCTCTGGTTAGGCGTGGGGCTGGCCATTTACTTCACCTACGGCTACTGGCATAGCAAGCTGCGGACCACGAAGTAAACGACCTGCGAATCGGTTTTTGATGGAGAAGTTGTAACCTGTCGAGGCTACGTGCGCTATACTAGAGAGGGTAGTTTGCAACGGCAGTTTGGACATTAACACTCTAGGTGAAGCCGACATGATTGGTTTGTCTCAGACGCGATCGCGAGCATCGTGGCTCGCTCGGTATCGAGAAATTGGAATTGGCAGGTGGATCTGCAGCCTGCTTATGGTTTGCGGATTGTCCGCAATGAGCAGCATCGCGGCGGCGGAATGGCTTGCGACACGCGACGTATTGCTGGAGGTCTATTACTCCTCCGACGACCCGCGAGGCGCGATGTATATTTCCGAGACGGAACGATTCGCTCAGCGTCGCCCGGGCATCCGAGTGGTGGCGCGTGATCTCAAGGGAAACGACGCCAATGCAGATCGCTTGAAGAAGATCGCGGACCATTTCTTATTCGAGGCTAGCGCCGGTCCAGTCATCTATGGCTGTGGTCAGGTCATCCGCACGGCGACCGACGCCGGCGCGGTCGAAGAACAGCTCGCCGGAATGCTCAGATTTGAAGTCTTTGTCCGCGATGGCTGTTCACGGTGCGCGGCGGCCAAGGAGATTTTACCTAGCTTCCTCAAAACGTATCCAGGATTCGAGTTGGTCTACCGTTCGGTCAATCGCGATTCCAATGCCGTAAACGAGATGAACAGCCTTGTCCGGCGTTACAAAGCCAGCGCGGCCAGTACGCCTATCATGCATTTCTGCAATCAAATCCAAATTGGATTTGACCGTAGCACCGCCACCACCGAACGGCTTCGCAAGGGACTGGAACGCTGGACGCTTGACACGCCACCTCCTCCACCGGTTAACGATAAAATCAAGGTCTCTGAGGTGACCCCTCGGCCCCCTTTTTAACGGCACCTGAAGCGAGACTTGAAAGACTCATCGTCCGTTGCCAACCAAGGGCATGGAGTGTGGGTCTCGTTCGCGTTGGAGTGCTCTTGGCGACAAGTGCCTTGACCGCGCAGGATCCCATAGTTCCAGAGTTACCGATCGGCGATACGTCTTCCAAGCCCGACTTGGATGCGAGTCCTCCCGTGAACGAGCTTCCCATCGGTGATTCACCCATCGGTGATCTGCCCATCGGTGATCTGCCCATCGGTGACACGCCGATGGAGGATCAGGGGCAGGGCACCTCGGGCGATTTAGAGATCTCAGCGATTGAAGACGAAATCGAGCTTCCTTGGTTGGGTACACTCCGTGTCAGTAGCGTCGGGTTGCCCCTATTCACGATCTTGGTCGGACTCGTTGATGGTTTCAATCCATGTGCGATGTGGGTGCTGTTGTTCCTGCTATCGATCTTGGTCAATCTGAAGGATCGCATGCGGATCGTGTTGGTGGCTGGCACCTTTGTGTTGATCAGCGGCATGGCTTATTTCGCTTTCATGGCCGCCTGGCTCAATGTATTTCTGTTGATCGGCTATCTGCGTCCGATCGAAATCACGTTAGGAATACTGGCGATCACCGTGGGCGCTATTCACATCAAAGACTTTTTTGCCTTCAAGAAAGGCATCTCGCTTTCGATTCCCGAGTCGGCCAAACCTGGGATCTACCAACGGGCCCGAGATATCGTGACGGCCAAGAATCTAGGTGGCGCATTGGTCAGCGTCGCGATCCTCGCGGTGTTGGTCAACATGATCGAACTACTCTGCACCGCGGGCTTGCCCGCACTGTACACCAACGTCCTCACCTCAAATAACCTGCCGGCTTGGAAGAACTACGCGTACTTACTTCTCTACAACCTCGCCTACATGTTCGACGATAGCCTAATGGTGATCATTGTTACCTGGACGTTAGGCAAAAGAAAATTGCAAGAGAACGAGGGCCGCTGGCTCAAGTTAGTCGGCGGTTTGGTCATCTCGAGTTTGGGACTGGTGATGATCCTCAAACCGGAATGGTTGCACTAGCTGAACTGCATACGATGCAAAATTAGCTGCAAAAGCTGTTCGATCCCATCTGAGAGAGCCGCAAGTTGAAGTGGCCCCCAATATTAGGACCATGGCTGCGCGTTTCTTAGATAGAGGGAACGTCGCGTTTTAGCCGTCCACTACGGTACACTTCTGCTGGCGTTTGACGGTCAAGCGAAGTGTGCTTACGGACTGAAGTGTAGTGATGAAAGTATGACTTCAGTCCCTTATGAAGATCGGTTCCATTGCTGTATTCCTTGAGGTAGATGTCCTCATATTTGACTGTTCTCCAAAGACGCTCGATCATTACATTGTCAATGGCTCGCCCTTTGCCATCCATGCTGATTGCGACCCCGCGGTCTTTCAGAAGATTGGTGAAGTCGCAGCTCGTGAACTGAGAGCCTTGATCGGTATTCATGATTTCCGGTGTGCCTCCTGCTAATGCATTATCCAATGCTTCCACGCAAAAATCTGCGTCCATACTGTTCGATAAACGCCAGCTAAGAACGTGACGACTGTACCAATCCATCACAGCAACTAAATACATAAACCCTGTCGCCATTGGAACGTAAGTGAAGTCGCTACACCAAACCTGATTGGGGCGTTCGATCTTGAGGCCGCGAAGCAGATATGGATAAACCTGATGGCCAGCCGCTGCCACGGTCGTTCGTCGTTTCGGAGAGATTCCTTCAATCCCCATTTTTCGCATTAAACGCTGAATACGCTTGCGATTGAAGTCCAGCCCTTGGCCTTCCAGGAAGTCAACCAGTTGCCTCGAACCGCTCGCAGGATGCCGCATGTGCTCTTCATCCATCAAACGCATGATCCGCAAATTCTCTGGTGTTTCAGGCTGTGGCTCGTAGTAAATTCCGCTCCGCGGGAAGCCCAATAAACGACACTGCTCCCGAATGCTGAGCGTCGCGCAGTCGTAATCGATCCAAGATCTCGCTTCACTAACTGTTTTCGGAGACTTTTTTTTTGAGCCACTCCAGTTGCATTTTCAATCGACCGATCTGTTCGTAGAGTTCTGCGGAGTCCGGTTCGTCGGAGACCGCTTTTGCTTCTTTGGAACGACCGTCCTGAAAGACATCCTCGGCACTGTCCAGAAGTTGCTTCTTCCAAAGGTTAATCTGCGTCGGATGCAGTTGATGCTTCTGAGCGATTTCGGCAATCGTCTTGGTCTCCCTCACTGCCTCTAAGGCTATCTTTGCCTTAAAAGAAGGTGTGAATGATCGTCGCTTCCTTGTCATGGTTCTTCCTTGGTAGACCGAATTGGCTTCGCCTCAACAGCATACCGGAGAAAACGCGATTTTCTATCTTAAGCTGTGGTCCTAAAATTGGGGTCCACTTCA
>JBGSHV010000033.1:0-12103 GCA_041752005.1 Pirellula sp. | reverse complement strand
CTCAATGTTATTGCCAACCAACTAAGGATGGTGGCTACCACGGGTGCCATCGGTGGCGCCGACGTGGCCAACGGTAACCCCGACGGCAATGTCAACGCCATCGACACCCAGATCAATGTGCTCGCGGCCAGTTCAGCATCGGGAATCTACGTTCGCGAGGCAGACGGACTCACGGTAAGATCCGTCGGTCCGATCGCCATCCGCCGTCCACAGTTCAGTTCAACGACCTCGACCGCTACGGACAGTTCCATCGAAGACTTAGTCACTACAAGCAACGGTTCCATCAAGTTGCAGTCCGTGCGAGGCGATGTCATTGTTCAGCCAGGTAGCGCCGATGGGCTCGGAATCCGAGCCCATGGGATCGGTGACATCCTGATTCAGACCCTCCAACAGGGTACCATCCTGGTGGAATCTTTCATTCATTCCGACTCGGGTCATATCAGCATCAAGTCGTTTGACGACTTTGCTTTATCGAATCACTTCAGCACGACCGCACCCGGCTCGTTGTACTTCTCATCCGGTCGCGATATCGTATGGGACACTTCGGTCGAAACCTTTTTCACACAGGGCGTGGATTTGGTACTCAACGCCGCTCGAGACATTCTTCTCGAAGGCATCAACGCAGGTAGTGGAAGCAACGATGTCACCCTGGTTTCTGGACGCGACATAACTGATAGCAACGACACCATCCTCAGCGATACACGTAATGTTTGGGCTCGCAGTCTCTTGCTCATCGCAGATAGCGACAACGATGGATCCGGTTCGGTTGGCGCTCCCGATGTAGGCAACCCGAATGCAAATGCAAATCTCAATGCAATCGACACGCAAGTCGAGTTCCTTGCTGCTCGGTCCGCAAACGGTATCTATGTTCGCGAAGCAGATGACGTAACCGTAAACGCACGATCGCATGCCACCCAACAAGTGAACTTCAATTCGACACGATCCAACGCCTTTGAATTCGGTGAAGATTTAGTGACAACCCACAATGGGTCGATCAAATTGCAATCGATAGCAGGCGATATTCTCATTGGTCGCGGATTGGATTCGAATCCCAGTGTCTCCATCGAAGGGACCGGAGACATCCTATTGCAGACTCTCAATCGCGGCGACATTCTTGTCGATGCCGATATTCGAACCGTGATTGGCAATATTACCATTCGCAGCCATGACGACGTTCGAATCGATGGGCTTATATCTGCTTCCTTGTCAGGTGACATTCTGGTTGCAGCCGCCAATCACCAATTGGATGGCGTTCAGAACGATGGGGTTGTCATGCGACCTAGTTCGCAGATCTCTACTGCCCAAGGTAACGTTTTGATTCAGGCAGATCGCGAAGGTGACATTTACGTCGGCCGAGTGGAAGCCATCGGTGGCGATGCCGCATTGAGCGCTGAGCGGTCGATCCTCAATAGCAATGCGTCCATCGATCCTTCTTTTACCAACATTCAATCCAATCGATTGATCCTCATTGCCGATAGCAATAGCGACGGTTCGGGCTTTATCGGCGCATCGAATCAAGACCGAAATGGTTCGGACTCGGCATCGAATGCCATTGGAACTGATGTCGCGTTGATCGCCGCCAAAAGTGCCCAAGGTGTCTTTGTTCACGAGTCGGATGGAGTCGTGGTAGGAGAAGTGCCATCGATTAGTATCCGTCAAGTCAACTTCAACTCCACCCAGACACACATATCTTCTGCGTCTGCCTCGGGGATCATTTCCAATGGTCCGATCAAGCTGTTGGTCCATTCGGGCGATTTGATCCTCGATAGGGGGATCGATGCAGAAATTGCGGGACGACGGTCCGACGTAACGCTCAAGGCTCTGCAGGGCAATATTGACGAAGGGACTGCGCTTGCTCGAGTCGAGGGAGATGTTCTGACGTTGTTCGCCTTTGGGTTTGTTCATTTACACGACACATCCGTCCAAGGGCTCCAGGGCCAGGCCCTCCTCAATGGTACTTTGGACTCGGCGTGGCAATCGCTCAACGGTAACGCCAACGATCGCGGAGACGACTTCGTCGACAGCCTCCTACGGATCTCGGATTCCGACGCCGAAGCATTGCGTGCTCAACATCGCTTTCAATCTCGATTTGACGGTTATGCGATCTACGTCGTGAATGATCGCTCACTAGTTGTTGTCAATCTAATTGCCGGAACCAGCCAACAGACGATTCCAGGCGTCTCTCCCAACATCTATGTCGAGACCAAAGGCGCGAGCGATCTCCAGATCGCAGGCGTCGTCCGAACCCAAAGCAACACACCGACCGAAGGAGGAATCGTCCTGATTGCCGGAGACAAGCTGACCATCGCGACTGGTGGTCAATTGGAGACTCTTACGAGCCAAGGTGCCAGCTTCACGCAAGTGATCAATAACGTGGTCCTAAATGCTCGCTTTTACAATGCGAGCGATGTCCCCCCAGGGGTAGCGGGGCTTTACACCACGCGTATCGTCACCCTGGCAGAGAACCAACAGTTAGTGACTCCTACGCCTTCGACGCAGACCCCGACCAAACACATCTTCCAACAGGTCGCGATTCAGTTTGGTAGCTTTGGTGAACAAGGCTTCGAGAGTTTCATCAGTTACGCCGACGGCTTGCTCGAGGGATTCCGCGTTGCCGGACAGGAGTATGCCAATCCGTTCAACTCGGATGGCCGACCGATCCTGGCTGAACCTCGAGGCAGCAACAGCACAGGCTTATTCATCCGTCAATCACCTTTTACCGACGCATTTTTGAGAGAGAACTCAAAGCTTCCCACCGACGCAGTCTTGCGACGCTCCGACGATTTCTTCCTGTTTGAAAACGCGAAAGAACCAGGAGCGATCGTCGATCTGACCGTGTCTACCCAGAAAATTACAGATGTAATTGCGGAAGGGCTTCAAGTCGGCTTGCCGATGGTCTACGAACCTCCGATCACGGTACCACCGATGCCAGAGCAACCCATCGTGGTAGAAACCATTGTCGTTCCAGTCCGAAGTGATCAACAGCCTATTGAGCTCAAAGCCGTGGTCGAACGTCAAGCTCAAATTTTGCTCTACCGGGTCAACTTCGATGACCTAAATGAAGATGGCGAACCCGATCAAAACGAACTTCCTGACGCGGAACAAGTCCTGGCCGAGCTCGACGAGAGTCGACGGATTCCATTTCCTGGTGTGCTCGAGCCACAAGATACGAAGCCGAGTTCGGTCCAGCCAACTCAGGTAGAGATTGAACGCATCAAAGAAGCGCTCGCCAACGATCCCGAAACTGAGGTGGGAGTGTATTCCATCATCAAGCAATCGGCGCGCGGGGACAAGGAAGTTCTCGAAACGTTTCCCATTCGCGATTCGGAAGAGTCCATCGAGAACGTTGAGGAATCGGTTGAGCGGCGAGAGCCATCGGGTAAATCACCGGCCGACGAACTTGGTCTGCCACCGAAAATCGAAGACGGGGCAATGCACATTCCATCGAATTGGCGACGCACATTGGGAGTGATGGACTCGGATCCCACGCATTTTGTTGGCAATCCTCCGCAATTGTCGGAGGCATCGCATGCAGGACCAACACTAGGGCTTCTTCTCGGATCACTTTGGTTGGCACAGAATCCGATACAAACAGTGACCCCTTCCCCAGCGTTTCCAGGTTCAGCTGACTCGGAGATTGAGACGCAAGCTGTAAACAACATCGGATTTTCTCGAAGCGATCGACAACGCCGTCGCTTGAGGAAGGAGTATCAGCGATGAGAACCGTAACAAATACCGACCCACCTCAGGATGATGAACGCAAGGAAGGCAGCGAACAAGCTTTCTCAGAATCGTCCACTTCCGAACCGCAGGAGCCCTTTGGAACGTCCGAGACGCTCATAGCCGACATTTCGATGCCTAGCGATCCTCAGGAGGATACTGAAGCCAAAACCATGATGTACGACAGCCTGCCTGACCAAGAGGCTCAGGAAGGCAAAACCATCATGTTTTCATCAGACTCTCCCTTAGGTACTGCGTTCGGCCCATCGGGCTTGGAGCCTAAGACGCTTCAATTCGATGATTCGAAAGCCTTTTCGCACGACGGCCAGATTCGAAAATTACCCACCGGTAGCGACGAGAAATTGATGCGAGTGTGGGAAGCCGCGATCGGCTCCTCCAGTAAGCACACCCGTCAATCGCTTCGCTACGAGTTACCAGAAGCCTCCGATTCGATGGTCGGTCGGGTTGCCCTGCGAATGGTGGCCGATGCCAATGCTCCTCTAGCGGCCGCGGCCGACTACCAAATCCAAGACAAGCTCGGCGAAGGGGGAATGGGGATCGTTTTCTCGGCCATCCAAACGGCCGTCAATCGCAAGGTCGCACTCAAAACACTCAAAGCCGATCGGAGCAAGGATCCCTCATCTAGAAAGCAGTTCTTTTACGAAGCAGAGATCACGGCCGATCTCGACCATCCAAACATCCCTCCCATCTACGAGTTTGGATCGACTGACGAAGGAATATTCTTCTACACGATGAAGATGGTCAAAGGTGCTGAGTGGCAACGCGTATTAACCAAAAAAACTCAGGAAGAGAATTTAGAGATATTCGACAAACTCACGGATGCAATTGCTTTCGCGCATAGCAAGGACATCATTCACCGTGACATCAAACCCGAAAATCTGATTCTAGGCGAGTATGGCGAAGTCTACGTCTCCGACTGGGGGATGGCGGTAAACGTCGCAAAAAAATCCTCGATTCGCTTTGGAGGAACGCCCGACTACATGGCACCAGAGATGGCCAACGACGCGGAACATCAGATTGGCAAAACCAGCGATATTTATTTGCTTGGAGCCGTTCTCTTTCAAATCGTCACTGGCAATCCTCCCCACGGCGGTAAAAATCCGCTCGAACGTTTGCTCGCAGCGCGGGCCAACAAGATTCGATCGACCAAGCTCGAAGATCCATTGTTGGATATCGCCATGCGCGCGATGAGCACGCAACCGAAAGATCGGTACGCAACGGTCGAAGATCTTCAAACCGCAGTGCATGAAGTCCAACGACTCCGCAACAACATCAGCAGCAGTATCGAGCTGACCAATCGGTCACGCGATGTCGCGAAATCCGCGATCAGTCAAAAGGACTACGATCGCTTCAACCGTGCCATGTTCGGACTGCGCGATGCACTTGAATTATGGGAAGGGAATCGCGATGCCGCAGCAGAATTACAGACCGTAAGATTGGCATATGGTCAATGCGCCTTCGAACGTGGCGATTACGATTTGGCTCTTCAGACCCTCGATCGAAAAATCCCGGATGAGCTCATTCTATGGGGCAAGGCCGAGATCGCAAAGCGAACCGTATCGACGCGTGAAAAGCGGTTCAAAACGCTTCGCAATGTTTTCTTGATTTTTCTCGGCGTTAGCGTGCTGGGAGCCACGGCGGCCGCCGTGGTCTTTGACAATCAACGTCGTACTGCTATCCGTCTGAAGGAAGATGCCGAAGCTGCCGAGGATGTTGCTGTCGCGGCAAAGCAGGAGGAAGAACGCGCAAAGAATGACGCCCTCACTGCACGTGCTGAAGAGGAAAATGCTAAGAACGAGGCGATCACCGCGCGCGCCAGCGCCGTTCAATCCCAGAGAGAGGCGGAAGCCAGCGCTGCACTTGCTAAGGAGCGACTTGCTCAAGTGCAATTGGGTGAGCAACTGACCAAGTTGGGTTTCGCGAGCGCGCAAATAGATCAGTTCAATCCGCTCGGTGCAGCATCGCTCTTGCGACAGTTGAACGCTTCCTCCGCAAACCAAACCGATCAACCGCGCACTCCGACCTCGCAAAATTGGGCAGTTCAGCGCATTTCCCTGCTCAGTAACCTGGATATCCCCAAGCAAGAACTCGGAGGCCCCGTGGCCTCTGTCGTCTTCGCCCTGGGACAAACGCTTGGTATCGCAGGCATGCACGATGGATCGGTGCGCCTTCTCAACGTCGAGGGAGACAAATTGATCGAACAATCGGTCCAGCAAGTCGGGTCCAAGGTCGAATCCGTCGTCATCTCCCCAAATGCCAATGAAGCGATCCTCTCAGCCAGCGTTTCCAATGCAAATGGTGGCTCCGAACACCATCTCTTCACATGGGATTTAACACAACAGCAACCGCCCATCCGCGTTGCGGAAACCGGCAATCGCTCTTTCCAAAGGATTGCGTTCAACCCAAATGGCTCCGTGGTCGTGGCTGGCATACGCGGAGGGTTGTGGGCCCGCGTCGCTCAAGGTCCTTGGCATGTTTGTACGGAAAAAGTAAAAGGCGATTTGCTCGACTTGGCTTGGATTAACAACGATTCCGTCCTCGTACTCGCGTCCTTGAGTGGGAAAAATTACTTGTACTTAATTGAAGCTTTGGATCGGGCAGAAGCCATGAGCGCGGTGGTGGAATTCTCTGAGACGCCAGCTTCCCAGGCGACCGCGATTGGCATGTCCGGCAATCGCATATTGATCGGCATGGAAAACGGATCGCTCGAACTCTTTCAGTTGGCACGCAACGAGGCTGACAAGCCGATACTCGCCAATGGAATGATGCTCCCCAAACGGCATGGACGAGGTATCGAACAAATTCGATCGAACGGAATGGGTCGGATCATTACGACGAGTGGTGAGCCTCTTGCGCATACGTGGCGCGTTCGAATCGATGATGGCTTGGATTACGAATCGTTTCTTACGGGCACACCGAGTCCAACGAGTGTTGACAATAATATTGATCATGTAGAGTTCGTCGATTCCGGTCGGATCGTCAACGTGGACAGCCGCGGAGTTGCGGTCGTCGTGGACGTCGATCGTCAAGGCCAACGTCGGCAGCTCACTCGCTCGTCCCGTACCGGAGAAGAATCCGCACCGTATCGGGAACCAGTCGTAAGTGTGTTTCCGCGCGGTACGTTACCGGAAGTGGTAACCGTCGATCAGAAAGGAGTTGTCGATCTTTGGAACGTTCAAACGGGTCGTACGATTCCATTGAGTGGTACTCAAGCGGCAGGGCAACGCTTTAGTTACTTCGGACACACGCCTGGCGCTGAATTGGTGGACACGGTCATCGATTCCCAGAATGAAGTGGTCATTACCTCCGCCCATTTACCGTCGGCGGCAGTTCCCTATCTCCCGAACCCAATGCACACGCGTGAATTCTGTGTTTGGGACAAAAGAACCGGTGCGATGCTTCGGCGCTGGAGTGAAACGGGCGATGAGCCACGGTTGTCCCTCTTGGGTCGTGGCACACTGCTGGTCGGCAGCGATACCGCCATCAAGCTGATTGATTATGAAGGACGCGACATCGCAGATTCGTTGACTCTGGCTCCGATTGCAGCTTCCTTCGGGACCCCCAGCCCGGTCGATCCCGACGTGGTCGTACTCTTCAAGCGAACTGGGGGATCTGGAATGGGATGGTTGTGGAACCGCGCGACCGGCAAATGGTTTGACGCCCGTGAGAACTTCATCGAGTTTCCCACGAGTGTCCCGGTTCAAGCGGTTTGGAGTTCCGATGGTCAACGGCTATACGTCCTGGAAATCAACGGAACGGTCGATGCATTTCACAAAGATGGAGATCGCCTCGTCCGCGCACCCGGTCAAAAGGAACGGGTGCAGTTGGCGCTCAAACCGAGTCTGATCAACGCGCTTCGCTCGCATCATGATTTGGACCTTAGCATCGAAACCCAAGGCGCGATGGATCGGCTTGTTGTCAATGTGCGCGATGCCAAGTCCTCGAGTCCCGAAACCGCCACCTGCAAGCTTCAATTCTCGAAGGAAGGTTTGCTGTTAGAACAGTCCGCAGAAACCGTCCCTGAACTCCGATGGCTTGAGGATTTGAACGATGTCCAGATCACACCTGCGACTCGAATACAGTCCAAACAACGGATCGATGGACGTCTCTTCGTATCGATGGACAGCGGCAGCGTGTATGGGCTGAGTTCGGACCAATCGGCACCCGTTTACTTTGGTAGGCAGCCCATCATTGGAAGCACGAGTGATCGCGAAGCCAAAATTCTTTTGACACTCCATCGCGATGGATCCATCTGGAAACTTGATCTGACCGAGCCGAATCAAAGCCAATGGTCTCCGATTCCGTTCATGGCAAAGAATGCAGACCGTATCGCCTTGTCTCCCAACGGTCTCGAACTCGCAATGCATCGCGCGGACGAACAGACGCTACAAATCCTCTCTATGTCCGACGGACAACTAATCCGAGAACACGCGTTGATTGCACAATTTGCTTGGGATCCCAAGCAGCCCGCGACCCTGCTCCTGGTCAGCAGCGACGGAAGGGTAGATCTTTCGGTGGGGGCCGCAATCGAACGCATCGCCAGCCTCGGATTGGGGGACGATCGCATGCAGAAGATTTTCTTTTTCGAAGAACGATGGAAGGAAGCCGACCAGGAACCGGAATCTTATGTGGTCGTCCAGACTCAAAACGAAAAACGTGGCAAGCTCTGGTTTGTGCCGATAAAGCGCCGCGATCAAGTCGAACACGAGGTTTTTTCCAAAGACATCCCGATGGATATTCTGTTCACCAGCTCGCCTACCGGCTCGATCCTTGTGTCGGGGGATTCTACGGGTACGATCCGCATATGGTTCGCGTCGCCTGAATTCGAAACCATGGCGCAGGTGTACGATCTGCAGACGGAAGCGGACTCGCCGATCCTGAGCTTGGCGTTCAGCGGGGACGGAGACACACTCATCACCTCAGACGGCAATCGTCGCGTATTGGGTTGGATGTCCCGCGACCAACAGCAATGACATCTAATCGAGTTTGCTCGTGCAACCGTACCTGCTGCCACAACTAAAGCAAAGAGGTCTGACCCATTGGGCTGGCGGTGGGCCAGGTTGTGCGCGCCAAGCATCCTCCGTTGGGACTCGACAATAGTTCGACGGTACCGGAATGTTGCTCCACGATCCGTCGTACGATGGCCAAGCCGAGTCCCACGCCTGCACCTGGATGGCGGTGCTTCGATGGTTCGCTGGAATCCAATCGCACAAAGGGTTCGAACACGCGTTCTCGATCCTGAGCGAGGACGCCTGGACCGTCGTCCTCGACCTCGATGGTCATGAAACAATCCCTATTCGCCGCTCGAACGATTACACGATGGCTCGCGAATCGACCGGCGTTGCTGATCAAATTTCCTAGTGCTCGATGAAACGCAGTGCGATCGGCTTCGATCGAATCTTCGTGGCCTTCCTGAGTCGGTTCCAAGCGGAATACAACGTCGGGATAAAGCCCTTGGTACTTGTCCATCAGCGATCCCAAGATTTCGTTCACGTGCAATCTTTCTCGCTCACGCAGAGCTTCGGCACTTTCCATACGAACGTAGCCGATCAATTCGTCCACCAAGGAATTGAGGTCCTCGATCGCATCGTCCATGGCATCCAAACGTTTGCGGCGCTGGGAGTCTTCGGTGGCCGAAGCCGCCAGATCCATCGCAAATCGGATGCGTGCGAGTGGCGTCTTCAGTTCATGCGAGACAGCTTGCAACAACTCGCGCTGCGTTCGAAGTGTCGTTTCGGTTTGGGAAGCCATCCGATTGAAGGCGCGGGCTAAGTCGCGCGCCGATCCGATGCGATGCTCATCGACACGAGCATGCAAGTCTCCCCCCGCAATGGTTTTGGCCGCAGCCTCGATTTGCCGGAATTGGTTGGCGACGGGTCGCAGTAGCAGCGCGATGGCCAGGGCAGCCGGGAGAAGTACTAAAGCCAGGGTGGCGGTTGCGGCCGGTCGCTCCTCGCGATTAAATTTCGGAAAAGGGCCAAAGCGCAGTAGGTAACCAGGCTTCTCCAATGCTGTGGATGCAACCCATCGATCAGGTTCGAGTGAATAGAAAACCACGTCGCGCCCATTTCGGATCCGATCGAGGGTGGCGCTTGGCACGTCCGCCTCCTGCTGCAATGCAATGTCGAAATCAAACCGTTTTCTCAATTGCTCGATCGCTACTAAGGTCGGATTCGAGGATTGGTCTATCTCATGAGCCGCCATGATCATCCAGCCTCGTAGAGAGTCCTCGATGGCTAGTCCCTCAAAGTTCGGGAACGGTCCCATCCTGAGGTAACTTCGATCATCGAGTGCAACACCTACACCTTCGATATCCACGTTCCACTGAATGTAACTGGGGATCCCTGGAACGCTGAGGCTGCGCCGCGACTCGGACGACAATTCACTCAAGGGACGGAGTTCGAGTGGGCATCGAAACTCCTTTTGAATGCCTTGCAAAATCTCGGATCGTTGCGAAGCAGGTGCATGATCCATTGCATCGAAGACCAGTCGCATGCCGCCCGCGTGCGCCTGGGTAACCACCCGTGCGCGATCGGCTTTGTACCGCAGGTTCAAGACATAGCCATAGATGAACCACGACAAAAAGAGGACTGCCAAAACGCTCAGGTAGAATCGCAGGAAGAGTTGTGTCATGAGTCGGTCGCCAAAAGGTAACCTGTTCCGTGAATGGACTTGATCCGCTTGGGGTGCGCTGGATCATCGCCGAGTTTTTTCCGCAGGCGAGAGATTCGCAGATCGATGGATCGGTCCATTCCATCGTACTTGATCCCATGGATGGATTGGTAGATTTCAGCCCGACTGAGAGTGTGTCCAGCATGCGCGACGAGCAAGCGGAGGAGGTCGAACTCGGCGCTGGTCAGTTCAATCTGCTTGCCCTCGAGCTCCACACGTCGACGGGCGGTATCGATGATCAACGATCCGGCTCGCGTGGGAGGTTCGGTCGATGCCTCGTTTATCAGATGCTTGCGCATATGATTCTTCAACCGGGCTAGCAACGCTTTGGGTCGAACTGGTTTTGCCAGGTAGTCATCGGCGCCGCATTCCAAACCGAGGACTTCGTCGAGTTCGCCACTGCGCGCCGTGAGCATTAGAACGATGCCGTCAAATTGATCGCGCACTTGACGGCAAACATGGTAACCATCGACACCCGGTAGATTGACATCGAGGATGACTGCATCGGGTCGATCCGTCAAAATTCGTTCCGCTGCCGTGTCGCCGCGGGGATGAATCTGGACATGAAAGCCGTTTTCGCGAAGGTAGTCTGCGACCATATCCGCCAAGTCGGGATCGTCTTCGACGAGCAGAATGGATTGCTTCGATGGGTCCTCGGTCATAGATACACTTCGATACAAAATCGCGATCGGTCCAAAACGCCTTCTTGAGTATAGTATCAGCGATCGTGTTGGATGCACGGTTGCGTTTCTTCGGATTCGATTGATCGACTGGAAGGGTTGCAAGTATTTTGGATCGACAAGGGCCTTCGTTGAATACAACTGCGTCGCGCCGTCATGACTTGGACGCGCTCCGCGCGTTCGCGATGCTACTTGGGATTTTCTACCATGCAGCTTTGTCGCTCGCCCTGGGGTTCCCCTGGTTCATTCAGGACTCAGCGGCGAACCGTAGTTTGTACATCTTCCAATCGGCAGTGCATGGGTTCCGCATGCCGCTCTTCTTCATTGTGAGCGGGTTTTTTACGGCCATGCTATGGAATAGCAAAGGGCTCAAAGCATTGGTTTGGCATCGATTTAGGCGGGTGTTACTGCCTTGCATGGTCGGCCTCATGACCGTGGTGCCATTTTCCAATTGGGTGATTGGCTACGCCATGCGGTCGGCCGAAGTACAGCGCACGTCGAAACCCGCATTGCAAGCTCCGGAGGACAGTATTTGGGCGGCGATCCGCAAGTTTGATTCCGAGCGCGTGCAAGTTTTTTTATCCGATGGATTCCCAACCGATCGGATGCATCCCGAGTACCGAATCAGTGCATTGACATGGGCCACGTTGGTCGGAGATACCGCATCAGCGCAGGTTCTGTTGAATGCAGGTTGCGACCCCGACCTACGTAACCAGGATTCCAACACGCCGTTGCATGCGGCCGCCTTCTTCGGCCGGTCGGACATCGCCAGTTTGCTCATCGAACGCGGCGCGGATATTAACGCTAGGAACAACGAAGGGGAAACACCATTGTCGAATGCTCGAGGCGATCTGGCCTTCGCTCCCATGGAGTTCGTACAGCTTTTAAGTGGTTGTCGGCGCAACACTTGAGGCGTGAAGCAGTCGTCGCACGGTCATAATGTTGAGCACGAAGACCGTTAAAGCGAGGAAGTTTTTCGCTCGCTTCAATGTAGTAACACCGAATCGACG
>JBGSHV010000032.1:0-126744 GCA_041752005.1 Pirellula sp. | reverse complement strand
TCGGCCGCCCGAAGGGTTACGCTTTGCCATCCTTGGCTCTCCTGGAATAGGTTGTCTTAGTAAACTCCTTTTTCCTTGAGAGCCATTTTCGTTTCTAGACCAGTTTGCGTGCTAGCTAAAATTTTTGCCTAAAGTGCAGTTTCCAAATCGGCATAAAAAACAGATGCGACATTCATCTTCTCATCAACGCGTTTGAGTTTCAATCGCAGGATATTCGACGATGGCGGCGTGGCCGGCACGTCACCACGGAACTCGACGGTGCCTTCGAATGATGCTGTTCCGCGAACCGCGACCTTTGTCGTTTCACTCGGCTTGACTTCAAACGGCACAACGGGCTCGTACATGACTACATTTTCGAATTGCTTCTTTTCGATCAAGATTGCTGATCCGGTTGGAACACGTGTCAACTCAATCTCGGGCTCAATTGGAAATTGATTAAGTGGAATCTCTAAGTACGCTTTGATCCTTCCATTGTTTAGATTCGGAACGCTGATGGAAACGACGAAGTTTCCGCTGGCCCATTGCGTCTCAGTAATTCCCTGAATGGATACAGAGCCCCAAGGTGATAGCTCAATTGCCTCCTGGCCAATCAGCGATTCCACAGTTCCGCAAGACCAACCAGTCTCATGCCAAATTGCGTAGCACTTGTCACTCGTGTTCCAATCCAAAAGAAACCGTCCTAGTTCGTCGGTGGATTGTTTGCTGCCAACCCATTGGGTCGAGCTTGGCAGAACGCCTGCGTCGCGCACTCGTTCGTCAAATTCAAAGTTATAAATGGCGCTCGTGTAAAATACGATTGCACCCTGAGCGACGTTTCCTGATGGATCGTGAACGATAGCGGTTGCGTCGGATAGCGGCTCCAGTTGAATGGCAAGCTCGGAAATCGCTTGAGAGCCTTGGACGACTTGGGTGTCAGAGATTTTGTATCCGGGGGCAGCGACACTGAAACTCAGCGACTCAAAGTCCAAGATGCTTCTTACATTGGCTTCACCCTGCTTACCTTGAACTTCGTACACGCCTCGATAGCTCCTGCTGCCCGGCATGCCAGTGGCCATCGGGAACGATTCACCTGGGCGCAAATAATTTGTGCTGCGGTTGTAACGGATCCGAAGGCTGAAGTCTTCGATTGGTTCTTGGCTCAACTTATCAACCGCCGTGACGTGCAATTGATGGATCGGATCCAATGCAACCTTCTGCTCTCGCTGCGTCGGCGAAGAGGTATCAATACTAATGTGCTTTGGGCGAAGTTGCGGATATTCAACGGTCAACCAAAGTCGCCCCTGCGGTGCCGTGTTCCAAACTATTTTCCCCTCTGCATCCGATCGCTTGCTCCACGCTTCCATGGGAAGCGTTGACTCCCACGCGATCCAAGAAACCAATGCGCCTTCAAGAGATTTTCCGGCTTGATCAACAATTTCGAGGGCAACCGTTGTGGGTGGACGCAGGACGATGATATGTTCGCGATCATCCTTGGCATCCGCGCGCGCTAATATTCCTGAAGAACCGTCCTCCTTCCGAGCGAGGAGTGTTGCGATATCCGATTGAACGCCGATGCAGGTGAATTTCCCTTCCGCATCGGACTTAACCATGTTTCTGAGCAAACCCACACTATTGGGGACCGTAGACGTATCACCTGAATAGTCCACTGCGGCAATTGCGACATCCGCGACAGCGAAACCATCGCTGTCGCGCACGACACCATGAAAGGATCGTGTCTTCTCCAAAACGAAGATATATGGTTGCTTGGAAGGATCGATCGACAATGTCTTTGAAACGTATCCATCGGCGCGGGCTCGCAATTCCAACACGTTAGGATACATAGCTCGATTCCATTTCCATTCCCCATTCGCGTCGGTACTTTCTTGGAGTAGCCGCATATTGGGGTCGAAGTTCCCGGTCGCCCGAGCTTGGTCATCATATCTACTCCGCGAAGTGTTGGAAAATCCCAAGAATACGGTACTGAAACCTTCGACCTCATTCAATGAAGCAACGCGACGAGGTCAAGCACCCTTCTTCGCCGATGGTTTCCACTAATGGCAATCGCTTATCATGGGTGTGATGAGCAACACGCGGTCTTTTCGGTCAACTCGCAAGCGAACTTGGCGTGAGGTTCACACCATTGCCCGCGTTTACAAGCGTTTAGCCGCTGAAGGCCTGGTGGAAGGATGATTGGCGAGCTACCCAGTAGGAAAATCCGTGAACCTTCTTTGTACTTGCTAGCTCCTAAACCCTCAACGAACGGCGCTTTGTGCTTGAATGGCAGGTCGGATGCAGTGGAAAGGTTCCATTGAGAAGGAGTACTGGCGATTTTTTCGAGCACGAGCACGAGCACGAGCACGAGCACGAGCACGAGTGCGGGGACGGGGACGGGGACAAATTGAGGCCGCAAAAAGGGGCCGAGATACTTTTCCACCATTAGGTGACGCCATGAAAACTATAAGCGAAACCAACGTTTCGACGAACGTCGCGGTACGGATCGCGGGAGAAGATATCCAGCCGGGAGATTTCGTGACTGTCTTGAACGAGATTATCGAGCTACCGTCTTTCCTTTGGTCTTGCTCCAACTCGATGCTGCCGACCGATGAAGTTGTTCGCGTTCGCTACATGCCTCGCGAAGCTGGACTCCCGTTCAAAGTCAACTCCGTCTGCTTGCCCTTCGTGTATGCGAACCGGCCACAAGGCAAACCGGTAACCCTGGACACGCGCCGACAACAACTTGTCCGACTCGATCCGAAAACTGGACGCAAGGTTTGGAAGCGAATGCGTAATGGAGCAAAGATTGAGGATTGATGCGGAAAGCGGGAATGGCCAATGGCAAGCTGACTCGCTTGAAACGAGTATGTATCATGCTAGTGGTACATATTCGTTCCACTGGAAACCGTCGGCGAGCGTCTCGTCCGCCGAAAACTCCAAATGCAGGATGCGACGATGCCGTCTCGTGCCAGGGGATGATGCCTCGCTGCAATGCGATATTAGAGGTCGCATGACCAGCACGTCCCCCGCGCTCGCGTGAATCGTTACCGCCTGGTCCGATCCAACGCCTTCACTCGAGCTAGAAACGTGAGAACCAGGGATCACGCGGAGCGGCCCATTTTCATCGGTGACTTCGTCAAAGTGAACTCGGAGGGTCAGCATTCGACGAAGCACATCATCGCACGCGATTACGTGCGGCACACCGGCCTTCCAAAATGACTTTGCGATCGGCACGGCGTTCAGCAAATTGCGAGCAGCATAGACATGGCCACGACTGGACCGAGTGAGCTCGTTTCGGTCATCGTTTGCAAACGCGGTGTCGCAAGCGGTCATCAGCTCATCGAGAGTTGGTCGATCGACCGCGCTTTTGATGAGGGAGAAGCCCTCAGATAATAACCGATTCGGATTCATTGTCCCTCCAACAAATGCTTGAGCATTCGTTCAGGTGCGTCGAGGAATGCCCGAGTGACTCGGAAGTGTTCCGTATCTTGGTAAGCAATTGGATGGATTCCATCTTCGCTGAAGAAGAAAATTTTGGCATTCGGGTAGCTCATGATAATCGGAGAGTGAGTTGCAATCACAAGCTGGGAATCCTGGCCGACAATGGTATGAAGCAGAACCAAGAACTCCAGTTGCCGCTGGGGCGAGAGAGCGGCTTCGGGTTCGTCGAGAAAGTACAAGCCTTGCGAGAACCGACTTTCCACGAGTGTCATAAAGGCTTCGCCATGCGATTGCTCGTGCAGCGACTTGTTGCCATAGCTGTTCTCTGCACCCAGATTTTCGATTTCGGTTGCGACATTGAAGAGACTTTCGGCACGCATGAACCATGCGTCGGGCACCAAAGCGTGGTAGCGACGCAATTTCAATGCCTTGTGAAGCTCCGAATGGCTTTCGCGAGTCGCAAACATCATATTGCGACTGCCACCCTCGGCGTTCAGCCCGTTGGCAATCGCAATCGCTTCAAGCAGCGTCGATTTTCCAGAGCCATTCTCACCCACGAAAAATGTAACCTGGGGATGCAGGTCCAATTGAGAGAACTTTCTCAGCGATGGCAGATTGAACGCATAATGTTCGGGGGAGGAGATTCGCGTCCGATCCAAAATCACGGACTCAATGAACGGCCCTGGCGTGACGCCTGGCTTCAGTTTTCTCATAATCGTATGTTTGGACGACACAGTGTAGCGCGAGTAAGAAACAGCGGGCGACGCTTGTCGCAATTGTAGCCACACTCGGTGTTCGAAAGTCGGCCATGTTGACAATCCCGACTCGAGCACCGTTCCGGTTCACATCCTGATCAGCCGCAGGGCGGAGTCGAAACGCGATTTGAAGATGGATCACAGTGTTATCCCGGCGACGCCGGGAACATTTACGCTTGCCTTCAAGTCGGGCGACTTTGACCGGGTAGATCAGATCCACATTCCCAATGGATCCAACGCCAAAACAAAGCCACCGCTGGTGCCATCGGGATCGGCACAATCGCCACACGCTTCGCAGCCGTGCGCGGCACCCCAAATCTATCGCGATAAAACCGCTCATTTCTCCCGACTCGAATCATCGATCGGGCATACTCAGGTGGCGTTGTTGGGTAAAGCAAAGCGACCGCACGTGCGAAAGAGACCGGCTGTCGAACGCGCGGTGGATCATTGCCGGCGGCAGTCCCGAAAGCTTCGTCGGTTTTTTTACGCTCGACGTATTCCAGGCATAGAAGTGCATCATCATGACGGCCAAAAAACTGCAACGTATTCTGGTGACGGGTGGGGCTGGATTCTTGGGTTCGCACATTTGTGAACGCCTGGTGGACGAAGGGCACGACGTCATCTGCCTGGACAATTTCTTTACGGCCCAAAAGTTCAATGTCACCCATCTGTTGGGCAAGCCAAATTTTGATCTCATCCGTCACGATGTGACGTTACCCATCTATTTAGAGGTTGATCAGATCTACCACATGGCTTGTCCCGCGGCGCCTGGACATTACCAATTTAACCCGATCAAAACCATCAAGACTTCCGTGTTGGGTTCGATCAACATGCTAGGCATGGCCAAGCGGTGCAACGCGCGCATTCTGTTGGCCAGCACTAGTGAGATTTACGGAGATCCACTGGTTCATCCCCAGCCTGAGACGTATTGGGGGAATGTAAACACGATCGGTATCCGTTCGTGCTATGACGAAGGCAAGCGCGTGGCGGAAACGTTGTTTATGGACTACCACCGCAAGAACAAGGTCGATATACGCATTGTGCGGATTTTCAATACCTACGGTCCTCGTATGCATCCATACGATGGTCGTGTCGTATCGAACTTCATTCGCCAAGCGTTGCTAGGCCAACCCATCACTTTGTTCGGTGAAGGTGAGCAAACGCGATCCTTCTGCTATCGCGATGATCTCGTCGAAGGGATCATTCGGATGATGAATAATGAGGAAAAATTCATCGGCCCGGTCAATATTGGCAATCCCAATGAGTTCACCATTGGTCAACTGGCGCAGCGCGTCATCGAGCTCACCCATAGCAATTCGAGCATCGAAAAGCGGCAATTGCCGCCCGATGACCCTTCGCGACGGCAGCCCGATATCACATTGGCACGCCGCCATCTGGGATGGGAACCCAAGACAGAGCTTGACGAAGGCCTAGGTAAGACGATCGAATGGTTTCGCGGTATCCGCCTTGAGAACTATCGACCTCCCACCCCCAATTACGCTTGATCGCTGCTCGCCGCGATCGCTAGCCAGGGGCAAACTGACCCATCATGAACGTGTTCCGACAATCCCTCGGCCCAGCGCTCGAACCCGCGAACGCCGATGCTGAGCCGCGGTATCCGATGCGATCCGATCGTTGGCAACTGCGTACGCTACGATTGGAGTTTGGCCCAATCCCTTTGGTGATGGGGATCCTAAACGCAACGCCGGATAGCTTTTCCGATGGCGGAAAGTTCTTTACGGCACAGATGGCGGTCGATCGCGCCTTGGAGATGGAGGATGATGGCGCGTCGATTCTCGATATCGGCGGCGAGAGCACACGGCCTTATAGCCAAGCGGTCGATCAGGACGAGGAATTGCGTCGAATCGTACCGGTTCTGGAACGACTGCAAGGGCGATTATCGATCCCTATTTCTATCGATACCACCAAGGCCGGCGTGGCTCGAGCGGCGATCGATCTGGGAGCCGAGATCGTTAATGATGTGTCGGGCCTGGAAGCCGATCCGGAGATGGTTGAATTGGTGCGCACCTCGCAGGTCGGCGTATGCGCCATGCATCGTCAAGGCACGCCGCAGACCATGCAGGACAACCCGACCTACCGAAATGTGGTCCGAGAGATCTTGGAGTACTTGCAACTCCGCGACCGTTCGTTGATAGACTGCGGAATCGATCCCGAGCGCATCTGCTTGGACCCCGGTATCGGTTTTGGAAAAACGCACGAGCACAATTTGGAGTTGGTCCGCATGGCAGGTACGTTTCATGAATTGGGACGGCCTATTCTGGTGGGACACTCTCGAAAAGGATTCATCGCCAAACTTTTGGGGGGCAAGGACATCGACCGAACCTATGGTACGCTCGGTGTCTCGTTGGCCTTGGCGGCACGTCGCATTCAAATCTTACGAGTCCACGACATCACCCCGCACGTGCAAGCACTTCAGCTATTTGTCGCTAGTGGAGGTTGATTCGGTCCTCGGGGTTGGGACGGTCTTCAAGTCGTGTTAGGAACTCGCGTCGGGCGAGGAGAACAAAGCCCGAGTCTTCGTAAGCGATGCTCCAGACTCGCTGAAAGCGCTCTTCCATCAATCGGTCTCGCACCGCATCCGATTGATGGACCAACAAGAAGTCGATTTCGTATTCCTCGAGCAACTGTTCCCAACCAGGATTCCCGGCGAAAAAGCGATCGTGCTTGGGGAGTACATCACCGCGATAGGCGACTTCGTAGCGACCGTCCAAGCTGACCAGAATCCTCGGGTGGCAGCGCCATGAAACGTATCCGCCACTGGCAAAGGGGGTGACCATATTGCCCTGCCAACCGCATTCCACCAGGAAGTCACAGGCGCCTACGGGGTAACTCATCAAGCTCGCAGGTGACCCGCTCGGCATGGTGCTGCGCCAAGGAGCGTGGGCCACGGTGAACGCACCACACCCAACCAGGACCGCAGCCAGACCAATCATCGCCCAGGAACGACGATTTTGGAACCAAGCGATGGCCGAGCGCCCCAACTCGGTCGGCGTCAACCAGCCCGGCACCAAGGCCAGCCAAACGACCCCATAGAGCGATCCGTGCCTTAGGTGTTTGAGGCACATGTAGGCCGCCAGGCAGACGAAAAACCAGCCGTTCAATCGCGACCAACGCCGGTTCCTGGCGGCATAGGCGACCAGCAATAGGCTTGCGAAGAACGACGCCAGCGTGACCAGCGGGTTGTGAGTCATCCACAATGGTTGCCACTCCAACATCGTCGTGCGAGGCAGACCGATAGCACGGATCAAATACGGCACGTAGTCCCATCCCCAAGGATTGCATAGAACTCCGAGGAGTGTGATTGGAATAAGAACAAAGTGATGCCAGTAACGCTGCCAGGCCGCATGCCATCGGTCTTGATGCAGCGCCCCGTTCGGGTCCCAGACCCCGGAGCGATTCCAAAGCAGCACACCTGACCAGCGCTCGACGATATGCACCGCGAGCAATGCCACGCCCACGACGAAGCCTGCGTGGACGTTGAGCCAGATCACGTACAGCACGGACCAGGTTCCGACCCAGCGACGACCACCTCGCCGATCCGATTGCAAGAGCAGAAGTTCGATCGCCAGAAAAACCAACGTGAAAAGCTGGGCTCGAAGGTTTGCAAAGCCCACCCAAAGCACAGGAAATACTACGGGAGCCAGCATGCAGAAAATGAGCGGATGGGCTCCTTCGTTGCGTGCCACCCGATAGAGCAACGCCCCGAGTCCCACGATCAAAATCAAGCGTAGGATCGCCATGCCATCGAGGCCCAGCGGACTCGCTTCGGCAACCCAATACAGGATGAGTCCCGTTCCCCATTCGTGATGGACTGTCGGGGAAACCGTATGCGTGAATGCGAAAACATCGCTGGTTGGAAAGACCCCGGTCTGTAGCCAAAGGCGAGCCAACGACATCTCGTGAAAAGCGTCGTGAGTGACGTCGCTCAACCGGGCCACGTAGGCCAGGAAGGCAACGAGGATGGCCGCCAGTCCGCACGCGGCCAAACGAAAATCGCGATGGCGCCCGATCAAAAGTGCATTCCTAAGACGAATCATGCAGGGGATTTCGACAGGAATCGCTTGGAGAACGCGGAAACTTCTCGACGCTGGTACCAGCCAACTCGATTGCTAGCGGAGCCGTTTCTTTTTTCGACGATTTGAAAAGATTCGCTCAAGATTGCTCTGGAGGAGAGTTTCGGCAGTGACCTAGACTCCGGTCGCAAGTCGGATCGACGAAGAAAGACTGCAGGACGCAGTTCACGATTCGCGATCGATTCAGGAGAGACAAAACGGCATGGATGCTCGAGCGATTCTTTGGTCGATTGCGTTGGCGATTGGATTGTCCGCGCAGGGATATGCGCAGCAGGTCGTCGGGCCGCCAGGCGGAGGCAACCGCCGCGTCGTTTTCGACACCACGCATTTTCGCGTGTTTGCAAACGATCCGCGACTGGCTCAAGAAGTCGGACAAATGGCTGAGGAATACCGCAGGCATCTCGCGATGCACTGGCTCGGTCGGCCACTCCCCGCGTGGGAAGAGAAGGTTCCGGTCGTCGTCCATTCCAGCCCTCGCATGCCCGCTAGCGGCGAGACAAAATACACCTTGGTCAACGGTTCGGTCCGCAACTTTCAAATGGTTCTATGCGGTTCCCCTGAACGCATACTCGATAGTGTTCTGCCGCATGAAATGACCCATACGGTTCTTGCAACCCACTTCGCGGCGAGTGGCAAACCGGTTCCACGTTGGGCTGACGAAGGAGCTTGTACGACCGTTGAACACGCCAGTGAGCGGAACAAACACGATGCCATGTTGGTTCGATTTCTCAGCGAAGGTCGTGGGATTCCGTTTAAGATGTTGTTTGCAATGCGTGACTATCCACCCGACATGATGCCGCTGTACGCACAAGGCTACAGCCTATGTGCGTTTTTGATTGCCCAGGGTGGTCCGCGTCGCTTCATCCAGTTCCTGGAACGTGGCATGCAGAATGAAGATTGGGTAACGGCCGTTTCTGAGTCGTATGGATATCCCAAGCTTGGAAGTCTGAAAGTCGCTTGGAACGATTGGGTCAGCGATGGTGGAGGTTCGGTTAACAATTACACGGCGTCGGCCCTCGGCTTTCAATCCGCACCCACTTCGGTGGTAGGCATACCGGCGTCCTCCGCAGCGATACCGGCCTCGGCAGTAGCCTTCGCCAATGATTCAATTGTAGATAGCAACGTTCGCTTGGCAAACGCCATGATTCCTGTACCGGGCCCGAATGCACAGGCCGATTCGCCATCGCTGCGTTTGCTGCAACAGGACATCGCATCGCGCGAGAACCAAGTCGCGACGGCCTCTGCGACAACCGAAGGATCGATGACGTCGGGAAGCAGTTTCTATCGCGATCAATTCCTGCTGCATCGCGGGGCACAGGTACGGCCCGAATCCCTGGCAATCGGAGAAGCGCCATCCTCATTGCCGACAGGTCAAGTGACGTTGCCAACTGGCTTCGGACAACCACTTTCGATGAGCCCATCGCCACTACCGAGCGGACAAATCCCGGTCCATGCAGCCCAACCGGGACCCATGCAAACCATGGGGGGTCCGATCTATCGTTGAATGGATCGGAATCGAATGCACCCACCACCGCGACCAGCTTCACGGTGGTTTTTTTGTGGACTTGTAGGCGACGAAGCATAAAAACTGCGGACATCAGGCAGGTTAGGAAAGCTTTCGATGGAGCCTGAAAGTCGAATTTCAATTTTTTTTCCGACGAATGGGAAAGTGGCCTTGACCGCGTTGATCGAAGCCAACTATTCCAACCTATACGTACTCGAAAAAGTGTACCGTGCCGAGGGCCCTATGCCGCACAAGGATGTGCGGAGCGAGGGACAACCAATCGGTTCGAATGCTTTCAAGAGCGACGTGCGTTTAGTCATCATCTGGAGCGATAAAGGAGTGTCGCGTTGAAATACCTAAATCCCTTACGGACGTTTCGGCTACTGACCGCAGCTTATGCTGTGACTGCGCCCGTCGTTGTTGTAGTGGCTCTCGCTAGCACACCGACTTATGCGGTGGCCCAGCAAAGCCAAGCCGACAAACCGAACGTACCGAGCACACTGCCTCTGCTGCCAGCCGGTGGAACAGTGTTGCCGCCATCCACATCCGCTCCCTCATCCACTAGTGAAGAGGTTGCCAACAGGAGTCGAGCCGCAGCTGCGTTGCTCCGACCCGAAGCAGGTGCCCCGAGCACCTTGCCACCGCTTCCTCCCATGAACTCGCCTGCTCGAAATTCTGGAGCAGCTTTGCCACCCAACCCGGCTCGCGATCAGGCCACCGGGTTGGCGGCTCAAGCCAAGCTGTCGCTGCAACGCGGTGATCTGGTAACCGCCAAACGCTTGATCGATCAAGCTGCGGCGTTGAAAGTGCCGGACAATCAGTTCGCATCTGGCCAGCTCAAGCCGTGGGATGTTGCGATGGACATCGACCGTGCCATGCGATTGCGAGGCAACTCGCCCGTCGCTAACGCTGGCGGTGCGCAAGTTCCTGGACTCGCTGGTTTGACTCCGGACAGCAATGGTTCGGTGCAACCTGGTGTTTATCAACCTAGCAATGATCCCTCGCGAATGGCACAGGCCAGCGCATCGGCATTGGCACCTGATACCATTCAAGACCAAGACCTAACGGGTTCCGAATGGTACAACCGCGGGATTGAGGCGATGTCCTTGGGTGACCGAGACGCCGCCGCCAGTTACTTCAGCAACGCTTGGAAAAAGCAAGCTGAACTCGATCCCAACACGCGTGCTCAATTGAAGGACAAACTGACATACCTGCAAACGCGAAACGAACCGGAATCGATCAGTGCGATCCCTGCTGAGAATCGTGATGCGATTCAGAAGAAACAGCGATTGTTCGCGGAAGTCTCAGGCGAGATTGCCGATGCTGAGCGAATCGTCAACGATCAACCTTACGATGCCATGGAACGACTCAAGTCGCTTCGCGGAAGGGTCGCTCAGGCAGATGTCGATGGCGCGTATCGCAAGCAAATGCTTTCGATGGTCGATCGCGTGATCTCCAACGTCGATTCGTGGATGGAACAAAATCGTTCCTCTATTGAACTCGATCAACGCAACAAGCAGATCGAAGATCGCATATCTCTCGAAGCTGCGGGGGCTGCCAAAGACGATGCCCAGGTTCAAACGCTGGTCGATCAGTACAACGATCTGATGGAAGACAAGCGGTATGCCGAGGCCGAGATCATCGCTCGCAAGGTCGAAGAGATCAAACCCAACACCGAAATCGCTGCGGTCATGCGTGGCCGATCGGTCATCCAACGCCGGATCGAAGAGCAGAAGGAAATCCAGAACATGAAGGAGGAGTCCCTCCTAAATAGCTTCTCGGATACCGAAAGGTCTTCGGCAACGTACATGCGGGATGACCAGCCACTGCAATTCCCGGACGTCAAGGAATGGACAGATCTGCGCCGCATACGTGAGAAGTATGGTGACGAGTCGCTGAAGTTGCAGCCCTCCGAACGTCGCATTCTCGAAATTCTGGAAGAACCATTTTCGGCCAGCTTTGATCGCCGTCCTTTGTCCGAGGCGCTCAAAACTATCTCCGAGATGACGGGGCTGATCATCCTGATCGATGAACCGTCGATCGCTGAGGAAGGGCTCCGTTCGGATCAACCGATCAGCCTCGACCTTCGCGGCAATCAGATCAAGCTGAAGAACGTACTGAAGAACATTCTCGACCCCCTCAACTTGAGCTACGCTGTCAAGGACGAAGTGGTCAAGATTCAGAGTCGTCGCTTCATGCAACAGCAGATGTACAGCAAGCCTTACAGTATCAAGGACTTGGTCATCCCTGTTCCGAATTTTGTATCCGACTACAACACGGGCATGGCAGGTGCGATTCAATCGGCCTACCAAGCTCAAACCAACTACGTGGCAGTGAATCTGCCGGAACAGGATGGAATGTCGCTGCGGTCCAATCGCTTGGCCAGCATCGATCCTAATTCCAACGTTCTGGCGCAGTTCGCCTCGTCCTCGAGTGGTATCCCGGGCATGTCGACCGGCGCAGGAATGTTGGGCAATGATCCGTATCCGTCGGCAGGAACTCCCAATTCGTTGGGGGGTGCTTCGATGGCCAACTTCACCGAACTGATGAGGCTGATCGAAACCACCATCTCGCCAGATCAATGGGCGAATGCCGGCGGTACGGCCACGATGATGCCCTTCCGATCGAACCTGAGTCTGGTTGTCAACGCACCGCAGGAAACCCACGAGCAGATCGCAGATCTTCTCAAGAGCCTGCGGGCGCTCCAGAACTTGCAAGTCACGATCGAACTTCGGTTCATCCAACTGCAAGACACGTTCTTCGAGAAGATGGGCGTCGACTTCGATGCCCAGTGGAACGATAACGTTCGACAATTGCCGAGAGAAGACGGTGGTCCGAGCGTCGCAGTCGGTTTGTCGGGTGCCACCGGATCGGTTCCGCAATTGACAGGTGACTTCGATATACAATTGCGAAACGGAAGCTTTGGGGTCAACCCACCGTTCGGTAACCCGGACTTGGCCGCCGGTTCTCAGATCGGCGTGGCAATCCTGAGCGATTTGCAATTGTTCTTCTTCTTGCAAGCCGCGCAGGGCAACAGCCGACAGAACATTCTGCAGGCTCCGAAGGTTACCATGTTCGATGGTCAGATCGGTACGATCAACGACTCCGCCGTTCGACCCTTCGTGATTGGATTCGACCCTGTCGTCGGCGACTTCGCCGTCGCACAGCGACCCATCATCGTGGTCCTCAGCGAAGGTACGCAGATGAATGTGCAGTCGGTGGTTTCCCAGGACAAACGCTTCGTGCGAATGACCTTGATGCCGCAGTTCACGCGGCTCGAAAACACCGATCGCGAGTTCACGTTCCAGGGCCGCAAGGCTTCGCGGACCGGAACGAGTATTCTGGATCCAGATACTGGTCGCCCAGGCGGATCGCGGAATAACGAAGAGGAAATCATCGAAGGCACGACGGTTCAACAGCCGACCTTGGGACAAACCTCGGTCAGCACAACGGTCAGCGTTCCTGACGGTGGTACGATCCTAATGGGTGGTATCAAGCGACTGCGTGAAGGCCGGACCGAACGCGGTACCCCGATGCTGTCGAAGATTCCTTATCTGAACCGCCTGTTCAAGAATAGTGCTATCGGTCGCGAGACCAGTACGCTGATGTTCACGGTCACGCCACGAATCATCATTCCGGCGGAAGAGGAAGAAGCTCTGGGATTGAGCTCCTCGCAACCGTAAGGTTCGACTAGCGAAATGGCGTGGGGACGATCGAATCCATCCCTTCAATCCTCGGCCAAAAAAAAAAATGGAAAAGAGCTCCGGACCTCCGGAGCTCTTTTTTTGCGCGCCCATCTTTTTTCTCTAGCGCAAAAAACACCAGAATTGCACCTGTCCAATGTTCGTTTGGAATTTTCCTCTCGATTCGCGAACCTGGACGGACATGGAACGGTCCTGTCCTCCAAGCCCGGCCCTCAAATTCTTTGAAGGACGGGTGGATTTAGTTGTTTTCCCTGTAACGATAGGATAGGATCCAAGAAGCTTCGGCTTTCGGGCCGATCCTATTTACGTGTTACGACAGTTTGTATTCATTTCATGCTGCGCCGCCAATGGTGCAGGAGGAAGCCATGCGTTTCGTCGCTTATGCTCAACGATTTGTCAACGTTTTTGCCGCAATGCAAAGCCGTGCAGTCGTCGTGGTGAGCAACGCAACGGGGTACCTCCTACACCTTCTACACGCGCTCCTAGGTACGTGGAATACGTTGCCTGGCAAATCGCCAGGTAAACGCGATTCAATTCGAGAGGGTTGGAGTATTCGTTCGAATGAGATTCGCTATTGCGAGTCCAGATCGTTCGCATATGCAACCGTCCGTCGCGATCACGCGACTCGCCGAGACGGTTGTTAGACCAAGGCCGAATTTAACCCTTCGCTGACGCGTTCCCCCGATCGCCGTCGGCAACAAAAACGTACCCAATCACTGCCTCGATCTGGCACAGTCCATTCGCAGCGAGCGTTCTCTTCGATGAACAACTCGCTGGAGTCTCTGCTGCCAACCGCAGGCCAAAGCGTTTGCCGTTCCTGGGCACTTCAAATTCCCGTTCCTTCGTTGCAAAACGAATTCGGCGGTGAAACTGAGGTCAGAGCCGGCGACGTTCATAGGAAACATGAGACATGACTGTCACCACCTTAGAACCAATCCAAAGAACCTGCCGAAGCTCCTGCAATGCCCACGACCACTCGTTGGCCGATTTGATTCTCGGCGCTCAACAGGGTGACCGGGCCGCCATGGATGAAATCTACGTCCGCTTCCAACAGCACGTCTTGACCCTGGCGTACAAGCGACTGGGGAATTGGGACGAGGCCCAGGAACTCTGCCAAGATGTTTTCGTTCAAGCGTTTCGTAAGATCGATCAATTGCAAGTCGTCGAAGCTTTCCCTGGATGGCTGAGGCAGATCGTGGTCCGCATGGCCATCAATCGCAACGCTCGTCGCTGTCGACTCGCCAGTGTGGACCACGAAATCCTCGAAGCCACGGTCGAGTCGCCTAGCGATCCTTCGCAGGAAGCAATCCGAATCGAGGAGCAGCAACACGTCCGATTGGGGTTGGAGCGCCTAGGTGATCTCGATCGCGAAACGTTGATCGCGTTCTATTTCGACGGGCAAAGCCTGATCGAGATGAGCCAACGCTTCGATGCGCCGGTCGGCACCATCAAGCGCCGGTTGCATACCGCGAGAAAGCGCTTGGCCAAGGAATGCGATTACTTGATCGCCCTTTAAGTCCAGACCTTTGAGTCCAGACCTGGGAATACCATCGGGTAAATTCCGTTGGCTCATTGATTCTCAAACGTTTCGCAGGCGGATGCTTCGGCGTCCATCTGCGAGCCGTGGGAACGAAAACGACGTTGCAATTAGGGTTGCAACAGGAGCACACCCGTTCCTGTCGCCATCATCTGAGCTCCGATTGCATGCTTGTCGTACGGAGCCTGCTGCCGAAGAGCAGGGGCTGCAGAACCCGGGCGGAAACCGCCAGCGCTCGGCGTTTCGCTCAATGGATGCTGCAGCGTAACGAGGTAGGGCGTGAAGAAGATGCCGGACAGAAAGCGACCACCCGAAATGAAGGGTTGGAGCGGTGGACATCGCTCGTGCCCATGCCGCTCGAGCATCATGTCCTCGTAGTAAGTCGGGTAATGGCAGTACACCGGGGCCGTCCAGGTTTTATCGGTCACGGACCAATTTCCTGCGCGATCAGGTCCGTAAGGGAGCGGGAGTGGCTCAGGCAATCGACCCGCTGTGGCATCGTCGGGAATAGCGTCCCCCCCGTCGATAATGCTCAACGATGTATTCGGGATTCCTAACGGCGCTGCTCGAAGCGGCCCACGATCGCTGGGGCGCTGGACCGGGTCATTCTGCGCAAACGACGATGAAGGACTGACAGCAACCCAGCCTAGGGCGACTATGCAAGCAATCGATGCCTGGATCTTGAAGCGATTGGCTTCCTGAGCCTGCTCACAATTCATCTGTCCACCTCATCCCAATGTGGTTCAAAAAGTCGGCCAAAGGGGTTACCGATGCAATTGCATTGGTGGCCGACGCAGTCTGATTCGGCACAATCCGAATCGTCACTTCATCGTGACGAATCGGAAACGCGTTCACGGCCGCACTTCGGATGCGCTAAACGAATTAAACGTCAAGCTTTAACCCACAGGCAAGAAAGAAAGAATCCGAAGTTGTTCGCGCAGCAACTTTTGCGGGGAGGCGATGCTTCGAATGCATGCAAAAAAAAACGCAGCCTAATGCTGCGTTTCTTACGGGCTCATCGATCACGCCGCACCATTGGCTGTCGGATGAGTTTTTTTCCAGTACTGAAATGCTGCGCGAATATCCTTCACATGCATCCAGTGACCGTGGGTTTTGGAAGTGCTCGAAACCATCGTTTCCGGGGCAATTTCACCCTTCTCAATTTTCTTGAGAAAATCGACTTCGTTGATCGGTCCGACGGTTTTTGCGCCTCCAAAGAACCCTTTCTTCATAAAGTACCAATCCGCGGACATAACTTCCTCCTAATCGGCAAACAACAAAAAATACGATGATTGCAGGGTACGATCGGGGAACAACTGCCTTGCGGGCTCGTTCTTGAACTCCTCACTATAGTGGAGGTTTCGACTTAGTTTCCAGATCCAATATGCCCATTTTTTTCCAGTTTCCACGGGAAAGATCACGGCTGAACCCGCGATTTTTGGTTACGGAATCTTCATGTTTGGGGCGATCACCCCGGAGAAACCGGTTGACGGTTCCCCCCCTCCCTCGTAATCGATGGGAATGGCTATTCGATTACGAGCACCATTTCTTTGTGGGCGAGCGAAAAAATAGTACAAATGATGTGGGTAAAGATGGAGTGCTAGCGATGGGCGGGGAGAGCACAGCAAATGATGCTAGGGACCGGCCCGCCCTTCGTTCTTCAGAACATGCCACCCATTCAGTCCATCGATTCGCCATTCGCCCGGGGATCATGGGCGGCGACCAACTGTCGGCCGTTTCGTTGGATTCCTTGTGCGACGCCCAGTCCAGCAGCGTTCTTGAGATGGTGTCCCAACGCTTGCAAACTGGCGAGAGTTTCCGGAGCGATGGCGTTGGGGGTGCCTCGTCCAATCGCGTCCTCGACAAACAGTACGTCGGGTCGCCACTGTTGATGAATTCTAGGTGCCGCGATGGCTTGGGTGATCGTTTCACCCAGGTCGAGGGTCCGGATCAGAACTTGAAGTGTCGCATTGATGATCCTCGGACCGCCTGCGGCGCCACAGGTAACTACGGGCAATCCATCCGGATCGAGAACGAGCGTGGGGCTCATGCTCGACAGCGGGCGCTTGTACGGTCCGACGGCATTGGCCTCAGAACCAACCAGACCAAAGGCGTTGGGAATGCCAGGTGCAATGCTGAAGTCATCCATTTCGTTGTTGAGTACCACGCCCGTACCTGGAACCATGAGCTTGCTACCCCAGGACGTATTGACGGTGCAGGTCATGGCGACCCAGTTGCCTTGAGAATCGGCGACCGTCAAATGGGTGGTGTGTTTGCCAGCGTCATTGCTTATATCCGATTTTGGATCCTGATCCGAGCGTGGTCTGGCGTTGGGTGGCAAGCCGTGTCCGACCCCAAGGGTGACTTGCGTTTCCGAAAAATCTGCCATCCGCGTCGCGGCGTAGATCGGGTCGAGCAGAGAATTGGGAACCTCGACAAAATCGCTGTCCCCTAACCAATAGGCGCGGTCTGCGAAGGCTCGTTTCATGCACTCGGCGAGCAAGTGATAACCGCCGGCGGGCGCCTGAGCGAATTGTCGCTTGAGGTCAAACGGTTTGAGCATGGTGAGCATCTGCGCGATATGCATCCCGCCGGAGCTGGGAGTTGGGAAACCAACCACGCTGCGACCACGGTATTCGATGGCGATCGGCAACCGATCCAAAGCTTGATAGCGCTCGAAATCGTTGCGTGTCAGAATGCCTCCTTGTTCGGTCAATGAGTCACAGCAAGCCTTTGCAAAGTCCTCGCGATAGAACCAATCGGGGCCCCGCTGAGCAATCAAGGTCAACGTCTTGGCAAGATCCTTCTGGATGAGCCAATCCCCTTCGACGGGAGGCTGACCTTCCGCGTTGAGCAGCACACGGCGCGCGGCCGGAAATTTTGCAATGGCTTCCGCCTCGCTTGCAATGGTCTTGGCGACTGAGGAACTGATGGCATGGCCCGAATCGGCCAGCGCGATGGCTCGCTCGAAGAGCCTTTGCCACGGCAAACTGCCATGGCCGCGATGCATGCGATGCAACGCGGCGACTTGACCAGGAACTCCACAAGCCAATGGACCTGTTTGACTGGCGTTCGGATCTAGTTTCCCGTCCCGCACGAACATATCGGGCAGCGCGGCGGCACCGGCTGTCTCACGTCCATCGATGGCCCGAATGCGACCGTCAGCTAAGCGAAGCAGGACCAAGCATCCGCCTCCAATGCCTGAATTGTGTCCATCGACAACCCCCAAGACCAACGCAGCCGCCACGGCGGCATCGATTGCGTTGCCCCCCTGCTGCAACAATTCCATCGCGGCTTGGGTGGCAAGCGGATGAACGGTTGCGGCCGCATGGTTGTCCGTCAATCGATTCGGACTGCGGCTCCATGCAGTCCGAGGCTGCATGGCCGCAAGACCTCCTAGGCATCCGGTCTGGGTGAGGAAATGACGTCGTGAAATCATGCGAAAGCATCCGGAATTAATAAGACATGGTTGCAACCGTCCACGCGGGCCGGATAGGTTTACCGTGGGTTCATCCTAATGCATATCCTACTTGGCAAAGGGCCCCACCGACTCTACATTTCATGCATGAGACCGGGGCAGCGCGCACAATGGGCTATTCTTCAAGAGGCAGCGGCGATCAAGGCAGGGAATGTTCATCCGACGGCCTCCTTTCCCGATATGCGCTTCTCGGATTTTGAGCGATCCGCTGCGGTGATCGGAGATTCCATCGATCGAAATTCCGACGCAGGACTGGGGCCAACAATCCTCGCTTGTGCCCAGGCCATGATGGAACATGTCGGACTCAACACGAGTTTAGGTACCATTCTGTTGCTGGTGCCGCTGGCCAAGGTGGACGCGGGACTCGCCCACCGCCCAATCGGCGATCTTCCATCGCGAGAACTAGTTCGTAGCCGTATTGAGGCATTGCTGCATGAATCCAACGCACACGATTCGGAGTGTATTTACAACGCGATTCTCCGATGCAGACCAGGAGGTCTTGGGAAATCAAAATCTCTCGATATCGACTCCTCTCCCCCCGACTCGATTCTCGAAGCCATGCGGCTGGCGGCTCAATGGGATGACATAGCGCGTCAATACATCCATGGGTTTGAAGACGTATTTCAGTCTGCGGGTCAATTGGCCACTTGGACTCGGGACGGCTTGCCAATGGGCGAAGCGGTTCGGCGTCTCCAAGTCGAGATGTTGGCCGATCGCGTGGACTCGCTCATCGTGCGCAAGTACGGTCGTGACGTTGGGCTAACCGTCCAAGCCGCTGCCCAGCAAGTGGTTCGCAGCGGTCCCTACGGCTCTGCGGCCTACGAAGCCAACTGGCAACGCTTCGACCAATGCTTGCGCGAGCCACAGCAGCGCCGGAACCCAGGCACCATCGCTGACTTGATTGCAGGTGCGCTGTACGTGGAGCATGCCGGATGGATTTGAAACCGCTCCCGTCTACCACCGCGCTGCGCAACCTAAGGCCCGCCAAACGGGACTGGAATGCGGAGGTGCCTCAAGGGACTTTACTTGAGCAAGAGTCCGATGGCAGGGGTGGAACCGTGCTGACCGCGACGTATTTCTTAACAGGTTCCGAATGCCGTTTCACCTGTTCGTTTTGCGATCTGTGGAAATACACCGTCGATCAGCCAACGCCACCGGGTAGTCTCGTGCGCCAGATCGATTCCTTGCATGAACAAATCGCGAAGTCCGGGGCTGCGCCACGTTGGCTGAAACTCTACAACGCATCCAACTTCTTCGATCCCAAAAACGTGCCGGAGTCCGAGTGTCAGGAGATCGCACTCCGATGCCGCGGCTTCGAACGCATCATCGTTGAGAACCATGCCTCTTTATTCCGCTCCAAAACCTGCCGCGAATCCGCCGAGCAATTTGCATCCACATGCGGTGCCCATCTCGAAGTCGCCATGGGGCTGGAGACCATCGAACCGATCGCGGAATCATTATTAAACAAGAGTTTGCACCGAAGTGCCTTCATCGATGCCTGCGATTTCCTTAGGTCTGCAGGCATTGGGATCCGCGCGTTTGTGTTGTTACAACCGCCAGGTACGGTTACCGCCGAATCGGTCGATTGGGCCGTGAGGAGTTGCGAATTCGCATTTGAAACTGGCGTCGAGCGATGCAGTGTGCTCCCCACCCGGGACGGCAATGGCTGGCTCGATTTGCTCGAGCAATCGGGAACGTGGAAACCGCCCAATATCGATCAGATGGAGCAGACTTTGTTGAAGCTGCTTGGTAAGGGGCACGCATTGAGGAATGCGAAGGGTGCGGTTGGGTTTGGTTCGGATGAATGTTCACCGCCGTGTCGCGTCGCAACTCTGGATTTATGGGATTGGGAACGCGTTTTGGGGGGATGTGCGGAATGCCGTTCCGAACGTTACGCTATCTTGTCCGAGATGAATCTTCGTCAAGTTCCCATTCACCGCACTGTCTGTCCCTGCTGCGAAGCGTCGCGAGTCCATACGCATGCCTGATCTAGTCGCTTCCGCTTTCGCTTTGGCACCTCTGGGGCTGTACTGGATTCTCATCGGTTATTTGTATCAAAGGAAGCGGGTGATGTTGATCAACGCCACGCAAGACTTCCTGTTGCTCGGTATGGGGAGTTTGGGTTTGGTCGCGATCGGGCCGTTCGAATTGTTTTTCCCGCACGCTGCTTATTCGGTGTTGGGCGAATGGGTGTGGTTTTGTTTGCTGGGCCTGTACGGTTTCGTAGTGCTCTTTGTGGCCCTCAACCGACGACCCCAATGGACATGTTATGGTCTGCCGCAGGCCGAGCTCAAGCGGCTCATCGATCGCGTGCTCTGCATGGAAAACCTACAACACGCATGGTTGGGAGACATGCTCGAGGTACCCGAGCTTGGCCTACGAGCCATTGTGGAGCCCGCCAACCGACAGGATCGCGCTTCGCTGCTTTCCCCGGCTGGCCGCAAACAAGACCCCATGGGCTGGTATCGTCTGGAGCGATTGGTCGGCAAGCAAATAGGGACGCTGGCCTCGCGCGGAGGTGGGTGGCCGTGGATCGTGGCGGGCATCGGCATGCTTCTGACTTCGTTGGCGATGCTATGCCTAGATTTTGTCCGCGTGCAGTCATTGGTGCAGCGGTTCATGGAAGGTTGATTCGCTGTCGGTGAGAGAGCGGAGCTTCTCGAAGTCGTTGCTAGGGACGGTTTCAACGTGTGTCGCTGCGCAACAGTACTCGCATGCCAAAAACCTCTTCGAACAACTCACCGGATTGGCGAACGGTCAATTGCTCCATCGACACGTCCTCGACGCCTTGCGTGATGATGACCAAGCGATCATCTTCCCGTTTGCAGCGGATATTGCTAATGCGTTGCGAGCGGGATTCGTCGAGTGCGATGGCCAAGCGTAGGATGGCCGCGAGTTTAGCAACCGCCACACGATCACTGCGATCCAACGTCGCGTAGCCTTCGTGTTCGGGTTGAGGCGACGATCGACGATGGTAGCGAACGACCAATGCAACGAGGAGTTGATCGCGTTCGGAAAGACCGAACAGTTCGCTGTTGCGAATGATGTACATGGCGTGCTTGTGGTGGCTTCGGGCATTGAGAAACATCCCGATCTCATGCAGGATTCCGGCTAGATAGAGCACCAATTCTCGCCGTTGATCGAGCTGATGTTCCTCGGCCAATTCCGCAAACAACTTGCGAGATAGACCCGCGACGTGCCGCGCGTGGGCTTCGTCGAACGCCATCTTGCGACCCAGGTTAATGGCCGATCGCACGATTTGATTTCGAAACTCAGCCGTCCAAGCGTCTCGTACTGCCATCTCGCTCAACAATCCATCGCGCAGGTTGGTATCGGCGATATAGATGGATGGGCAATTGAATTCACGCGCCAATAGGCCGTAACTCATGAGAGCAGGCCACAAGGTTTCCGCATCGGAAAAAGACAATGCGTAGCGACTGATCAGCTCTTCGGGCTTGAGTTGTCCCACGCGCTTGGCGAAATCCATCAGTTCATCGACGGAAAGCTTGTGAAGCGATTGATCGCCTGCGAGTTCCATGCCTTCGGTATTGGCGACGGCCATGCGAATGTCCCCGCCGATGGCCACAATTTGAATTTCCTTGCCAGCGTCCACGTGCTCATAAATCTGATGCACGATGCGGCGGATTTGCGTTTCGATAATCGCTCGCTGCTTGCTATGCGACGTTTTGTACTTGTCTACCTGTTCGAGAATACGGAGCGAGCCCAAACGGTAAGTGTTTGAAAATAAAACGTTGCCACCGCGGACAACCAGAATCTCGGTGCTGCCACTGCCGACCTCGACCACGATGGTTTTCACCGAAGCCAGGACGGGATTGGTTTGGAGCAGAGGTTGGATTCCCATGTAAGTGATACGATTCACTTCGGCTTCGTCGAGTGATTCGACTTCCAAGCCTGTTGCGATATAGATGCGATCGATGAAGGCGAGGCGGTTGCTGGCTTCACGCACCGCGCTGGTGGCCACCACACGGACTTGGTCCGGTCGCGTGATGCCGTATTCCTGCATGAGCCGGCGATAACTCTTGAGGACCCGGGCGCACTCTTCGATGCTCCGTCGACTGATCAATTGCGACGTGAAGGTGTCCTTGCCCAACGATACTGCCTGGGATACCTGCTCCAGCGTTCGAACGTTGCCTGCGGCATCGATCTCAGCAATCGCCATTCGGACGCTGGTGGAACCGATGTCGACGACGGCAACCAGTTTGGCTGCGACCTGAGGAGGATTGGTAACGTTCCGACTTACTGGAACTGACGACATAGCTGGACTTTCGATGCCTGGCTGGAATCGCATGTGAAAACCGAATGGATTGGCTGCTGGTTAGCGATCATAACGGGCTTCGGAAAATCCTCCCAGTGGATTTTTGCACGTTCAACGCGGGAGTGGCTCACAGCACCGGTCCTAGCATGGCGATGGTATTGTTGACTAGCCGTCTTCGGATCGACCAGTTGGAGACCGCCTGGAGCGTGATTTCGTGGGACTGCCAGCGGTACGACAACTGCCGTTCGCGAACCTGCCCGGTCAAAGCCGTGTCGTGGAACAGGATGTTGTTTTCGTAATTCAACTCAAAACTGCGGCGGTCAAGATTGGCGGATCCGACGAGTGAGACTTCTCCGTCTACCGTTAAGGATTTGGAATGCAGCAGTCCCCCTTCGTATTCGAAAATTTTCACACCGGCCGAGAGCAGTTCGCTGTAGTAGCTATGGCTAGCCGCGGCAACAATCCAGGAATCATTTTTCGCAGGCACGATCAGGGTCGTGGCCACACCGCGCCGTCCGCTGCTGCACAATGCGGCTTGCATGGCTTCGTCGGGGACGTAGTAAGGAGTCGTGATCAGAAGTTCGCGTCGCGCTGAATACATCAGGGATTCAAACATGTCGGGCATGGACGAATAGCGTACGGTAGGTCCCGTGCCGATGGCCATGGCGGCGAATCCAGGATCAGAAAATTCCCACGGTTCGTACACCAGCGATCGTAGATCTTCGTCGACATGCGCCATCCAATCGGCGGCGAACAGGACTTGATTTTGACGCACTACGGGGCCTTCGAAGCGAATCATCAAATCCACCCACGGCGCGTACTTGGGTTTGACCCGAAATTCCGGATCCGTGCAATTCTGGCTGCCACAGTAGGTGATTCGGTTGTCGACAATCACAATCTTACGATGGTTCCTGAGATCCACGCGGGTTACCAGCGGCGCCCAAGGAGCGTTCCCGATAGGCAGGGCTACCGCGACATGCACTCCCGCGTCTTGCATGGCCCGCCAGTAAGGACTCTTGATGATCGTTCTTGAACCCAGACCGTCGGCCATGGCCCGACATGTGACACCGCGCCGCGCTGCCCGCTGGAGCGCCTCAACCATTTTCAAACCATTGGTGTCGGGCAGCCATATGTAGAACATCACATGCACGTGCTCTAGGGCTGCGTCGATGTCGGCCACCATCGCATCGATGGTGGCATTGGAATCCGCCAATAGGGTGCCCCGATTCCCCCCGATGGCCTGGAATCCATTGATAGAATGCGCCACTTGAAATAGATAGCCGTAGTTCTCGGAAAGGAAAGGTTGGATGCTACGGACGTCCATACCCGGAATGGCACCCGGGAGCGGTAGTCGATTGACCACGGACTTCATGCGAGCGATTCGGCGTCGACCAATGTTGATCTCGCCCAGAAAGAAGTAACCAAGGATCCCGATGATGGGCAGCGCGACAATGACAACGACCCATGCAATGCGCGACGAGGGATCCCGGTGTGGCCTCAGGATAACCTGCGCGCACAAGATGACTTGAATGGCGAAGTGGGAGAAAGTACCTACGAGAATCAACCAGCGAGGTTCGATCATTCCGGCCTCGGATCCCAAGGTGTCGAAAGGGCGGGAACCGTTCGTTCGCGAGGACGCTCGAGTGGCACCTCCAACATCTGAAAGTCCAATCCCTTGATGGTTGCTCCAGGATTGTGAAAACGCATGCCGGCATGTAGGACTTGATCCAGCCTGCGATGGGTATGTCCGAAAAACACGTTTTGAATGCCCGCTTCAGGTCCGTAACCTGCCCATTCCAAGTACCGAGTTACACGATTCAAGACCTTGGACTGAGGGTTGACTACCTGGGATACCAACCGATGAACGCGCACCGACACAGCGGCGTCGTACAACGCATGTTGGATTGGGGCCGGCGAAGTTCGATCCTCTTTGCGCCGTCGCAATGCGTCGAGTTGCACATGAAAGTCGTCACACAAAGGGATGCCGGCATCGATAATGTCACCATGCAAGAACACGCAGTCTTCCAATCGCAACAGATGCGGATGCCACTGCAGGTTGGAATAGGCCTGGCTCAATTCCGTGAGTTGCTCGATAAAGGCCTGATTGGCATCGTGATTGCCCAGTAGGAAATGCACTTGGCAATCCGAATTGAGGGTGATCAACCGTTCGAGCCACAGGACGCTCTCTCGCACCGTTCGGGCTTGATCGGACCAGCGACTCCATCGGAAATCGAAGATATCTCCCCCCAAGACGAGAGTGTGGGCGCAGTTTGCTAGAGCGTCGATGGAGTGCTGCACGGTCTCTGCAGAACTGCGGCGAGCGAAAAGATGCAGATCGGAAAGGAAGTAGGCACGTTGTTTTGCCATGCAAATAATGGATCTTCGATCTGCGCTTTCCCAAGGGATTGTCGAACTGACAATGCGATCATCATAGCTCATGCTTAGGAGTTCTGCTCACATACGGGCACAGAATGACCGGTGCTAACGCACAAAGGTCGGGACGAGCGTGACTCCGTTGACCTCGTTGACCCAATGACCTCATTGACGTTATTGACATTGTTGACCCAGTTGACGTCCTAGACCTCATTGACGTCATTGACCTCATTGATGGTGAGGATGAAGCGGACGTGGTGGACGGAGTGATGATGGTCGATGCGGGGGGGCAACATTAGAAGGGTCGGGTTCCTTTGCATTCTGGGTATCCCGAGCAGCCCCAGAATTCGCCTTTTGCGGAGGTTCGGCGACGCATGGACTTTTTGCATTGCGGGCATTCCGGCGAGGGTTCTTGCGACCGCTCTCTACTTTTCTCGCGAGCCTCTAAGCGTTTGGCCAGCAACCGCTCGCTGAAGCCGCCGGTCTCCTCGAATGCTGCGCCCTGGGCTTCGATCTGGCTTTTCAACATGTTTAGCGCGCGGCCGATGATGATTAGCATCGCATTGGCGACGAGAATGTCGTCGTCCGAATCCAGCCATCGAGCGTACTTGCTGCGTTGCTCCAGCGCATGCTTCGCTGACAGGTGAACCATGTCCTCGGTGAACGAAGCGACATCCAACGAGATCGCATTGACGGCTTTCGCTTCCGGGGAATGGACGGACCAAGGCAACTGACCGCGGTCGAGTATCCAAATTTCGTAATCGCCCCGCAGTTCGCTGAGACTGGCCCGCGCAACGTCTGTGAGTTTCATCTCGGTGTCCTTCGACGTCGCCGATCGCTCAGAGCCTTCGATGATATTCTGTCGCCCGCTCCGTGCGGCCTGAGTCATCTGATCGTATTGGCGACCTTTCGGGTCATAAAATTTGATGCGTGCCTCGCGAGGGTCTTGGGTAATGAAGCGTCGGCAGAATCGCAGCGTTTCGAGCTGCACAATGGTCGCCAACGTGAAAGTATGCAGCCTGCGAAACCCACCCCGTTTGTCGAACAGCTCAGTCATCAGGAGTTCCCTCCAGAATAGTCGTTGACCGTGGTTAACCAACCATCGCAACCAACCCGTTATCGCCTCAGAATTGCCGATCCATTCTTCACTGTCAACACTGTCAATGCGGTCATTCAGGTCAATGCATGAAGACCGGTGGCTCACGCACACCGGCAGAGGATCCGTCGGCCCATTCGGCCGTAAGGCTGCTAAAATCACATCCGAGATCGAGAACCCGTTGAAAAATCAGCCGCACTCTACGGAAGGCACCGCGCTATGACCACAGAGACTAACAATCGATTTGAAAAAGCGTTCGAAGCCTTGAACACTTTGAAACAGGATGGCTCCGACTCGGAACGGTGTTCAGCGGCTATGCGTGCCCTGGAAGGTTTCATAATGACCGGGGCATCGGCGACCGTGCTTGAATCGATCGAAACGATCGGCGTCACGTACAACCACCTGATTTCGGAAGCGGCGACGGACGCGTCCGACATGACTGCGGTGGTTTCCGAAACCGATGCAGCCGAACTTATCCGGAGTTTAGAAGACGCTTGCAAATCAGTTTGCGAGGAGGAGACCGATCGCATTTTTGAGCGACTTCGAAATCATCATGCGAAACTACCTGAGACTGAGATCGGAACGCTTCGTAAATATCGCGACTGGTTTGCTCCGCGGCTTTTGGCCGAAACCTTGTCGGATATCGAAACGCTTGATCAGTTGTACCGAAACGCGCCGCAAGGCACCTCGGATCGAGAGGTGTCAAGTAGCTTCGATAGCTCCATTCCCTTCTTTGCGTTGTTTTTGTCTTCAGAGTGGGAGTGGGTCGAGTCGAGTCCGGTTCTTTTGAAAGGCCTAATGCTGCCCGGCGAAGGACCTTTTGATCTTTTTGGCGATGCGGTTCATGAAGAGATACCGCGATACGTCGCACGGATCTTGGCGGACGATTTGGATCGCATCGATGATCTGATCGCGAATCCTGATTTGAATCCGTATGTGCGATGGAGCACTGCCAACTCCTACATGTACTTGGTTCGCGACGGGCGAATTTCGGCCAAGGATGCGGTGGCGCGTTTGGAGCAATTGTTCGAGCGAATCAAGTTTCCGGGAGCGGACGGGCGGCCGGGCATTGGACATGTGTACGAGGTCAGCAGCGGGCTGTTGTCGGTCATCATGGGAATAGGTGGCGTGCCCTTAATGAAGGTCGCGCCAGCCGATTTGGATTGGAGGTTTGTCGACGAGTCGATCATCCACAGAAAGAACCTTGAAGACGCCTTGAAGGCGGGCGCCAAGGGAATGGACGGCGATGCGTTGAAGAATCTCCCGCCAACGCGGACCGAAGACTTTCTGGTGAGCTTGCGCAGATGGTCGGCCTTCATTACCGAGCCTCGACGGCCACGTAGGGCAGAGCCTGCGATGGAATCGACCGCCGTTCGGGCTCATCCTGCCAGCCCCTCAGTCCGGATGCCATCGATCGCCCCTGAGCCAGTCATGCAAACCACGCAACTGCGTCGCACGGAGCAAACGCAACGCAACGCCCGCTGCCCCTGCGGCAGCGGCAAGAAGTACAAGCAATGCTGCATGCGAACGACTACCAGTGCGAACGATTAGATCGCGAATCGGTCTGCCAGCGGTGTTTCGCATGCGAGCCTGTGCTTCATGTTCCGCTGGCCTCGTTGGATGCTACCGTGGATGGGGCGTTGGGTTGCAAGTTCTGGTACGATAACCGTGTCATTGTTTCGACGCATCCCCCATGAAATCTCTACCCAGGCCTCTGCGACCATGGAGAATCGCAAACTTAAATCGACTTCGTTCGATCACGCGCTCGCCGCCGTAGCGCCCGTGTTGATCATCCTCATGATCGGTTCGCTGGTTTGCTTTCTCATCACTGCGCTCTACCGCGGCGAATTCCCCGCCCGACTGATGTGGGTGTTGGGTCTCTTTACGCTCGCATCTGTCTTGATCACGCGCATCGCTATCGAACAGTCGCGGGCTCAGTCATTGGTCTACCTGGGACTACTCGGGGCAGCCACATTGTTCGTAGCCCCGCGCTACTTCGTTCTCGAAGGTTCTTTGTCCGGGTTGAGCATTCCCATCCTCATCGGCTTCCTCGCCTTGATCGTCTACCTCGCCGATCGAATCACGATGGACTGTACGTCCGTGGAGCGCGCCCACGATGCCGTTGGAGAAGGATTGCTGCAATCATTAGGGTTATTGCAAGGCGCTCGACAAAGATCCAATGCACCCACAGGCAACGCCGAGCCTCTTGAGGCCAACAAGGACTTAGGTTCTAAGCGGCGAAGGCACAATCCGGGCGTGTGGGTGTTGTACTTTACCCTGCTCGCATTGCCTGTGTTCGGGCTCGGACAGCTGGCGATCACCTCGGGCGCCGGTCGTCAATTGGCAGCAGCCTGTGCGCTGGCTTACCTGATGGCGTCGCTAAGTCTGTTAGTGCTCATTTCATTGCTGTCGCTCCGCCAATATGCAAGGCAGCGTGACGTAGACATGGAGAATGGACTGGCGATTCAATGGCTACTCGCCGGGCTGTCGGCCGTTGGCGGATTGATCGGTGTCTTGGCGTTAGTCTCGTTGCCCTTCCAAGATTCGAGCGGATTCGAATTGCCATTCCGGTTCGCCAGCCGCCAGGACATGCAGGAAAGTCGCTGGGGCTGGGGCAACGAAGGAGTTGGAAAAGGTCAACCCGGCGCGGCCAATAAGGCTCAGCCCTCAGGCGATGCGAAGGGCGATCCGAAGGGGGACGCGAAGGGGGACGGACGACCAGCAGCAGGGGACGAAAAAACCTCCGGTGCAGGGCAGGCTCAAAAACCAGGAGGCCAGCCCTCCAAGCCGGCCCCCGGACAGCAGTCTTCTGGACAGCAGTCTTCGGGCAAACAGTCTTCCGGGCAACAAGCTCCCGAGGAGAAGACTGGCAAACCATCGGACGCCAACCAACGGCAGAACGGAGACCCGCAAAAACCAGCGGGGCAACAGCAGCCAGCGGGGCAACAGCCAAAAGCAGGGCAACAACCGAAAAGCAATCCGCAAGGGCAAGACGGTACAAAACCTCCGGACAACCAGGGTCAACCAGCCGAACAACGCCCGCCCCCCGATGCAAACAAACAAGCCGATCAGCAGAAACAGCAGCAGCAGAAACAAAAACAACAGCAGCCGCCGCCTCCCACTCGGAACTCGCCGAATATCGAGTGGAACCTGGCCGCAAGTTTCAAGTGGTTGTTGTTCCTGGCGTTGGTTGTGGTTGCCAGCGTGTTTGGTTGGATTTATCGTCGCGAAATCGGGCAAGCCATCCGCGTGGCGTTGGCCCCGTGGTTGCGTTGGTTTCAGAACGATGAAGCTGCAAGTAAGACGACGCCCACATCGCCGACCGAGACTCTCGAGCCGAGCTCAAATCTAGCGTTTGCCGACCTGCGCAGCCCGTATTCGACAGCCGATGGCGACCCGAATCGGATCGTGATCGATTTGTTTCGGGCAGCTGAAGTATGGGGCCGCGAGCATCGGGTAAATCGTCGGGACGATGAAACGCCTGAAGAGTTTCTGGTGCGGTTGGGGCACAAGTACAGCGATGCGGCGGAACCGATGCTCCGACTGGGTCGCACCTATAGTCGTTTGGCGTATGCGCAGCGGCCGGTCCGAGCCGACGAGGCGTTGGCGTTACGACCATTGTGGGACTGGCTGGTGACGCATGTTGCGCCATCCTCGCAGCCGACCGCTATTCTGGCTGAGCAATCCACGTAACGCTCCAGCGTCCAGCCCACTGCCTCCCTTTTTCTCCAGCCTTCCGCTCTAGGAATTTCTTGCGATACAACGATTTATTAGTTCACTTACGTTGGCTATTGCAAGCGTGATGATTGCGTCCGGCGGGATCCGCACGGGTGGAGCGGCGGAGAACGACTGGAGTCAGTGGCGAGTGGCCAATACGACTGCCAACATTCCGACTCCCATTGTGGGCGGAATGCTCTACATCCGCGACGGTGACGAATTGGTAGCATACCGAATCGGCGGTTAACGCCCGACTGGGAATTGGGCCTGAATTTGGTCCCCGCATTGGTGTTGACGTAGCCTTCGCAATTTCGCTACGTTTCCCGCGGTTGAAAAATGGAGTTTTCATATCGCTCGGGAGTAAACGAGTATGACGGCGCTAGGACAATCTCTTCTCGGTACCATGGGTTCGGTGGCTTCGTACGTCATCGCCGATACCATGACGTTCATGCGTCAGGCGTTTCCCAAGACAGTACGGATCGAGACGACCAATCACTGCCAGGCAGACTGCGTCTTTTGCCCACGGTCGACCATCGGTCGGGCCAAGGCAAACATGAAGCAAGAGGTCTTCGAGCGGGTGGTCGAACAGTGCGTTGAGGGAGGTGTTCGACTGGTCCATCTCCATGGGTACGGCGAACCACTCATCGACAAGCAACTGCCCGAACGGATCAAGTATTGCAAAGATAAGGGCATTCCCAAGGTCAAGATTTTCACCAACGGCGACTTGCTCAAAGGCGATCTCGCTAAGCGACTCCTCGATAGCGGGTTGGATGAAGTCAAGATAAGTATCGACGGCTCGGATGCCAAGGAGTTCAATCTACTTCGAATTGGTTTGAACCATGCCAAGGTAGTAGAGAACGTGACTGCGTTTCGCAAGATGCGGGATCAAGCCCAACAGACAACCCCGATCATCGTGGCCGCTACGTGCCAAACCTCCAATCGCAAGCAGACTGAGGTCATGCTCGACGGCATCGTCGATCACATCGACTTCACCCACATCCACAACTGGGGCGGTGCGCTGGGGGACGCGGAACAACAGCGAGTCCGCAAGCCATGCGATCGCTTATGGCGGACCATGACGGTATTGGTCAATGGTGACGTCGCATTGTGCTGTCTCGATTACAGCGGCAAAGAAGTGTTGGGAAATGTTACCGAAGCCTCGATGATCGACATTTGGAACAATTCTCGTTACAACGAATTGCGAAGTCTACATCGTCAAAGCCGCCAAAGCGAGATTCCACTTTGCGGCAATTGCACGAAGTGCTTCTTCTAGCGAACCATGGCTCAACGCATTCTAATCGTCCGCTTGTCGGCGGTCGGCGATACCATTCTGAATCTGCCACTCCTTTGCGCATTACGGCATCGATTTCCCGATGCCGAATTGGGCTGGGTGGTGGCCCGCGGTGCTGCTCCCCTACTCGAAGGACATGCGTGCCTAGACCGACTCTTCGTTTTGAAACCGGACGACCAGCGTTCGATCGGTGCCTACTGGCGGTTTATTCAGACCATCCGCAATTGGGGACCCGAAACAGTCCTGGACGCCCAGGGGTTGACCAAAAGCGCGGGCATTGGATGGTTATCGGGGGCAAAGAAACGCATCGGGTTGGCTAGGTCGGAGTTCGAAGGCCGTGAGTTAAGCACTTGGATCAACAATTGCATCATCACTCCGAATGCCCATCACGTGATCGATCGCGGACTCGCTTTGCTCCAAGCGTTCGGCATTCACGACCCGGCCATTGAGTACCATGTTCCTTCCGATTCGGCCATTCAGATGCGAGTCTCGGAACAGATCTCATCCTTGAAACTCGGTCCAACATGGGCCATTCTGAATGTGGGAGCAGGCTGGGAGTCCAAAGTTTGGCCGAACGAGCGCTATGCGGCGGTCGCTAGGCATTTGTTGAATCGATGGGGCATTTCGAGTGTGGTCGCGTGGGGAGGAGCCAAAGAACGAGCGGCGGCGGAAGCGGTCGTGGCAAAGGCCGCTGGAGCAGCCCATTTGGCGCCGAGCACGACACTGCCGGAACTGGCCGAGTGGATCAGGTGCAGTTCGTTGTTCGTTGGCTCGGACACTGGCCCTTTGCACTTGGCCGTAGCTGTCGGCACCCCTACCATCGGCATGATCGGCCCGATGCCGATCGAGCGAGTCGGACCACGTGGCCCACAGCACATCGCCATTCAGAACGCGAAGCTTTCGGCATCCGATCGCAGCCACCGAAAGACCGATTGCGGGCCGATGCTCTCGATCGATGTACCCGGTGTGCTCAAGGCGTGCGATACACTGCTCGCGCGTCGCATCGATCTCGCCATCGACGCGGCCTAAACCGGCGTGTCGGATGGCTGCGGAGCCTAATTTTCCGGACTCGGAATCCATGTCGATCATTCCGGTCGAGGCGCAGTCTTCTTTCGCCTTGGTAAGCCCTGCGGGTTAGGAAAGTGGTCCGACGGTAACGAAAAAAGCGGTTAGTGCCAAGGCAACACGGTGAGTTCCGGAATAAAGATGCGGAATTTCATCCTTCTTCAATAAATGTTGCAGCGGTTCCGATGCTATGGTTGCCAGTCCGTGTGGCAGTGAGAGTCTGATCAACCTTCCGTCACAGCCACGGCACTCCCTCATTCATCGAGAGAGTCGTTTGTGGGTTCGGATGATACATCCGTGTTTCATTAAAACTTGCACAAATGACACCGAGGCCATGCGTCCTTGGTCGGTCAAGAGGGTGTCCAAACAAGACACAAGAAGGAATTACATAGCATGACTCGCGTCAATACAAACGTCGGATCCTTGATCGCTCAAACCCGACTCAACCGAACACAGAACGATTTGCAAACGTCTCTTACGCGATTGAGCACGGGTCTCCGCATCAACAGCGGTAAAGACGACCCTGCTGGTTTGATCGCCAGCGAGTCGTTGCGAAGCGACATCACTAGCATCAACAAAGCGTTGTCCAACACGCAACGTGCGAACCAGATCATCGGCACCGCCGACTCTGCTCTGGGTCAGGTTTCCTCACTCCTCAATGACGTTCGCGGTTTGATTACCGAAGCGGCGAACAACGGTGCGTTGAGTGAAAGCGAAATCGCTGCCAATCAGTTGCAGATCGATAGCTCGCTCGAAGCCATCAACCGGATCTCGCAAACCACAACGTTCCAAGGTCGCAAGCTACTCGACGGCAGTCTCGACTTCTTGACCTCGTCTGGTACCAATTTCAACAAGTTGTCGGACTTGCAGATCAATCAAGCCAACCTCGGTTCGTCGGGCGCGGTTTCGATCAGCGTCAACGTAACTGCAGCAGCGACCAAGGCTCAAGTCGATTTGAATATCCCGACCTCGGCCGCTGCGGTGAATGCCACCGGTAATGTCGCCTTGACCAACACAGAAACCCAAGCATCGGGTACGATCGCAATCGGTGCGGAAACCATTTCTCTCGCAGCCATTACGGGCCAGGGTGCTTCCGGAGCCGAAGGCAATGATTTAGCAACGGTCAACGTAACCTACGGCGCGGGATCGGATACTTCGACCTACGATGCCAATACCAACACCTTGAGCGTCAGTGTCACCGCGCTCTCGGGCGTGGCCACCACGACAGATATCCGCAATGCGATCGATGCGGGCGGAGACTTCGCGACGAGTGCTGGGTCAGGTGGCACGGTCGCCGGCAACGGCACGGCTGCTTTGACGGGTGGCCGTGATGCTGGCGCGGCCAACATTCTGATTACCGCCGACACCGCAGGCATTGCCGCCAACGGCGTTTCGGTCACTTTAATCGAGAGCGGTGCAACTCCAATCAACACCGCGGAAGCGGCACTCGTTAATGGTAATATCGAAGTCAGCATCAACGGTACCGTGAGCTACGCGGACATCGCTTCAGCCATCAACGGCTTGGATGGTTACAGCGCGAGTATCACTTCTTCCTCCGGTGATCAAAACTATATCAATTCATTGGATACACCTCCTGCTGCACAAAACCTTGCTGGTGGCGTCGATGCCGGCGGGGGATTGTCGCAAAATGTCGTGTTCTTGTTGTCTGGAAAAAATGGTTCCCAAGAGTTCAACTTCAAAGCCGGTTCTTCCATCAGCGATGTAACAACCGCGATCAACCTCCTCAAAGATTCCACCGGTGTGGAAGCGACTGCGAACGGCGACGTCTTGGAATTGAAGTCGACCGCCTTTGGATCCTCGGCCACCGTCAACTTGGATGTCATCGAGGAAGGTGTCGGCGGAACCATTACTTCAGCACTCGGTGGCACGACCAAGACGCGGGCGATTGGAACAGACGTCGTGGCCACAATCAATGGATTGTCCGCCAACGGTGATGGAAACAGTCTATCAGTGAACACTTCGACCTTAGGCATTAGTACCAATATCGAAAGTGGATTTACGGGCTCGGCTTCCTTCACCATCAACGGTGGTGGGGCTCTGTTCCAACTCGGACCGGATGTGGTCAGCAATCAACAAGCTCGCTTGGGAATCAGGTCGGTGAACACCGCTACCCTCGGTGGCGTCAGCGGACGACTCTACCAACTCGGTGGTGGTGAATCCCAAAGCTTGAAGAATGACGCAACGGGTGCTGCCAAGATCATCAATGAAGTCATCGAGAAGGTCTCGAGCCTTCGCGGTCGATTGGGTGCGTTCCAACGTACAACCCTCGATAGCAACACGGTTTCGTTGAGCGATACACTCTCGAACCTGACCGAAGCCCAAAGCTCGATCCGCGATGCGGACTTCGCTAAGGAAACGGCCAACCTGACCCGGGCTCAGATCCTGGTTCAGTCAGGTACGGCGGTGTTGGGAATCGCCAACCAGAGTGCTCAGAACGTCCTCAGTCTGCTGCGATAGTCCTCGATTCTCCCTCGCGTGCGAGGGGCGTAAATCAGTAAGAAACAGGCGTTCAGAGCACCTCTCGGACGCCTGTTTCGTTTTTTTTGCGGTCCATAGCCTTTGGCCTTCTCTGGCCAAGGGCATCGGAGGCGATCAAGTCGAGCGTGGGCAAACGTCGATACCACGTGGTAGACCAAAGTGTTTCCACGTGTGGGTCTACAGGATCCTGGGGTAACAGGAGCGGTTTCTGCGCAGATTCTTTGAATTTCTGAAGATGGGTTAGCTAGCATGGGTCGAATCCAATCCAGTATCGGACTCAGCAGTGGGTTGGACATCGCTGGTACCGTGGACCAACTCATGGCCATTTCGGCTCAGCCGCGCGACCGGCTCGCCAATCGAATCAAAGGACTCGAAACGACTCAGATCGCCATCAATGAACTGACCGCATTGGTCATCGGCGTGCAGTTGCAGGCCACGCGATTGGGGGCAGCTTCCAATTTAGCAACCACGCAAGCCACCTCGAATCGAAGCGAAGTTCTGAAGGCCGTCGTCAAGGGAACGCCGAGCCATGGAACCTACAGCATCCAAGCGGTTCAGACGGCACAAACCTCGGCCGCCTCGAGCAATGTTTTCGCGAGCGCAAGCGATACGCTGCAAGCCGGTCAGTTGGTCGTTCGAACAGGTGGATTCGTCGACGGCAGTGCATCACTGGATAGTCTGGGTGGTGGAAAAGGGGTTGCAGGGGGTCGCATTCGCATCACCGATCGTGGCGGCGTCGCGAGCACGGTCGATTTGCGATTTGCCTCGACCGTCGATGACGTGGTCAAAGCCATCAATGCGTCGACGAATCTTCGCGTCTCGGCCAAAATCTCGGGAGATCGTATCGAGCTGACCGACCTAACGGGGCAGATCACAAGCAACCTGATCGTCGAGGAAGTCGGTGAGGGACGGGTAGCCGCCGATTTGGGATTGGCGGGTGTGAACATCGCTGCTTCCTCTGCAAGTGGCAGCGACCTTGCTACCTTGGCATCGACATCCCGATTATCGACACTTCGCGATGGCAATGGCATCGCGTTCCAAACAGGAACCGATCTGAATGTAAGTTTGCGCGACGGTTCGAGCCTTGCGATCGATGCCGACGGTTCGGGCCAACCGACAACGATTGGGCAATTGCTCAGCACGATCAATGCCATCGATCCTAGCAAACTGGAGGCTCGTATTGCAAGCAATGGAAAGGGCATCGAGCTGATCGACAAAACGGCCGGCAGCGCGACCTTTGCGGCCAACGGGAAACTAGCAGACGCGTTGGGACTGACCGATGCAATCGCCAACGCAGGGACACTCTCCGGCCAGCGAATCGTCAATACGCTTTCGGGACCGCTGCTCTCTTCTCTGCAAGGAGGAGCTGGGATTGGTACGCCGGGAACGATCGCTGTCACCAACCGCTCGGGCACCACCACCAATATCGATCTTTCGGGTACAGAGAGTTTGCGGGATGTTATCCGTGTCATCAATGCATCGGGCGCAGGTGTGACGGCTTCGCTCAACACATCCCGAACGGGTTTGGTGGTTCAAGATGTGACCGGTTCCACGACTAGCAACCTCATCATCGCGGATGCCGATGCAAATCAAACCGCCACTCAATTGAAACTCAGCAACAACGTCGCCGGCAACGCGATCGATTCGGGCGCGCTCGATTTGCAGTACGTCAACGAGACCACCCAATTGAGCGCGCTCAATCAAGGCCGTGGCGTGCGATCCGGAGTGATCGAACTGGTCAATTCGGCGGGAGTCACCCGGACCATTAGCATCGGAGGATTGGCGGACAAGACGGTCGGTGGAGTGATCGCAGCCATCAACGCAACCGACATCGGGCTCGAAGCCAAAATCAACAGCACGGGGGATGGGTTGGCCATCACAGATTCGTCGACGGGGTCAGGTGACTTCACGATCACCGACCGCTCGGGCGGCTTGGCTGGTCGCGATCTAGGAATCATCGGAACTGGTCAGAGTATCAACGAAAACAATGCGACCGCGCGCAGGATCGTAGGGAGTCAGAACCTTCGTCTCGACATCACCGACAGTACGCAACTGAGCCAAGTCGTCGATCAAATTAATAGTGCGGACGGACCTTTAACCGCTTCGCTTTTGGTTGCTGGAAACTCGGTACGGTTGTTGTTCAACTCGCGCGCCAGCGGCAACCAAGGTAGGATCGTGGTCGACGGCGCGAGTGTGGGAATCGATGCCACGGCGACGGTGACCGGACGTGATGCAATCTTGGCCATCAGCCCGAGCGAAAACTCGGGTGGTGCTTTGGTGCGTTCGGCCAGCAACGAGTTCGACAACACGATAACCGGCCTGTCGTTGACCATCGCTTCGGTCCAATCCGATCCGGTTGAGATTCAGGTCAGCGAGGACAATTCCAACGTGACCAAAAGCGTTCAGCTTTTTGTCGATCAATTCAACAAGGTTCGAGACCGCCTCGACACCTTGGCCAGTTTCGACCCAGCCACGGGCCAGACCGGGATCTTGTTTGGTTCCAACGAGGTTTTGCGGTTAGATCAGGGCTTAGACAGGATCATCAACCAGAGTGTTTCCTCAACCGCTACGATCCGGTCCATGGAGCAACTCGGGGTGAGTCTCGACGGCGAGGGCAAACTGCGGCTCAATACCGACAAACTCAATTCGGCCCTGGCTGCCGATCCCGAGGGCGTCACCCAGTTCTTTACAAAGGAAACCACCGGCTTCTCCGCTCGGGCCAAGACTTTGCTGGAGGGAATCGTCGGGGTCAACGGCGGTCTGCTGGTCAATCGCAACAACACCCTGCAGCGTCAGATCGAAGACCGCAGTAAACGGGTAGATTTTTTGAACGCAAAATTGGACCGGGAACGGGAGCGACTGCTCCTGCAGTTCTACAAAATGGAAGAAACCCTTGCGAAATTGAGGAACAACACCTCAAGTTTGACCACCCTCCAGAATTTAGCGGCTGGAACACAGGCCTAGGAATTCCCTCGCAAAATCGAGTCGAAAAGCGACTCGAACGGCCGAACGCGGGAGTTTTTACATATCTTTGACATTCCTGGAACTTCTTTGGGACATCGCTCGGGGCCATCTGGCGTTACTTTATGTAACTCGACTGGAGCACACGTTCTGGGGTAGCGTTTTTCCCAGGGCATGTCGGCTCTCCACCCAAGGAATCTAGAATGCGAAGTTCCAATCCCTACTCCGAGCATCCAGGAAACGTTCAGCGACATCACCATGCGTCCCCATCGGTGCCGGCGATTCCACGTCCTGCAACGGACGAATCGAGCTTGCCCATCGGAGTCAAGGCTGGGACGAAGGGACAGCCTCGGATCCCCGAGGTCTACCACGTGCTGTGGGGGGCCGCAGCCTGGTTGATCGCTTTGCATATCGGCGCCTTGTTCGCTCCCTGGACTTTTACCTGGAGCGGTTTGGGGTTGGCCATCCTATTCCACTGGATGACAGGTAGTCTCGGAATCTGCTTAGGGTTCCACCGATTGCTCACCCATACCGGGCTCGAGGTCCCCAAGTGGTTGCGAAATGGCTTTGCCCTCATCGGAACGCTGGCTGGTGAAGGGGGCCCATTGAGTTGGACCGCGAACCATCGCAAGCACCATGCATACAGCGATCAACCCGGCGATCCGCATTCACCGCACGACGGTCCGTGGTGGTCGCACATGTTTTGGTTGGCTTTCAGCACCCACGGCGGTGATTTCAATGCCTACATTCGGCACTGGGTTCCCGACTTGGTCAAAGACAAATTCCTAATGCGACTCGAGCAATTGTTTTTGCCGATCCACATTCTAGTCGGCGGGCTAATCACTTTTGCAGGCTACGCCATCGGCGGACGCGAATTGGCAATCTCCTGGTTTGTGTGGGCGATTTGTGTCCGGATGGTCGCCGTTTTGCATGTGACTTGGTTCGTGAACTCCGCTTCGCATATGTGGGGATACAAGAATTACGAAACCCGAGACGACAGCCGCAACCTGTGGTGGGTGGCTTTGTTGGGATATGGCGAGGGGTGGCACAACAACCACCATGCCTTGCCACGACTAGCCCAGCACGGTCACAAGTGGTGGGAATTCGACATGACCTATCAAGTCGTCCGACTGTTGCGAGCTGTAGGGCTTGCAAAAAATGTCGTCGACTTGGCCAGCATGGAAGAGAAAAAACGTAGCCGAGAACAACGTCAAACCGCATAATAGCGGTACTATGACCCAAGCCATTGTCGATCCAGAACAGTTGCGTCAATTCGCGATGCAACTCAAACGCTTCTCAAGCTTGTTGGGAGATTCCACGGGCAAGCTCACTCAGCAAATGCAACATCTGAACGCCTCCTGGCGCGATCAGGAGCATGCAAAATTTGCTGGTCAATTCGAACAGGAGCTCAAGCAACTTGCGCGATTGATCGAAGCTAGCGAGCGGCACGTGCCGTATTTGATTCGCAAGGCCGAGTTGATCGAGGAATACCAACGCGGTCATGGCTGAGGCGAATATCAAAAACCTCGAGCGGATCGAGTTGTTCGCGGACGCAGTGGTCAGGCTTCGGGACGGCGCTCGCAAGAACACCGACGACATCCGAGAACAACTGCAACGAGTCTCGCTTTGGTTAGGTCAGGAGATGCCCGAATACTGGGGCAACGAGCTTCGCATTGCCAAAAACCGTTGGACGGAAGCCCGCGAAGAATTGCTCCGCTGCGAGTCCAAGCCACGGGCGGAAGATGAAACCTCATGTTTGGTCCAGCGCAAGGCACTCGAAAAGGCTACGGCACGGCGGAATTTGTGCGAGCAGCGTGTTCGATTGGCGCCTCAGTTATTGCTTCAATGGGAGCAATTCGCTCAGGAAATCTCAGTCAGTGTACGGCACCTCGAGGACATGACGGAATCGAGATTGCCACTGGCCACCACCCATTTGCAACAAACCATCGACCTCATCAAACGCTACGCATCCCTGGAGTCCGATCGCCATGAATGATTCCGCCAAGTCTTCCATCGACTGGCCGCCCCTGCCCGACATGGGCGTCTATTTTGCGTGGCCAGCCCAAGGCATCGAAGCCATCCATCCTGACGATCGGCAGGTGGCCGAGCAACTCATTCCGAGCGATCGGGTCCTGCATCGCGTCGCGTTTGATGGAACCTACTACACGCTCCAATACGGAGAGCAATCGTTTCGAATTCGACCGTCGCTGTGGCTGCAAATCGCCGATGAAGGATTCCGAATCGGGGACCGAGTCGAGGTTGCCGGCCGCATGATGCAAGCCGAACCGATGATAGCCACCATCTCGGAAATGCACTATTCCCAAGATAAAGGAGCCATCGAGTACACGTTGGATCACCATGAGATGCCACTCCCCAAGTGCTTCTTGGCCGAGGAACTGGTCCAGTTGACCCATCACGAGCACCTAAGACCTCGCGATTTCGATGCACCCATCCCAAAACAAATCGATCCAGGCGATGGCTTGTCCACTCTGCCATTGGAACTCGATGCTGGGCCATTGGAACTCGATGCTGGGACGTTGGAACTCGATGCAGGGACGTTGGATTCAGAGGCAGGGCCGTTGCAGCCTCCCGAGGCAGGATGAGCTGCGGGCGAGAGTCAGAAAATGAGCAAGGCCTCGCGCGGGAATCGATCCCGTGCGAGGCCTTGTTTATGAAATCCATCGATTGAAAACCATCGATGTTGTGTTGGTCAATTAATCGACCAATGCAACTCGCGTTCGAGCCTCACGCAATCCTCGGCTTAGGATATCGCGAAGCAGTGGCGAGAAGTCCTCGTATCGCGATTCATCGGCAGGCCCATCGGAGTACTGATAAATCGCATCCCGAGGCTTGGCTCCAAGCGCGATCAACGTACTGGAAACCGTACCGTAATCGGCACCGCGAACCACCATGCTCGCCCGAGCCATCGGGTTGGGTGATCTCGCGAATACCTTGCTCGCAACCGCCAAGAACTTCACTGGAGAATCCAAGGTTTGCAAGGTCAGCAGGCGGTTCGCCAACTGCACTCGCTCATCCCTTGGATCGTTCATATTCCGAGCACCGATGATGTTCAGACCGGGATTGAGTTCTAAAACTTCGTTGTCGCTCTCGTGGTGGATCGCGTACGCTTGATCACGGTCGGCAATCACCACATTGCAAGCCTCAAACTGATGCTTGCCCATTTCCTCCAAAGCGCGTTCCAAAGCCTTTTGGCTGGAGCATGCTTTGAGGGCTTCTTTGACCATCAAACCGCGCGAGCGATTGGAACCCAAGGGTTCCAGCGTTCGACGATTGCAAATCCCAACAAACACCCCGTGTTGATTCACGCCAAACCAAGTTCCACCGCTCCGTTGATCGACGGGGCAGAGGATACGAGGCTTGCCGGATTGAATGCTCGGAGTACTACAACGTCGATCAAAAAACTCCTCTCGATTGGCAGCGACCAGGATCGGACTTTCAGGAACCACGCGATATTGAATGGCTAGTAAGCACATCGCAACATCAGCACTTTCTATGGCTGGAGTGTGGGAACGAGCCACGGCGCAATGGCAACCAATCACACATACCAAGTATGATTTTGCGGCCCGCAACTGCCTTAAGAATCTAGCGGTCCGACATCTTGCAGTAACCCCCCCAAATGGAGGATTGGGCGAAAATGTTGAAAGGTTGTCGAAAACCCAGTCCGACAGGCACACAAGGCGTCGCCAAGGCTTACCTAAGTTGCCATAGTGCATCAACTTAAGCTTGGTATACTCTGGGCCACGGCGGTGGCCGTTCTCCCTCGTACCCATTCGCGCCCTGCCTGCGAGCCCCCTTTCCGAGATGGCACAAGAAGACAAGTCGAATGCGCGTTCCGCCCGGTCCACCCAAAGCGGTCGAAGTCGCCTTGGGCCGGCATTGAACATGCGTGTGGCGGGAACAGGTGCGTATGTTCCAGAACATCGGGTGACCAATGATGATTTGGCATTGGTTGGTTGCGACAGCCAGTGGATCGTGCAGCGAACCGGCATGCGCGAGCGACGTCGAGCGGATGCTTCGCAGGCAACCAGCGATTTGGCGTACCTCGCCGCGATCGACTGCCTGAGTCAGTCTGGAATTGAGGCGTCGGATATTGACCTGCTTTTGGTGGCCACGATGACACCGGACCATTTCACTCCCTCGACGGCTTGTATTGTTCAGCAGCGATTGGGTTGTTTGGCACCAGCCATGGATCTGAACGCTGCCTGCTCGGGATTCGTGTACGCCATGATCACGGCGGCTCAGTTCGTCCAATCAGGTGCCGCGCGAAACGCATTGGTGATCGGTAGCGAAGTCATGACTCGAACGGTCAACCCCTCGGATCCAAAGACCTACCCATTGTTTGGCGATGGTGCGGGTGCCGTCCTATTGCAACCCTGCGATCCCTCGGAGGTTGACGCGTCACTACCATGGGAATCTGTCCCAAAGTCGATGCCTAGCGGGATCCTATCCTTCACCTTGGGCTCCGAAGGTTCACCTGGTTCGCTGTACATACCTGCGGGTGGGTACCGCGAACCATTAAACCAAGCTGGACTCGACGAAGGCCGCCAATACATGCGGATGGATGGTCGTGCGGTGTTCAAGTGGGCCGTGCGGTGCGTGGTCGATAGCTGCCAAGATGTGTTGGCGGCTGCCGGCTACACCACCGACGATGTGGATCTGCTGGTATTGCATCAAGCCAATCTGCGGATCATTGAGGCCGCCGTTCACCACTTTGGCATGCCCATGGACCGAGTCGTAATCAATCTCGATCGCTACGGAAATACCTCGGCCGCTAGCATTCCCTTGGCTCTCGACGAAGCCCATCGCTCCGGCCGTCTAGCACGCGGCGATCTCGTGCTGCTGTGCGGCTTCGGGGCTGGCATGACCTGGGGCGCAAGCCTCGTGCGCTGGTAGTGCCGACTTGCTGGTAATCACCGACCTGGGTGTAGTCACCGACTCATAGGATCGGCGGGGGTTCCACGGAAGCGGTATCCGGTACGGGATTGCGAATCGGCAGGCCCATCCCCCCGTGATTCATGGCTAGCCACCATGCCTGTAACCAACGCAGCAATGCGTTGGCCAACCACAGTGCCCAAATCAAGATTAGCAGACGGTAGAACCAAACCGAAATGCTGATGATCCAAGGCTGGGGAACACGTGTTGACGTAAGGGGTTCGAACCATGCCAACTGGCCTCCGAATGAGCCATTGCCAACGATGAACATCTCGGGGCTGCCCAACAGCCCTTTTCCGACCGCAACGATCAGCACGCCGATAGCTGCGAGTGTTAATCCGACCAAAAAGAGCTGGAGCAAGCCGGCCAGCCAGCGGTTCCATCCGTCGAGCCGAGTTCGGCTGCGCCAGGCCGTAGCATAAAGCCAAGCGACCACGACCAGCGCAGCGAAGGCGTTGACTTGGGTCAAACCGACGGTGAGCAAGATCCATTCCCATCGCTTCAGCGGTGTACCCTGTGCGCTTCCAAGTACGATCGCCGCCAGCAATGCCAGTACCAAAATCGTCCAGAAGCGAACCGCCGGCCCGCGAATTGGGCCTTGGGTCCATAGAATCCATCGCGATGCTGGCACCGTCATTTTCAGCCCAACGTTCGCTGCTTCGATCGGCAGTTCAATTTTGGGAAATGCCGCCACGGTCGCCAAGGGGTTTTCCGAGGTCCATTCGACTTCGATGGTTTGGATGCCTGGTTGAAGGCTTACGACGATCCCCGCAGCTTGTTTGCGGACTGGGATAGGGCGATTGTCGAGCGTAAGTTGCGTGATGGAAACACCCTCTTCGATCGACAGCGGAAACTCACCGCCGAGACTGGATTCGACCTGCAGCCGCAATCGCGATGTGCGCTGCCGATTTCCCAGCGTCAGTTTCTGCTCCGCTTCCTTGATGGTCAGGGTTTTTCCCGCAACCGCCAGCGGTCTTTGGATCTGGATCGTGACGCTCTCTCCGGGCCACGGTCGCCAAGCGGGAACCAAGGCTTCGCGCTCGGACTCGTACATCGGTTGTAGACCCGTGAAACCGATGTTCCAAACCGGCGAACTGACGAGCGACCATCGCTCGACGGACTGAGGGTTGTCGGGCGCGGTGAGCACCACCGCTTCGGTCCTTTCGATCTCGCTCTCCCAAATCATGGACGTGGCGTCCGCGCTTAAATTGACCTCAATGATGCCGTTGCCGCTGACGAGGTTCGACGTCAACACACGTTCGCCAGGGAGCAAAGGAATTTGAAGCGAGATGGCTTTACCCGGTGACGAGATTCGCTCGATCCGCGTGTGGACTTTCCAGACCAAACCGATCTCCAACGTGCGATCGACCAATACGAGGGAGCGAAAGTTTTTCTGATCGTAGCTTGCGTCCGCGTCTCCCGATTGCTCTTTGCGAACAAAGAACATTTGCTCCTGGGGGCGTCCGTCTGGGAGCAAACCTGTAACATTCCAATCGGGCGCATCGACTTGCAATTGCCTCGGAGGAAGAACCATCGTCCAAACCCATTCGGTGGCATCCCCCAACAGTCCCTCAACCCGTACGTTATGAATCCCTTTGGGAATCCAAACCCACAGGTAGCCATCATCGCGTCGGCAAACCTCGGCTGGACGCTCGTCGACTTGGATGCGTAGCGGAGACCAACTCGGCAGCTTTCCAGGCACCGGAATGGCCACATCAACGGCCGCGTGGACTTGGGCCTCGATCCGCAACTGAGACTGAGCGATCGCGACCTTCATGTTTGGAATTTCGGCCGCGTGGGGAAATGCATCGGAGGGCTGTAGCAATCGCTCGCGCAACAGACGTAACGTATCTGGATCGGGAGTCTGAGCCGACACCGGACCGAGTGTCGCCATGAACACACAACTGGATACCACGACGGCCGTGATCGGAGCGGCGCGCACTGGTAGGGTCGGCTTTCGTGCTCGACTTCGAAACAGGATTCCGATCAATGCAAAGAGCAACCCGAGTCGCACAGCTGTCAACATCCGATGCTGGGTGCACGAGATCAAAATCGGCTGCACGTGTTGGCCGGCATCGACGGGTCCATCCCAATCGCAATGCACTTGATTGCCATACCAACCCGGTTTGGCGATCCCGGTCTGGATCCGTGTGCCGGCTTCGAATTGAAGATTGGCAACTTGGCTCTGCGTTTGATTGGGCAACGAACCGATGGACTTTGACAACACAGCGCCGCGCGCCCCGCCCGACGAGAATAAATCATTCGAACTACCCGGTGGAACTTTCCCCGGCGCGTTGAACCGTTGCTCGATATCCAAAGGCTGCTCGATCGCGACGGACGCTACCTGGGCGCTGGTGTTGTAGGTCGCATGAAGCCATTCGAACATGGTTCTCGACTGGTAAGGAATTCCGATCGGTTCCAGCTGAGGGTAGATCGCATTCTGAACTTGGATGGCCGCAAAGGGAACTAGGTTGATCATGAGAACTGCGGCCGCAACCCACTTCCAACCTTGAATCCAGTTCGCGTGTCGCTCCTTGGGAAGCACCTTCAGGATAGCGATAGGAATCAACAGAAAGAACCATGTCAAACGAGGCGAACCGAGCTCGTGGTACGAAAGGGCAAACGCGACGAAGGCGATGGCCGCTGGCAACCAGCCCCAGATTCGAAACACAGCGATCGTAAAAACTAGCAACAGAAAAAGATCCAGTAGCGACCAAGCTGTGATCCAATCCCCCCGGACACGATCGGCGCCGAGCATGGCCAAGGCGCGCCATCCAGGTGGCAAATAGAACGTCACATGGAGAGAATCCGCATCGGTCTTCCATCCTGTAGCGAGCATCGCGCTGGACATGGGTGCGCGGCCGATGGCTTCGATGGTCGGGTTGCGGGTACGGAGTTCAACACCATGCGAACCGGTCGTCGGATTGGCCGTGATGAGTTGGCGCTCACCATCGATCCGAACAACCCCCAACTCGTGAGAATCGATCACATCCAATCTCGCAATCTGTTTGGGTTGTCCTTTCAGAATGTCTTGGAAGGTTAGGTTGCGGCCATCGTCGTCGAGCCACAGCAAGCGCCCGATACCGAGTTTGTCGGGGATTTGCATACCCATGCCTCGGGATTTTTCAACCCAAGTCAGCGGCGTGTCGGTTTTCCATTCAAATACGGACAGATCCCGCCAGGCCTCAGGGAAGTTTGTCATTTGTGCATCGATCGGTATCCCACCTTGAAGTTCCACAACACGGAGTGCGGGTTGGCCTCGAACCGCAATCAACTCGGTGGATGCCGCCGGCGCGATGCCAGGCGCGTACTGGAGATCCTTCAAATCCTGATTGCGAAATGCATCGATGCGGATCTGCCATGTCCCAGGACGTAGTTGGGCCTTGAGTTGCCCCGATTCATCGATGGCGACGGGAATAGGGCTGGAAACGAAAGAGAGTTGCCATTGCTCGGGAAGTACATAGCCAATGACTTCCTCACGGGTTTTGCCAGAAACCGTCAGATCGATCTGGGTGCGGAGCCAGATCGGTAAGCCATCCTCAATAACTCGGTATACGTTAAGTGTGAGTTGATTGGATTCGGTTTCCGCGGCGCTCGAGCGCTGCAACCAGAGCCAGCCGTCGGTATCCCACGTCGGAAAGGGCACGGGTTGATCTGCGACGGTTAATTCAAGAAGCCCATAGGCCTTGGGGAGTGCCAGTCGCTGTGGCAACTCCGACCAAGGCAAATGCCCCGTCAATCGGTACTCGCCTTGCGTCAGAAACATGGAGGGCACGCCACGGTGCTCGACGACGACCGTGGGCGCATCGTTAACGAGAACGTCGGTTGGCCAGTGCTCGGCATCTCCGGGCAGCGGTAGCCAGCCATCCGAAAACATCCGCACCTGAACCTTCCATTTTCCGCCGTCACGATTCGCGTTGAGGCTTAGTCGTGACGGCCAGACAGGAATGCGTTGCGCCGAATCGCTGTAAAGCGAAGGCACACTGCGCGGCACATCGTCCCAGAGAACCCACGGTACCCACTCGCGAAGCGATTCAGGCACACGGTTCAGTTCGGAATCGGGATCCTGGGCACTGAGACTCGGCGCTAGCAGGCAGGTGAACCAACTGAGCATGCACCAAGCAAAAGCGCGCGAAATACTTCGCATGGCATGGATCTCTGGTGAGAGGAACCGCGATCCATGAATGGCTTACATGGAAACCGCGGAGAATCGAAGATAATTCAAGTGACGATACAGCTCACTGGTTTCAAGTAGTTCCGCGTGCGTACCGACGGCAGCGATGCGATGTTCATGCACCAATAGGACTTGATCGGCCGCGCGCAACGTAGTGATGCGACTCGGGAGCACGACCACGATCACGCCATCCGCTTTGAGTTGCAGGAGCGCTTCGGTCGTGTCGTGCTCGATCGAAGCACGGGCTGCAGGCTGCGGTTCTTCGGCCACCACAATCGACGGCTTTTTGACAAAACCGCGGGCGATCCCCAATCGAAACATGGCATCGGGTTGCAATCGGTCCTCCGCAGGCGATACCAACGTCTGTAGCCCTTCTGGCAAATTGAAGATCGCTTCGGCGACCCGAGCCCGCCTCGCGACTTCCATCAAGTCGACGGTGGCATCGGGATGTCCATTGATCCACAAGTTTTCTTCGATGCTTCCGCTGACCAAGGGACCATTGGGCGAGACCCAAAGCGAAAGCTTTTGAATCGATGCGCGTGCGATATCAATCGAATCGACGTCGTCGATCAGAATGCGTCCACTGGTCGGCCGGCCGAATCCTAAGATCAATTCCGCCAACGCTCGGGTCTGAACATTTTCGGTTCCAACGATGGCCGTTATCTGTCCAGGTTGCAATCGCAACGAGATATTTTCGAGCAGCTTTTGACCGCTGCTTTCACGGATAGTTAAGTGATCGAATTCCAAGGCTCCGGATACTTGCACTGGCTCCTGCAGATCCTTTTGCACTTCTCCAGATTCGCCTTGACTCAAGTAATTAACAACTTGTTGCACCGAAGCTTCCGCTTCTCTTCTTCGGGAAACGGCGGCACCGGCCCGGGAGAAGGCGAGGATCCCCATGGTGACGGCGACGACCAAGGTCGCGATGGCCCCGATCCCGATCGGCCCGGAAGTATCCAAGATTTGTACGGCCGCAAGAATCGACAACAACGTCGCCAGGGCAACGCCCATCAACTGCAACACCGGACTTCGCAATCCGCCGAAATCCATCAAACTCAAACCGGACTGGCGATAACTTTGAAGATGCGAACGGTAGCTGTTGGCGGTGTCTCCCGTATCGTGAATGGTGGCGAGCAAGGGGGCGGTATCGCAGAGGTAAGCGAGTTTCTCGCGGGCCGCTCGCCAGCGTTCGAGATGAACCGGCCGCTGCTTGCGGCGGTTCGATTCCAAGTAGAAAAAAGTCGTCCGCAAGATAAAAATGCCTACGGCCGCTGTGGCGGTTAACCAAGGGTCAATGGTCGAGGCCAACGCGAAAAGCAACACGACGTGGATTACGAAACGGGGCATCGCTGCGTACCAAGCCAGGATGGCATCGCGGATCCTCGGGATGCTCGTCAATTGAAATTCATGCAGCAGCGATCGCTGCCCGGACAGACCATGTTCGGTTGCCAGTGCCCCCGACTTGGAAAAAAGCAGCTTCTGTACCTGTGTGTCGAAATCGAGTGAGGCATGACAGGCGGCCCGTTCGCAAATGACGACGGCCAAGAGCTTCATCAAGGCCACGATGGCCATCAGAACCACCAAGCCCAGGATGCCGCGGAGCGGACTGGCCCCTGCGCTCAGCCAGGACGTCTGGAGCATCCAAGGTCCCACCCGTAACTCAGACGGCATATCGCCGGTCGAGCCCCGTACCAATAGGTCGAGCGTCCAGCCCAGCAAAAGGATGAGCACGGGTAGCAAAAAACCCGCGATCGACCCAAAGAGCATGGCCAGCCAAGTGGATTCGGGACGATGTATCTCCGCTTGTCGCGGCCAAAAACTCGAGAACACGCCATCCTCGCCATCGCAGGGGGAAACGAAAAGAATCATGCCGGGGGGCCAACCACTGGCGGACCCAAGCACCATTCAGAATAGTTCGGACAGCGGGAAGCGTTCTGGTCCGAAGAAAACAATTTTAGCGAATTTGTGGGCTGTTTTAGCGAGGTAACGCAAAAACGCACCCGATGCGTGGATGCCACACGTTTGGAGTTCGACCTGTTGTGTTTTAGCAACCTAGGGTTGTTGTATGGATCGTTTCGAAAGCCAAGTCGGCCGACGAGCAAACGATCTTACCCCCCGACCCCCCACACAATTTCACGACCATGCGCAAGCCTGTCCGACCAAAAAATGCCAAGCCACGGATCCTGGTCGCCGATGACGACCGTTGGCTGTTGGACTCTCTGTCGGAATGGCTGATCGGACTCGGTTTTCAAGTCCAAGTCGCTCCCAGCGTCGCGCAGACCCGAATGCTGCTCGATTCCCAAACGTTCGATCTCTTCTTATGCGATGTTCGGTTCGATGATGGCGATGGACTCGGTCTACTGCGCGCGGCCCGGGCCAAATTTCCGAACTTGCCCGTCCTAATGATGTCAGGCTACGCGGGTCCGGATGCGGCCTGCGAAGCCATCGGGGCCGGAGCCTTCGACTTTCTATCCAAACCGATTATCGATCAAGAACTCCAGGCAGCCATCGACCGCGCGCTACAACAACAGCAGATCGCTGACGAAAACTCCGAGCTGCGGCAACAACTCGATCGGCGGTTCGGTCTGGACAACATTGTCAGTCACGATCTGAGAATGCTAAAGATTTTTGATACCCTCGATAGCGTTGCCGATGCACGTGCAACCATCTTGATCACCGGCGAGAATGGAACGGGCAAGAGCATGATCGCCCGCGCCGCCCACAAAAAATCAAGCCGAAGAAACAGTCCGTTCGTCGAGGTCGCTTGCGGTGCGCTGCCCGATACATTGCTCGAGAGCGAACTCTTCGGCCACGTCACAGGGGCATTTACCGGTGCCACATCGAACAAGGTAGGTAAATTTCAACTCGCAGACTCAGGCACGCTGTTTCTGGATGAAATCGGTACCGCGACCCCAGCCCTACAAGTCAAGTTGCTACGTGTCCTCCAAGAATTGCAGTTTGAACCTCTCGGGGGCAACGAAACCGTTTCGGTCGATACGCGAACCATTTTAGCCACCAACGAAGACCTCGAAGCCGCCGTGATCGATGGTCGCTTTCGCCAAGACTTGTTCTATCGCATCAACGTCATCAACATCGAACTGCCCCCGTTGCGCCAACGCGTCGACGATATCCCACTCTTGGCTCATCACTTTCTGATTCGGGCTTGCGATGAATACCGGCGGACCGTCGATGGGTTCACTCCACTGGCCATGCAAGCCATGCAGCGTTACCGCTGGCCAGGCAACATTCGCGAATTGGAAAACACGATCCAGCGTGCCGTCTTGCTTTGCAAAGGCAAGAACATCGATAGCGATTTGCTTCCGACGGCGATGAATGCCGAAGCTTTGCCGGGTTTAGCCGGATTGGCACGCGACGGCGAGGACACTCGCAATCCATCTTCCCATCGATCCACAAACGCACCGAAGACTCTGAGCGAAGCCCTCGAGGAACCTGAACGTCAGATCATTTTGGAAGTGTTGCGGGCCAATCAGTGGAACCGCAACGTGACCGCGGACACCTTAGGCATCAACCGCACCACCCTGTACAAGAAAATGAAGAAACTCGGGATCGACGAACCGAACCCTGCGCTCGGCCAGCCCTCTTTTTGAAGCAGACGACACCGAAAATTATTCAGACGACCAAGAAATGTCGCCGATCGGCGCATAAAAAAAACCCTGCGCTGTCAGTCACGCCCGTTTTCTGACAGCACAGGGCAGGTCCCAACTGCATCCAAGTCACGCCCGAAGTCTCGAATGCAGTTTTTTGCGGGATTACTTCAAGTGTAGCGGTCTCCCGCCACTCGGAAACCTCATTTCTTAAAAATCGGAGGATTTTTTGTTCGTTTTCTGTTCGGTCTTGGTTCGTTGCAACGTCTCACGCTTTCCGATAGGCTACCGTCGAACTTCTTTGGCCACTGAGCGACTGCATATTCCATGAGTGAGACGGTAACGATCGACGGCGTCCGGTTGACCTTGTCCAATCCAGTGTCCAACCCAGCCCGGTGGATTGGCCAGGAGGAACCCCTGCAACAATTGGCTGCCTGCTGGTTGACAGTGGACGCAGCCGACTTGCCCCTGACCCCACGGCTGGTGGGGGTGCCTGGTGTGGGCAAGACGGCTTTGGCCATGGCGGCCGCGGCCGCTCGAGGCCAGGACCTCTATATCTACCAGTGCACGGCCGACACGCGGCCCGAGGACTTGCTGGTCACCCCAGTTTTGGCGAGCGATGGGAAGATTGCGTACCACGCCTCGGGCTTGGTAACGGCCATGCTGCGCGGTGGGGTATGCGTTCTCGACGAAGGCAATCGCATGAATGAAAAGTCGTGGGCCTCGTTGGCCCCACTGTTCGACCAACGCCGATATGTGGAGTCGATCGTGGCCGGGATCACGGTCCATGCCTCTCCCGAGTTTCGAGCTGCGGTGACCATGAACCAGGACGATTCGACGTACGAAATCCCCGACTACATTCTGAGCCGACTACAGCCCACGCTCCAAGTCGGGTTCCCCAATCGGCAGGATGAGCTCGCGATCCTTCAGTACCATCTGCCGTTTGCTGAAGCAGAGGTGCTGGCGTTGACGGTCGATTTCTTGCAATCCGCGCACGCGATGAAGTTAGATTTTTCGGCCCGCGACGGTATCAACGTATTGCGGTACGCGATCAAGCGGTTGTCGCAGGATCGCAGTCATCCGCTCGCGACCCAACGCGCTTGGCAAGAAGCCGTCCTCGCTTGCTTGGGGGACGACGCTTTGGACTTGGACGCCCTGTCTCGACGCCGCAAACAAGCCTTAGGTGGCGATACACTACCGATGGGGCTCGAGGATTTCTTTTTTGATCCGGATGACCCATTGAGGCCCGATGATGAATGATACCGATGATGAATGATTTACAGGCCCGATGATGAATGATACCGATGATGAATGATTTACAGGCCTGATGATGAATGATGCCAAGCGGACACTGCCTTTACCCAATCGAACGTTAGAACAACGATGGCGTGAATGGGTGCCACGCTATCTGATCCCATTCGAGCCGCGTCGTATGGGGCATTACTTCACGGATGTGCTGATTATCGGCGGTGGCCTGGCTGGATTGCGGGTCGCGCATGAAATCGACCCTTCGCTGCGAACCATGATTTTGACGAAGGATAAGGTCGAGGAATCCAACAGCGCGTATGCCCAAGGCGGGATTGCTAGTGTTTGGGACCCCGAGGATCGCTTCGACAATCACGTTCAAGACACATTGATCGCCGGATGTGATCTCTGCGATGAGTCCATGGTAGCCATGATCGTGGGCGAAGCGCCTCAACGTGTCGCAGAACTCATCGGTTGGGGAACACGTTTTGATCAACTCGACGGCCAATTGATCCTCGGCCGCGAAGGGGGACACTCCCATCAACGGATCATTCACGCGCTTGGGGACGCAACGGGCAAAGAAATCATGCGGGCTATGATCGCGCATACTCGTGACCGCGCGAACATCGAGGTCTGCGAAGAAGCCTACACGATCGACCTACTGACCCATGAGGACCGATGCTGTGGTGCGATCGTCTCCATCGCGAAACGCCCGCCGGTCATGATTTGGGCCAAGGAGACGGTGCTTTGCACCGGCGGCTGTGGCCAGGTTTTTCGTGAATCGACCAACCCCAAAGTCGCCACAGGCGACGGCCACGCCATCGCTTTCCGCGCCGGAGCCATGCTCCGCGATATGGAGTTTATGCAGTTTCACCCAACGGTGCTGTACATCGCCGGCAGTTCGCGAACATTGATCACCGAAGCCATTCGCGGCGAAGGAGCATACCTGATCGATTCCACCGGTTACCGATTCATGAGCGACTACGACCCGAGGTTGGAGCTCGCACCACGCGACGTCGTCAGCAAATCGATCGTCAGCCAAATGGAGAAAACGCAATCGCCCTGCGTGTATCTGACACTCAAGCATTTGGATCCCGCGCATGTGCGGGCGCGATTCCCAGGCATTGCGAAGGTCTGCGAAGGTTTCGGGCTGGACATCGCGCAGGACGCGATCCCGGTCCGTCCTGGAGCCCATTACATGATCGGTGGTACCTTGGTTGACGATTCCGCTCGCACCACCCTTCCTGGACTTTGGGCGGCGGGTGAAGTCACGAGTACGGGATTGCATGGAGCCAATCGCTTGGCATCCAACAGCCTGCTCGAGGGCTTGGTCTTCGGCGCGATCGCCGGCCGCAATGCCTCCGATGCCGCCCTCGCGCATCGTGGCAACGGCTTGAAAGTACTCCCGATCGGGAACCCCGCCCGCGACCTGGCAAGTCTCCCGATCGACCTGGGTGACATCCGCAATTCGGCCCGGGCCTTGATGTGGCGGGCCGTCGGAGTGCATCGACGCCGCGAACGCCTTGAAGAAGCCCTTCAGGAAATTCGCCGCTACTGCTCCATCTTGACCTCGCATGCCTTGGAGCAGTCCGTGGAAGCCTGGGAGCTTCAGAACTTGCTAACCGTCAGCTTGATGATGACCACCGCCGCGTTGACCCGAACCGAATCGCGGGGCGTGCATCAACGCACCGATTTCCCGCTGACGGATAACGTCCGCTGGCGGGAGCATTTGTCGCTTGTCCGCTGAGCGATCATCGACCGAAATCGCTCGTGAGATCCAGTCCCATTGCTTCCAGCTTGGCTCGAAGTCCCACCACGGGTTGCACGACGATGGCATCGAGCTGCGGCAGTTTTTCATCCAACTCCTGCTTGGCGATCTCGAGTTGAGTTCGATGCGTTTGTGTGGGGCCGTGGCTCGACCCCAGGGCTCCGAAAAACGCGCTCGACAATCGAGTCGAGGGAGTCGGTACCGATTCCATGTAGCGTTCGCTTAGGAGCGGATTCCCAAACAAGCTGCGTTCATAGATCTCGATCGCGGTTTCCAAACCATGGACTTCCGCCAGCAATGCCCCCGGTTCTGCCACGCTTTGCGAGACCACTTCTGAGGCTTCGGTCAATGCCTCGTTGGCTTTGGCAATAACGCGCCGTGCGCGATCGAGTTGGTGTTGGAGGGCGACGGCGGACTTTTGGAATGCCAACGACGCTTCGCGATCGACGGCTGGCAAGCTCGGGTCGATCATCGTTTCGACGATCAGCTCCACTGGGTCGGACAGTTTCTCTGTCGCCTTGCCATCCCATTGGTAGACAACGGCCTTATATCGACCCGGCATGGCCATGGGCCGCGCACCGGATCCACGGATCGGAGTCGTATGTAGGTCCCAGGTCACGCGATGCATGCCTTTGGCGTTGGGTAGCTCCACGCGTGCCACGAACTCATCGTTGGCGTCGGTGATTTGCAAGTACCGCTTGGGCGACAACTCGCGCTGCTCCGCTTCGAGTTCCTTCAGGGACAGAACCCGCGCGTCTTTGCTCTCCGACTTGGCCTTCTGTTCCGACTCATCCCGTTTTTCCTTCAGCGATTGGAAGGTGTCGCGGAAGTGAACCGTGAACACGGCGCCATAAGCAGGGTTGTCAGCCACGAAGTAACTGTCTCCTTGAAATCCTTTCTTACCCCCAAGTTTGTCGGCCTGTTGGTACCACCATGTCCGCCGGGTGGAAAACAAATGCGCGGGCTTGTCCAAGGCTTCCGTCGACAATTCACGAAGCGCTGAATAATCATCGAGCACATAGATGCCACGACCGAACGTCGCGCATACCAAATCATTCTCCCGCTTTTGAATGGCCAGATCGCGAACGGGAATATTGGGCAGTCCATTGGAAAACTTGAACCATTTCTGGCCAGCATCGACCGAGGCAAACACACCGAACTCAGTTCCTAGGAAGAGAAGATTCGGTTCGATGGGATCTTGCTCGATCCGCCAGACCAAATGTCGGTCGGGTAGGTTGTTGATCAGGGAGGTCCAGGTACGACCACGATCAGTACTCTTGATCACGTAAGGCTTGTAATCCCCAGTCTTGTGATGATCCAAACAGGCATAGACGGTGTCCGCTGCATGGCGATCTGCTTTGACGTCGTTGACAAACGCGCCTTCGGGAATGTCGAAGAATCGCTCGTTCTTTCGCCACGTCTGACCGCCATCTTCACTCACCTGAATCAATCCATCATCGGTTCCGACGTACAACAATCCTTCGACCTTTGGAGATTCGCTGACGGAGGTGATGTTGCCGTAGGCGCTCATGGCCATCAAATCGAAGCCTGCATCGACGCCCCATACCCGACCCATGACCGGCAACGTCCAGCGGTCGATTCCCTTGGAGAGATCGGGGCTGATGGTTGTCCACGACTCACCGCGATCGTTGCTGCGATGTAGTTTTCGACTCCCGAAGTACAACCGTTTTGGGTCGTGTGGGCTGATGAGTATCGGTGAGTCCCAATTGAATCGGAAGTCTTCTTCGCCGGCAGATGGCTGGGGTTTGATGTCGACTGCCTCACCCGTCTTGCGATCGAAACGATTCAAAAAACCTTGTTGGGCTTCGCAATAGAGGATGTTTGGATCGGTCGGGTCAATCGCATTGTCATGTCCGTCGCCACCGATCGTGATCCGCCAGTCCGCATTGGTGAGGCCTTGGACAAAGCCCGTGGCAACGGGCCCGTACTGCGTATTGTTGTCCTGCGTGCCGCCGACGACATGGTAGAAGGGCAGGTCGTAATCGACGTCGATTTTGTAGAACTGCGTAACAGGTAAATTGGCGAAGAACCGATAAGACTGGCCGAAGTCATCGGATCGGTACACACCGCCATCGCAACCGACCAACAAGAAATCCGAGTCGGTGGGATGAAAGACCACGCAATGATTGTCCACATGTTTGGCTCGACCCTCGATGGGCTTAAATGTTTTTCCACCGTCGAGACTACGAACCAGCGTATCGTTGGCGTGGTAGATGACATCGAAGCGATGCGGATCGAGATAGATTTCTTGGTAGTAGTGAGGGCCCGTACCACCCGACACAAAGTCACTTTGTTTCTCCCAGCTTTCGCCCGCGTTTTCACTTCGGAAGAATCCGCCCTTGCGATTCATCAACTCGACGCTGGCGTAGACCACATTGTTCTGCTGAGGGGAGATGCCGATCGAGATTTTGCCTTTGTCCTCGCCCGGGATGCCTTGCGTGAGCGCCCGCCAGGTCTCACCTCCATCGACCGATTTGTGAAGTCCCGATTCGGGTCCGGTGTCCAACAAGGCCCAGACGGTTCGATGCCGCTGGTGGGTGGCGGCGTACATAACGCTCGGATCGCGGGGGTCAATGAGAACGTCGGTCACGCCGGTGTAGGGACCTTTGCTCAAAACATTTCTCCAGGTAACGCCGCCGTCGGTGGATTTGAAAAGTCCACGTTCGCCGCCAGGGGACCACAACGGGCCTTGAGCCGCCACAAAGATCGTGTTTGGATCCCTGGGGTCGATTGCGATTTTGCTGATGTGTTCGGAATGTTTGAGCCCGAGATTCTCAAAGTTCTTGCCCCCATCGCGACTGCGGTAGACGCCATCCCCAAATCCCACGTGTCGGCCTGCGACATTTTCTCCGGTACCCACCCAAATCGTGTCGCTGTGGTGCGGATCCACGGTGACGCATCCGATCGAGTACGAAGACTGCTGGTCAAAGATCGGAGTAAAGGTAGTTCCCGCGTTGGTGGTCTTCCAAAGATTACCGGAACCAACCGCCACGTACCAAGTGTTGGGTTGCTGAGGATCCAGCGCGATGTCCGCGATCCTTCCCGACATCAACGCAGGGCCAATGCTGCGGAAACTCAGAGGTCCGACCAATCCAGAGTCGACGCGATCGCTCAAGGTCTTGGGCGGATCGGTCGGCGGTGTTTCCGGTGCGGATTCCTGTGCAGCGGCCACCGTTGCAAACCACCCTCCAATAAAGGCCACACGGAACCAGCGTCCTAGGAGGGTCTCATTTACGTAACGAAGAATCATGAACCTATCGTTTCTGCGAACAACTCAACGAAGCAACTCAACCATGCAAAAGGCACGGAGTCCGGAGTCCGATAACTCGAGACGGTGGACTTGTGTACCCCATAATGACCCACATGTCGCGGTCCCGCAACACATTCCTGAGCCAGCTTAGGGCTCGTTGGCTTCCCTCCGGGGCCTCGGTTGCTCCCCGCAGGGTCTTCGTATCCCCACCAACCGGACAACAGTTCACTCGGAATGGCCAAACTCTGCCGACTTGGACGAAATGGTCCTTTTGCAATTTTCGACCACACCCTATGTTGATGTTGGTGGGATTCCCTCAAAATGAGACGTAGCACGCGAGGACCCATATTTATGAAGTCTCTCCGAGGATTGGTCGGTTATGGCGTCCGGACCCACCGAAGAAAATATCGAAACGACCAAGCGACAGATTCGCACGCTTGTCAATGAAATTTCGGAGCTTGCGAAATCAAATTTGCCGGCATCCGAATTCTATCCGGCTGTACTCACGCGCGTTGTGAACGCCTTGGCGGCCGTTGGCGGCGCGATCTGGATGCTCGATGGCGAGGACGGTCTGCGGCTCGCTCACCAGATCCAGATTTCTCCAAATCTGATCGAACCGGAGAACGACGAAGCCATCCAGCACGGTCGTCTTCTGTCGCGACTGATCCAACAGGGACGGGGCGAACTGATTCCGCCGATGTCGAGTTCCCTCGCCGAAGGAGAAGGAAATCCAACCCGCTACCTGCTCGTAACCGCCCCCTTGGCTTCGCCAAAGCAAGCCGTCGGTTTGATTGAAGTATTCCAGCGTTCGGACTCCCCGCCGGACGCCCAGCGCGGATACTTGAAGTTCGTTGAGCACATGGCCAAGCTCATCGGTGAGTGGCTCAAGGGGCATACGCTGACCGAGGTTTCGGTGCGTCAGGAGCTGTGGCAACAATCCGATCAATTCGCCCGCCTCGTCCATGAGAACCTCGATCTTAAGGACACCGCCTTCACCATCGCCAACGAAGGCCGTCGTCTCATCGATTGCGATCGCGTCAGCGTTGCGATCATGAAGCATGGAAAAGCCAAAGTGATCTCGATTTCAGGTCAGGATACGATCGAGAACCGCTCGAATATTGTGCAGGCCCTCAATCAACTGGCCACACGGGTCGTGCGAAGCGGCGAGCCCCTTTGGTACGACGGTACGACCGAAGATCTCCCGCCTCAAATTGAAGAGGCCATCGAAGATTATGTCGATTTGTCGCATGGCCGGACGGTCACGGTTCTTCCCATCCGACAACCCGAACGCCATGTCGAAGGGGATGTTCTGGCGCAAAGGAATGAGAACGCCGAAACACGCGTCCGACGCAGCATCATCGGCGCGTTGATCGTTGAGCAGATCGAAACCCAACTGTCACGCCAGACGCTCGAAGGAAGAGTCGACCTCGTCTACGAACATGCTTGTCGAGCAATTTCCAATTCGATCGATCACAGCCGTATCGTATTCATGCCGTTCTGGAAATTCCTCGACCGATGCCTTTGGATGTTTCGCGGGTCTGCGTTGCCCAAAACCGTAACCATCCTGACACTCATCGCAGCCGCCATCGGCGCCTTATTCGTGATCCCGATGGATTTCGATTTGCAAGGCAATGGTAAGCTCAAGCCGAGTATCGAACGCCAGGTCTTTGCGCACACCGACGGTGAAGTTGAAAACGTACTCGTCGATCATGGTCAAGAAGTGGTCGCTGGCCAACCATTGGTCTTGATGAGGAATGCGGAATTAGCACACCAGATCGAGATGACGCGCGGTCAATTGAGTCAGTCACAAACACAGGCCTACGGGCTGAAGCGACTGCTCAACGACAATACCCGTTTGAGCGACGCCGATCGTATCCGGTACGACCAAGAGATCAAACAAGCCGAACAGGAAGTCCTCAACCGCGCCGAGGAATTGAAGATTCTCGAGAAGCGCAAGACCGAGTTGCAACGCGTTAGCCCCATCGACGGTACAGTCACCACTTGGGACGTTCGCAAAGTCCTCAACGCACGGCCAGTCGTAACCGGCCAAGTCTTGATGAGCATCTCCGATCCAACCGGACCGTGGGAAATCGAAGTCCTCATGCCCGAAAAACGGATGCGCTACTTGGACCATGCGTTCGCGCATGACAGCAAACAGGACGCCGAGGGAAATCGTTACCTGGAAGTGGAAATCATTCTGATGACCGCTCCAGAAACGAAATACATGGGAAAACTTTTTCCACCTGGCATTGGACAGCGCGCCGAATTGGATGCGGAGGATGGCGCGGTCGTCAAATTGCGATGCATCCCCAACGACGATGCACTCTTGAAGATCTCGCGTCGGCAGGGTGCTCGGGTCATGGCGGACATCAAGTGTGGGAAACGCAGCGTTGCCTTCGTAAGCTTTTATGAAGTCATCGAGTGGATCCGAGCCAACGTTCTCTTTTAGATCATCTCGTAAGCTCAACACGACAGCCAACCGATAGGGGCCCTTCAGGTCCTCAAGGAGTCAATCGAATATGGAATCGTCAAAAACTGGACAGCGAGCTTTGCTGGCACTCTCCTTCGTACTTGTTTTGGCAACTGCTGGCGCGTACTGGTGGGTATCCGATCGCAGCGGTTCGGAGATGAACCGGTGGGTCTCCTTCGGACAATCGTCGAGTCCTGCTGAGGCGGAATCGGACCGAACACTTCTTTCGGTCGATCCCTCAGACTCGACCAATCTCTCAGACTCGCCGTTGACCACCGAACCGCAACCCGCACCCCGAGCTTCTCAGCTTGCGCCTTCAGAATTGCGGCCAGCGGGAGACGTTTCTGATACGCATTCTGCCATCGCATCAAAGATCGCCCTCCCCGAGGATTCACTCGACCGTGGCGGGGTCCCTGGCAATGGCGCTGGCGTTATGCGTGCCTCCATGTTGTCCGCACCCCAAACCGTTGAGCAGGTCGAACCGGAGCAAGGACCCGATTTAAGGCCTTCGAAACTGACGACGTTTGCACCGAACCAAGACGAATCGCAATCGCCAGTCATCAACCCGCAGCGACAGCCCGATGGGTTGCGCATCCCAACCAACGGCGTTCCGGTTCCACCCGCCATGCCGACGGCTGAATCTACTTCCCGCGGCGGTGTCATCAGCTACCGCGGTGTGTTGTCGTTCGTGCATGATGTGAAGATCGTCGCTCAAGCCGACGGGGTCATCCGCGAGTTCTACGTCGACGAAGGCTCCGTTGTTGAGAATGATGCCGTGATCGTTGAAATCGATAATCGATTGGCCAAAGCGGAACAGGAAGTCGCAAAGAAGGAACTCGAATCTGCGATCCTTAAGGCCGAGGATGAGAGCCAAATTAAATTCTCGGTCGCTTCCGAGGAAGTGGCGAAGAACGACTTCGAACGCACCGAAAGCCTCTTTCGAAAAGAGGTCGCCAATGTCGACGAATACGAACGCAAGCGATTGGAGTGGATCAAGGCAGGATTCCAAATCGAAGTCTCCAAACGCGAGCAAAAAATCAATCAATCTGCCGTCGGCGTCTCGCAGGCCAAAGTCAACGCTTCGGCAGTGCAAGTGGAATTAAGAACCATTCGAGCCCCGTTTACCGGCATTGTCGCGAAAACCGACAAGGAACGATTTGAATGGGTCAAGGCCGGGGATGAAATCATGCGACTGGTTTCGCTGGACAGCTTCCGCGTCAAAGGACGGGTTCGCATTTCCGAGTCGCCGAACATCCTCGAGCGTGCACCAGCCCGGGTGTACATTCAAATTCGTCCTGGACAAGTGGAACAAGTCGATGGTGTCGTCGGTTTCGTCGAGCCGGAAACACAAGGTGCCGTCGACGGCAAGAACGAATTCGCTGTCTGGGTGGAAATTCCGAACCGCATCGTCGGCGGTCAGTATCTCTTTCGTGGAAAAATGGATGCCACGGTTGAGATAACTCCGAAACAGTAACTTCAAAACAACCACGACGAAAAGCAATTACGGGGGAAAACAGGGAACCAACCCCGGATCGACGCAGTCCAATAGACAACCCTCCTACGGGACAACCCGCACCGTCCTTCCTGTAGCCCATCGATACGCCGAAGCCTCACTGCTTGGAGCAACACGCACGCATGACCACGATGGCCGATTCCTTAGTCAACAGCTCGATGCGGCCCCTTCGGCTGCGCCGTCGCCCCGACTTGGAGTCACGCCGACACAAATACGATGGTCGTGTTTATTGGGTCGTCAAAGAACCGGTTGGACTCAATTACTTTCGATTCCACGAAGAGGAATTCGCCATCCTCAACATGCTCGACGGCGAAACTTCCTTGCAGTCGATCAAGGAGCGGTTTCAATCCGAATTCGCGCCCCAGCGCATTTCGCTTCAGGATCTCCAGCAGTTCGTTGGCATGCTGCACCGCAGCGGGCTGGTGATCTCGCACTCGAGCGGCCAAGGGAAACCGCTCCGTCGTAGAGGCGAAACGAAGAAACGGAAGGAGCTGCTGAGCAAACTGTCCAACGTTTTTGCCATCCGTTTTCGGGGCATCGATCCCGAACGCATCCTGAATGCCCTACTGCCTTGGTTCGGTTGGCTCTTCACAACTTGGTGCCTGCTGTTCGCATTGGGCTTCGGTTTGTGTGCCATCACATTGGTGCTGGTCAATTACCAAGAGTTCCGGGGCAAACTACCAACATTCGAGCAATTCTTCGCCGCCAACAATTGGATCTGGCTCGGGCTGACCATGGGGGCAGTCAAAATCTGTCACGAGTTTGGACACGGATTGAGTTGCAAAAAGTTCGGCGGCGAGTGCCATGAGATGGGACTCATGTTCCTCGTCTTCACGCCATGCCTTTATTGCAACGTGTCCGATTCCTGGATGTTACCGAACAAATGGCAACGCGTTTTCATCGGGGCAGCTGGGATGTATGTCGAACTCATCCTCGCATCCATCGCCACGTTTCTGTGGTGGTACAGCGAAGACGGCATGTTCAACTTCCTGTGCTTGAGCGTCATGTTCATTTGCTCGGTCAGCACGGTCGTGTTCAACGGAAATCCATTGTTGCGTTTCGATGGATACTACATCCTCATGGATTATCTAGAGATCCCCAACTTGCGGCAAAAAGCGCAGGAAATCCTCAAACGATGGTTGCAGAAGAATTGCTTGGGACTCGAACTTCAAGACAATCCGTTCCTGCCGCAGCGCAATGGACCACTGTTCGGTTTGTACACCGTCGGTTCATTCGTGTACCGTTGGTTTGTAGCCTTTAGTATCATCATGTTCCTCAATCAAGTTCTCAAACCTTACGGCCTGCAATCGCTAGGCCGCACCTTCGCTGTGGCAGGAGTCGCGGGCATGATTGTTCCAGGCATCATCGGTATCGTTAAGTTCTTCAGGACGCCCGGAAAAGCCAACAAGATCAAAAGTGGTAACGTGGTGACCAGTTTGGTCATGGCTGCGGCCATCATCGGCTTCGTCGCGTTCTTCCCACTGCCTTTCTCTGTTTACTGCCCGACCGAGATCCAGCCCGAAGGCGCTAAGGAGGTCCGGATCCTCTCAGGCGGAAAACTCAAACAATGGAACAAGCAGCCCGATGAGTGGGTCGCGAAAGAAGATGTCCTTTGCGAACTGGTCAATTCGGAGTTGGAGTACGAACGTACCAAGGCTTGGGGTGAGTACCAGTCGGCCCGCATCAAACTCGCCGACCTCGAACGAACCGCTGCTTCGGACACGTCGCAAATCAATATCCTGAGAATTCAACAAGAAGAAGTGACGACCAAACTCAATATCTTCACCGTGCTCGATGACAAATACAAGAACTTGACCATCCGCAGCCCCATCGACGGAATCATTTATCGTCCGCCTCCGAAAGACGATAGCAAAGCCGCCAAGTCGCAAGAGCAATTGCCTAGCTGGTCCGGGGATCCATTCGATAAAAGCAATGCCGATGTCCACTTCAGTGAAGGGGATCTCATCTGCTTGGTCGCTCCCAAGGCCGTCATGGAAGGAGTGCTAATCGTCGATCAACATGATCGCGACCTCCTGCAAATCGGCGACGACGTAAGCATCATGCTCGAATCGGCCAGGCTCGAGTCGCTTCCCGGAAAAATCATCGCGTTCTCCACATCGGAGATCAAAGATTGCCCACCTCAATTGGCCATCGCCGCCGGGGGTAGCCTGGACACCAAAACCGATGAAACCGGTAGAACCGTTCCGATCAGTACGTCCTACCAAGTTCGCGTACAATTAGCAGAAGGTGACGTACCTGTTCGCCCCAGCTATCGGGGTGAATCCAAGGTCCATTTGAAATGGCGTTCCGTCGGATGGCGATTGTATCGGTACTTCATCAAAACATTCAATTTTGAATTTTGATGTTCGTCCGTCCTAGTCTTAGGAAAAATGGTACAACTGAAGGTTGATTGGGCGCTGAGTCCCTAAGAGTTTGTTGAATTTTCTTGGAGTGAAGAAACAATGTCGAGCGAAGTAGAAAACACACCCGTACAGGAATCTCAGCCTCAGCATCAGCAGCAGGCAGTCCAGGTTCAAGTCAGGGACGAGGATGCGATTGCGCTGTATGCGAATTTTTGCCGTGTCACCGGCTCGCCAGAAGAACTCATCGTGGACTTCGGCCTGAACCCACAGCCCGTTGGAATTCCTAAGGATCCGATCCACGTCAAGCAACGGATCATCATGAATTTCTTCACGGCCAAGCGACTATTGGCCGCGCTACAAATGTCCGTCCAACGCCACGAAGCAGTCTTCGGCGTTCTGGAAACCGATATTCAAAAGCGACTACGAGTCCAGCAATAAGATCGCGAAGCCAGGCTGCATTGAACTAGCGATCTCAGACAAAAATCTAGATCTCAGTCAAAAATCGCCTTCAACGATCTCAACCATGGATGAGCCACTGCAGCGGTTGGGGTCGTGGCACATAACCGATTGCATTATTTCAGCCTCGACTCACGCCGTGCATTCATTTGCACGTCGAGAGCCGAGGCTGATTTTTTTTTGCCGCAGGTACCGGGGATCAGCTTCTCGAAACTCGAAGCGTAGAGTATCCTTTCGGATGGAGGGTAATCCAGCAAATCGCATGCATCCCCACGGGTCATGAAGGCGAGCGATTGATTCCATTGCTTTACAAACCATCGTCCGATCGATCGCGGGTTGTGCTCTTCACAACCTTGCTAGGGTTCGTGCTTGGGCTCATGCCAATGCCAACGTCGATGCGGACGCAATCCAATGTCGGTGTTGATCCAAATTTGCCGTATCCTTGCCAAGGCGGCGCCTGTGGTTGCGATTCCGCAGAGAAATGTTGGACAGCCTGCTGCTGCATGAGTCCTGACCAACGCACTGCATGGGCCCATTCCCATCAGATCACGCCACCCGCCTACGCCGTTCTGTCCGAACCTGCGACGGAAGTGCCGTTAGGTTGCAATCAATGCAAAACCGAATCCTCCTCAAAAAAAATGGATTCCAGTCCGAAGAAAACCTGCTGCCAAACGCAATCCCCGACGAAGCCTCGTGGACAACTTAAGTTTGCGATTGGACTGTCGGCGGCCAAATGCCAAGGTAAGAGCTTCGACCTCAGCCAGTCGTTCCCCTTTTTGGCATCGCTACCCTTGTATGCAAATATCGTAGTACCCTCGATCGCTCGGGAAGCGATAGCGCTTACGAGCCCTTCCCTCGTTGTGCTCGATGTCGAGTTGCCACCACCGCGTTGGCTGGCATTTGCCCCACTATCGTTGGCTTGATCGTGATGTAGCAGCGATCCTTCGAAGCATCGGCTTGCGAATTCGCTATTGCTCGCGACCACTCCAACAACCCTAGTGGCCTTCTGACACCCTAATGGCATCGATGCTTGGCCGATTCTCGGCGCGCATTTGCACGCTTTTGGTATTTCCAGTTGGATTACCCTCCAAACGGTTCAACAGGGAGCCAAGAGCGTGCGTAATCCGCGCCGCAATCACAAAGCTGCGTCTCGATCCAATGTCTACATCATCTCAAAACGATCGATCAAAAACTAAAGAGAATCATGAAACACAAACGAGAGCGAGGTTTTACCCTCGTCGAACTCCTGTTAGTCATCGCCATAATTGGAGTACTGGTCGGCCTACTGCTACCCGCGGTCCAGGCCGCACGAGAAGCCGCGAGGCGCATGAGTTGTTCCAACAACTTGCATCAAGTCGGCTTGGCGATGCACAATTACGAATCCGCTTTCAAGCAAATGCCATCACTGTATGGCATTAATCGCGGCAACGCGGGAAATTTTTCTGTCCAAGCGGCGCTGCTCCCGTTCTTTGAAAACACCAGCCTGCATTCGCTGCTCGATTTCTCACAACGCATGCAGAACGGCTGCTGTCCTGGAACGTTAACGCCCGCGTTTGTTGAGCCCGCGCGGACCGTAATTCCATACTTGCGTTGCCCGAGCGACAACGGGCCGGATCGATTCGACGTCGTTACCCTCAGCGGCCGCGGGCCAGTGGATCAATACGCTGGGAATAACTATCACATGAACCTCGGCACAGGCGTAGGTACGAACTACGACTCACGCGTCACGACCGACGGAATTCTTTGGACCAACGCGCGGGTAAAGTTCGCAGCTGTCACCGATGGTTTGAGCCAAACCGCAGCCTTCTCTGAGTCCCTCCGTGGTCTCGAAAACACAAACGTCACGGCACCTCAAAAGCCCTACGATCGCATGCGGACGATGGTCAATGTAGCCTGCGTGTGGACTTCGTCGACAACCCCTCCGATCGCCCCGGGGCTCGCCAATGGCTTTCTAGCTCCAGATGACCCTGCCACTTATGAATCGCAATTGGTTGCCATGAGCCGCGGCTACAACGGACAGCGTGGAGGTGGCTGGATCCATGGGCGTGAGTACTACGGCGCCTACAACCATTACCTGCCCCCCAATTCCCCGTTGTTGGACATGAACACGTGCGGCTACGGCATTTTCGGTGTCCGTAGCAATCACGGTAGTGGTGCCCACATTGTCCGATGCGACGGCGGCGTCTCTTTTGTCGCCAATAGCACCGAACTTCGTGTATGGCGAGCCTACGGAACCCGCGCAGGAGCGGAGGTGGTCAACTTCGATGACTAACCATCAAACAATGACATTTCAACCTCGTTACTGCAACTCTCAACAACGAAACAGTCCAACCATGAAACTTAAACTACTTACCCTGCTGGTATGCTTGACGAGCGTTACAGCCAACGGCTCAGCGCACGACACCTGGGTTCAAACCGGCCCCTTAGTGACCCGTCAACGCGATGTCGTCCACGTAGACCTGATGTTGGGAAATCACGGCAATAACCATCGCGATTTCAAACTCGCCAGCAAGATCACCTTGGCGCCGTGCACACTTGAAGTCATCGCACCCGACGGGTCTCGTGTCGATCTCAAAGCCCGTCTTTGCGATATCGGCTCGGCCGAAAAAGAAGGCTACTGGAGCGCTCGCATCATTGCTGATCTACCGGGCGTCTATCAAGTACTCCATACACTCGATACGCTCCACGGAACGACACGGGCAATCAAGTCGAGTAAGACGTTCTTCATCGCCGCACCCGGTTTTGACACGCTTCCGTTGGAGGGTCAGGAAGGAATCCATCCGATCGCGCACGGACTTGAGCTAGTCCTAGCCAGTCCCATCCAAACGCTCGCAGCCGGCAGGGAACTTCGAATGCAAGTGCTATGGAATAACAAACCTCTGACGGATACCGACGTTGCCTTCATCCCGCGAGGAACGAACCTCATTGCGGAAAAGGATCCAAATTTCGAACGCACAACCGATGCAGAAGGCTTCGTTTCCTTTACACCGGTCGAAGGAAATCTCCTGCTCGCCGTAGTCCATCACATTGCTTCAGATGAATCCGGCGAGGGGTACGACAAAACGCACTATGGAGCGACCATGGTCCTGCCAATACCGCAAGTAACGTTTGCAAAATAATGGCTGGGTACAGCGGGCCGGGAACGGAAAGCTGATTGCAGTGGGTCTAAGGGTGGGAACCCACTCGTATGGCCCTGCGCACAAATTGGTTTGCGAATCGACGCTAGACTTTCTAGCTCCAGCGTCGGATACTAAGCGGATACGTGTTTTGAAACTTCGATCGCTGATCGCGTTGCTTTGATTGGACTGCGATCCTTTGGGTTGGGATTGCTCCCTCCAATCACCTACCTATTAAACTAACCTTAGGAATTTATGAAATGAAGAATCGTTGCATTGCTTTCTGGATGCCATTGGTCATGGTCGCGGCTTTGGGTTGCGAAAACGCCGCTCCTTCCATCACTTCGAACGCCAAGCCTGCTTCGGCTGCTGCATCGCCAAATGCGGTACCACCTAGCAAGGAGATGCTCGTTCGTTTGCAAGCCGCCGATAAGCTCGACGGAGACGAAGACCAGATTGTTCATCGCTGTTACGTGTGCAGTTTAGGCATGGATGGCAAGGAAAAGCATTCGGCCAAATTCGGTGAATACACTGCCCATTTGTGCAGTCAAGGGTGCCTCGACGAATTCCAAGCGGACCCTGCCAAGGTAGTCGCCGAAACCGAGATTCCGAAGGAATCGGAGTCGAAGGGAAACTAAGCGCCGAGGTTCACTGATAAGACTTTGGCTCTCCGATCAAACTTTGGCCTCCGGTCGGTGAGGATGGTTAATGTTTGCTCACGAATCTTCCCCTCGATGGTTTTGCATTTAAGATCCATAGCGTCCCTGGTCGCGAGTTGCACAGGGTCCTTGGTCTCAGAATTCGGAACGCGAAGGGGGCGGTGATGGCAGCACGTACTAGAATCGGATTTACGCTGGTCGAACTTTTGGTTGTGATCGCGATCATTGGTGTGCTGGTCGGGTTGCTTCTTCCGGCGGTACAAGCAGCCCGCGAAGCAGCCCGCCGCATGTCGTGCTCGAACAATGTCCGCCAGCTGGTTCTGGCATCTGCCAACTACGAAAGCGCCTTCAAACGCCTTCCTCCCTCGGCGGTGATCGATTTCCGATTGCCGCTGACGGTCAACAACGGGAGCTGGGGAGTGCATGGTCGGCTGCTCCCTCATATCGAGGCCACAAATCTCTACCAGCAGATCGACCTGACCTCGGCGTGGGATTTTCAAATGGCTATCGACAACGTCGCGCCCCCACTCTTTCAATGCCCAAGTGATCCACGGTCAGCGGAAGTCCGAGATACGGGCGTGGGCCGCCCTCGATTGTTCCCAACCAACTACGGCTTCAACTTTGGTCCATGGTTTGTGTTCGAACCCAGTACCCAGCGAGGCGGTGACGGGGTCTTCTTCCCCAATAGTTTGCTCAAGCTCGCCAGCATCACCGACGGCTTGAGTTCAACGCTGTTGGTCTCCGAAGTCAAAGCTTGGCAGCCCTACTATCGCAATGGCGGACCATCTTCGACCACGATTCCCGCGACGGTCGACGAAGCCGCAACGATCGCGGTGAGCGGTTCACAGTTCAAAGATACCGGGCACGCCGAATGGCCTGACGGACGGGTGCACCACACTGGTTTCACCGCCACTTTCCCGCCCAATGCCAAGGTCCTGGTGAACGTGGCAGGCAAATGGCTCGACGTCGATTACAATTCTTCTCAGGAAGGCCGAAACGGATCGCAGGGCCAGCCGACCTACGCCATGATTTTGTCCCGATCCCACCACGGCGGCTTGGTCGTCTCTGGACTTTGTGATGGCAGCGCTCGCACCTTCTCCAGCAGCATCGATCGCGATATCTGGCGCGCGCTCTCGACCCGCAATGCCGGTGAAATTGTCTCTCTCGAGGAATAAAAGAAATCCCGACATGCGGCATCAGAGCGACGAAGTCCTAAATTGGGAAGATTGGTCGCTTCGCCGCCAGTTCGTCGTTCCCTTGGCCATCACCATTGTCGTCGTGGCAGTTCTGGTGACCTGGATCTCTCTTTGGTCGGCCAGCGATGCTTACCAACGCTTGGTCTTTGATCGCATGGACAGTGTCAGCCAGCAGATCCGAACCGCGACGTACCCGCTCACAAAAAACGTCCTTCAGCAAATTCAGAATTACTCAGGCGTGGATGTTGTCCTCATTGCGATCGACAACTCGGTGGCCATGGTTTCCTTGGTCGATGCCGAGGGTGCATGGTTGAATGACTTCGTTGCCGCCAGCCCACCTCCGCGAGGTCGCGTGCTTTCGGGACTCCGTGAACTGGATTATGCGTACTTCCCTTTTTCGGACGAACCCATGGCTCGCGAGTATCGCGGAATGTTCCTGATGATTGAAGACAATCATCGGAGCGGCATGTGGCAAGCGTCGGTGTGGGCGCCTGCGGCGAGTGGCCTCGTATCGGTCGTGGCCATCGTGCTGGTGACAACCCTCATCGTGTCTCGCATCGTGCGGCGCATCGAGCGCCTCGAGGGTCAAGTCAATCGCATCGCGAGTGGGCAGTACGAAGTCATCACCCCAGCGGGCCCCGCCGATTCAATTCATCGGCTCTCGAGATCGATCAATTCACTCAGCCAGCAGCTTGAGAGCGCGCACGATTGGATTGCAAAAACGGAGCGGTCTCGCTTGATCACCCTGATCGCCGGTGGCATGGCCCATCAGTTGAGGAACGCCCTGACAGGTGCCTCATTGCTACTCCAGAGCTACATGCATCATCGATCTGGTCAGATCCCGGAAGAGATCGCCATGGCCCAGAACCAACTGAAAATCGCCAACGAATCGGTTCGACGCTTGTTGGCGTCCGATTCCGGTATCGATTTGATCGACGAACCGGATTTGACCATCGAAGCCATCCAGCGGTCACTAAGCGATTGCGTTGTCGAGTATGCCAAGCATCACTCAGTCCATTTGCAGTTAGTCGCCTCGGAGCATGTTGACAAATGCAATGTCCCTCAAGGCGCGGCCGTGGTCGGTGCCCTCGTCAACTTGATCATGAACGCCATCGAAGCCGCAGGTGAACGTGGCACCGTTCGATGCGAACTCTGCGCACCCGACGACGCCAACGTTACGCCGTCGCACATCCAAGGCCCCGCCTACCGAGTGCATCGATGGCGGATTACCGACAATGGCCCCGGTCCTGCAGAGAGCGTGGTCCACGCGATGATGGAACCCTTCGTCACGACCAAAAAGGATGGAGTCGGACTCGGACTGCCGATGGCGGCTCGGACCGCAGAGCGTTGCCATGGCCAGCTCCAATGGAAACGCGAGGGCGATCTGACTGTTTTTGAATTTTCAGTCCGAGGGGAGCCGATCAAGTGATTGAGATTTGGATTGTTGACGATGAGCCATCGATATGTTGGGCGCTCCGCAAAGGCATTGAAGCCGAGGGCTACCATGCGCGCGTTTTCTCTTCGGCCGAGTCATGTTTGTCCCACATTGCGGCCGGTGGCATGTTGCCACGTGTCGTTTTGCTTGACGTCCGATTGCCCGGCCAATCCGGTCTGCAACTCATGTCCCAGCTGCAACAACTCCCATCGCAGCCCGCAGTCATCATCATGACCGCCTTCGGTGATTTAAAGGTGGCCGTAGATGCCATCCGCGGACATGCCTTCGACTATCTCACCAAACCCTTCGATCTTCAAAAGGCTCTACAAACCGTGCAGCGGGCGGTCGGCAATCCTGCCGCACCCAAACATCAGGCCGATAGCAAGCTTGCTAGCCAGATGAAGCAGGACATGATCCTGGGCTCATCCCCCGCCATGCAGCATGTTTACAAACAGATTGCGATCGCCGCAGAAGGGGATACGACGGTGCTCATCGAAGGCGAACCGGGTACCGGCAAGAGTATTGTGGCTTCGATGATTCATCGCTTCAGTCCGCGTGCTGCACAACCGTACCTGCTCTTTCGCCCCGATCGTGATCGGCCCCAAGAATCCGAAGCGGAGTTGTTCGGCGCCCGATTATCATTTTCGCAGCCAGGCGCATCTCCAGATGCCGGTCCGTCCATCCAACCTGGTGTTCTATCCCTTGCGGGCTCTGGAACCTTAGTCATCGAAGAGATCACTACGTTGGCTCTGGGGGCTCAAGCGAAGTTGCTTAGCGCGCTCGAAACAGGATCGTTTCGAGCCATGATGTCAGCCACCTCCGAAGATTTCCGAGCACGGTTGCTGTTCACCAGTGCTCAAGAACTCGATCAAGCTGCTCAGGACGGGGAGCTGATGGAAGCATTTTTGGCGCAGGTGCGTGTCTGTTCCATTCATCTCCCACCGCTCCGCGATCGTAGACAGGATATACGGTCGCTGGTTCAAGCGTTCCTCGCTCTTGGCTCACCAAATCGATTGATGCACATCTCCGAATCGGCCATGCAACAACTCGAACATCGCCATTGGCCGGGGAATGTGCGTGAGTTAAAGCAAGTTGTGCAGCGAGCATTGCTCGATACGCGTGGCACGATTATCGAGGTCGAGGACCTGCCAGAGTCTGGACCACCGCCGCCTCGCGATGACGAGCACTCGGCGGCCGATGCAAACTTGGCTCAAGCCACGCGGCAATGGCTGGACGTTCAGTCCCTTCCACGCGACCCGTCCGCAGAGTTACCTAAGCCTTCACCCGTGGGCTTCCTGCACGACCAATGCATCGCGATCGTGGAAGAAGCCATGATCAAACAACTGCTGGACGAATCGGCGGGCAATCGCGCAACGGTCGCCAATCGATTGGGAATGCATCGCGCTACGCTTCGACAGAAAATGAAACGCTACGGACTCCAATGAGTCCGTAGCTGAATCGGTAGCCGATTAGGTAGCCAACTCTGTCCTGCCATCGCTCGAGAGGGCGCGAAGACTATTCCTTGGTCTTCTTGCTCTTAAGCTTTTCGCCAATGTATTCGGCAAGACCTTCTCCGCGCAGTTCGCGGGCCGTCCCCAAGATCTCGCCCGTGTCGCCATCGACCAATAAAACAAATGGAATGCCACTGACATCGTACTGCTTGCCAAGTGTGGTTTCCCAACCTTTGCCTTCGTAGATCTGAGGCCAAGGGAGTTCTTTCTCCTCCAAGAACTTGGTCACTTTTTCATCTTGTCCTTGGTCATCGAAACTAACGCCGAGAATCTCGAAACCTTCTTCATGCCATTGTTCGTAGGCCTGCTTCATGTTCGGAATCTCGCCGATGCAAGGTCCACACCACGTCGCCCAAAAATCGAGCATGACGAGTTTGCCGGCGTATTGTTTGGGGAAAGCCACGCTGTCCCCAGCCATGTTCGTGGCCACAAAATCGAGAGCCGGCTTGCCGATCGTAAGATCGGGCGGCATCTGCATCTTGGGAAGAGACTCGGTAGCGGGTTCCAACGTCAGGACCCCATCCTTCACATCCAGAATCATCGTGGTGCCGGTGAAATTGAAGGGGGTTCCCAGTTTAACGATTTCGTAGTTGTTGCTAATCGAACCATTGGCATCGCGATCGATTGGCAATCGATCCCCGGTTGCGGGTGTACCTGGATAGAACGTGCTAAACGACATCCCATCGAGTTCCAACGCATACTCGTAACCGAAATCCTCGTAGTACAACAGTGTTTTGTCCAACTGCTCGCGGCGAGGATCCTTGGGGTCAAAGCGGTAGGCACCGAGTCCACCCAACTTGCCATCGCCGAGGTCGACTTTAGCCGTGCCGTTGTACATCGTGAATTCGCCTTGCGTCTTCGGCTCCCATTCCGTGGCCGGATCGTTCGTCAAATCGCCATCGGCATTGGTATCGAGCCAGAATCGAGAGTTGCCTTCCTCGGGTTGATCGATGATAAACGCGTAACTCTTGCCACCGATATCGATCTTGCCAAAAAGAGGCTCAACGAGCCCATCGGGTGCGACCTTAACAATGCTTGATTCTTGATCCATCACCGCCCGGATGGGACGGTACCCACCCATTTTGCGTGTCATCCCCTCGCCAACGAATTTCTGCACAACTTCGCCGGCCATGCCCGAAGCATCGATGGATCCCGATTGGGCGATGCCGAGCGTCATTAGTACCAACGACGCGTTCCCAAGAACGCGGAATCTCAGAGCGTTCCCAAGAACGCGGAACATCAAACTTTTCAAGATGATTACCTCTCTCACTTAAATTGATTCCGAAGCACTGCACGCGGGCTAGTGCCGACACACTCGATTGTATCCTAGCGTATCTACGCGTTGCGCATTGCTCGATGCTGCGGTTCACCTTGGTACAATCGTGGACTGAATTCCTTGCCGTGACTAGGATAATGTGGACCGCAGAAGCATTATTGGAGTGGGCGAGACCCTAACGATTGAGTACTGGTTGATTGATGCGCAATGTCCTGATTTATTTGGCCTTGGGGATTTTGGCTTCGACGGTCACGGGCTGCTGGATGTCCGAGAAACCGGTTGATGAAGTCGACGGTAAAGCAACTTCCGAGAAACTCAAGCCGGTTTTGCCTGATGGCTTCGCATCGGAATTTCCGTCGCGAGAAAATGCCAAAACGTCCCAATCCGTGCCTCAACCCGCGATCGATGATGTCCCCAAAACTGCGCTCGTTGCCCCATCGTTCGGCCCAGAGCAGACACCAGGACCCCGTCCCACGTTGAGACCCGGGATTGCATCACCGACCGATTCGTTGGTCGGCAATCAACCTGACCAAGCCCCGGAACGGCCTGACCAACCCCCGGAACGAGTGGTGCGGTCGGAGGACGCCAAACCCATCGATCCGCGGGTGAGCTACACAGGGATCTTTCGAAACATTGATCCAGCCGTCCAATACGTGGGTGACGAAAACTGTGCTCAGTGTCACGCCGATCTTTGCACCACGTTCCATCAGCATCCGATGGGACGATCTGCCATCATCGCTGGAAGTGATACTCTCGAGCATTACGATGCCGAAGCGATGAACCCGTTCCAAGTCGGACCCTACGAACTGACCGTGGTGAAGCAAGAGGGTGGGATGCTGCATCGTGTCGCGGCGAATCTTCCCAATGGCGAAAAAGTTTCTGCAGTCGACGTACCAGTCACCATCGCGATCGGTTCAGGTACACGCGGTCGATCCTATTTAAACATTGACGGAGATGTGGTTTGGCAGTCCCCGATCAGCTGGTACTCCACCAATGCGCGTTGGGATGTTTCTCCAGGCTTCGACCTTGGGTACGCCACACAGCGTCCCATTGTCACGGAGTGTTTGTACTGCCATGTCAATCAGCACGAAGCCGTCGACGGTAGCTTCAACACCTACCGTGATCCCATCAACGCATTGCAACTTGCCATCGGTTGCGAACGTTGTCATGGCCCTGGCGAACTTCATGCGAGAGAACGCATGGAACTGTCGTCGACCATGGCTGCCGGAGAAATCGACACTTCGATTGTCAATCCCGCACATCTAACCGAATCTCTTCAAACGGCGATTTGCGCTCAATGCCATTTGAGTGGCAAGGAACGCATTCTTCGCCGCGGACGATCCTTCGACGAGTTTAGACCGGGATTGCCAATCGAACAATTCATCACGGCGTTCCTCGCCCATCCCGATGCCCCAGTTCTCAACAAAGCCGTCAGCCATTTCGATCAGTCCGCACTCGCCAAATGCAGGTCCGCGGCGGGCTCTCCACTAATGTGCACCACATGCCACGATCCGCACCGAGTTCCCGAAGAGCAAGCGATGATCGGCTTCTACAACAGAACTTGCAACAATTGTCACCAAACCCAAACATGTTCCGAATCCGAACCTGTGCGATTTGCGAAGAACGACAACTGCATCGGTTGCCACATGCCATCGGATCCTAGTTCCAATATTCCACACACGAGCCTTACCGATCATCGCATCCTGCGATCTCCAGAGAAGCGGGAGTCACCAATACCTTACTCCAGAACCGAGATTCCTCTGATCGCTTTCGGTGACAAAACCCTCGTCGCTCCGGAAGAATTGAATCGGGATTTAGGGATTGCTCTTTCTCGATTCGCGACCCGTCAGCCCGCGGAATCTCCCCTGCGCAGCGAAGCCATCACCTTAGCTCGCACGCGACTCCTGTCGTCGTTGCAGCGATGGCCTGATGACATTCCTGCCTGGATGTCACTTGGAGACATCGAGCTGAAAGCCGGAAATCTGGAACAAGCCGTGGTGGCCTCCCAAGGCGCGATCCGAGCTGGTAAAAGCCGTGAGGATGTACTCTCCATGGTGGCCACGGTCGCCGACACGACAGGTACTTTTGATCTCTCGCTCAAAGCCCTCGACCGATTGCTGACAATCGTCCCCACGTCCCAGGACTACCTCATCAAACGTATGTTAGGTTCTGTGGCTGCCGCGCGCTGGAATGACGCGGAAAGGGACTGCAAAGCGCTTCTGGAAATCAATCCTGCACACCCCAGCGGGCATGTGGTCCAAGGCATGATCCTCCATGGCGACGGTCAAAAAGAAGAAGGACGCGCTGAGTTTGAGAAAGGCCTACTGCTGACGACGACGCCACAGCAACGCGCGTCATTCCAAACCTGGTTCGATCGATTCGTTGCCTACCGAGAGCAGTTAGAGTGATACCTTCGATCGATCGATGATTGAAAAGCTCGAAGACGCCAACTCTAGGAGGGATCAGCCAATCGCGGCCATCATGGCTGCCATTTGATCGCGAGCAAAGGTCCGCGCGGTCTCTGCGGTCTTGCGGGCGGTTTGGAGATCTCGGCCGATTTCGACGATTCGATCGGCGATCTGCTTTCCCGAACTGTCGTCGATCTCGAAAATCCAGTTATCTAAGCCGATGTCGCGCCACATCTGGCCCTTGCGGGTGTCGGTCGGTTGGCGAAGCAAGATCGCTGGTGTGCCGGCTGCAACCGCCATGATCGGTGAATGCATCTCAAGGCTGATTACGGCGGCGGCTCGGGCATAGACGCTGGCCGCCTCGGCCGTTAGCCAGTACCGATCAAGGACCGCGACACTTCGCTTGATGTGCGACGGGAGCGGATCGTAAAGCAGGGGTCTGAGCCGGGGGACGGCATAACTCATCTCGGGGACCAAGAACACCTTGCGTTGGAACTCTGTCACCCAAGCGACGATCGCCTCCCGCATTTTCGCGTGGTCTCGTTCAGCATACGCCTCGTTGACGGCGCTTCGCTCTGGGTTTGGCTTGGTTGTCTCCGGATTGATCTCCCAGTACGGCGTCCATCGCAGCCGGGGTACGGCACACAGGAACTGACCGTGCTCGAGTTCGTTCTCCATGAGCAATCGGTCAGCCGCTGCTTCGTCGCGCAGATCGAGAGCAAAGGTGGCATCGGGCCCAAAGGCCGCCGTCGGGCCTTGGATTTTGGCCTTTTGAAATGCGCGCAAGGATTCCGTATCGCGGGTGAAGACAAACTTTGCACCGGCCAGCAGCCCGCGGTGATTTGTCAGCTCTTCGTCGGAAAGTGTGATGCCGGCGAACCCATAGGGCTTACCCGCCTGCCGCGCCCGTTCCGCTTCGGCAGCCCCGACCAGCCCAGGCCCAGATCCATGCAAAAAGAAGTCGCACGCCGCCAGCGCTTGTTCCTGGTCGTCTTTGGTACGTGCGATAACCAGCTTGGGGAATCGGTCGGTCAGTAGCCTTTCTACGGCTGCGTTGAGCCCCTTCGGCCAGAGGGTCACGATATCATTTGGCCGGTGCTCTTCCAACAGTCGAAGCATCCCTGGCGTGTGGGCTATATCACCGATGTTCACCGTCTGCCATGAAGAGCGAAGCAGGATGCGGTGCGGCGCGTCTGCCGAACGGGCGGAAGCGGCCGTGGCCGTGGCCGCGATAGCGGACATTAGGAAGTGTCGACGCTTCATGATATTCCTTTCAACCTAAGATCGTCACACTCAAATCGAACAGTAGTCGCGGCGTATCAATCGCTTGAAGCCGTCGTATTGGTAGTTTACATGACGAACAATCGTGCCAGCAGCCGTATTCCGGTCCTTGGCGACAATCAAGCGGTTGCGATGATCCCAATCGTATTCCTGAACTTTTCCTGTAGCTGTTTCCGTGCGTTTGGTGCAGCTCCCCTCATCGTCGAACGAGTAAGTGAATCCGAAACAGACGTAATCTGGTAAGTAGCATCGTATGCCGTGGTGATGGTTCGAGTGGTCGAACCATTGCTCGCATTGGACGCATCGCCGAAGATCTGCTGCATGTTCGTTGTGGACTGAGTACCGCCGAAGGTGATCGTAAATTTGCCCCTGTTTCCATTAACCGTGACCGTGCCGATGCCATTCGGGCTGTACCATTCGTGCCTTGCACGGAGCGGAGTGGCCCGACTAGTGGTTTCGTGCGATACGAAAACCAAAACCGATATTCTCGATCCCAGATTTCGAGGTGGACTCATGTCTAATGTAGGAGCTACGACACTCGAATGGTTTGGAATCAATACTTCCTCCTTTGAGATATTGAACATTTGGCAAACGATTATCTTCCAAGTTTCCGGTGCACCATTCCCAAACATTTCCGTGCATATCATAAAGTCCCCACGCGTTTGGTTTATACATCGCGCAAGCAGTCGGGAACTTGTGTTTGCGCCCCAATTCATCTTTGCAGTCCCGGATCCATCCAAAATCACAAATGTCGGCCGGATTATCACCAAAATAGTAGTGCGTGTCGGCTCCCGCCCTACAAGCATACTCCCATTCCCAAATTGTAGGGAGGCGGAACCCTTTACCGCTAGCGTCGGGAACCTCTACATAAAAAGGAATGCCAATCCAATCGCCAACTCCGACGTGCGTTTTATCGGAATCAGGCTTAACAGTCAAAGTTAATCGATAATATTCAGGAATACTGTACAGCTTTGACAACGCATTGCAAAATACGACAGCATCTGGAAAATTGAAGTTTCTTGCCGGTTCATTAATGTTGCCACGTTGGGGAGGAGCGAATGGACTTGTCCTAAAGGGGTAGTTGTCAAACCCTGCTAAAGATCGATAGACAGAGTCCATTTGCCTGCGAGAAATTTCCGTCGATCCTATGTAGAAGCCCTCTGTTGTCGGATGCTCTTCGCGAATCTTAAATTCGTCGGCTAAGATTTTTTCCAGCTGTCGATGCGAAAGTTTGAACAATCGCTTCATTTCCTCTACATCGGTATCAATCACTGGAAATACGCCGGGATCGACAAGTATTAGTTTGATCCCATGCTCATGCTCAATTAATTCGTTTGCCTGCTGACTTGCTGTGTTCTGTCCAATCGCTTGTTCAGGACAAACTGAACTTACTTGCAACAAAATGATGGCAAACACAAAATTCCTCATCTTCTCTCTAACTCCATGGACCGAGGTCAGGGGGGGCAATTGCACGGGGTTGCCAAAAAGGATTTGGGGGAATCTGCGGTGCATTCCCAGGATTTGGAAGAGTAGGTGGCGGGGCTGGAGGCAGCGGAATATTGTTTTGATGCATCAGCAAAATGAGCGCTCGATAACGATCTTGGTCCTCCCTTTGCCTACGTTCGGCCGTTCGTTGCTCAAACAGATAGAATTGTCGATATGCCGCGGCTAAGCCGCTTTGACGAGCGGCCGCATCTCGCGCTAACTGTTCTGCCCTTGCATTCATGTCAGCCAAGTTGTCTCGCGATTGCCCCAATATTGCTAGTTTATTGATATACTCAGCCTGAATGGTGGGGTCGCCCCATTGACGCCACTGTGAAAAGTAATATTGTTGAAAATCCTTAGCTTCATTTATTCTACCATCTGCTTCCATTTCTGCACGTACCCGCATATGTTCGCTAGCAATTTGTTCGTTGTCGCTCATCCATTGCTGAAATGCTCTTGTCATTGCTTGATAAATCATGGATCGGATATCAGGATTTCCATCTCCTCCCTGCTCTTGCAATCCGGTCGGATCGACTAAATCTATTGTCATATTCCCCACATACCTTCTGATATTCTCATCTCCTGCGGCGAAGCCGACCGGGTCTTCATTCAACCATTGGCCGAGCGATGGGTCGAGCCAACGGAACAGATTGTGCTGCAAACCAGTCGCTTCGTCGGATTGCTTGCCGGTAAAGGCGTATATCAAATCGACCGAAGTGTTCGTCTCGGAAATCAGGTTGCCGAAACTGTTGATGGTTCGATGATTGGCGATCGTAGTCACGCCTGTGGACTCGATGTAATCTGCGATGTCGCGCAGTGAACCGAGGTGATCTGCCAAGCCCCAGAGCGTGTTGCTCCCCCCGAACTGTTCGTCGGCAAGCAGCTCATCGACATTGTCCGACCACAGATAGCGATGCGAGAGATTCGAGGCCGACGAGCCGTCGAAATGCAGGACGGCATTGATCCCTTCGTCATAGACCCAATACTGATTCGTGGCTGCTCCCGCTCCAGCACCATCGGCATCGAATGTCCGACGTACGAGTCGGTTGTAAGCATCGTATTCGTAGTCGACTTGCTTGACGATTGCGCCACCGGACGTGTTACGGAAGACGACTTTCGTCAACCGATTGCGATGGTCCCAGGTGTATTCTTCGATTTTTCCAGTGGAGGTCTCGGTCTTGGATGTGCGGTTCCCTTCGTCGTCAAACGTGTAGGTGAATCCGAGTCCTGCCGTCGTTTGATTGTTCGTGCCTGTGGTAAAACCGGATGTGTTGCGATTCCCGTTGGCGTCGAAGCCGTAAGTTTCATTGGCCTGAGACGTGTGTGTTGCACTAACCAATTGCGATGTCTGGTCGTACGAATAGGTGTCTGTTCCCTCGAGCGTCGAGACGATCGTGGCGATTCTCGACAAGGGATCGTACGTGTAGGCATACGTATTGAGGTTCGTCGCCCCTTGCTTGTGCGCGATGCCACTCAATCGGTTCGCGGTGTCGAAGGTGAAGTCCGATGTGGCAACTGCGTTGGATGTTCCGGTGCTCTGGTACCTTGCGATCTGAGTGCGTTGGCTCAGGGCGTTGAAACTCTGAGTGACGTGCTTGGCGGTTACCGCGTTGCCGCCCGACTGTCCTTGTTGGACAATGTCGGTCAGACGCTGAAGTGCATCGAACTGATATGTGTTCTTGAAGTCCAGCGTTGATCCTATCGTGGCCTTCAGTTCGGTGCGATTGTTCATCGCATCGAAGGCTTGGTTCAAGGTCACCGTGGGTGTGAGCCCATTGACCGACTGTGCCACGGTTGTAGCTCGCCCGAGATTGTCTAGTATGAAATTGATCGTCGACGAAGGACCCGCGACCGAAGTCACCTGGCTCGCGACATCGTAGGCCGTGGTGATGGTTCGAGTGGTCGAACCATTGCTTGCATTAGCTGCATCACCGAAGATCTGCTCCATGTTCGTGGTGGATTGTGTTCCAATGAAGATGACCGTGAAACTGCCACTGCCTCCGGTAACCGTCACGTTGTCGATTCCCACGAAGACATCCAGGACTGATTTTAGCTGAACCGCGGTGATCGTTGGGGCAAGGGGTGCGGACACTTCGTCGTTGTATGCCACCCGCCATGAGCCCCCCCGAAGCGTTCGAAAGGGAAATCATTTGCGATTCGGTGTATGTGCCGCCAATGACCGTGGTGTTGGAGAAGCCTGTAGGACATTGGCAGCTCTCTTGCCGATCGGATCTGGAATGCAATTAAGCCAAAAAAAGTACCTGACACCTTTACGCTCTGCGAATCGCTTCCGACCTTTACGCGTTTCTGCGAATCGCTTCCGGGTGATGCAACTTCCATTGGTCCGGGAGCAAGTCCTCTGGCCGCGCGGTACCCCGCAGCATGTAGCAGATTAAAGGTGTCAGGTACGAATGGCACTGTACGGATTTCGCGTTTGCGCAATCTCTCTAGTGGCAGCGAAGGAATTTTTGTAAACTCCCGCGAGCATCTAGCAATGAACTAGCTTTTGGATGCCTTCCGTGGCTAGATTTGTAGAACCTTCCTTGGGGATATCTGGCTGATAAGACCAAGGAAGGTTTTTCTAGGCGCGATATACCAAATCGTCGTTGCCAGGGCACGATGAGTTTTCGGGATGCGTTGGACAGCTTCATGCTGGATCAGCAGCTCGCGTTTTCCTCATTGCTGGATCAGGATTCCATTCGCAAAGTCTTTGCCAAGCATGGGGCACTCTTTGGCCATCTTAAGCAAGGCGACGTTGTCGTGGCAGATAGACACTACTGCAGCTATTGGATGATCTGGACCTTGTTGAAGTTGGGCATCCAAGTCTGCTCTCGAAAGCACCAGAAGCGGCACGGAGACGCGATCAATACAGGCTCATGACCCAACCCAGACACGACCTTCGCAAGCGGTTAGTTCGAGGAGACAACGCCTTCGAATAAAAGGATTTGCATCATGCGTACAGTGCCATTCGTACCAGACACCTTTTTGTGCCCCCGCTGGTGCTGGTGTACGCTTACCCTTCGGTTTGGTCGGTCACGAACAACTCCTGCGGATAGTCGACGTTCATCAAGCACAGACCGCGCGCCGGAGCGGTTTGGCTTTCGATGTTGCGGGCTCGCGATCCCAAAACGCCATCGAGCCACTCGGGAGCAAATCGACCTCGACCAATCGCCACCAACGCGCCCGCAATGTTTCGGACCATGTTGTACAAAAATCCATTGGCCTCGATTTCTAGCGTGATCTCGCGGCCAGCCATGACCTCGTGCACGCACACCTCCGACGTGTAAACGGTTCGTACGGATGTGATCCTCCGTGAACCCAACGACTCGAAGGCTTTGAAGTCGTGCGTTCCAACCAAACGCGCCGCTCCCAGCCGCATTGCTTCGTGATCCAATCGTCTAGGGATCCACCAATGAAAGGCGTTGTTCAGTGGATCGGGTACCCGCGACGTACGGAATCGGTATCGATACCGCTTGCGAGTCGCCCTTCGGATCGGATCGAAGCCTTCGACGACGGCGCGACTATCGACGACCGAAATATCGCGTGGCAGATGCGTATTGATGGCGCGCACCAATCGCGATGCGGGAGGTTGCCAGACCGATGATGAAAACGCGCATACTTGGCCAATTGCATGCACCCCGGCATCCGTACGACCGCTACCTCGGACTTGGACCTCATGCCCGACCACGCGTCCGATCGCTTCACTCAGCACTTGCTGGATCGCTAAACCGTTGGGCTGGATTTGCCAGCCCGCATATCGCGTGCCGTCGTATGCTACGGTCAGAGCGAAGGTTTTAAGCATCGGAAGTCATTGGCCGGATCGGATGGTCAATTTTTGAATCGAAAACTCTGGCAATCGCGTTTGAAGCGTCCGCAAGATCTTGGCCTTCTGAAACTCCAATTCCATAAGTACGACCTTATTGTGGACGTGCACCAACAAATTCCCACGTTCGATTTTGCCTGGCCGCGACATGGCCGCAAGCTCTGGACCAACCGCATGCGCCCAAGCCTCGCTCAGCAGCTCCGTGGATTGAACAGCCGCATATCCCTTTTGCTGGATCACGCGATTGAGCACCGCGGACACCTTCATCGCCCCCAGCTTGGTCGGCTGTGGTTTAGGAATTTGGCTGAGATAGTATGCTTCTTCGTCCATGCGACCGATTGTAGACGCTGGTCACTCAACTGCCAAACCGTTCCGCCGCAATGCTCGACGGCAGCGGCTGCGCGATGCTCGACGGATTATGCTGATCGTCGCTAGCGGGCGATCCAATAAATCCCGATGCCGCTGGCAAACGTCGCCAGGCAAAGCCAAAACTGCATGGGCTTGACGATCCATGCAGCTCCTAACAAACCACATGCTCCCGCAATATAAACAGCCAAGGCGGCATGCTCCCACCACGCGATCGCTCGTCGCTGGGACATTTCGCGATGCGCGACCCACAGGGTGCTGGTGGCCAAAGCTCCACAAGCGGTCAACGTCAATCCAAGGTAGCTAATCAATTCCAGCACGCTCGCGATCCAAACGACCGCGCTGCTAACCAATGCTTGAACGATGATAGCTCCACGAGGTACTCTGGATCCCGCGCCCAGCCAGCGTGGCAACCATCCATCCTCGGCCATCTGCATCGTGACGCGTGGCCCGGTGGCCATCATGGCCAACACACTCGTGGCGGAGGAAAGGGCGATCGTAATCCGCATGACCCATTGGAGGAATTCTCCTCCTACGTTCATGGCCACACCCGACACAAAGTTATCTCCGCCCGATACGATCGAATCACGTGTGTCGCAGGCTAGAAAAAGGGTATTCAAAAGCACGTAGAGCAACGTAACGATGCCACAGGCCAAGATCATCGATTGGGGAACGATCGGTGAAGGAGGTTGTTCGACCGTTTCCGTAGGTTCGCCATCTGCGATTTCGCCCGCAATGTAGATACTGGCGTTGAAACCGGTGTACGACAATGAGATGAAAAACAGTTGAACCAACATCGCGGTCAAAACTTCTGGACTCGCGAGCTTTGCAAAGTAATCGGTGGCCAGCAGACTTTGATCGAGGGCGGGCGCAAACGACGCAGTCCCGCCCGATGCGGAGCTTCGCAATAAGAATTGGAAGCATGCCACAATGAATATGCCGAACCCCACGAACTTGATCATCACAACGGCATTGTTGACCCATGCTCCTGTCTTTAAGTTGATCCAGTGAAAAGCTGCACAGATCACGATCCAAATACACGCAACCGAACGAGCCGCGATGGTTGCCTCAGGGGTCTCGCATAGGTACTCACCAAAGACCAATGCGGCCGTTGCGATCGGGGCTGCGAAGCCCGCGACCAACGAGATCCAACCGGCCATGAACCCGATCGCAGGGTGCACGAAGCGGCTCAAGAACGCGTACTCACCTCCGGACATCCTTACACGTTTGGCCAAGGCAGCATAGGCGATCGCGCCGCACAGCGCATGCAGTCCGCCAATGACCCATGCCAACACGACCAACCGCGCATCCCCAAGCGCACCCAGCGCGTACGTTGAGGAAACATACACACCCGATCCGATCATGTTGCCGATCACCAAACACACCAAGGACACGAGCCCGATTGTCGACGCTATGCTCGGTTGCAATTTTAGGTCTTTAGGATTCATACGCCGTCTGCTTCTGATGCTCCTAGGATCATCATTTTTTCGAGCATTGTGTGTGGAGTGTTGGGGACGGAAAAATGCATTTCCGATTGCTTAGCATAGCCCCGAATAAATTCCTCGGCTGTCATTAGCTTTTTGCCCGCCGGTTGCAGCGAGTCGATCAGCATCACGCCATCCCGAGCAACCACGCCCAACGTGGCGTGCACCATCTCCGGATACGGTTGGCAAAGCGTCTCGAGTGACTTGCCGTGAATCAGGGTACCGACCCCCGGCAGCAGTCCTTGACGCTGACTTTCGGGCAGGAAAAAGGGGCGACTGCGGCGCACGATAATCCGGAGCTCTTTGCCATCGGGCAAAATAAGTTGAGTGAACACGCCTGGCCAGGGTTGCAATCCTCGGAGTTGCCGATCGATCCATCGCACAGGGTAGCCCCAGTGCAATTCGCCATCCGCTTTCTTCAAGCGCGGAGCCCGCGTTGCGAGCGTCGGATCCTGAAGGATACCCTCGGGCTGCGTGGACTGTTCCAACAGTGCGATTGCGTTCATGGTTGGTTCGACCCCGATCTGACTTAAGCGACGCTCGAGTTGCTCGGCATCTTCTTCGGGCAAGATAGACGTGTGGGCCTGAGTCAGAACAGGACCAGCGTCTAGAGCCGGCGTCATGTGGATGACCGATACTCCCGCCTCGCGATCGCCGGCTAGGATCGACCATTGCACGGGTGCGGCTCCCCGATGGCGAGGCAGCAGCGACCCGTGCAGGTTGATGCCACCCAATCGCGAAACGGCCAACGCATCACGAGAGAGGATTTGTCCGAAATCACAAACGACCATCAGATCCATTTCCATCGACTGGAGCCATGCGATGGTCTCCGATGCATTGATCGATTCTGGAGTTTTTAAAGGCAGACCGTGTTCGTTTGCCCATTGAATGACGGGACTGAGCGGAGGTTCTTTGCCTTTGGCAGGGACCGGTGGCCGTGCGATCACACATGCGATTGCATGGCCGGATGCTAGGATGCGATCAAAACTCGGGACGGCGAAAGGGCCGGTCCCCATCAGCACAATTCGCATGGATTCAATGGCGGGAGTGCGTTTCAAGGAGAATGGGATGTTGCGATGCGTTCCAACCGCAACCGCTGTTGCCGCATTGTAACTTGGATTCCACCGGGGAGTTGGAGGCGCTTTGGATGTGGATCGCTCCTCGAGGCTTCGATCAGTCGACGCAAGCGATCCCAATGTTTGGCTGTCACTGCCCCCAATTGCCAGCCTCGCACATGCCAGATCGAAACCAACGCTTGACGCACGACGACCCAAGACGTGTCGTGACACTTGGCAGCCGGCAATTCCACAAACGCGCTCTCGCTGGTGCAACCCAAAGCGGCCAACCATTCTGCCGCGAGGGCTTCGATCACGATGTGCTCTTCGCGAATCATTTGGGCAGCATTCCAAAGCCTGTGATCCAGATTCGGTGTTCTCGAGAACTCCCTTAGCCAAGGCAATAGTTCATGCCGGATGCGATTTCGGGTGTACTCACGGTCCGCATTGGAGGCATCGGTACGATAGCTCAAGCCACGCGCGTCAAGGAATTGCAGGATGTCGGTGCGGCATACCGCTAAGAGCGGACGCACCAGTTGCAGCCCCGGCATGAGTGTTCGAGTCGGGGCGATCGAGCTGAGCCCGAGAGGGCCACTGCCTCGAAGCAGATGATGCAAAAACGTCTCTACGCAATCGTCGGCGTGATGTCCGGTCGCAATCCATGCTGCACCGTGTTCGACGGCTGTTTCTTTTAGAAACGCATGACGGTGTCGACGAAGCACTGCCTCACTTGCGCGACCGTGGAGTTCCTGGCCAATAGTAGCTGCTGCAACGCTGTTTGTATCTGTACACGCCACCAGCCGTTTGATCACGCAGCGAAGTCCAAGACTCAGTGCGAGTCGCTCTACAAAATGCCGGTCTCCATCGCTCGCATCGCCCCGCAGACCATGATCCATGTGGGCCAACGTGCACTGCTCGGCCGGCATACCTAGTTCCAATAGACCATGGAGCAATGCGACGCTATCGGGACCACCACTGATGGCAACGACTAATCCTCCGCGATGCCACGGAGGATCAGGCCATTCGCGGCGCATGGTTTCGATCAAGGAGCTCTGCATGGATCGGGACGCCTGGGGTGTGGCCTTGACCGCGCCAACGCTTGGCTAGCGTTGCTTGGCAGGTGACTCGCCCTCGGTAGGGAGCGGAGTGGGTTTCGCGAAATCCCCAGCCGTTGCGATGACCAAAGTATCCGGACGAATGTACTCCGCGATCGCGTCGTTGACCTCTTCAACCTTGAGTCCCTCGATTTGAGTTTCGAGTTTTTCGTAGTACTGCATGTCGCGGCCAGCAAACAGATTGTTGGCCAGGAGGCTAGCCAATGCGCCGTCGCGAGCGCGGATCAACCGTTGACTTTGCAGGTAACCTTGAATTCCATCCTTCAGTTCGCTCTCGGTCACGCCATCCTTCACCAATCTCCGAATCTCTTCGTCGATCGCGGTGACCAATTTGTCGCGATTGCTCGGATTGGCGATGGCGGTGATGGTCAGGACCGCGAATTCATCGATTGCGTTGGCTCGTAGATTGCTGGCGACGCCGTACGACAAGCCCTCTTTTTGTCGGACCCGATCTCCGAGTCTCGAAGACAACGCCCCCGCTCCGAGGATGTAATTTCCCATCAGCAGCGGCGCGTAGTTTGGATGATCATCGCGCAACGCATACTGTTGGCTCGCGTAGAAAACCGAATTGGCTTTGTCGGGAGTTTCGATCGACTTCATGGGGACATTGACGTCACCCGAGGGGGCGACTGAAACCCTTTGATAAGGAATCTTGGACTGCCAATTGCGCATCATCTTCGAGAGTTGGAGTTCAATTTCTTTCGGATCGAAGTCTCCGACCAGTGAGATTTCCCCTTCATTACCTGACAGAAACTTTTCGTGGATCTCGCGCACTTCGGAAACATTCAGTGCTTCAATGTCCGCTAGCTCTTCGTCAATGGTGGCGACATAACGAACATCGCCGTGTTCATACGGGTTCAGCGTGCGGGCGACTGCGAGATAGGCGAGTACCTGAGGTTCCTGGCGTTGGCTTTCCAGTTGAGCGATCGATTGCTCACGCAGCAGTTCGAATTCTTTGGGGTCGAATTTGGGCCGGCGAAGGATCTCTTCAAGGACGTCCAACAGCTCTGACAAATTCTGACGCTTGGTTTCCGCACTGACGCTCAGCAATTGTTGACGGGAGTCAACACTGACTGTCGCATTGAGTTCATCGAGACGGTCATTGAGCTGTTGCAGCGACATTTTTGCCGTCCCACGCATCATCAATGCGCCGAGCATATCCACCGCTACGGACTTGCCGTTCAGTGATGCTTCGTCTCCGAAATGCAGGTTGATAGTCAAGTTGACGGTGCTGCCTCGGGTCTTTTTCGGTAGCATGGCGTAAAGAATTCCCGACTCCAATTTCCCTCGGACGACTCGACTCTCGATGTTCTTTGGGGTCGGTTCGAATTGTTCGCCCTCGCTCGCTGCCTCGCGGCCAGCGTAATCGGTTAGCAACGCATCGATGTTGGGTCGCTCCGGGATCTCGATCCGCTCGGAAGCTGCGATGGGCTCGAACAAGCCGACCGTGCGATTGTTTCGAACGAGGTACTGCTGCGCGACGCGTTGAACATCGGCGGCCGTCGTCGACTCGATCCCATCGCGAAAATAAAAATACAAACGCCAATCTCCTTGTGCGGCCCAATCGCTCAGCTCGACTGCCAGACTCTGCGACTTGGTCGCCTGCATCTCTCGTTGGTTGAGGACTTGGCGGCGGGCGCGTTCGACTTCCTGGTCGGTGATTGGGTTGGCTGCCAAGCCTTCGAGCGTGGCGATCATTGTTTCCTTAGCATCCTCAAGGGATTTGTCCTTGGGGACCTGAGCCAGGAAACTGAGCACGCCGGGATCGTGCAGTGCCAACGCACCACCACCGATACCGGTTGCTTTCTTGGATTCCACTAAGGCTTTGTAGAGTCTCCCACTCGGTTCGTCGGTCAAAGCGATGGAGAGCAACTCGACGGCTGGAAACGCGGGGTCTGAACCAGCAGGCACATGGTACATTGCGCCCACATACTGTGTCTCGCCGACGCGACGGACGGTGGTTACCCGATCACCATCCTGCGGAGGTTCGACTGTGTAAGTGACCGGCAATGGAACCGACGGCGCTGACAATACGCCGAAGTACTTCTGAATGTAGTCCAGCGCCTTCGATTCTTCGAAATTGCCAGCCACGATCACAATGGCGTTGTCGGGCCGGTAGTGTTTGCGATAGAAGGCGCGCAGACTGTCGATGGGCACACGTTCAATATCGCTGCGGTTGCCGATCGTCGACTTGCCGTAGTTGTGCCATTGAAAGCAAGCCGACGACATTCGCTGCTGCAAAACACGTACGGCGCTGTTCTCGCCCCGTTCGAACTCGCTACGCACCACGGAAAATTCCGATTGGAGGTCCTCGTTGCGGATCTTGCTATGGACCAATCGATCTGCCTCGAGCCGGATGGCGAATTCCAGATTCTCATCGGATGCGGGCAGGGTCTCGTAGTAGTTGGTTCGATCCAACCATGTCGAGCCGTTGTATTCTGCCCCACGGTCTTTCAATTGCTTAGGAATATCCACATGCAGATCTGTTCCTTTGAATAGCATGTGTTCGAGCAAGTGGGCCATGCCAGCCTCGCCATACCCCTCATGCCGTGAACCGACGAAAATCGTGCAGTTGACTGTCACTTTAGGCTGGCTGCGATCAGGAAAAAGCAGGATTTTCAATCCGTTATCAAGCGCGTATTCGGTGATTCCTTCAACGGTCGTAATCTTGGTGGGCATATCGCTCTCGGCGACTCCAGTTGCTAGCGAACACATAAAGAATCCCAGGCTGAGGAAGATAGATCCCCAACCGAATCGCACATCTGACATAAGACGAGACTCCGGAAAGCTGCCGGTGATGCATGGCTTCTTGAATAGACCAGCATTGTAGACGATATTTCGAATTTGGTCGTGTGGTGCGCTTTTTGAAGTTGGCCTCCGCGCCGTCGTTTCATCCCACAATTTCCTAGTACGGTACGAACATGGCTTGGCGAGAAGTGATGAAGTCCGAGACACTCTGCGAAGGTCAGGGGGCTGAGGTGATTCATCGAGGCGAGGTCATCGCAGTATTTCGACACAACAACGTATTGCACGCCGTCGATGGCCTTTGCATGCATCAGGGAGGTCCTTTGGCTCGCGGTGAACTGTGCAATGGAACGATACGATGCCCGTGGCACGGATGGATGTACGAATTGGCCACTGGAAATAATGCCGTGACGGGCCAGCGAATGTTGCGAACTTATTGTATTCAGGAAAGTGATGGGAAAATTGAGATTGACTTGGAGGATTGAGCCTCTTTAGCATCTCCGCAACTGGTGTGCTTCAGTTACGGAATCTTTAGGTCAGGAGGGCCGCAGTGCAAACGATCAAAACCGCAGTCGTCGTCGTGTTATTGCTGTTTGTGTTGTACGGAGGATACGTCGCATTGAACGGGACGGACACTCAGTTGGCGGAGGAGCTCGAAAGCCTCGTCAGCTTGGATGAAACCACCGCAGACGTGTCCGGACCGAGCGAGTTCCAACCCGCGAAAATAGAGGCGGAAGGAACCGGTGGTTCCGATCCGTTTGCACGCTTCGCCTCGCAACCATCCCCTAATTTCTCCAATGCCTCGACGCCACCCCCACCCGCCATGCTGCCTTTGCCGAGCCCGGGCGGCAACGCGTCCACAATGATCCCATCGCCGACGACCCCATCGCCGACGATCCTTGAGTTGGATCTCCCGGAACTCGAGGTGCCCAAGCCCGCTTCGCCCGAATCCTTGCTCCCGAACTTACCTGCACTCCCATTGACTCCCAACCCGAATGACGCGTCCAACACCGGGGCGTCGAGCGATCGAAGAATACCCGTGTCGAACGTTTCGTCGAAGTCCGAACCAGGCTTTGGTTTGGCGTTGCCGAATAGCAAACCATCCGAGGTCGGACTGCTACCCAAAATGCCGAGTACCACGGCCACTTCCGTGCCTGCACTGGACTTGCCAGCCCTACACGGTGATGCCAAAAGCCTAGCCGAATCAACGGCTATGCGAACCGATTCGTCGGCGTCTTCGACTCAGCCCGGAATCCCCAACTCCAAGTCGACGCGTTCGTACGAGAACGCCAAACAGTTGGCGATGGATCACATCCACGACGGCAAGCTCAAAGAAGCACTGGCGGTTCTTTCGGTCTTCTACAATGCTCAGGAATTGACCAGCACGCAGCGATCGGACTTGATCGATCTGCTCGATGCATTGGCCCGCGAAGTCATCTACTCGCGCAGACATCTCATGGACTTTCCGTACGTGATTGCGCCTGGTGAAACACTTGAGCAAGTGGCTAAGCAGTACAACGTTCCTGCAGAAGTCCTGGCGCGAATCAACGGTTTGGAACTCACGGGAGAGGTTCCCCCGAGCACCAAGTTGAAACTCGTACCAGGTCCGTTTCGGGCCGAGGTCGATTTGAACCGCAATGAGTTGACCATGTTCGTGGGTGATCTTTACGCCGGACGCTATCCTGCATCGTTTGGTGCGGAACAGCCAGCCAAGCCAGGGGTGTATCAAGTGCTCGAGAAGCAGAGAAATCGAAACTACTACAGTAGCAACGGTATGCAAATTTCGGCCGAAGACCCGGACAATCCCTACGGTGGATTCTGGATCGATCTAGGCCAGGACGTTTGCATCCATGGCTCCCCGAACGCGGAAGGCAACCCAGCCAATCTCGGTTGTATCAGTCTGTCTCCGCTGGATGCCAGCGATGTTTTTGGTATGCTCGCGAGTGGTTCCCAAGTCACTATTCGTCGCTGAGCCCTCCACAAACAGTCATCATCTTGGAATACGACAAAGACCTTCTCAAAGCGTTGGTGCGCGAGCACGCGTTGCAGTTCGGCCAATTCACCTTGGCCAGCGGTAAACAAGCTTCTTTTTATTTGGACTGCCGAAAAATCACGCTGCATCCTCAAGGTGCAAATCTGATCGCTGCCGGAATGCTCGATTGCATGTCTGGGAGCCGCTTTGAGTCCATGCCGGAGGCTGTCGGTGGTTTAGCCATCGGCGCCGATCCTATCACAGCTTCCATCGTGGTCTTGGCCGGTCAACGCGGCTTGGGACTCCGGGGTTTCATGGTTCGCAAGGAAGCAAAAACGCACGGCACGGGTAAATTGGTCGAAGGCCCGGTTCACCCAGGCATGAGCTGCGTGGTCGTCGAAGACGTCATTACCAGCGGCGGCAGCGCTTTAAAAGCGGTCGAGGCCGCGCAAAACTTCGGGATGAAAGTCCTGGCGGTCCTCGGTGTCATCGATCGGCTCGAAGGTGGACGCGAGGCCATCGAAAATGCGGGTATTCCGCTCATCAGCCTGCTCTCAATCAACGATTTTCGTTGATCCTTCGCGACGCAAGTCAAAGACGCTGGTCAAGAATGCTCAGACCAAAATGTCGTGTAGCACTCGGGCTGGTTCGACGCCGGTGAGTTTGAAGTCCAGTCCCTGAAACTTGTACGTGAACGCTTCGTGCTCGATCCCGAGTTGATGCAACATGGTGGCGTGCAAATCGTGAACCGTGCATACGTTTTCGACCGCAGAGTAGCCGAGCTCATCGGTTGCGCCGTATACCATGCCTCGTCGGACACCGGCGCCTGCTAACCACATCGACATCGATTTATTGTGGTGATCACGGCCGATGGGTCCCTTGTTCTGTTGCGACATCGGTGTCCGACCGAACTCGCCTGTCCAAACGATGAGGGTGTCTTCGAATAACCCACGTTGCTTGAGGTCACGGATCAAGGCGGCACTGGCTCGATCGACCTCCGCAGCCCGCAAAGGTAATTCTTCTCTCAGCAAGCTGTGATGATCCCAATCGCGATGGTAGAGCTGGATGAACCGCACACCGCGCTCGGCCAATCGACGCGCCAGTATGCAGTTGCTGGCGAACGATCCATCGCCCGGCTGGCAGCCGTACATACTCAATGTGTCTTCGGTTTCGTCGCTGGCTTCCATCAATTCGGGTACGCTGGCCTGCATTTGGAACGCCAACTCGAACTGCGCGATGCGAGTCTCGATCTCCGGGTCATGAACCAATGCATCATGACTCCGATTGAGCGCGTTGATGGTATCGATATCGAGTCCCTGCTGGGAGCGTGTGATCCCCTTGGGGTTGCCCAGGTACAGAACGGCATCACCACGACTCCGCAACTCGACTCCTTGATAGCGACTTGGCAAAAATCCACCGCTCCATTGACGGGCAGCGATGGGTTGCGGCGAACGCCCTGGACCCGTAGAGACGAGGACAACGAAACCAGGCAAATCGCTTGCTTCACTTCCGAGACCGTAGTTGATCCATGCCCCCATGCTTGGCCGGCCAGCGATCTGAGAACCGGTGTTCATGAACATGTGCGCAGGATCATGATTGATGGCATCCGTCGTCATCGATCGGACCAAACAAATGTCGTCCACCATGCTACCGATGTGAGGTAGCAAGGTGCTCAGCTCGACCCCCTGACTACCGTACTGAGTGAACGGGAACATGGGACCTAAGCAAACGAGTTTTTCTCCTTGAAGCTGGGCCAGTTGCTGTCCTGCGGTCAAGCTTTCGGGCATGGGCTGTCCGTCCAGCTCTGCGAGTTTGGCTTTGTAATCAAAAAGCTCGAGATGCGAAGGACCGCCGGCCATGGTCAACCAGATGACCCGTTTGGCTCGTTGCGGCAATGGCAATCTTCGAAGCGCTCCGAGTGCGTTCGACGCGGGTGGCTGTTCACCGAGTAAGCTCTGTCCGCTGAGTAAACTGGCCAATGCCGCCGAACCGACAGTGCTCATGCCGAGCATGCGACGACGGCACATGGGTAGATTTTCCGGTTTCGGATTCCAGGTTAACCGATTCATGTCAGCTCCGGGTTATGGTTTCATGCAAAGACAGGAGCACACGCGCAACGTGGGTCCAGACCGCCAATTCGACTGCATCGCACTTCGGCGGTACAGGTGCTAGACCGGTGGTTAATAAGGCCGAAGCCGCATCGCGATCAACAGAATAAATTTCCCGATGAGTGTTGACCAGTGTACGTAGGGTCTGCCGTTCGTCCGCGGTCGGGGTCCTCTGCAACACTAATGAAAATCCCCATGCGATCCTCGCGTCGTCGGCATCGTCATCGGCCGTGAGGTTGATGTCCGCAGTGTTGAGGTCCGCAGTGAGCATGCGCGATGCCACGCCGCGGGCAGCCTCTACAAACGTAGGGTCGTTGAGGAGCACTAACGCTTGCTGAGGAATATTCGAACGTGTCCTCTCGGCGCAACATTCCTCGCGTGTCGGCGCGTCGAACGCCAGCATGCTCGGATGTAGAAAACTACGTTGCCACCACGTATACAAACCGCGTCGATATTGGTTTGCTCCCGCGTCCGCTTGATACGTCCTAGTAGGGAAGTTCAAATGCTCCCAATAGCCCTCGGGTTGATACGGCTTGACGCTCGCACCTCCGACTTGATGCTTCAGCAAGCCGGCCACATCCAACGCGTAATCGCGCACCAACTCGGCATCCATCCGAAAGGGAGTTTGGCGAGCCAAATCGCGATTGTACGGATCGGATTCGAGTTGTTCCGGCGTTGCGGTCGATCGCTGACGATACGTTGCGCTCATAACGATGCAGCGAACCATTTGGCGATAATCCCAACCGGAATCGACGAATTCGCACGCCAAGAAGTCGAGCAGCTCTGGGTTCGAGGGAGGTTCTCCTTGGGCACCTAGGTCATCGAGTACTTTGCTAAGCCCGATGCCGAAGAAATGCTTCCACAAGCGATTCATCACGACCCGGGCCGTCAACGGATGTTCGCCCGATACCAACCACTGGGCTAGATCGAGTCGATTCAGCGGTCGCCCTTGGATGTTGGGCTGGGGCAGGTACGATGGAAAGGCTGGTTGCAGGACCTCGCCCGATTCGTCTTGCCAATTGCCTCGGGGCAAAATGCGGACGGTGCGATGGTTCTTAGAGGCCTTGGTCACCAAGCACTTCGGCAATCCGCTGTAGAAAGCGTCACGCGTTTTCTTGGCGGACTCCCATTCGATTTTGGCTTGAGCCCCATCGTCAGTCTTATTTGACTCGGCTTCCGAGAGAAGGCGTTTGGCGACTGCGACGGCTTCATCCAACACAGCTAACTGCGTTCGCTGATCTTCGGTCATCACCGGCATTCCATCCTCGCGCCGGGCTACCAATCCTTCTTGGACATCTGCGAAGAATGCACCCAACGCGTAAAAATCGCGAGTGGTGAAAGGATCGAATTTATGATCGTGGCATTGGGCACAGCCGGTGGTCTGGCCTAACCATACGCTTCCGATGGCTCGCACACGATCGGCCAACATACGGGCCTCATAATCCTTGGGCTGAGCGCCTCCTTCTTCTGTGGTCAGCAGCAGTCGGTTGAAGGCCGAGCCGATGCGCGACTGTTGATCGGCGTCCGGTAAGAGATCGCCAGCGATTTGCTCGATGGTGAAACGGTCAAACGGCTTGTTTTCATTGAATGCTCGAATGACCCAGTCGCGATACGGCCATACGTTCCGCGGATTGTCGCTGTGGTATCCGATCGTGTCGGCATAACGCACCACGTCCAGCCAAGGGATCGCCATTCGCTCGCCGTAATGTTCGCTGGTCAACAATCGCTCGACGAGATCGGCGTAGGCTGTGGGTGATTCATCCGCAACAAAGGCCGTGACTTCTTCGGGTGATGGAGGCAGACCGATCAGATCGCTATGCAAGCGTCGAATCAACGTTCTTCGATCGGCTTCTGGCGAAAGTTGCCATCCGCGCTGCTCGAGTCGTCGCTGGACCAAGCCATCGATGGGGAACATGCCCTTGGGTACATCCGGACGTCTCGGGACTTCGTACGACCAATGCAATTGGTACTCGGCACCCTGGTCGATCCAGCGCCGAAGGATTTCTTTCTGTCGATCCGATAGTGGCTTATGCGTTTCCGGAGGTGGCATCACCAACGAATCGTCTTCCGACTCGATGCGTGTCACCAGTTCGCTTTCTTCCGGGGCTCCGGGTACCAGGGCAGACATTGCCATCGCTCCCTCGCGCATGTCGAGTCTGAGATCTGCTTGACGATGCGTGGAATCGGGACCATGGCACGCAAAACAATGGTCCGACAAGATCGGGCGGACATCGCGATTGAACTCGATACGTTGGAATTCAATCGTCTCCGCAATGGGGTCCAAGGCCGAAACAATCGAGGACCAAACACAGAGGTACGAGGTCGTGAATGCGACCCAAACCGCGAGCTTTGCATTCCAACAGTATCGCATTAGGCAATGATTCTGCATTCGAGGAAACAAATAGCATTCCGAAATCAATCGTGGGATGTTCCTCTATTGTGATGGATGCCTTTCGATTCCGATACCCAAAGCAACATATTAGGAGGGATTTGAGGGTGCAGTCCTGATAACTATGGCTGGTTTTTTCCCTTCGGATTCTTGCGTCGCGCTTGGATCTACTTAGAATCTGGTTCTGACTCTGCACCCGCTCTCTTTCCCCACACAGTCAATCCCCATGGCCAACTCCATTCTTTCCTCGCCGGGTTCAGCCCACGGTTCTTCAGTCCGTTTGCGGCTCGTATCGAGCCTCTTGATGCTGGCTCCACTGGGTATGTTCGGTTGCGAACCGGCGAAGAAGTCGGCTTCGACACCCAATCAACCTGCGGCTGCCGTAATCCCAGGTGTGGGCTATGCCCTTCCAACCATGGCGGGCAAGTACGAAGTACTCGGGATTATGACCGACGATAAAGATGACGCGATCGCCAAAAGCAACGCGGAGTCCGCCCTGATCGCCCATCCGGAGATCGACTGCATGGTGGGACTCTGGGCCTACAACCCGCCCGCTATCCTTTCCGCGCTTCAAGCGAGAAAGCTGGATGGCAAGGTCAAGATCGTAGCCTTCGATGAACATGAAGCGACCTTGGCAGGTATCTCCGATGGAAAAATTGCTGGCACGATCGCTCAGCAACCCTTTCTGTTTGGATTCAAAAGCGTCGAGTACTTGGCGGCCATGGCGCGGGCTCAGGAAGTAAGTGTCCCTGAAAACAAAATGATTTACGTTCCGCATACGGTCGTTACCGCCAGCAATATCCAAGAATTCAACGCCGAGATCCAAGCCATCAAGGAAGGCAATGGATCGATTCCAAAATCGGATTCCGATAGTTACGACACCACCAAAGCGATGAAGCTGGCCTTCGTCACGAATAGCGTGGATCCGTTCTGGAGCCTTGCCCAGAAAGGCTGCGAAAAAGCCGACGGTGTATTCAATACCCAAACCACTGTCACGTTCCCAAGTCGCGGCACCGTCGATGAACAGAAGCAAGCTATCGAGCAAGCAGTGAACAATGGATACGAAGGTATGGCCATCTCCCCGATCAACCCTGAGAACCAAGTTGACATGCTTAACAAGGCCGCTGAAGCCATGTCGGTGATTTGCCAAGACTCCGATGCCCCAAAATCCAACCGCAAGTTCTACCTAGGCACGAGCAATTATTTGGCCGGTCGGGCCGCTGGGAAATTGGTCAAACAAGCCATTCCTCAAGGTGGTCAGGTCATGGTCTTCGTCGGCAAGCTCGAGGTACTCAACGCCCAGGAACGGTCCCGTGGCTTGATCGACGAGCTGGCCGAAAAACCCCTTCCACCTGGCTTTGCATCGGCAGGCAATTGATGCCTGAACCACTGCTCCGCATCGACAATATCACCAAGACCTTTCCTGGGGTCAAAGCCCTTTCGGGGGTGAGCATGCATGTCATGCCAGGCGAAGTTCTAGGTGTGATCGGTGAAAATGGGGCAGGCAAGAGTACGTTGATGAAGATCTTGGCGGGCGTCCAAGATCAAGACTCGGGCAAACTCGTTTGGAAAGGCCAGGAGGTTCGTTTCGGAAATCCGAGCGAAGCAATCTCGGCTGGCATTTCGCTGATCCACCAAGAGTTGAACCTAGCGGACAACCTGACCGTGGCTGAGAATATTTTTCTAGGCCGAGAGCCCACACGCTGGGGTGTCATTCAATCGCGTGTCATGCGCCAAAAGGCGACTGAGTTGCTCAGACGCGTTGGGTTGGATGTCCCTGCCAACCTCTCGCTTCAAAAGCTATCGATCGCACAACGCCAGATGGTGGAGATCGCGAAGTCCCTGTCGACCGCGGCCAACATGATCATCATGGACGAGCCGACCAGTAGTCTATCGGTGCATGAATCGGAAAAGCTCTTTGCCCTCATTCGACAACTACGATCCGAAGGGGTGGCGGTGGTCTATATTTCCCATCGCTTGGCCGAGGTGGCCGATCTCTCCGATCGGGTTGAGGTGCTCCGCGATGGCAAGAACGCGGCGACGCTCGCGCGGGAGCAGATCGATCACGACACGATGGTTCGGGCCATGGTCGGCCGCGACCTGAATCGCTACTTCCCGCATGTCCCCAAGGAAGCGGGCGCGACTCGATTGCAATTGAAGGCAGCACGTCTATTCGGTCGGGCTGAATACGCCATCGACTTGGATGCCAAGGCGGGCGAGATCGTTGGCATTGCCGGTTTGGTTGGCTCGGGGCGCACCGAAGTCCTGGAAGGGATCATGGGCATGCGTCCCGTGTTAGGTGGCCAAGTACTGATCGATGGCAAACCGATCGCGATGGGAGACATTCGCGCTTCGATTGCCGCTGGTTTGGCGTTGGTACCCGAAGATCGTCGGCACACCGGTTTGGTCACCGCATTGAGTGTCTGCGACAACTTGACGTTGGCTGCTCTCGAACGTGTGAGTCGCTGGGGAGTTCTGTCACGACGTGCGGAACGGCAAGCTGGCCAAGAGCAGATCGAATCCTTGCGCATCAAGACCCCCAGTTTGCAACAGGTAGCAGCGTACCTGTCCGGCGGCAATCAACAAAAGATTGTGTTCGGTAAATGGATCATGCGGACTCCAAAGGTACTGCTGCTCGACGAGCCCACGCGCGGCGTGGATATCGGCGCAAAACAAGAGATCTATGCTCTGATGGAAAAATTAGCCGCAGGTGGTGCCGCGATCGTGTTCGTCTCCAGCGAGATGGAGGAAATCCTCGGCATGGCCGATCGAACGTATGTGATGCACGAAGGGCAGATCAAGGGCCAATTGCCTCGGGCTCAGATGACCGAACAGAACATCATGCAACTCGCCTTTGGGCGACCAGACCATTCCCCCGCCTCCGTAGCCTGAGTCCTTTCTAACATGCAAATCAAAAGTCTCGGCGTGGTACTGCTTCTGATCGCGATCATGCTGGTCACTGGCTGGCTGAACCCGTCGTTTCTGTCGGATGAAAACGTCAAGTCGATCATTCGATGGACCAGTCTGTTCGGCTTTATATCGTTGGGTATGGCGTTGGTGATCATGACTGGTGGAATCGACTTATCGATCGGTTCGGTCATCGCACTGGCTGGGGTGTGTATGTTGCTACTTCTCAATCAACAGCATGTCGATATGGAGCAGTCGGCGACGGTGGCGGCTCTAAGCAAGGTTCAGGTAAGAAATCAACAGTTGGCCCAAATCACGTTGGAGAAGGCCACGTGGCCGGTTAGCGTCGACGATCAACTTCGGTTCACCAATGCGTTCGGGCAACCAGTCCTAGGGAGCGTGGTGCGGGTCGAGACCGTCGATGGCCAACTAAAGTTGACCTTGCGCGAGCCCAACGCGAGCTTTCCCGTCGGTTCGGTTGTTTCCTGGTTTCAATTTCGGCACCGGCCGATCATCGTTGTCATTCCCATCGTACTCGTCGGCGCAGCATTGCTCGGCTTGTTGCACGGCTTGTTGATCACTAAGGTCGGTTTGCAGCCGTTTGTCGTAACGCTTTGTGGCCTTCTGGCCTATCGAGGATTAGCGCGTGTACTGGCGAACGAACAAGCCATGGGGCTTGGAAGCACACTGGTCACCATCAAGGAATGGATCAACGGTGTGGCGGGGTCGGTACCGATCCCCTTTTTGCCGTGGGTGAGTGTGGGACGTTGGCATAGTGTCGTGTGGGATAGCCAGAGCGATTCGCCATCACTCGATGCGAGTGGCGGCACGCAGAGTCTACCTTGGGTGTCGTGGATCGAGATTCCGAACACGGCCGTCCTCTTGGCGATCGTGGCCGGTGTTCTTTGGTTTGCTGTGAACCGTTCGGTCTTTGGTCGTTACTTGATGGCCTTGGGCAACAACGCACAGGCAGCCAAATTCAGCGGTATCTCAACCGACAGAATCATCATGTCGACCTACGTACTGTGTTCGGTGCTAGCTGGCTTGACGGGCATTTTGTTGGTCTTCGACTTCAACTCCGTGGAACCTTCGCAGACGGGAAGCATTTATGAGATGTACGCGGTCGCGGCGGCGGTGATCGGCGGTTGTTCCTTGCGAGGCGGCAGTGGCTCGATCGTGGGTGTGGTGGTAGGCACGGCCGTCACGCGTTCATTGTTTCTATCGATCGCAGCCCTAAGCATCCCAAAGAGTTGGGAATACATCATCATTGCTTTGGCATTGCTCGCAGCAGTCTTGACGGACGAATTGATCCGTATTATCGGCAACCGCCGGCGTTTGATGTCCCAAGCCCGATTGGCGAAAACGTCGGGATGAGGCTGGAACTTTGCTTCCTGCCGGACAAGCCGGCAAAGGGGAGCCGATTTTTTCAGGCACGTTTTTCTAACTTCAAAACATGCGCTCATGTCGGGCAAGCCGACATGGGGCGATAAACACAGGTGACCAACGGCCCCCTGCTGGCTTGACCAGCAGGAGCCAACGTTTTGAAGTTAACAGCATCGCCCCCAAAAACCACCTCCCCGGTTGGCTTGTCCAACCGGAAGGAAAGTTTCTAACCGATGCCAACCCGAATCTACACCAGCGAAGACATCCGGCCCGCGTTCCACCTTCGCTACACATGGGCCGGTTGGCCGACTGAAGGAACGAATTTTCCATCGCATCCTGACAACGCATTTTTCCAGGAGCTCGATCTGGCATGGACAACGGACAACCTGAAGCGGTTATCAATGCGGTGGCATGATGACGAGATTCAGCTTGCATTTTCGACAATTCCAAGTGTCGCACCGGCAACATTTGTCGCTCGGGTCAAGGGGCGTCTGGATCACGCACTGCGGCTGGCCGGAACTCCTGTGAAGTTAAGCCGCAAAGTTGCGTTTCGTGCAGTCGGAGAAAACCACACCTGCGATGTGGAAAATTACATTGCTCAACAGGTCGACCAAGGGCAGTTTGTCGATCCTCGATTTGCAGCCATGCTCAAGCGCTTTACCGTCGTCGTTGAAAGCGTCGCGCTGACTCAGCCGAGTGAATCGAATAGCGGTCGATATTGGTACAACCTACATATGGTTCTGGTTGTTTCCGATCGAGGTCGAATTCGAAATGAAGTCGATTTCGTCGCGCTTGATCGAGCCCTTTTGGCCACGGCAACGAAGCATCAATATCAACTGGCTGTTCGCGCTTGGATGCCAGACCATCTTCACATGGCGCTGCAAGGTAACTTTTCGGAAAGTCCGACTGAGATTGCCCTGGCTTTCATGAACAATACGGCCTTTGCGATGGGTCAGAACGCAATTTGGCAGCATGGGTTCTACGCTGGAACGTTCAGTGAGTATGACGTTCGAGCATTGCGTGGCAGGGAGTGAAACTTGGCTTCCTGCCGGACAAGCCGGCAAAGGGGAGCCGGTTTTTTGAGGTTTTTGAGGCACGTTTTTCTAACTTCAAAACGTTCGCTCATGTCGGACGAGCAGACATGGGGCGAGCCGGGGTTTTTTTGGCACGTTTTCTAACTTCAAAACATGCGCTCATTTCGGGCAAGCCGACATGGGGCGATGGACACCGCGAACAAAATTTACGGATGTACAACCCAGTTCATCCAACGGCCCCCTGCTGGCTTGACCAGCAGGAGCCAACGTTTTGAAGTTAACAGCATCGCCCCCAAGAAACGCCTCCCCGGTTGGCTTGCCCAACCGGAGGGAAAGTTCGAATCCTATTTCAACCGTTTTGGGGGTTACTCCCAATGGTTCGGCGGAATGGACCAGGCTCTACTCATGGCAGATATCGCCTGTTAGACTGCGGTGCATGGAAACTCAATCGACATCGGGCCTCGTCAACGAAGTGTGCTTGCAAGGAAAAGTCGCGGGACGCGTGCGGGATCTGCAAGGGTACACCAAGCCCAGAACACCGTTGAGCAACCATAACGATTGGGAACGGAGCTTTGTCGAGAGCGCTGGCGCTGCCGATGTCGCTAGCGTAGCGACCGATATTTTTGAGAAGCTTCGCGATTCGTTCCGCTACAAACGCAAGGAACTGATCTTCACCAAATCGGGATCGACTGCCACGATCCAATGCCCCGATTTTGATGTTCATGTGACCCTCTGCCAAGATCCTGACGATGCCGAGCGTTACTCGCTGTCCACGGATGTACGTTCGTTTAGAACTCCGTCGATCCTAGTGGACCCTCGCTTCTTGGCAATCTTTACCGACTACTGCAAGCAAGTCGTGTTTGAGATGCATTCACCTATCGATATCGAGAAGACGATTGACGACATCGAGGAGGTGGACTCGTTACGTGACGCGTTGGAGTACGATCCCGATTGCACTTGGTTCACGCTGAGTGTCGCCAGCATCGTCGTCCGCGGAACGCCCGAGCAGATGACGATTGCATTGGCCAGCCCGGGCGGACTGGACGCTTTGTTGCTTCACACACGAACCGCGATGGAGCAACTGAAACGCGATCGCATCAATTTCGGGGTCTTGCAATAAGCTTCTATGGAATGAATGCGACCGAATGGCCACCCGCTGGCTTGGGAGCATTGGCAGAGCAACAAAAAAACCCGCCTTGATGGAAGGCGGGTTTTCAATTGTTGTTCGAAGCGAACTGGGCAACGCTCGGCGGATTAACGCTTGGAGAACTGGGTACCACGACGGGCGCCGCGTAGACCGTACTTCTTACGTTCCTTCATGCGCGAATCCCGAGTTAGATAGCCATCGTCTCGGAGGGCTGGGAAATTTTCTTCACTGAAGCTGACCAAGGCCCGGGCCAGACCCATGCGAATCGCACCTGCTTGGCTCATTGGCCCGCCGCCGGCGACACGTACCAACACGTCGACTTTGTCGCGATGAGCTACGTGGTCCAAAGTCTCCAAAACCAATCGCCGTTCCGCATCGTTCGCGAAGTATTCTTCGAAATCTCGATCGTTGATCGTGATCTTGCCAGGTCCAACACGGAGTCGGACGCGAGCTACGCTCGTTTTGCGTCGACCAGTTCCGAGGCTGTCTCCGTTGATCTTGTCTTTCTTTACGAACATGTTTTGGTAACTCGAACAGGCCTAAGAAGAAGTGGAGGTTGGAGGTTTTTTTAACAGGCATCCGATCGGATGCTATCGACCGAACATCCGTCCGGATGGCGTCGCTCTATTTTAGCTGGCTTGATGACCGAACGAAGCTGGGATGGGCTGTTGAGCTTGATGAGGATGCTCGCTGCCTGCGTAAACCTTGAGCTTGGTCAACATGTGCCGACCCAAAGTGTTTTTCTTTGGCAACATCCGTTTCACGGCCATTAGCACCAAATCCGTGGGTTTACGATCCAATCGCTCGGCGTAGCTTTCGATCTTTTGTCGGTGGTAACCGTTGTACCATGTGTAATGGCGATGCTGTAGTTTGTTGCCGGTCATGATCACCTTTTCGGCGTTGATGACGATGACAAACTCGCCCGTGTCCACGTGCGGTGTGTACTGTGGCCGGTGCTTGCCCATCAAAATGACAGCAATTTTGCTAGCCAAATGGCCGAGGGTGCAATCCGTGGCGTCCACGATGTACCATTTTTGATCGACCTCGCCTACCTTTGCGACTGTCGTTTTCTGCTGAGCAACCATTGCAATTCCTAGTCAATTTCCAGCGTTTCCGCTCATTGCGGATCCGCAAACCATCACACGTATCTGATCCCGAACTGTGGACCAGAGGGGGCGAAAGTATAGCCCGAACTGTGAAGTCCAGCAAGGGGTTTTTCGGTTACCAACCAGCGACTCTGCGAGAGGAAATCTCGATACGCACCCGAAAAACAGACGCCTTCGATCCCTTAGAATCCCTTTCCTGTACCGAGTTTGACGAATCGCAAGTATAACGGAATTCCGATAAACCCCATGAGGAATGCAACTTTGTCAACCGAATGCGAGCAAAATGTCGATCGCTTATAAGCCATCCATCTCAGGCCGCCCTAGTTCGAGGGACCTGCGAGTGCTCAACGTAGCACATGTTCATGCGCCCTATTCTCCGCCCACCAATTCGCTGGTGGATGTGCTGCGGTTCTGGGCGAATACTTGCCCAAACAAAGTAGCGTTCCATCTGACCGATGGCGAGAGCGACGACGATACGTCGATGACGTATGCGGAGCTCGACCATGGTGCCAGGGCTGTGGCGGCGAGAATCCTGGAAAATCATCCCATGGGTTCCAGGTGCTTGTTGCTCTACCCACCCGGCACGATCGAATTCGTGGTGGGTTTCTTTGGTTGCCTGTACGCGAATTGCGTGGCCGTCCCCGCATACCCTCCACGTCGCAATCGCAAGGGGGCGCGTATTTTGGGGATCGCCGAGGATTGTCAGGCTGCAGTGGCGCTGACCACTTCGGACACAATTGCCCAAATCGAAAAGGACGAGAACACACGCAGCGAAACGGAAAGCTTGGATTTGATCGGAACCGATGCCCTCGATCGTTCGATCGCGCTACAATTCACGGAGGTCCCGATCGACAGCGAAGGACTTGCCGTACTTCAATACACATCGGGTTCAACCGGTGAACCGAAAGGGGTCATGTTGACCCACGGAAACTTGATTCGCAATTGCGAGATCATTTCCCATCTGTTTGATGAACGGACCAACAGCATCGGCGTGAGCTGGTTGCCAGCCTACCACGACATGGGCTTGGTCGGCGGAATCCTAAGTCCGCTCTTCTTTGGAGCCACCATGGTTCTGATGAGTCCGATGACGTTCCTCCAGCGTCCAGTGCGTTGGCTGCGTGCAATTTCGAAATACAAAGCGAGCACCAGCGGTGGCCCTAACTTTGCTTACCAGTTGTGTGTCGACAAGGTGACGGATGAAGAACTCGAGGGATTGGACCTGAGCCATTGGCGGGTTGCCTTCAATGGCGCGGAGCCCGTACGTGCGTCGACGCTCGAGCAGTTTTCCCATCGCTTTGCGAAAGCCGGATTCCGGAACACATCGCATTTGCCTTGTTATGGCATGGCCGAAACCACACTTATCGTTACGGGTGGACCGAGCGACGAGCCCCCGATCATTCGTAACTTCGATGCGCGCTTGCTCGATGCTCGCGTCGTTCACGCATTGGACGACGGAGCGACTGGTGGACGCAGCTTGGTCGGCTGCGGGGTTCGGACTAGCAATCAGCGGGTCATCATCGTCAACCCCGACAAACGGACGCAACTCCCCGAAAATGAGATTGGCGAAATTTGGGTCGACAGTCCCAGTGTTGGCAACGGCTACTTCGGCAAGCCCGAACTGTCCGAAGAGGTGTTTCGAGCCCAAACAGCTGAAGGCGAAGGTCCATTTCTTCGCACGGGTGACCTTGGGTTCATCAGCGAAGGACAAATCTTTGTCGCGGGTCGCGTCAAGGACTTGATCATCGTCCGAGGGGTCAATCGCTACCCGCAGGACATCGAGCACACGGTGGAGGAATGCCACGAATCGATCCAATCGTCTGCGGCCGCAGCCTTTGCGGACGACTCCGGACCTCGCGAACGCTTGATCATTACTGTCGAAGTCCAACGGTCGTTGGAAGACGATTGGAATCCGGTGGTGCAAGCCATTCGTCGTTCGGTGACGGCGGCCCACGAGATCCCGCCCGATGCGGTGGTTCTCGTCCGCCACGGCTCTTTGCCTCGCACATCGTCGGGCAAGATCCAACGGCACGCCTGCCTTCGCGGCTTTCGCGACGGCAGTCTACGCGTAGTGCACCAGTGGCTCAGCTGGGAAGAAAGTCTTTTCGATGCACCCCCGATGATCGCAGCTGCGACATTGCAAGATGTTAAAGACGGATTCGCGCCCGGGCAATCGCATCAAAAGAAGACGCGCGATCCCGATCCCGAAGTCGTCGAACTGGTCAAACGGGCCGTGAAAAATGTCGCTCAGGAGCGGGCGAAACTGTTGGATTTGGACACCAACGTCATCGTCGATCTAGGACTCGACAGCCTCGAACGCTTGCAGATAGCGCACGTTCTGGAAAGCTCGGTGGGTGGCCGGTTCCCAGAAGATATCCTTCAAGAAATTGAGACGATCCGCGAAATCGCCGAAGCGATCGAAAGCTTGTTCGGCAAAGAACGAATCCGCGACGATTTGGCGATCGCCGATGCTTCCGAACCTATCGAACGAGTCGTTGCGCCGGAGGACTACTGCTTTGACTTGATGCCAGAGTATCGGCGTCTGAAGCAGACCAAAGCTCAGTTTGCAATGACCGGATTGCCCGACCCTTATTTCTCGGTTCATCAAGGTCTGACACGCGACACGACCACCGTCGATAATCGGCAACTCATCAGTTTCGCGAGCTACAACTACCTGGGCATGAGCGGCGATCCGGCCGTGACCGAAGCAGTGGTTGAAGCGGTAAAGAAGTACGGGACGAGCGTCTCGGCTTCGCGGTTGGTTTCGGGTGAGAAGGATATCCACCGTGAACTCGAACACGAGATCGCGAGCTGGGTCGGTGTCGAAGATTCGGTCGTTCTCGTTGGAGGTCATTCGACCAACGAGTCGGTCATCGGACACATCGTCGGCCAACAGGACTTGATCCTCCACGATGCGCTCTCGCACAACAGTATCGTGCAAGGCGCGATTCTGTCGGGTAGCCGACGCCGGCCATTTCCACACAATGACTTCAAAGCCCTTGATGAAGCCCTGACCGAACAGCGCAAACGCTACCGCCGTGTGCTGGTCATCGTTGAGGGTGTCTACAGCATGGACGGCGATTACCCCGATCTGCCGAAGTTCGTGGAGATCTGCAAACGGCATCAATGCTGGTTGATGGTAGACGAAGCCCACTCGATCGGCACCATGGGCATGCACGGCCGAGGGATCGCAGAGCATTTCGGAATCAAGCCCACGGATGTAGATATTTGGATGGGGACGTTGAGCAAATCTTTTGGTTCTTGCGGTGGATACATCGCAGGCAAACGAGAACTGATCGAGTACCTCAAATACACAACTCCCGGTTTCGTCTTCAGTGTCGGGCTTTCGCCCCCCAACACCGCGGCGGCACTGGCCGCGCTTCGAACCCTCAAAAAGGATCCAGGTCGCGTGACGCGATTGAAAGAAGCCTCGCGATTGTTCCTGACCGAAGCCAAAAAGCATGGGCTCAACACGGGCAACAGCCATGACACGCCGGTCGTTCCTGTGATCATCGGTAACTCGTTGCTCGCGTTGCAATTGTCGCGGCGAATGATCGACTCTGGGGTCAACGTTCAGCCAATTCTCTACCCAGCGGTGGAGGAATCCGCAACTCGGCTGCGATTCTTCGTCAACTCCACGCACACCAACCAGCAAATTATCTACGCGGTCGACAAGTGCGCTGAGCATTTGCGCGCGATTGCACCGGAGAACTTCCAAAGTCCGAGGGCGTGAACGGAACCTCAGGTTGTGAACCCTTCACCCTCCCTACGGCTTGAATTCCCAACGCGATGGCCAAAGCCCATTCCGACATCCCTGTTGCGACCGTTTCGCGTTTGGCGTTGTACCTGCGTGAGCTGCTTCAGATGGAACGGGGTGGCAAACAACACATTCAGAGCGGGCAATTGGCGCAGCGTTTGGGATTGAAAGATTCGCAGGTACGGCGCGATTTGTCGTGCCTCGGACAAGTCGGGCAGCGCGGGGTCGGCTACCCTCTTCAAGACTTACTCATCGCAATTCAAAACGTGCTCGGGACCGACCGATCCTGGAACGTGATCTTGATCGGCATCGGCAACCTCGGCCGGGCTTTGAGCGGCTACCGCGGCTTTCAATCGCACGGATTCCAATTGGTCGCAGCCTTTGATAGCGATCGTGACAAAGTGGGGTGCACCCTTGGTTCTTTGGAAGTGCAAAGCCTGACGTCACTCGAAGGGTTCCTCGCATCCCACAGCATCGACCTGGCGATCCTCGCCGTACCCGCCATTGCTGCCCATTCGGTGGCAAAACGCCTGGAAGCAGGCGGTGTTCCCGGCATTCTAAATTTTGCACCGATCGCGGTTCCGTCCTCCGAGACAATGACCGTTCAGCATGTGGATTTGGCCGTCGAGCTACAACGCTTGGCCTTTGCCGTCGCTCGCCGTAAACGCATGGAAGTCGACAAGGCCGAAGACTTTTCACCCAAAAATGCTTGACGTTCACCCGTGCATTTTGCGAGACTAAAGGTGTAAGCCTGGAACCGCGCGTGGCAGACGCCATGCAAAGGTTCACACACCTAGTCTTTTGACAAGAGTGAGGGTTGGTTATGGATCCTATGCGTGGACGAGTTCCTGGTATGAGGATGTGTCTTGATCACAGTCAATCTGGGATTGAAGAATCTCTCGGTGAATTGGTAAATGATTTTCGGCAGTGGATGGAGCATCCCCATCAACGCACGACTTGGAGCAAGCTGATGGAGCACATGGTCAGTTTCCGATGGGTACTCGACCAGCATTTCACCCGTGTGGCCGGTGAAGAATATCTTGAGAACGTCGTGGCCCAACGCCCCGGCATGTATCGCGATTTGCGAGCCATCGAATGTTGGCAATGCAAACTGATCGATGAGTTGGATTTGCTCATCCATCATGTTCAAAATTATGACCCTCAACGGGATGAGATCGCCGATATGGTCGATCACTTCCAACGCTTGCACTCCGAGATCTTGGATGAGGAAAGTCAGGAGCGGTTGTTGGTCGAGAAAGGGATGGCTTGATCAATCCCGAATGCACGCAGGAGTCCCCGTCGCTGATCGAAGTTTCGACTACCGTGTCAACGGTGGTCGATGCCCGTGGATACTCGAACAGACGGCGGATCAAGATGCGGGATGAATCCACTGAGGTGGCTGAACCGCGTACCATTCCTTTTTCCAAATCGGCACGTCGGCTTTCAGCGCGTCGATCAGCCAATGGCAAGCCGCGATCGCGTCAGCTCGGTGAGGAGAGCTGACCACAATCGCCACGCTGGCTTGACCGACATCCACCCTGCCTAAGCGATGGACCATGGCCAACCGTTGCAGCGGCCACCTCTCTCGGGCTTGGGATGCTTGCTCGCACATTTTGGCCAAAGCCATTTCGCGGTAGGCATCGTATTCGAGGTACGCGGTTTCGACTGATCCCGTCCAACGACGGGTGGTCCCCAAGAACAACGAAACGGCACCGCATCGCTCGTCATTGCAATGGGCCAACAGTCGATCGACGTCGATGGCATGATCGACCAGTTCGATCAGATCGCTCGGCTCGGTCACTTCTCTTCGTCTCGTAGTTCTTGGATGTACGACTCGAACTCGGCCAGGTCCTCTTTGGAAAGGATTGGGTACTCCAAGCTCAACGTTTCGAGATGGTAAGAGATGATGTCCGCCACAGCCGCCCGCGCGTACCATTTGTCGTCAGCCGGTATTACGTACCACGGAGCATGCGCGGTCGAGGTGTTGGAGAGCGCGTCTTCAAAGGCCGATGTGTACTGCGACCATAGTTTGCGCTCTTTCAGATCCCCTGCGTTGAATTCCCATCGCTTGTCGGGCTGTTCCAACCGTTCCAGCAATCGCTTGCGTTGCTCTTCGGCTGAAATGTGCAAAAAGAATTTGAGAACGGTTGTGCCGCTATCTACCAAGGTCTTTTCGAACTTTCGAATCTCATCGTAGCGCCGATTCCACAGCTCGGATAGGCTGTTGTAAGGCATTAAGTTTTGAGGTTCGAGGAAGGCGGGATGCACACGCACCACAAGCACCTCTTCGTAGTAGGACCGATTGAAGATGGCCATCATGCCTTTGGGAGGCAGGAATCGCATCGGTCGCCACAAGAAGTGGTGTTCGATTTCCTCGGCGTTGGGTGCCCGAAAGGCGTGCACTCGGCAACCCAGCGGGCTGACTCCCTGGAGAACGTGCCGAATGATTCCATCCTTGCCGGACGTGTCCATGCCTTGCAAGATCACCAGCAGCGATCGGCGGCTTGAAGCGTACAGTCGCGACTGGCAATCGCGCAACGTATCGATGTCATGTTGCAATGCATCTTCGCCATCATTCTTGCTGGCCAATTCATTGCCGGCCGCCGTCGACATCTTGGCGAGTTGTATCGAGGCTCCGTCCTTGACGAAGAACTTTTTAGCGTTGAAACGATGGTCGGATATTTTTGCGCGTTTTATGAGAGGCTCCAATCCAGCCCGATGTCATGCACGGGCGCTGAGTGAGTGAGGGCACCGACGCTGATTCGGTCGACACCCGTGGCTGCGATGCCAGCGACAGTTCTAAGGGACACGCCGCCCGAGGCTTCCAATTCCACCTCGGGAGCCATGCGATTTCGGATCGAAACGCACTGACTGAGTTCCGCGTTGCCCATATTGTCTAGCAAAATGATATCGGGTGCGGCGGTCAAGGCTGATTCAAGTTGGGCGACGGAATCGATCTCAATTTCCATCATGGGCGGATGATCGATCCGTAAAGCTCCGGAGGCCAGAAAAGTCCGAGCAAGTTGGACGGCGGCGCCTGGGTCGAGCATTTTGCCGTCGAGCAATGCTCGACAGGCGAGGTGATTGTCTTTGATCAAAATGCCATCGTAGAGCCCGATGCGATGGTTGTGCCCGCCGCCGCAACGAACCGCGTACTTTTCCAAGCGGCGCCAGCCTGGCGTCGTCTTGCGGGTGTCGTAGATACGGGCCTGGGTCCCTTGCACGGCATCGACGTAGTTCCGGGTCAACGAAGCAATGCCGCTGAGTCGGCACACAAAATTGAGGATTGTGCGTTCGCAGGTGAGTAAATCGCGCGCATCGCCAGTCAAACGCGCAAGGTTTTGCCCGGGCTGGACATCCTGTCCGTCTCCGACCATCTGATTCCATTCGATCTGGACATCCATTTCCTGCAGCATCGGCTCGATCAGTTCGATTCCAGCCACGATCCCAGCTTTGCGTGAAACCAGCGAGGCCGAGCCCCTCAATCCCGCTGGAACGATAGCCATCGTGGTGATGTCCATGTGCCGATCGAGATCCTCCCGAATGGCCAAACGGACGAGCTGCGAAAAATCCTCGAGCAGCGGTGGGTCGATGGTTTGGGGTAAATAATCGTGCTTCATGATTCAGCGGGTGCACAGCTAGATTGGGTTGTTCGGCGAACCGGTCCGCGTATAGTGTAACGATTGATTCTATTTGCGACTGCGGCCAACCTAGTTTCCGCGGCCAGCCTGCATCCGTTTCACAGGAGTTCACTATGCTTTTCCCAACCTTGCGTTTCCCTTTATTCGCCTGGATTGCTTGCTCAACCTTGACCCTCGGCTGGTCTGCCGCAACAGCCATTGCCCAGGAGGCACCAGGCCAGCCCCCGGTGCAGACCAAAGCCGCCGAAGAATTGGCGTTGGCCGACGGAAAAATTACGGTTACCAAGCCAGCCAGCTGGAAGACCATCCAACCCAAGTCGAATATTATCGAGTACGAATTCCAAGCACCCATCGACGGCAAGCAGTCGTCGCGGATCACGATCATGACCGCCTCGGGAGGGATCGAACCCAACATCAAGCGATGGATTGGCCAGTTCGACGGCCTGAAGGAATCTGACGCCAAAATTGAGAAGAAGGAGATCGATAAAACCACCGCGCATATCGTGGAGTTGGAGGGAACTTTTAAGGAGTCAATGGGTGGCCCATTCGCGCCCGGCGGTGCCAGCAAGAAGCTGGAAAATTATGCCATGCTCGCCACCATCCTCGAGCTCGCTAACGGAACGACGGTTTTCATCAAGATGACCGGCCCCAAGGAAGTAGTAGCCGACGAGCGCAAGGCGTTCTTGGAAATGATCGATGGCCTGAAAAATAAATAGTTCGCGAAGCCAAACCACTTCGGTGCAACGATTTGTTTATGAAGGCGATGAGGAACGGAACGTTTCCTCATCGCCTTTTTCTATTTCTAGCAATTGACGATAAATCTCCACCACGCGTTTCCATGGTCCACCGGCCGTAGACCGCCAATCGAATTGACCGCTTGCAAACCAGTCGAGCCATTGCAACGCCGAGAGACTCACCGACGCGCGGTGCACAAGCTGGATGGTCTTCGGCTCGATGCTGGATTCGGGCGACTGCTCGGTATAGTGGCCCAGTCCGAGTGACCATCGCGGATCATTGGATAAAAGCAACGTGCCAAACGATCGCACCAGATCCAATCCAGGCCAATCGATGCGCGCGGCGCCGAAATCGATGATGCCGGTCAATTGATCACCGCGATACAACAAATGCTCACGCCACGCGTCGCGTAGAACCCAATAGCAAGTCACCGGCAACGCGCTCAATCGCCGCATCGGCTCGACCAGTCTTGGAGCGATGCGAAGCGCCCGCGAGGACATGTCCCTCAGCAAATCCGCCTCAGGAGAATGAGATTCTGCCTGGAGACTATGGAGGAACTGTTTGCGTTTGCTATCGGGTTGGCCCAAAGCACGTTGTAGACCGAGGTGCCGTTGCAGCAGCCCTGGCGCAAGCTGAACGGATCGATGCAAGTTTTGACTGTGCTGATGCAAGCTTGCAAAAGCCGAAGCGCACTCGAGCAATTGCCTATCCGAGACGTCTCCCACACGTTCAATGGGCTTGCCTGCCTTCCATTCAGCCAGTTCCCAAAAGCAGCCATCGGATTCAAGGCATGTTTCTCCATGGTTCCACGTTTGCAAGCGTGGGACCCGCGTGTCTCCCGCGTCAGAAAGAAACTGTTGAAAGCGATGGCGATCGGTCAATTGACTGCGATCGGCCATCATCGGCCAACGTTTCAGAGCGTACATGCTCTTGTGCGTTTCTACCCGGTAGACCACGGCCGTGCTCAAGCCGTGGTCGGAAACCACGGAAACCCGAGATTCGGGTCCCAAAGTCATGTGGAGTTGATTGGCGATACGATCAGGGATCACAGAAGACTTACTGTCCCTGGCCGCGAGAAAAGCCTGGTTTGCCATCAAAATTGTACAGCCCCTCAAGCTTCACGAACTCGATCCCATGTTTGGTGATGCGATCGAGCAATGCGATGATGGCGGAGTGGGGTACAAACCCACCCGAGCTTTCGGGCAATACGAATCGGCATCGGCTGACATCGACGGTAAAGGTTTCTTGTATGCCTTGGGGCCAAACCTTCATTCCCCGGTTGGAAATCATTTCTAACTGCATGCCATCGGCTGCCAGCGGTTTGAGTTGCGTCGCGAGTTCGTCGATGGAATCCGTCCAGTTGACAAACACATCGGCTCCCACCATTTCACGCTTTTCTGTCGAACGAACGTATGCAGGACGCGTGGTCAGTGCGCGGCTTTGTGCCTTGCTGTAATCCACCGCCTTGAGAATCTGCGGAGATTGCCCGAGTCGTGCGACGACTGCCCGTGCGAACTCCTTGGTCCCAACTTTTTCCTTGGAGACCCCTTCCTTGAAGATATCGTAGGTATGAACACCGTCTTCGATGGTTTTCAGCCACGCGTTGTGTGCTCGCTGGGCCACCTCGGCTTGACCGATGTGCACCAGCATTTGAATGGATCCCAGGAATAGACCGGATGGATTGGCTAGGTTCTGCCCGGCCCGGCGTGGGGCCGATCCGTGTATGGCCTCGAACATCGCGCACGCGTCGCCAATGTTGGCGCTACCGGCCAGACCGACCGAACCCGCAATTTGGGCCGCGACGTCCGACAGGATATCACCGTACAGATTGGGCATCACCAAAACGTCAAACGCCTCGGGCGTGTCGGCCAACTTCGCCGCTCCGATATCGACGATCCAGTGCTCGTTCTCAATGTCCTTGTACTCCGCTGCGATCTCATCGAAGACTTTGTGAAACAGACCATCGGTCAATTTCATGATGTTGTCTTTGGTGAAGCAAGTAACCTTCTTGCGACCGTATGCACGGGCATATTCGAAAGCGTAACGCACAATCTTTTCGGAGCCGGGTCGCGAGATTAGCTTCAGACACTGCATGACATCGATGGTGTGCCGATGTTCGATTCCTGCGTACAAGTCTTCTTCGTTTTCACGAACGATGACCACGTCCATTTTCGGATGCTTGGTACGGACGAATGGGTCGTAGCTCAAACACGGGCGAATGTTGGCGTACAAACCAAACGCCTTGCGCGTCGTAACGTTGAGTGATTTGAATCCACCCCCCTGAGGTGTGGTGATTGGGGCTTTAAGAAAAACGCGAGTCGATCGGAGGCTTTCGAATGCGCTGGGTTCGATTCCGGCCAGATTGCCTTTCAAATACTGCTTCTCCCCAATCTCGATGACTTGCTTATCGAGCTTGGCACCCGCCTCCTCGATAATGTGCAAAGTGGCCTCCATGATTTCGGGGCCGATGCCGTCGCCGTAAGCGACCGTAATGGGAGTTGCTGATGCCATGTCGATGAATTGGGTAGTAAACGGAGAATAAAGGAGGGGGTTTGGTGAGAAGAAATGTATTCGTCAAGTAGCCGTCGCACAACCACACTTTGTCAGCTTAACCTTTGTTTTCGCAGGGGTTTGAGGCGTTAGTACGGGCGGCACTCCCCAAAACCCCCGTCGATCTGTCAGAATGATCCGTGCTCGGGTTGGGTGGCTCCAGTTGCTTCACCCACCGAATCCCTCATCCTCCTAGGAACCGACGCCCACCCATGTCCAACCCTATGCCCTCCGTACATCTGAACCTGTCATGGCTCGCCCTACTGGCAGCTCTGATTTTCATTGGGACCGAATCGTACGGCATCGCACAGGAGTCGCAATCTGGGAATAAGCCCGCGTTCGATGCACGTGTTTTCGATGACAGTAATTTGGTCGCCTGGTGCATTGTCCCGTTCGACTCTGAAAAGCGGACTCCGGCCCAACGGGCGGATATGCTCGATGAACTTGGGATCCGGAAATTCGCGTACGACTATCGGGCCGAACACATTGCCACGTTCGAAGAAGAAATCCAAACCCTCGCCCAACATGGAATCGAATTGACCGCTTGGTGGTTTCCCTCTGTCCTAAACGAGGAAGCCCGCGGGATCCTCGACCTCCTCAAAAAGCACGATACTCATCCGCAGCTCTGGGTGACCGGGGGAGGCGACCCCGCAATGTCCAGCGAACAAGAAGCGGTATTCGTGGACAGCGAAGTATTGCGATTGAGAGAAATTGCTGATGCTGCCCACAAGGTGGGATGCCGAGTTGCGCTCTACAACCACGGCGGCTGGTTCGGTGAACCTAAAAATCTCGTCCGATTGGTGCGGGCCATCGACCGACCCAATGTCGGAGTCGTTTACAACCTGCACCATGCACACGATCAACTCGAACAGCTCGAAGCCAACCTGAAACTACTTAATCCTTATTTGTTGGCCATCAATCTCAACGGCATGCAAACTGACGGGGAGCGATTGGGACAAAAAATTCTAACTATTGGGGCTGGTGACCGCGATCGGGAAGTCCTCCGCATCATCGGACAGAGCGGCTTTAAGGGCCCAATTGGAATCCTGAACCACACCGATCTCGACGCTCGGCAACGATTGTCGGACAACTTGACCGGGCTCCGCGCGTTGGTCCTAGAGTTGAAAAGCTCCCCTTGATCGCCTACAAGAAAGAACGCCATGAGCACACGTTGCCGCAACGATTTGGTAGGCTGCAAAAGCCGAGTGCAAAGCGAATTGACCCATTGGCGAGAAGCGGTCGCGGACGTCGAGGAAGTCTGGAACGACGCGACGGCGCAGGCCTTCCAGCGTGACCATTTTTCGGAAGCCCAAGGCACACTCATGCGAATGATTCAGGCCTTGCAAGAAGCTTCCGATTTAGTTCATTCTCTGGAACGACGACTCGCAGACGACTAGCAACTCGCAGACGACTAGCAAAACGTCGAGCGGTTGTCGCTCACTTCTTTCGGGTGTAATCGACGACCATCATTTTGATCCAGTCATCGCCACCGCCTGGCGCAGCCATGTACATCGTCATGGTCCGCGTGTCCGCTTCTTTGTATTGCGTGACGAGCTTGGTCTTCATCGTATCCCCGGTCGGCTCCTGGGCTGTACCGAACATCGTCAGCGTCTTCGACTTGGCATCCCAGGTGCCTTCCATCTTGGTCATATTTGGCGAACTGCTGTCGATCCAAGTTCCGATGTACTTCTTCTTGATTGCGTCGTAGGTGAATTGGCTGGCGCCATGGAATGGACTGCCGAACATCTCACCTTTGAATTCCCCCACCACCCACATCTCGCCAATTTTGTGCGAGCTTTCTTGGGCCTTGCTAGTCTCAGGCTCCGCATTGGGATCGGTATACAGGCGGACGGCGCATTCCCATTGCCCTAGATCGCTTTCGAGAACGCGCATGCCCTCGTTCTCTTGACCAAAGACAGGTGCGACGCAAAGAATCGCGATAAGAAAAAGACTTGTTCGATACATGTCCCAGCCCTCCTAAGAAATGAAATGCCGCATCGAAGCGATGGCGGCGTAAGGCTGAATCATAGTCTCAGGGCGCACTTCAGCCCAGGTTCCCGTGACGGCGAGGCATCTGGCGCGGGAAAGGAAGTGGTTGCTTGTCCGGTAGAGGTTGTCCGAATTCGTCGGACCATTGCTCGCGTTCTTCGTCGCTGGCGTAGTAGGTCAGCCAGCCTTCGGTGTCGTTGTCATCCAGGCAATGCCAATGGAGGAAATGGCGAGGGCCAGAGATCTTCTTCTGGTACACCGGTAGGATATCCCGCATTAGCAAGCAGTAGAGCTGGCGATCGCTGAGGTGATCGGTGAAGTCGAGCGAGATTTTTTGCGTGTAGAGGAGTTGCATCGTCCGCCACAGGAGCGATTTTACTTGGTCATCGCTCAGGGTTTCCGGACGCGGCAGCGACAATTCCGGTTCGAACCACTTGCAAATAGGTAGCGAAGGAGCACGTTCCCAATCCAAAATGGATTCAAGAAATTCGTTCTCCTCAGCCAAACTCATGTGACGAACGCTCACCAAATCCACCGATTCATCCAAATACGGTTCGAGCTCGTCCCGTAGTTGGGCGTTTCGGAGCATCATTTCGACTTCATCGGCGATCGGACTCGGAAGGTGTGACATGGATCAATTCAGTAAATCGTGGGAGGTAGAAGCCATCGCGTCCATCCGATTCAATGTATCCAAAGGGGTTCTCGGTCCAAAGCAAGAACTTCAACAAAACCGGGGTTGTCAAAAATAAAATACGAAAGCATCAGGTAAAAACGGAAGAAACGGCAATCTTTAACCGTCTTTAGAGGTGCGTTGACCCAGAAGATGTCAGCACCCTACAATACGCCGTTGTTTTTCGTCGGGAGCAAACATGATTTTGGAATGGCTTCGAATCGGATTCCGGTCGACCGCGATCGTTGTTTTTACCACTTGGCTGGGCTTCATCGCCTGGTCCGAGACCGGTGGCGGCATGGAGCATCAACAAGGCTCCCGGGCCAAAGGTCCTCCCGATCGCGGATTCGATCTCGGTGGTTTCGCAGCATTGGACCTGCCCTATGAAATGTCGGCCAGCTACGAAGTTGATCGACAATCCCTCAAGGGGCGTCTGCGATTGACCGTCACCCTATCCGATGGCTTCCACATCTTCTCGACCACCCAGCCCGCCGGTGGTCCGACGGCGACGGTATTGAAGGTCATCGATGCGGGGGTGCAGGTCACCGGGCCTTTCGTCCCAGATAACCCACCGGAACTCGAATTGGATTCTCCAGTCTTTGCCAATATCACAATTGAACAGCATGTTGGTTCAGTCACTTGGACCGCACCCGTCCTGTTCAGCAATCCGCTTCCTGACACTCCCGGGCCGATTCGAGTCCAGGTCGATGGTCAGGTATGCGAACAGAGTTGCATCCCGATTCGAGCCGAAATCGTCCCGGCAGAATTCGCTGGATTCTACGAATCCAGTCCAGCGGTCGAACCAAGCGAAGCATTCCGAGAAGTGGATAGCGCGGTCGAATGGAAAGTTCGATTGGAACGCAGCGTTGTGCCCCCAGGCGGCAAACTCGAGTTGATCCTCGAAGCGATTCCTGATCCAGATTTTCACGTCTATCGTTTAGATATTGATGACACCAAAACGCAGGATCGAACGCTGCTGGTGATCAGCCAAAAAGCCGGCGCGAAGGTCGGTAGTCCGGTGGCCAGCAAGACATCCGTCAGCCGCGATCTTGGCGTCGGTGGGGTCGTGGACTACTACGAAGGACCGGTGACTTGGCGGGTTCCGATCGAGATCCCCGAACAAGCAGTCGAAGGCGAAACGCCTTTGGAAGGCTACATCGGTTACCAAGCCTGCACGCTGGGAGCATGCGATCGCCCTCGAGGCTTGAAGTTTTCACTCCTCTACAATGTGAAAAGAGGCAGCGTCGATGCGTCCCCAGTCAACGCCACGATCGCTGCCGTGAACTTCAAGACCGTGGCCGAGCATCCTCAGCGGAACAAATGGGCGGAGCAACCCAAGTACGCGTTGACCTTGTCGGCAAATGACCTATTGACCAAGTTCTCGCTGGCGATGTTGGCGGGCCTGATCCTGAACTTCATGCCATGCGTGCTACCGGTCATCGGTTTGAAGATCCTAGGTTTCGTGAACGAATCGCACGGCAATCAAAGTCGCGCATCGATGCTCACCTTGGTCTACGCGTCGGGCATGATCGGCTTTGTATTGGCCTTCGGTGTGGCCAGTGTTTTGCTCCGAAGCTTTACCAACCAGACCCTTGGTTGGGGGGCTCAATTCGGCAATTCGGCGTTTCAAATCGTCATTACCTCCTTCATGTTTGCGCTTGCGTTGAGCTTCCTCGGGGTCTGGGAGTTTCCGATTCCTGGCTTTGCGACCGGTTCCAAAAGCACCGAGATGTCCAGTCGCCATGGCATCGGCGGTGCGTTTGCCAAAGGTGTCATCACAACCGTGTTGGCCACCCCATGCAGCGGCCCATTTTTAGGAAGCGCATTGGCGGTCTCCCTGACTCAGCCCGCGTGGGTCGTGCTGTTGATCTTTTTTGGAGTGGGTGTGGGAATGGCTAGCCCTTACTTAATCATCTCCGCCTTTCCGGCAGCCCTGAAATGGATTCCCAAGCCGGGGCCATGGATGGAAACATTCAAAGAACTGCTTGCCTTCCCAATGCTCTTGAGCGTGGTTGCCTTCGTGAGCGGCTTCCCTACCGAAGAGCGAACAGCGATGCTCGCGTCCTTGATCTTCACGTGGTTCGCCTGCTGGCTCATCGGACGCATACCCGCTTGGGCATCCACGGGCCAAAAGCTGAGGGGCTGGACCCTCGGGGCCGTCGCGACGTTGGCCGGTGGATTCGGCTCCTTCTATCTGTTGGGACCGTCACCTTATGAGCTCGAATGGGAACCCTTCAGCGAGCAGCGACTGCAACAGTTGGTCGGCGAAGGCAAAACAGTCATGGTCGACTTTACTGCGGAATGGTGCCAAAACTGCAAGCTCAATCTGGCGGTCGCGATCCATACGCGCAAGGTGCACGATATCGTTGAGAAGAACCAAGTCGTACCGCTCATCGCCGACTTGACCCGCTACCCACCGGAACTCATGCAAAAGCTCAAGGAGCTCAACAGCATCTCAATCCCGGTGGTGGCGATCTATCCGCCGGAGAAAGTGAAGGAGCCGATTATTTTGCAGGATTTGCTGGTAGAATCCGACGTGCTCGAGGCGCTCGAACTGGCCGGCCCAAGCCGGTCCGACCCTAAGAATGCGGTTCCAACCGCCCTGGGCCCTCAGGGGAGTCCTGAGATCCGTTAGTCCATTCCATTTCCAGGATCAGAAATGATCTGATCGGAAGCATCGTACCCGTTCAGAAGAGTTCGAGCAGGAGCATGCAAAGTCTAGAAACCACGCAATCGCAGATATTAGCCTATCTGGAATCGATTTGCGGTGCCCGCCCTCAACTTGACGATTCGCTGGCTGTCATTGGCGTCGATTCGGTAGCGATGGCCGAAATGACCTTCGATTTTGAGAAGCGATTCTCCTGCAAGATCACGGACGATATCCTCGACGTACAGACCGTCGGACAACTCGTCGACTACGTCTTCGAACGTCAAAAGAGCTGAACGTGGGCTTCGCGTTCGGAAGTCCATACGCCATTCTTGCACGCATTTGATTAGCAATGCTAATTCAATTTGGCTTGGCTGCGTGCATTCGTATCAATGCATTGCTATCTGTTCTGAGCTTGCTATAGTTATTGTGGTTGCCTTAGGCACCCCTTAGCAGCGGTTTTCGGGAACTTGGGCCTCCAATCTCGTTTTTGCTGCTCTGCCCGCCGGTGTTTCACGTTGGTCCCATCGACCTTGACTTTTCATCTCCTACAGTTCGGAACCTCGCCGAACAGGTCCAACGTGAAATACCTTTTATACCGCACTGGTACATAAATTCCGGCCGTTTCAGCCAGCATCATCACCAACATCCACTCTTACCTGGAGACTATGCATCCATGACCAAGATCGAAGTTCAGTCGACCGATAACACCCCTCCCGCTAGCGACGAATCGCGCCGCAGTTTTTTGAAATCCACCTCGACGTTGGTTGCCGGAGGTGCCTTGGCAGGAACCCTTCCGATCGCGCGTTCTGCGCACGCTCAAGGCAGCGATACGATTCGCATCGGTTTGGTCGGTTGCGGTGGTCGAGGGACGGGTGCGGCTGGCCAAGCCTTGGATACCAATAGCGAATCGAATCGCGTCAAACTGACGGTGGTAACCGATCCGTTCAAGTTCCGAGCCGATCAAGCGCTCAAGGAGCTTAAGGGCAAGCATGATAAGAACGTAGATGCTAAGGTCATTATTGCCGTCGATGGTTACAAAGAAGTCATGGCCTCGGACGTGGACTTGGTTATCTTGACCTCCCCACCGGGCTTTCGACCGTTGCATTTTGAAGCCGCGGTCAAGGCAGGCAAAAACGTCTTCATGGAAAAACCAGTTGGAACCGACGCGCCTGGCATTCGCCGTGTCCTCGAAGCCAACAAGATCGCCAAGGAAAAGAATCTCGTGGTTCAGGTCGGCCTACAGCGCCGGCACCAATCGGACTACAAGGCGACGATCAAGATGCTTCAGGAAGGCGCGATCGGCGACATCATTCTGGCCCGTGCTTACTGGAACGGTGACGGTGTTTGGACCCGAAACCGTCAGCCTGAACAATCCGAGGTCGAGTACCAACTCAACAATTGGTACTACTTCAATTGGCTCAGCGGCGACCACATCGTCGAGCAGCACATCCACAACTTGGACGTCATCAATTGGTTGAACAACGACCATCCGATCGAAGCCCAAGGCCAGGGGGGCCGACAAGTGCGTACGGGCAACGAGAGTGGACAGATCTTCGACCACCACGCTGTCGAATTCACCTACCCAAGCGGGATGAAGCTGCTCAGTCAGTGCCGACACATGCCCGGTTGCTGGAACGCTGTGAGCGAGTTCGCCCACGGTTCCAACGGTTGGTGCGATATCAGCGGTGGCAAGATCTACAACAAGAAGAACGAGATCGTATGGCGGGCTCCGGCCGGTGAAAACGGATGGGCTCAAGAGCACGTCGACATGTTTGCCGACATTCGCAAGGGTGTGATACCCAACGAAGGCGACTACGGAGCGACCAGCACCATGACCAGCATCATGGGCCGCTTGGCCACCTACACTGGAAAAACGTTGTCATGGGACCAATGCATCAACAGCAAGGTCTCGCTGGCGAACTTTGATGCGATCGATTCCTTCACCGACGAAGCTCCGATTGAACCCGATTCGGAAGGCAAGTATTGGATCCCTGTTCCCGGCCAAGACACCGAGCTAGTGGTTTAACACGGGTTGATGTTGGTCTAACACGAGTTGGTGTTTGATCGCGTATGGGGGTGGGTCCACCCGCCCCGACCGATCGGATTCGAATTACTTACAGCCCGTTTGGCAGCCTCTCTTATCGCCACCAGAGGCGAACTGCCAAACGGGCTGTTTTTCTGCGCTGCCCGCCCCGTGCGCCGCCCCAATAATTTACCCCGAACGGGCTCTGCGAGCTCAACAGCTGTGTGGTTCCGCTTAGGGCCAAGAACAACTCAACATATCCTGGCTTTCCGAAATTCAACATATCCCAGAAAACCCAAATTCAACATAACACACCTTCGACCGGAAAACCGCCTGGGGGAAATCTTCGCCCGGAACTGCGAATCCCATCGGGAATCGGTACAATGCGAAGGCATCTAGGCGGCCCACCGCCTCTTTTTTATGTTGAATTGGTGGTCCACCGGGATATGGTAAATTCAATATACAATATGTTCTGGCATAGGCAGTGATGCAAGAAACAAAGCCGATTCGCCCTAACCCATTCCGCTTTTCACTCCGGGCTTTGCTTGTCTTGACGTTTGTGTTCGCGTTTTGCATCGCTTCGTGCGTTCGAATTGCCATTGAACGGGAGCGTTCCCGACATTTGGCCGATCCCCAGAGATGGCCACGGCCTATTCAAGAAATACTGAAACGTTCGCCAACAATTGCAGGCTCTATCAAAGTTTACGACTTACAGGGATTCCTGGATGAAACAAAACTGGTGTCGGTGACCGGCAGACAAGACGTCGTCGATCAACTCATCAGCTCATTCGGGTTGGTACCGACAAACAATAAACATCCTTACGCGACTCAGATCTTCGATGCACTTCCCAGCACTTGGAAAACGCCACAACCATCGTACATTTGGTACGCATCGCAAGGTTTCGGCTCCGTTCACCAGGAAGGCGTAGACCTTTTCTTGATCGCGACAGACCCTGCGACAGGTGATGCCGTGATCCTGTACAATTGGATTTTCTGATCTGCTAAGAAAAGCCAGAACAAAGCCATGCACCCGAGCACGCGATCGGGCGTTTGTGACATCGTGGCTTCACTCGCGCGTGCCGGGTGATGGCAGTCGTTCGTCGGAAAGACATGAGTTTGCAACCGACATTTGTGCCTACGGAATCATTGATGCCAGAGGTCCGCGTCGGTAACGTGCGACTGGTATTCTCCGAGGAGCTACGCCCCACAAAGGCGATTACGCACTTGTCGTTAGGAGAGGTCATGTTCACTCTGTCGGACATTGGTGTGTTGCCAAAGCCATGGAACGGTAGATCGATGTTGGGCCTCTATATGTACAGGTTTCCGCAGGGAACTCTTGCCTACGAGGATCTACTGTTCGGTTTTCTGGAAATGTCTGAAGCGACCAACAAAATTGGATTTCGACAAATTATCGATGGAAAGTACATGAGATTGAAACATGTTCCGGCCGGTTGGAACGAATTGACATTCCAAATCTACGACTTCGATTTCTTTCATGTCTACCAGTCTTTGGACAGTTCGCTGGTAGTTCGATTTACGGCCGATCGAAGTGAGCAACTCTCCAGCCATCCTGTTCTCGAGTTCATAAGGAGCGGCATCGAAATTATTCCATCGCAATGGAGCGAATGCTATACTTGAAGCGACGCGACGAACAAAAAATTGCAGCGAAGACATCTGAGTCAATGAGTCAAGGGTTTAAAGTTTTTTTAGGAACAATTTTTTGAAAGTAATATGACTGGTTGTGAACATATTTTTCACGGTCGGTTTCGGTGGACTACCAAAACCGTTTTGAGGCTTTAGGTTTTGGCCGTAACGGCGGGTGCTAAGCTTGTGGCATTGCGTACTTCGACCCAGTTGCTTTCATCCTTGCGACGTAGTGAGATTCATCGTACGCCCTTTCGGTTTTCCAGCAACGAAAGATGATCCGTAGCCACTTGTAGGCAAGAGCTCGTCGGGCCATTTGCTTGCTTTTACCTTTGGCGATCATGGCATCGTAGTATCGTTTTGCCCAGTCGCATTTGACGAGCGACAATCCGGCGTACTCATGGAACGTCTGCTTCATGAACTTACTGCAAGCCCAGCGTGCGTAGACGCGAGAACTCCTGCCGCTGCTATCTGTGATTGGTGCTATCCCTGATGCAGCTTGAAGTGATTCTGCGGTATTGTATCGATTGCGATCATCACCTAGCGATACGATGATTCTTGCTTTCGTTATGAATGAGGCGCCAGGAAGCGTGTCGACTATCGCATAGTCTCGATGCTTCTGAACCTGTCTTTTGATCTCGGCATCGTAGCCCTTAATCGTGCGATTGAGAACCGCGATCTGGGCAGCCAGGGACTGACACAACCTGGCTCGTGTTCGCAAGACAACGGCATCGGTCGTGATGGGGATGGCTTGCATCAGCGTATCGAGACGTTGCTCCATCTTCTCTCTAGTTCGAATGCTATAGAAGAACTTTCGAAGCTTTGCCCTGCCTGCCTTTTGAGCCTCTTCTAAAGTCGGGTACTTCAATACCAGGGCGATCACAAATTCGGTGTAGGTTCGAGCAGGTTTTAGCTCAAGAATTGCAGGGAAATAGTCTTTCCAGAGGGCACCGATCTGGTTCGCCAGATCCACTCTTGCCTCGACTAACTCTCGACGTTGGCGAGTCAATTCACGCAGTTCAGTTGTTTCCGGAGAATCCTGCATGAGCGGTGTCATGGTTGCAAGGTTTTGCTCCAAGAATTGGAGGATAAGGCGAGCGTCGACAGGATCGCTTTTACCACCGCCATGAGCTTGTGCTTTTCGAAAATGACTCATAGCGGCTGGGTTCACAGGGAAGATCTGGACGTTCCTGAACTCTCGCAATGCATTGATGAGAGAGCCACGCGAGGACTCGATGCAAATCTTTAGTGGCAGATCTGGGTATTGGTTAGACCATGCTTCGATCCGTTCGCGGATTGCTTTCGGGTTGTGCTGGAAAGAACCGCTGTGGAGCTTGCCATCGGGAGTCCGAGCGGAGAAGGCATGTACTTTGTCGGCCCAATCGATACCTATTAGGATCGACGGTGCAATGGGAGCAGGCGAAAGAAGTAGTTCGCGAGCTAGGGAAGCTTTTTTCATGAGCGAGACCTTATTGAAATAGAACGAGTGGCTTATGCGTCGAGAGGCTACAGAGGTCGAAGTACTTATTGTGGTCTTTGTTCCAAGACATCATCTGAGGATTCGTTTATCTGTAACCAGCCAAAAGGTGCGAAGCTCTTCGCTGAGACTTCCACTAGAGCAAAACTCGCGGAGTCAGTGCTCGATGATTCGTCACCCATTGGCTCGAGGCACAATTGGCCAAAGAACGCTTCTCTGGTCGCAATATGAGGATATTTCGAGAAAGCCAAAAAACGCCGAACACTGTGTCATTTTTGACCTTCGTTCTGAGCTGTGGAATGGCTCCCACTCAGGTCATCGGTTAGGATGTTCGGATTACAATAAGTGCTCGGTCGGGCGTTCTGACTTACGTAGAGATTACTCCTCGCACTCGCTGAATTTGGTCGTTCGTCGGTGATGCAAAACGTGACTTGCAATTCCAATGACAATCCGTACGCGTCACCTCCGAATCCAGATTCGCCATCTCTTGATTTCGCCACGCCGTCGAACTCACCCAAGACTAATATTGCATCGTTTTTGATCACTATGATCTGCGGCGCAATTTGCGGATCGATTGTACTTGCTCCGTTTGTTCGTGGTCCCGGTGATCCAACCGGACATGGTATTGGCGCAGGCCTCGGTGGCTTGGTCTCGCTGTTTCTCGCATTCGCCATGCGAATCATATCTCGGAAAGCCGCGAAATGACGGACGATTTACAAAATGAATTTACTGCTCTGGACACTGACGGTCATCTTTATCGCCTTTTTTTTGTAATCTTAACTGTATCGCAATGGATGGCTATGATTCAAGCTGGGACCAGAAAGAAGAACAATCCAAATGCGTCTGGATCGTCGATGGTTCCATTGCTTGGTGGGGTATCCGGTGCGATCGGTTGCCTACTCTGTCCAAACTCAACGATTCAAAACTTTTGGTGGGTTCCCCTCTTTCTCGATCCCGGATGCGTGTTGCTGTTCTCAACATTCGTTGGATTCGTTTGCTATAATTGGCTAAGCTCGCTATTTCGACAGAGCTAAGATGATCGCAAATACCGACGAACAAAATGTTGGACCGAAGCCCCCGTCGGTCCGTTTCAAAATGGAAGCCGTGTTGGTAGGGGCTCGGTCAACATGGTCGTTCTGCAATTCCAATGAACCCTTACGAATCACAACCACTAAATTCGACTGCAACTACTGCTGAGTCGGTTCAAATTGGTGCGACACCACGGTTTCGATGGTGCACAATTCCCGCTGCGTTGAGCGGCATTTTCGGTTTGCTTGCAATCGTTGCAATTCCAATGGGGATTTTCCAAAACATCGATGTCTATCAGAATCCTACGAATCGAATGATGTTCTTTGCCGCACTTGGAATGCCAATAGCACTGCTCGTCGCGGGAACCCTCAATGTCATCGCAAGTTTTCGATGGGGTCGTGGGCGATGGTTGTCGGCACTGGCTTGTAATGCTGTAGCGTATGGTACCATGATGATTCCGTTCATGATGTTCGAGTCAGCAATGAATGCTGCTCAACGTCTACAATGAATGTCGCACCTCTAGTCATAAAAACATTGCAGAACCATGGCATGCAGACGAAGCCCTCGTTCAGCCGGTTTGGCTTGCGTCGAGTCAACTGCTCGGGCTCGCTGATGCCGGGCGTTCGTGCTTGGAAGTGCCCACCATAATGACTGAGACGACGAGCATCTACTCTGTATCGATTCCAAGGCTTCGAGCCGTTTGTGGCGGAGGTGACTTAACGATCGCCGAACTAGCGTGCGCCCGCAGTTCGTCGCTACGCCCTCTTCCAACTGACTATCGGGTTGGGCCACGAATTCGCGTTTCATGGAAGAGCGAGATCTTTCTAAACGAAATGCCGATTTCCAAAACCGAGTTGATCGAGGAGCTTAAGCACCCGAAGTGGAATGGCACTATGCTTTACGAATTGCTAGAAGACTCACCAAAAGGACTTGCATTGCAGGGCGAGTTCAATGAAATCGGGAGTTTTTCTGCGTTCCTTCATGACCATGCGGACTTACGGCAGTTCTGCGGCCTGTACTGCGTTTCCAGGCATGATACGCTTGAAGATATTCGGAAGACTGCAGACTCATTGCTTGAGCCAATAGCTCCTGAAGAGTTTGTTCGAGATTTGTTGAATGGAAAACGCAGGTTTCGTCATAGAGGGAGAGAATACGGCCATGCTCTCGAAAGTATCTGTGATTGCATTGGTACAAATCACGGACTTCTTGGGACGGATCGATTGCGTTCTCTTGAAATAAAGACTCCACTCATCAAAATAGGAAGTCCAGTTAGGCTTCCGAAAATCGAAGACGAACCGGCCATTTGCTATCTGGACGAAGAGGATCTCGACCGCGAACACAATCGCCTCAGTAAGTTCAAATTCAGCTCTGACCCAAGCCTTTTGCCAATTCAAAAGAGATATAAGGCAATCATTGAACACTCGACGAACAATGAGCGTGGAATAGTGACGTTTTACTATTGAAGCAACGCACGAACAACGCGATCCACCCAAGTCGCCGGTCGACCGTGAATTTGAATCATAGTTTTTTGGCGGCGACTGGGTGATCGCGGCCATTGAGCAGCGTGACAATTCAAATCCCCATCGCGCAACGACGGATGGAAGCGCACGGCTTGTCGTATCTGCCTCGAACGAGATGATCGCTATGATGGGAACACAAACAACGAAATCCATTTCAGGCGGACGATCGATTCAGTCGCAGAACCATTCCGGCTGACGACATGCTCAAAACACAGTCGCGCAAAACGGCGCGGATTTGCGATCGTCTAACCGATGCAATCTCGACGGCACGATGGTAGAATGACCCGAGTAATCGGGTAAGGGTGCCCGTCGCCGGGCACCCTCCCCACACCACCGTAGAGTTCGTACAGCTTTTAAGTGGTTGTCGGCGCAACACTTGAGGCGTGAAGCAGTCGTCGCACGGTCATAATGTTGAGCACGAAGACCGTTAAAGCGAGGAAGTTTTTCGCTCGCTTCAATGTAGTAACACCGAATCGACG
>JBGSHV010000031.1:0-3456 GCA_041752005.1 Pirellula sp. | reverse complement strand
GAAGATGAGTGCGGCATGCGCGAATCCGCGACACAGCGTACCACATGTCTTTCGACAGCCTGTGTCGCGCTGCGTACTCGGCGAAGAATCTGTTGAAAACGCCCTGCAGTGTGAGTGACATCCCCAAAGGCCAGTTCAACGTCACCAATCACCTGGCGGCGACCAGAGATTGTCAATTCGAAACACGGCCGACTTCGCCGCTCGGGTGCATTGGGTTGTTCAAGTAAGCCGCTACAGCGGCGGGCCAGGGCGGCGCAGGGGCGGTGGGCTCTCGCAGTCGTATCTTCCAGCCAATCATCTCTCCCAGCCAAACTGCGAATTTGATTCTAGCAGATTCCGGACGTTGGTTCATCCTCATGAGTTCGTGTTTTTTCACTTCCCTTTTCATGAGGAGTTCCATCGTGTCTGTTTCCAACCCCAACCCAAAGAAGGTTTCCCCCTACTTCTCCGGCAGGTACTACCAAGCCATGGCCGAAGATCTGGACCTTTGCGGCATGGCCAAACGTACTCATGCTGGTTACCTGCGCGCCGTCAGACAACTAGCGGACTACTGCGAGACGCCCCCAGAGAAGATTACGGAGGCCCAGTTTCGCGACTATTTCCTGATGCTCAAAAACAAGAAGAAGTTTGCCTACGGTTCTCTGCGCGTTGCTTTTTCTGGCATCAAGTTCTTCTACACCAAGACCTGTAAGCGGCGATGGAAGTCGCTCGAACAGTTTAAACTACAGAACGTCCAAACCCTTCCTACCGTGATGACCATCAAGGAGGTTCACAGTATTATCGCACGGTGCTCCACGCTGCGCATGAAGGCCTTCTTCTGGACCACCTATACCCTTGGCCTGAGACTCGAGGAAGCTCTCCATCTGCAAGTCGCCGACATCGACTCCCAGCGGATGATGGTTCACGTCCACCGCGGGAAGGGAGCCAAAGACCGATATGTCCAGTTACCCGTCTCCACTCTCCACATCCTAAGGCAGTACTGGGCGACACATCGAAACAAAGCCTACCTCTTCCCATCGGGAGGGAGAAAACATGAGAAGATTCAAACATCAACAACGGTAATGAGCCGTTCGACGGTCCAGAACGCAATCGAGAAGATTGTGAAGAGCATCGGTTTCCATAAGCAGGTTTCGACCCATACTCTGAGGCACTCCTGTGCCACACATCTGCTCGAAGCCGGTATGCCGATTCGTGCCATTCAGCAGTTCCTTGGGCACAGTAGCCTTCAGACCACGATGCTCTATCTCCATTTGACAGATTCGGCGGCCGTCGATTGTCGAAAAGTCATCAACGATCTTTTCCGACTGCCTTAGGCGTCCATGCCAACAGTTGCAGACTGCCTGCGGCAGCATGCTTCTGATTATCTTCAGCATTTCGGCAATTCTGTTCCCGTCGGACACCGTCGTGTCCTTGGCTTGATCCAGCGTTGCCGCACCGGAGAACTCGGAGCATTCGCCTACGCATGCGAGCGTTGCGGAACTCGTCATTACTTGGGTCGTTCGTGTGGCAATCGGCATTGCCCCAATTGCCAACATGACAAGACCCAACGTTGGCTGGCCAAGCAAACGCAGCGGTTGATCCCTGCCGACTACTTCCTGGTAACGTTTACCGTACCCAGGCAAGTGGCCATGGTGCTTCGCGCCCATCAAAGCGAAGGCTACAACGCACTCTTCGACACGTCGAGTCAAGCGATGGTAGAAGTAGCCAGCGTAACCAAGGCGCTCCGAGACTCGCAACTGGGATTCTTTGGCGTATTGCATACATGGGGACGAGATCCCCTGGTCTATCATCCGCACATCCACTACATCGTGGCCAGCGGAGGTGTGTCCAATAACAAGGAACGTTGGGTTGCATCACCTAAGAACTTTTTTGTGCACCATGCCACACTGGTTCGCGTCTTCAAAGCCAAGCTCGCCGACAAGCTTCGTGAACTAGGACTCTACGACCAAGTGCCAGCAGAGGCGTGGGATATGAAATGGGTTGTCGACCTCAAACCCATCGGCGATGGTACGGCAACGCTCAAGTACTTGGCGCCCTACGTCTACCGTGTGGCCATCAGTAACAATCGAATCGAGCACTGTGATGTTGAACATGTGGTTTATCGCTACACCCCGTCAGGTACCCAGCATTCGAAGAAGCGAAGCGTCACCGGCAGAGAATTTGTTGCAGGCTTCTTGCAGCATGTACTGCCTCGTGGATTTCAGAAGATTCGTTACTACGGATGGATGAGTCCCAATAGCCGCATCTCATTGGACCTGGTCCGATGGTTGGTATGGCTATATCGAGGATGGACGTATTGGTTGGCGAGCGGCCATGCACCAACACCGGATCGCAAGCCATCCACCGCCATCGCATGTCCGAGTTGCGGCAACGCAATGCACCTCAAAAAAGTGATCTACAAGGACTGTTCGATCTTGGTTCGTTTGTCGTCCCATCAACAGCAACTTTACGACGACACGGGGTAAAGACACCGCATGCGAGCTCCGATCAATTTAGTACAACAATTTTTAGGGCACGGCGGACCCTATTGTCTGGCGGTACGTCACAACCGAAAAAAGCGGTGCGAAGTTCGGCCGAATCACGCGACTGGCGACACGACCAGCCAGCTACAAAGGATCGTCAATCAGGCAAGTCACCTATCGAGATGTACCGAGAGTCGTACAGCTCCCCTGATCTGACCGTCCCGACTCCAAAGCAAAACCCTATCGCCAAGCCCAAAAAAGTCGCTTGACAAGAAACCGGGCATCTTGAACAGAGAATTTGAGCATCGGCACCGCTCCTGCGTCGCTCGCGATGTCAAATTCTTAGATGTTATCCGCTCTCGAAGAGCCAAGTACCATTACCGACGTAGCGTGTGATCAGGAATGTGGACACGAGGTACCCAAGATGAATGGGAATCCTAGCCAACCCCGGCAGTCCTCTGAAGTTGATTCCCACTTGTTCTGCAGCAACGACCCCGAATGCAATTATTGCGAACCACACCGTTACAAACGGAAATGCAATGATACCATCCCGCAGAAGCAGCGGAACCACGTAGAAAACATCGTGGAGAAAGAACCCACAGACCAAAAAGGTTAGTATTGCCGCTATCGAATGCGAACACCATCGTCGCAGAGGAGCGTAGCAGTAAACCAACAGGATGAACCCATAACCTGGATTCCAATATCGCCAAAAGGCGGTGAGCGACGACGCAGTGAATGATCGCGCAAACATGTTGTACCACATCTGCGGCCAGCCGCCCGGCCCGAGTCGATGCTTGAGGTAGCGATCTATGGATATGTGGTGCGAAACCAATCTCGAAGCGGCCTAAGCCAAGCGGATAACGTTTACGTTCACCAAGCTGCGGGAGTGTACCGAGCTATGTGAGTTCGGGTGATCCGCAGGTTGGTGCAACGTGTTGTTGAACTGGCCGCTGAGGTACGTCGACAGCGGATGTCAGTCTTAGCGTTTTATCGA
>JBGSHV010000030.1:0-44508 GCA_041752005.1 Pirellula sp. | reverse complement strand
CGTCGAGCGTACTTGGCAGGAGAAGATCCCGTCAGCGGTAAGAACTACGAATACCGTCGGGAATGGATCCGAGCCCGCTTGGAATGCCTGGCCTCGGTCTTTGGGATCGATGTCCTGACCTATGCCATCCTCTCGAACCACCTGCACCTCGTTCTTCGAACTCGGCCCGACGTCGTGGCTCAGTGGTCTGACAATGAGATCGCCCGGCGATGGCTGAGCCTGTTTCCTGGCCAAAGAGTCGATGAATTCTTGGGCCAGCCCACGCAGAACAGCATCGACGCCTTGGTCCGTGACGCTGACCGGATGGCCGAAGTGCGGCAGCGATTGAGCAACCCCTCTTGGCTCATGCGGGCATTGGCGGAACCGATCGCCCGCTTGGCCAATCGCGAAGACGAATGCACAGGCCGGTTCTGGGAAGGACGCTTTAAAGCCCAGGCGATCCGGGACGAAGCGGGATTGTTGGCTTGCAGCATGTACGTCGATTTGAATCCGATCCGGGCAGCCATGGCCCAAACTCCGGAGGAGTCGGTCCATACGTCGGCGTATGACCGGATCGAAGGCATGCAAGGCACGAAAGTGGATTCGGCCGCCCGAGACACGGTGGTGATCCCCACGGAAGAAGCCGGGCGGATCCGAAGGACGTCCACCCCCGATCAACTGCGGCAGCGGCGTGCCGAAGCGCGCCAGCCTCGACGAGGTCGATCGATCTTGAAGGATGCATGGCTGGCGCCATTAACGCTTGACGAGCGGGCCAAGCCTGGAGCGATGGCCAGCGACTCAAAGGTTCGGGCCAGCGACAAGGGTTTTCTGAGCATGTCGCTGCAGGATTACTTGAGTTTGCTCAAGTGGACCGCGATCAACAAGCCATCACTTGGCAAGCCAGAGGCATCTCCTGATGTGGAATCGATCTTGAAGCGATTGGGGATCGACACCTCGATGTGGCTGGACCTGGTGTGGAGGTTCAAGAAGTATTTTCAAGGGAGTGTCGCGGGCTTACCTGACAGCATGTCGGAGCATGCGGCGCAGCATCACCATCGCTGGAGCCGTGGCCAAAGGTCAGTGCGCCGACTCTTGGCATCGGGATAGCACCCAATTGCCGTGTGCTGCATGCCAATTGTTGCTTGCCCGCGTGATTCGCCAATCCGCTCCAAGGCGCCGCCTTCTGCTCAGCATGCGACGTGGACAAGCCACGTCGTGAAAGGGCGTTCGCACGTGATCTCGCTCTAATCGCGCTCACTACCCGAAGCAGGTGAGCCAAGTTGAAACAAGACCGCTTGACGATGAGTCCCCAGGCATCTGTTGCGTGGGTGGCACGTTTTGTCGCACGTTTTGTCCCTTTCACGTCCAATTATTTGCACAGCGGGGAATAGTAGCCCGCAGCCAATGAAGTAGAGGGCGAATTCAGTAAGTTCAAAGTTGTCTCGCAATATTCACCAACTCCAGGCGACTTCAGTATCCAAGCCACTCAACAATTTGCTGTGGGCTTGGATCATATTGGCCCAATGGTCGACCATTACCCATGTGTTTGTCGCGGGATCGCGATCGGGTGGCTCGAAAAACATTGTGAACCGCGTCCATCCGTATTCACTTTAAGTATCCTCGACCTTCAATCGAGCGGCTAAGACGTGTTTGCAGGGACCACGTTGGCCTTGATGACGGCTGAACCAGATACAACTGCATCGATCGCCTTCTGGACGCAAGCGTACGAATTGGTTGAATCCCGAGCCTGGTACTTCTACGTCGTATTGATCACCATCTTGACGCACGATCCGGACTGCGCCGCTGTCGAACAGTTTGCGGGCAGCGCGCAGTCGCGGTTGGTCTTGTTCGATTGCATCCACATCCAAGGGCAACTCTCTGTGAAAGTAGAATCCGCTCTGTGCATCGAATCCGGCTAGTCCACGAGTTGAAAGTGCAAAGAGCGCATCCCTAGCTTGCTCAGCCCGGCAACCCATGCGCACTGCCAACTCCGCAGGATCAAGCTGACTTTGCCATCCCAGTAAATCGTATAGGTCATCGACGCGTGTTTGCCATTCGTTGTCGGCAAGCGCCGATAGTACTTGACCTTCTCCCGAAAACCCTCGCTGCATTGCCGGGCTAAGCACGAGCCAGAACCTGCCTACCATCGTCTCAATCGTAACGGCAGAAGTTTGAGAACCTGCATCGCTCCAGAAACCAACTTCGTCGGCAACTGATAGAAGTGGCAAGATCACGCGCAAACGCTCTGCGCCTCCGATCGGCATCGCGCCCGTTTGCGCTCGCTGACTCAGACGAATCGAGCTACCTTGAACCACGAGGTGTTGCAGGCCCGTACCGCACTTTGCAACGCTTTGCAAAAAGGGCGCAATTGTACCGGGTCGAAATGAATAGCAGCGAGTTAATCGCGACTGGTAAGCCTGAACTTCACTGAGCCCTTTCACCCAGCGCTTTGGCAGGGCCACTTTTTTCTCAACCGTTTTCATAGATTCCGTCTGGATCGAGACGCTATCGCGTGTGATCGCGAGCGAAGTATCATCGCTGCGACTAATCCTTGCCAAGTGCGAAATCATGGGCGGATTGAAATCGACATTCGTTGTCCCAAACGTCTGCGAAGCTACAGCGAACGCCCGTTGATCCAAGTCGACCCTCGCGTAGACTCCACAACAACCGCTAAAGCCTTCGAAACGCACCATGCTAGGACTGCTCGTCGCGATTGGGTCCATCTGCGTTGGACGAGCGTCAAAAAAATGGGTCCGCACGACGTGGCTAAGCACGAGCAAGAGCCGCGCGGTGACATCGGGACGCGTGAGTCGCCCATCAAAAAAAGTGTGCTCATCCAGCGACGGACCGCTCGATGCCGCCATCACCCAGTGTTGATTCTCAAGTGTCGAGGCGAACGGATATTGATAGGCATGATCGATCGACGAATTAGACATGGAAACAACCTTGCAGCCGGAGAACTTGTATAATCGCTCTCCTTATCTGGCTTGACCTATCTAAGGAAATCGCGAATGAACATCGACGCACTTCAGCAAGCAATTCTAAACAAAGATGCCGACGGAGTGGTTGCCGCCTTCGCCAAGTGGAATGAGAAAGAACGTTCTGAGGCGATTGCTCCCCTCAACCTACTCATGCTGGCACTCGGATTCGACCAGCATGTTACCGCACCCTGCGATTTGCAATTGGATTCACCTGATGTGGTCGCCAAGCGAAAGGCCGACGGAATTTCGCAAATGTCCTACCAGAAGAAGAACATCGATTATGAGATGTCGTACATTACTTGGCTCGCCCGATACGCTGTCGCTTCGCAGAAGGATTGCGAGCAATTCCCCTGTGTCCCTGACCACGTTGAACGCTCCGTTCAAATCATGGTCGATCGACAGCCACCGTGGTGGCAAGCGTGGTATGCCAATGTCACGGGCGAACACAACTCGATTAGTGCGGACTTTTGGGCACTGCTTTACCAGCGACGCATGTTCGGCGTAGAAGATTTTGCGGCGGTCGCACGCATTTTCATTTCACAATTCCCAGCCGCCTTCGAAAGCTATCCTGAGGCGACTCGACAAGTTCTCAGAGAGATCCCAGCGGCTCGCGAAGCTATCTACGAAGTCCCGAAGGGTGACTACAACTTGTTCGCTGCAAAGTCCTGGCTGGCTATTATCGAATGGGCGATATCCGAGGGATTGATCGACAAGTCGCGAATGCTGGCGGCATGCCTTGAGGCGCTAGACCGGACATCGAATCAAGCTGAACGTAATGGTGCATTGATTCTGATCAAGTGTATAGATGCCGATGCGGAGAAACTGGCGGGCCAACAAGCGAATTGGCTGCGTTTGGTCGCTGACGATCAACCAGCAGTCGCAGGTTTTGCGATCGCTCAATTGCAGACGCTTGAAAAGGCAAAGCGCATTGACGCCGCGAGTGCCATCGCAGTACTACCTCATGCGTTCAAACACTCAACCAAGTCTCACGCCCTGAACGCCGTGAAATTGCTGAGTCGGCTAGCGATGCAAAAGTCGCTGCGTCAGAAGGCAATCGAAGCCGTCGCCTCAGGCCTAATGCATCCGAATAAGGATGTACAAGACGCTGCTTTAGAATCGTTGCAAAAGCATTTGCAGCCAACTGACGAAGAGGCCATGCGGATTATTGCCGGGAGTGTCGAATCGGTCAGTCAGACGCTTCGAAAAGAAGTTAAGACGTTAGCCGCATCCAGTTCGTCCAGTGTGGCTACGACGGGCGGAGGCGATAGGCATGTGGATACTCAAGTTTCCGATTTGGATTCCTTGGCTGTGCGTGCGCCCACGTTGGCTGACGAAATACGCCAGCGATTTCGAATTGATGAAGCAATAGCTGCTGCCGCACAGGGTCGAATCGATGAACACTGTCGCTGTCGCATGATGGACATGCGAGTGCTCAACCAAGCTGCTCCGATTGAGCCTATTCAAACAGTGGAAGAGCTAGTGGATGTAACTGCATCCGCTGTCGAGCACTGCGATTCCCCGGACACCGCCGATCGCGTGCTCAGTGGCATCACTCGTTTATGTGACCAACGCCCCGCGAATTTCGAAGCCTTAACGAAACCACTCTCCGAACGAGCTTGCGCCTACTTCATGCATCGCCCGAATCGTGGGATCGTAGGCGGATTTTTAGGTAACGGTTTCTCCAATCTAATCTCTGCCTGGCTCGGAGGCCCGCAGGACGCGGACGATTGCCCTCCTCGAGATCCAATCAATTCCTATTTGTCGGAACTCGAGCAACGGGTTCGAATCGGAAAGTCGTTTTCACTTTTGTCCGAAGCAACGCATCACGGCGGTTGGATCGATCCTCGAATCTGGGTCGATCGGATCCGCTCCCACGTCGAATCCAACGAAGATTGTTTGGAAAGCGATCTAGCTCGCAGTCTACTTCGGCTGGCACCCGATGGTCGTAGCGAAGCTTGGCAGCGTTGCGATGAATTGCCCAAGAAATGGAAACTGCTTACTTCGGTCGCTTTCGGTGGTTCTGTAGTGATGGATGATTCTTGGTCCGCCAACGTCTGGTTCGCGGCCCTGAGGGCACGTGATCCTTGGATCGATCTTTCCAAAGAAATTAGCAAGGAGGAGTTAGACGCAGTACCAGAGCAGTTGCTGCAATTGCCCGACGTCGTCTACCCATCTAATTATCAATGGCGCGTCCATCCCGTTTCCAAATCGAGTGCGCGTCGCGGCCTGGTTTCTGCTTCTCCCATGAAGTCCTTGGAAAACGCAACGCAAGATTTGGATGCTCAACGCGCTCAATTGACTGAACAACTGCTCAACCCCTCAGCCGCAAGTGATGAACTCGAGAAAGTCATTGGCGCATTGATGAATCTTGAAGGAAGCCAGAAACTGACCTGCGGATTCTTCACGGCCGAACTGCACCACCTGCGAGTTTATCCAGCACCTGGCTATATCTATCCCTACTTTGCGACTCAGTGGCCGATGAAGTTGAATTGGTACTGGTGTCTAGCCACGAATGCGTTGTCTCGTCGTGTTGAGAGCGGCAGTTCTGTGGAAGAGCGTTACAGCCAATTCTTCCTTCCGTTGTTGGACAGCTACCGCCCTCTTTGCCTGATGGCGGCTCGCGCCTTATGGATTGCATCCGCCAGCAAAGATACTAACGCTCGATCCATGGCGATCGATGTATGGATAACCTTAATCGGTGACGATCGCTGCGATGTGGAGACATTGATCGCCGCCCTTGTCGAAGTTGCAGAAGGAGGTTGGGTTAAGTTCAATCGCGTTGGCGAATTGATGACGGAAGTTACCCGGGTATCGCCTAAGCACGCCTATTTGATCGCGAGTGTCCTCGAAGGTCTGCTTGGCCGCCTGGACATTCCTGCAAAGGATGTTGCGAAGCTTCTAGAACCGCTAAACGAATGCTGTGAACAGCTTGGTCGAAGCATTGGCGATGCATTGAAACAGAAGCTTATGCAAATCAAGTCGGGAGCAGCCAAGGCAACGGCAAAAGCGCTTTGTGAACGTCAAAACGCATTGACCGAATCTCGACAAATGGCAATATCCATTGCCCTAACTGCACGAATCGATCGTGCCATGGCGTGCAACCCTTGATGCTGCGCAGTAGAGAAAAGTGGGGGTATTTAAGTGGGGGTATTTAAGTGCCACCCACGAATGGCACTGTACGCATGACGCAAATCCTTTTATTCGAAGGCGTTGTCTCCTCGAACTAACCGCTTGCGAAGGTCGTGTCTGGGTTGGGTCATGAGCTTGTATTGATCGCGTCTCCGTGCCGCTTCTGGTGCTTTCGAAAACAGACTTGGACGCCCAACTTCAACAAGGTGCAGATCATCCAATAGCTGCAGTAGTGTCTATCTGCCACGACAACGTCGCCTTGCTTAAGATGGCCAAAGAGTGCCACATGCTTGACAAAGACTTTGCGAATGGAATCCTGACATCTTTACTATGTCTAGCTTACCGACGTACCGTTACTGGTTTTTCCTGAGCCAGGGTTTCGACGGGCACATAGCCTAGATAGCACATCAAGTCGCGGATTTCGGTCGGGGTCAATTCATCCAGCAACCCTGCAGGCATGGCCGAAGATTTGCTCGGTGCCATTTCGTCGATTTCCTCATCGGCGATGACGAACTCTTTATTTTCATTGACCCGGATGGCTATTCCCTTTGCTGTTTTGACGACGATCCCTGTGTAGACTTCGCCGGTCTTGGTGATCAACTTCTTGGTCGCGTACTGATCACTGATGACATGCGATGGGAACAAGATCGATTCCAGGGTTTCGTTACGGGTGAATCGACGGTTGATGCTGGTCAGATCGGGTCCGTAGCCTCCGCCTTGAGTGTTCATTCGGTGGCAAGCTGAGCAGCGGGCCTTGGCGAAGACCAGGCTACCTGCTTCGGAGGATCCCTCTTTGCTTTGTTCGCCGTTGAGGAATTGATCCAAGAAGGACAACGACCAGCGCGGCTGCGCAGTTTCGGAGGGCAAAACAGCATCAGGGGAGTTCGGGTATTGGACCGCGAACCACTGTTGCCAAGCGGTCATCGGCGTGGTTTCGGACTCCTTACTATCTTCACTCGCGTCCACCTGCGGCTTGGCGCCGGTCCAGTACTCCAACAATTGCAGCGTTGCCATTGGATCCTGGCCAGCTTCAACCAACCGGCAGCCTTGCAAGATGGTTTGCCGAATAACTTCGGGATCTTCGGTTGCAGCATCGATCTTCATGAGCGCGTTGCAAACATCTGGTACTGCAAATAGGTCGAGCACTCCCATCGATCGAACCAAGTAATCCCAGTTGGCGTCGTTGGGCTGCAGGGACATGGCCAGCGCGATCGAGGCCCGTCGATCCGGACTCTTGCGCCATCTCTGGCGAAGGTATTCCATGGCAGAGTCGTCTTTCTGCTGCGACAACACGGCGGTGATGCCTGTCTTGAGTCGCTTAAAAACATCCTCTTCCAACCCGCCTCGGTCGATCGATGCATCGAGACGTTTGAGCATTTCGATTTGCTCCAGCGTCAAGTCGTCGGACAGCTTGAACAACGCCGAAAGAGCGGCGTTGGGATAGCGTTGCCCCAACTCCAAAATCTGAATCGATTCTCGCTCCGTCAAATGCCGTGAAAGCTCCTCAGAAGTCTTCATGACATACAGCGCGTACGATCCACCTGATTTTTCCTTGAGGCATGTTTCCAAGAACTGGTATACCGCCATTCGCTCCGCAGAAGTCCACTCATGCTTCATCAATGGCAAATGCATCGCGATGAGCATACGGTCGGGCATGGAGGTGTCGGTCTTCAAGTACTGGACGCATTGAGGGACCAAATCGCACTGCAGGTACGTTGCCAGTCGAATCAGTTCTCCATTGACCGTAGAATTGCCGGTCGGAAATTCACGCTCGATAAAAGCAGGTAGTTCTGCGATCGCTCCCGGTTGAATTTTCCCTTGAGCCAATGCAATTTGCAGCGTGCGCAGCAAATCCAAAAACTCAGCGTCGCTGACAAAACCCCTCGCGGTCTTGAGCAGTCCTTCGACCACCAATGTACAATTCTCCGTACTCGGATCGGACACGACCGAAGCCAAGTAAGCGTTGATGGCAACTCGGGGCTTGCCTTGCATCAGTTGATTGCCCCAGGCGTCGATCGGTGCATTCTGGAGCAATCTTCGGCCGAAGTACCGTTCTTCACGACTCTCACTCGCGAGCAAGCCCTCGAGTTCAGACAATTCGCAAATAGCAGCCGTACGCACGAGCGATTCACATGCCGCAGTTCGTACAACGGCCGACGAATCCTGAACCAATCGACGTAAACGATCCGTCGCTGCAGGATCGTCTCCATGCAAACCTAGGAATCGCGCACATTTGGCGCGCACGGACTCGTTGCCGGTTTTCGACAAGTCGATTAACACTTCCGTCGTGGGTATTGGCCCTAATAGTTGCATCAGGTCCAGCGCCTGCATGCGATAGCGTGCAGGGTTTTCTTCACTAAATGCAACGCCGACTACCTGGGAGTCCCATTGCTCTCCCATCTCGCGCTTGAGAATTGCTACCGCTTGGCGGGCGTATGCCGAATAGAGCTGCGGTTGACGGATGGCTTTGGAAATGCCTTCACCAAGATTCTTGAGAGACTCGGGGATTTCGCCTGTCCACTGAACACGAAAGATTCCTCCTTCGGTTCCTCGACCACCGGTTGAGAAATACAGCCCACCATCGGGCCCCACCTCAAGATCAGTCACGTTCATCGGAGTGCCAACGACGAAGTCCTCGGCCTTGACCCGGCCTGTTTCCGCCGTGTCGATTTGCAGAGCAATGATACGACCCTCGGACCAGTCCGCCGTGAAGACGGAACGGTGGTAGCGTGATGGAAACGTGAAATGATTGTAAACGGTGATCCCAGTCGGGGATCCGCGGCCGGTGTCGGCTTGAGAAGGAAGTCGATCGAGGTAGTAATCCGGCCAGTTGGCCCATCCACTTCGCCAGCCATACTCTCCACCTTCCACGATCCGGAATAAACCTGTAGGGCGATGCCAAACGGCACCGATGTCCGCTTCCATATCGCTGTCTTGCAAGTACAACGCACCGCTGGGGTGGAACGCCAAATCGTACGCGTTGCGCAAACCGCCCGCGACCATACTCAAGGTTCGCCCCGCTAGGTCGTATCGCATGACGGTTCCACCGGGAGCCTTCACGCCCGATGCATGTCCACCTGGATCCTCGAATCGAGGCTGGACCAAGTCTCCTTCGTAAGGAGGCGCGTACGATTGGAGCACGTCCGGGTCACGTGGAATCCTAACGTGATTCCCCATGGAGATGTACAAAAAACCATCCGGGCCAAAAGCGATCTGATGCGCTCCGTGCTCTCCAGGTACCCCCTCAAACGCCGCGAGCAACTCGGACTTTTCAAGCTCGCCATTGCGATCGGAATCGATGAGTCGATACAAGCCCTGACCTTCGGAACCTTCGCCCGTCACATACACATCGCCATTGAGGGCCAGGATTCCTTGAACGTTGCCGACGAGATCGCAGTAATTGCGACTCTTGTCCGGAATCCCATCGCGATCGGTATCGTAAATCAGCACCAAACCACCTCCTTCAACCGAGGCGATGATGTGACCGAATTCATTGAAGGTCATCGCCAATAGCGATCCCAAGGAAGAATCCGCGATTTGCTCAATTGCGAACCCAGGTGGAATCGTAAACCGACTCTTCAACTTGGCAGCGATCGCATCGGTTGCTTTGTCGTTGGACGACTTTCCAACCGCGTTGGAGACAACCACTTTCGGCACCGATGACTTGGACTCATCGAATCGCTGGTCATCAGCGGTTTCGTTTTCAATGGACGCGTCGGCCACTTGCGAATCGATACGCGAAGATTCTGCAGATGCTTCTGAGGATGAGGTGAGGAATGGCCTGGTTCGCTGCGCATCGCCTTTGGCACTCTCCCTGTTTGGCTGGAGATCTGAGGCAAGGTCAACGGCGGGCCGCCAGCCTCGATCATTGAAACCTACGGTTTGCCAATTCACAGATGGCATTTTGTTGGCGAGCCATTCGGAATCGCTAACCACAACGCGCCAGTTGCCTTTGATCGGCTTGAAGAAGAACTCCGCTCGCAATCCCGCCATCGCACTTTCGCGATTGAGCACGCGGATGGCGAGTAAGTTCTTGCCAGGCCGAACCATTCCTTGCAGTTCAATTCGCTCCTTGCCACCCTCAGATTTTATGGTCCGCACCCGGCGGCCGTTGAAGTAAACTTCGGAACCCAGAGGGCTCTCCACATCCACAAAAGATTTTTCAATCTCTGGCAGGTCCATCATTCGACGAAAGTAGCAGTCGCCTACGCGTTGGGAACTCGGATCTTCCGGATCGCACCCAATCCAAAGGGCTTGCGGCTTCGGTGCCGCCGGCACTTTCGCATTGGTAGTTCTTGTATTGTTCGTATACGTTCGACGCTCGGTGGGAGGCGCGCCGGTTCGAGAGGGTGTCTGCCGTGGGCTTTGCGCCAAACACATCGATGGAACGACGCTCCATAGACAGACGAACACTACGACTGGAATCACGTTCCAAGGTCGGTTCAATCTCTCTTGAATCCATTCGTTGGTCGCTGTGCCCGCGCCGCGCAAACCTGGTGATGCATGCATCGCTATATCCTCTACCGTTCGCAAACGTTCCTTCGCTTCCTACGAAGTCCCCATCCTGTCGATGGACCGTGGCGACACTAGGCGATTTCACCGCGCGGAATCAAGAGCGATTGCGATCCACTGATCGTCCAAGACCAAACTTCGGACCAACGCCTTTGAATTCCAGCCACTGTCTCGAAAGCGTTGGCCCCACGCCTGTCGCTCCTCTTCCGTCCAAGCGGAACCTGTCGTAAGCGAGGCGGATGCTAGCATGTTTCGCCATTGCCGGTCGGCCTCCTCCTCCGAAACGTGCGCTTCTACCATGCGAGGCCACGGACCCGCCAAACGCTTGCGGTCCGCCGCAGCCATGGCTCCCTCCGGCATCATCGAAGCTGGCAACACCGAGTCGGGAAAACGATTGCCAGCAGACAAAATGCGTGACGAAGCGATGGCATTATTCCCACGCATGCTTTCCGCGTCTCCTTCGCCCAACAATGGATCGCTCTTCGGAATAGGGACTGTCGGTACTCGTTGCCAAAGGTTCGCGTAATTGCTAGCGTAGAATAGAAGGCTGTCGCGCTGATACCGCCATTGAGGATCAATTCGCCTCGCATAATACTCGCACCACTGCATACGCTCCGATTCATTCAACTCGATCCACGATTTCCAGCTTCGGTCTTGGCTCAACCCCATCAATTCGATGGATGTGAGTGTGATTCGGTAGCCCGTCACCGCTTCCAACGTCCAAGCGGCGTCCGATTGTTCGGGCGCATCGAACGACAGCATCTGTGGTCCAGGCTCCACAAAGTCCTTGACCAGTGTGTCGGCCCATACCGTACATGGAACAAGCTCACCGTCGATGGCCATTCGGAGGCTCGCCGCGGATTGCAGACCGTCGTATAGGATTGCTAACTGATGCGGAACTGACGGATCCAAAGCCACCGATGCTTCGACATCGATTTTGCTAAGCCGAGCATCATGAATCATTTGGAATCGCGGTCGACCTGCTTCCAAACGAAGCAACCATTGCGAACTAGCAGTCGATGGATCGGTACCGAGGTTGGACTGGCGGATCAAAAAAGGGGTACTTGCTGGCGTTGCGTTGGCAGTAGGCGAGGGAACGAGATCCAACACAAGTGACCATTCACCGATCTTGCCGAGCGCGGATTCGATGGCCACAACCACGGTTCCCGGTAAATCCGATGTGGCTACCTGCCTATCTGCACCTGGGAATTCAAAGACAATGGCTTTTGGATCTGGCACAGGAAAAACAGAACGATCACGATGCCAGACACGCACGGCGTCGCCGGTGGACAATCGCTCCCAATCCAGTCGCTCGGTGTTTTGAATCTTTTGGATCGCCTTCTCCCAGTTGCGAAGTTGATCCACCTCAACGGGCTTGGCCTCCCAAAATACGCCGCGATTCGTATTGGGTTGGGTCCAACGAAAGCTTGCTGACGGTGCCGTTGCTTCCAACGGCGGAATGCTGCTGTCACCAGTCCTTGGTGCGTCGACTGGGAGCCAACCGTTCGAGCGGTACCAACTAGCTGTGGCTAAGCTCTGGTCGCCGCGTGCATCCTCGGAATCCGAGTGCAACTGCAAACGCACGAAGCGGTCAAAGGGCATGTGGTCACGCACGGCGTCCGACAACCATCGATCATGTAGTCGATAGTCCCAGGCTTGGGATCTCGAGTCGCTTTCAGACTCTCCTCCAATGCGATCGCGTACCCAGGTCTCTGTCTGTTGCTTTACAAACCCGTCGCTCTCCATCCAAGCTTCGATGGCATCGAGCAAAACTGCGACCCGTTGTTCAGGCGGCGTCTCCAAATCGACGCCTGCCGTCGTCAGCATTGCATCGTCGGGGCTAACGCCGACGATAGCTCCGGCAGTCCTACGTGCGAAACTCAACCATCGAGCTTGAGTGGTCTGTTCGACAGCACGGACGTAGGAAGCATCCTGAGCGCGGGCCGTCGAGCAAGTCGTACCTCCCCCCCAAGCCAGAAGCATGTGCCCTACACATGCGATGGCAATGGCTGCCATCCCTGTGTTCCCGGCCATCGATTTAGGAGCGATGCGGTTCAATGGATTCGCCGATGGCTAATCGAGACTGATCGTAACGGTCTTGGACTCGGTGTACGCTTTGAGTCCTTCCTCACCCAACTCGCGACCTTGACCGCTCATCTTGAAGCCACCGAACGGAGCCGCGGCATCGAATACGTCGTAGCAATTGACCCACACGGTACCGGCCCGAACTCGCTTGGCGAACTCATGCGCACGGCTGACATCTTTGGTCCAAATAGCCGCAGCCAAGCCAAAAAAGGTTTGGTTGGCACGGGCGATTAAGTCCTCCCAGTCATCGAAGGTCAAAATGGACATTACGGGGCCAAAGATCTCATCGGTGGCGATGGACATCGAATCGGTCACGCCATCAAACACGGTGGGTTGAATAAAGTAACCTCGATCGCCGACTCGCTCACCGCCGGCCACGCATCGTGCGCCCTCAGCATTGCCTTTATCGATGTAGCTCATGATCTTGTCGAACTGGGCCTTATCGATTTGAGCTCCTTGCTCGGTATCGGGAGACAAGGGGTTTCCGACGCGACGTTTTTCCGCCAGTCGCTTGATCTTTTCAACAAACGCATCATGCGCTTTACGTTGTACGAAAACACGGCTGCCTGCGCAGCAACACTGCCCTTGATTGAGGAACAAGCCGATGTAGGCACCTTGAGCTGCCCGATCCAAGTCGGCATCCGCCATCACCACGTTGGGTGACTTGCCACCCAATTCGAAGGTCAATCGTTTGAGCGTTTCCGCTGCGTCGCGCATGATGATTTGGGCGGTACGATGTTCGCCGGTGAAGGCGATCTTATCGACGCCAGGGTGACGCACCAACGAAGCACCGGCGGTCGGACCAAAGCCAGGTACGACGTTGACGACCCCGTCTGGAATTCCAGCGTCCTGGGCCAACTGCGCCATCCGCAAGCAAGTCAGGGGTGTTTGTTCGGCCGGCTTCATGACGATGGTGCATCCGGCCGCCAAGGCTGGCCCCCACTTCCAAGCCGTCATCAGCATCGGGAAATTCCAAGGGATGATTTGTCCGGCCACTCCGACTGCTTCGCGGCGTGTGTAGCTGAAGAAATTCCCTCGGATCGGAATGGTCGAGCCATGGATTTTGTCGGCGTAGCCTGCATAGTATCTCAAACAATCGAGGACCAACGGCAAATCGCCTTGCCGGGCTTCGCGAATTGGTTTGCCATTGTCGAGGCTTTCCAGCGCGGCCAATTCATCGATTTCTTCTTCAATCAGATCGGCGAGACGGAACATCAACTTGCCACGATCGCGTGCATCCATTTTGCTCCATGGTCCCGAATCGAATGCGCGACGAGCCGCCTTGACCGCGGCATCGATGTCCTCCTTATCCCCCTCTGCGACGTCGCACAAAACCTCTTCGGTGGCCGGGTTGACCGTTTCGAATGTTTTGCCCGACACCGCGGCTCTCCACTTGCCGTCGATGAAACATTCGGTGTGCTTGATCTTTGGGGCTGCTATCGTTGATTCGGCAGTGGCCATGGTCTGCTGCTCCCGCTGGGTGGGAAGAAAGGATCGGTAGAAAACCAAAATATCTGTCAGGCATCCGAACCAAATCAGAAGCCTGGTAACTCATGAACATACCGTCTTTCCTAACGATTCGCCACACGTGACCAAGGCTCCAAGCACAGATGCAATCGGTTGCGAAAACGAGATGTGGACACCGGCCAATGCGTGCGAACGGCGGGGCTTCGAGTAAACTGAAGGAAACGACTGAGTCCCCCGCAATCGCCCCACAAGGCAATGAACCATGAAATTCTCGATTCCTTTGTTCATCACAGCATGGCTGCTCGCATGGCCAACCACTGCTTCGGCGCAGGTCGTGCAATTGCCGACAACTGGGTCCTTCAGCCTGTCAACTTCGGTGGCTGTACCCGACTCCGGCGGTGTCTATCTGGGAGGCAACGCCTCAAGTCGCGCAGGTTCCTCTTCCCGTGGTATGGGCTTAGGCACGTCTGCAATAGGCAGCAGTACGACTGGTGGCGGGGTTTCGGTCCACGCCACGGTCATCGATTTGGACGAGCTCGACCGCATGATCCGATCGCAATCCGGAGCGATAACTTACGATCCGAAACTCAACCCTTTCAATCCCAAGGCGCCGCCACGCGTTGCGACCGCACCCCGCAGCCAGGTGGTTACACCCGCGTACGAATACCTAGCAACTCTCAGCGGCCATGGAAACAAGGTCGAACTACCCGATCCCGATGCGATCAAGTATTACCTGACACTAGCGCATGCGGCTCAACAAAAAGGGAATTGGGCATCGGTCAAACTCTACTACATGCTGGCTTGGAACGAATTGCCGCCTGCACGTCGCGAAGCCGCCCTAGCCGCCTTGGCTAGCGCCAGAGCTCCCGACGAATCCTCCGTGAAGAATCTAAGGCCAACTTCCGCCCGAGGAACCAGTTCCTCGCGAACCCCGCGTTAAACCACCCACTCATTCGTACGCGCTATACTTATTAGGACGAAGCAACGTCCTGGTCATGGAAAGATTTCGACGAGGCACTCAGCAATGCAACAGGATGCAGCGGTTACCGTTCGGACACTTCTGAACAAAAAACGCAAAGGCGAGCGGATCACGATGCTGACCGCTTATGACTACCTCATGGCCCAATTGCTCGACGCCTCAGGTATCGATTGCTTGCTGGTGGGTGATTCTCTAGGGATGGTTGTTCAAGGGCATACGACGACAATCCCGGTCACCATGGACGAAATGGTCTACCATGGGGCGATGGTTGTGCGAGCCGTACGCCGCGCAATGGTGATTGTCGATCTGCCCTTCCCTGTCGGGCAGATCAGCATCCCTCATACCGTCGAGTCCGCAGCGCGGATCATGAAAGAGACGCAGTGCCAGGCCGTCAAGATGGAAGGCGGGCATCAGCAAGCCGAGGCCATCCGAGCGATGGTTGATGCGGGCATCCCAACCATCGCGCACATCGGACTTCGACCGCAAAGCGTCCATGCGCTAGGAGGCTATCGGGTGCAACGGGACGCCGAAAGCTTGATGCGCGATGCGCTGGCGGCGCAAGAAGCGGGTGCATTTGCCGTTCTCATGGAATGTGTGCCCGCGGATTTGGCACAGGAAGTGACCAAGCGACTCGAAGTTCCGACGATCGGCATAGGCGCCGGTCCGGATTGCGATGGACAAGTTCTGGTGACCACCGACATGCTCGGATGGAACAGTGGAAACGCTCCCAAATTCGTGCGTGCGTTCGCTGATCTCAAAAAGATTGCAACGCAAGCTATCGAGCAGTATCGAGACGAAGTCCGTCAGGGCACGTTTCCAGGCCCATCGGAATCTTTCTCCGCGTAAAAACTGTCCTCTGCCTCGGCTGTCGTCGCTAATGATTCCAATGGCGGTTGCTCGCTTGCATTGTTAAGGTGCTTGTCCATCAACGCCAGCAGCGTTTTGAAATCCAACGGCTTTTCTAGGAACGCGTCGCAACCGCTGTCCAGCGCGCGTTGGCGATCCTCTCCCTGCGAATGGGCGGTGCAAGCGATGATGGGAATGCCCTTCGTTTTGTCCTCGGATTTCAGTTTCTCCGCCGCCTCACAACCATCCATTTCAGGCATGTTTAAATCCATGAGGATCAGATCGATGGACTCGTTGTTTGCGACCTCAATGGCTTGTTTGCCGTTCAATGCGGTCAATACCACAAAGCCTTTGGCCTCCAAGCGCGGTGCCAGAGATACCATGTTTTCACGGCGGTCGTCGACAATCAATAGCGTAGTCATTAGGTTAGCGTAGTCACTTGTGATGACGCTCACTATTTTGGAGTTAGGATTCTTGATAGATCGGTTGACGAGGGGACTGAAGATCCTCAAGCTGCGGCGCTTGAGTCTTCGAGTCCACAGCTTTGAGCACGATGCGTTGTAATTTGCGTTGGGTTTGTTCTACGGAAGTGGTCATCCAATTGGCGCCACACTTGCGAAACGACTGGAACATGCGATCGAAACGTCGAAATTTGCCATAGCACCCCACCACAATACTCCCTTTGTATCCAGCCTTTCGAAGCGCCGTGCACCAAAAACGGGCTTGACTGAATCCATTGGGTGGTATGACGCAAATGTGGACGAACAAAGGATTGCAATCAACGATTCGTTTCGCTTCGCGGTCGGGCAGGTCGTCCCCGTCGATTACCATCCATAAGACTTCGTTCTGAAGCTGACGCCCGATAGCGTGATTGAGGATCGTCTCCCCATCGTGACGGACAGCGATCGCACAGCCTATTGGCAAGCTCGGAATCAGCGGCCCGAGTTTATCGGAAGAGCTTAACTCGTTGCCCACCTCCTTGCCCGCCTCGTCACCGGCATCGTCACCGGCATCGTCACCGGCATCGGACTTGTCCGCTACATCGGAGTCCTCTTTACGGATCTCTTTCGGAGACTGGTGTTCGCTGAGCACGTGATCGCTTATCAAGTCGGAATCGACGAGCGCTTTCTCTAGCCTTTCGAAAATGGGACGATGCCCGCGCTTGTCTTCGCCGTTTAGAATCAACTTGATCAAGGGAACGACGGTCTCATCCAGGAAGTGGATCGCATCGGTCGTCTCAAGCTCTTCTCGGAAAAGAAGCTTGGACTTCAACGCGTCTCCGGTCAACAACCGCTGGTACGCCCGCACCGAAGACTTGACCGATATCTCATCGCTAAGCATGGTTGTGAAAAATCGAAATCGAGGAACGTAACGACCTAAAACCACCACACAAACCGTCAGTGGGGTCGCAAGCAACAAACCGACCGCTCCCCAGAGCCAACCCCAGAATACGGCGGCCAATATCACTGCCAAGGGCGACACGCCACTGCTCGATCCATAGAGCCATGGCTCCACGATGTTATTGGAGATTAGTTCCATCGTCGTCACCAAAGCCGCAATCGCTACCAAGACCGAGAAGCCGGGGAACATCACGAGGGCAAAAAGCAATGGAACAACGGCGCCGACGATGGGCCCCATGTAGGGCACAAATCGTGCCAATCCGGCCAACGTGCCAAGCACTGGAATGTATGGAAATGAACCCTCGGGTGTTATCAAGATCCCGATCAACCACAAACCAAAACTAAAAAACAACCCATAGGAAACGTTCACGGTGAGCTGCGCTAGCAAGTACTTGCTGATCCGCTGCGATGCTTCATTCACCGCTTCCGCCGTGACCACGTAGTTGCCTCCGGATATCAAACTCGCGAATCGATCGCGGATGTCATCCCGATAAAGCAACGCAAAAAGAGAGAAAACCGTGGCTAGTCCAGCGGTACCGAGCGGGCTGGCGACAGCGGCAATGCCTCCGATCCAAGATTGCAAATCAATGGAAGATGACCCGGTCTGAACGACATACAACGGGTTTTTCGGACTCGCCCCCGCCGGCTCATCCGTGGTCGAATCGAAGCGACTCATCCATTGATCCCAAGCCGACTTGGATTTTCCTTTCTTCGGCTGCACCGGTTCAGGAACGACTGCGGACGAGGATTCCCCAGCAGTGGAACCACCCGCTGTGTCTTTCTCGGCGGTGCTTCTTGGCTCTGAACCTTCCTCTGGATCAGCTTCCTTGCTTTGCTTTGATTCAGCATCCTTTGCAACTTCCTCCACGGTCTCCGTGATGGATGTGATCATTCCCCCAGCGCCGCGAAGGGCAGAAATTCCAGACTCGAGTTTCTGCCGAAACTCAGCTCGGTACTTGGGCATCTCGTTGTCGATGTCTTTGACCCCACTCCAGATCGCCAAAATGAAGAGCGTCAGACAGCAAAAAACGGAGAGGGCTGTTACGAGTACTGCAAGTATGTTGCTCAGTCCCAATCGCTGCAGCCGATTGACCAGTGGACTCAACAAAAATGCGAACAAACTGCCCAATGCCAAAGGAATGAAGACCGTTTTACCGAAATACAGCACGGCGATGAATAGGATGATGCCGACAGCCTGTACGAAGCCTGCGATGGTTTGTAACGGTTGTTTGTTGGCCATATCCAAATTCGTACCCCAATGCATTTCGAAATAACTTTTTTGCACACCCACGAGGAAGCGAAAAAATGTGCAAACGATGTAACCCTTTACCGCGCTTCTTTTCGCTTCCTACGTGTTGGCTGCCATGTCGCGAGCTTTGGCGGCTGGAACGCGATCCACCGACACTGTGCGATCGATGTGAATTCCGAAAGTGGCGATCCGGTCCCGTACCTTGCCACGGGTGATTCCGAGAATCTCCGCTGCTTTGGATTGATTCCCTTCCGTGAACTCCAACACCCTTGTGAACAAACGACGTTCGATCTGCGCGAGCACTTCTTCATACAACGAAGTCGTCCCCTCCTGAAGACGTTGCTCGATGAAGCGATCAAGAACGAATTCTCCCGTCGCCACAAGCGCGACGTTCGAATCTTCGACCTGATGATTTTCTTCGCTTGGATTTAACAGGATAGATCCTGCCGTCGCCACCTGTGATTCCACGAACCGCACGCCTGAGATCGCCGTTTCCGAGTGAACCACCTTCGGCTTGCTATCAGGAAATTGCACAAACTCTGGAAGGTTCGCAGGACCAATGACCGTTCCCGTGGTGTTCAACAGGGACTGACGTACGACCGACTGCAACTGGCGCACGTTTCCCGGCCAGTCGTAATGGATCAATAACTCCAACGCTTCTGGCGAAATGCCATCAAGCTCCGGTCGCTTCATCTCGCTTTTGGCGCGCCGAAGAAAATACTCGAGCAAGCTGGGAATGTCCTCGCGGCGATCACGCAAGGGGGGAAGTTGTACAGTGAAGGCATTCAGGCGATAAAGCAAGTCCTCGCGAAATTCTCCGCGTTCCACCATCTGCTCAAGTGGCCGATTGGTCGCTGCGATGATGCGAACGTCGGTTTGAATCACTTCGTTGCCTCCGACGCGCTCAAACTGCTGCTCTTGCAAAATTCGCAGTACTTTGCCTTGAATCAGCGGAGACATGTCTCCAACCTCATCCAAAAACAACGTGCCGCCATCGCACTGCTCCAAGCGGCCTACACGGCGTTTCTCCGCTCCCGTGAACGCTCCTCGTTCGTGGCCGAAGAGCTCGCTCTCAAGTAGCTGGTCAGGAATCGCAGCGCAATTGACCGCGGCAAAAACTTTGTCCCGACGATCGCTATGATGAACCAAGGCTCTCGCCACCAACTCCTTGCCTGCACCACTCTCACCTCGAATCAAAACCGTCACCGCCTGCGCCGATACCCTACCGATCGCTTTGAAAACTTCGAGCATCTCGGGCGCATTGCCAATGAACCGTTCTCCACCCGATTCCGCCTCACCCACTGTCAACGCGACAGGTTTGTCCATCAGCTGACGTGTTTTAGCGGCACTGGTCGTCAATCGACGCAATTGCTCCAAATTCAGAGGCTTGGAGACGTAGTCAAAGGCCCCCGCACGCATGGCCTCGATCGCTGTCTCACTCGATCGATCCCCCGTGATGAAGATGACGGGAATCTTGTGATCCAACGCACGAATCTGGCGAAATAACTCCAATCCATTGTGTTCGGGCAAGTACACATCCAACAGAGCCACATCGGGCTTTTCGTCCCGGACTAACTGCAAACCCGATGCCCCATCCGCGGCGGAAATAACCTGAAACTCAGGATTCACGGACAAGCCACTTACTACCAAATGACGAACACTGCGGTCGTCGTCGATTACTAATACTTTTGTCATGATCCCCCACTACGCCGGCGGTTCCTCTAGAGTCGAATACAGTTCGGCCTGACCTGTCTATTGAGCAGGTTCCGTGCCGCAGATCGATTTATCAACAACCTGCGCTCCAATCGACCAATCACGCAATATAATGCAACAATCGGACGACCACCGATCATTCTGGCCGATTTCAGACCAATGCACGCCTCCAGCTCGCCAGGATATCCGGCTCGTACCCCACCCGCACATCGTTTACCACCCATGTGGTTGGCAATATGAATTTTTGCAAGAAATGGAACATAAATTGCTCTCGTAGGTTGCTCGTTGAGAGTTCGCGACGGTTGTGCGTGGTGATGTCTGAAGTTTGGAAAGCTCCATATCCCATCCCCTCCCATCGCGACGCTCATGACGCCCTTCAATAGTTTTTTACGCCTCATTGTGGAGCGGAAAAGTTGGAACGATCGATGACTACCAACGCTGGAACAATTGATCTCAATGCGGCCTTGGACGCATTGGATGGCAACGTTCAACTTCTTCGAGAATTGGCAGTGATCTACATAGAAGACACTCCGCAAGTCATCGAAGAGCTGGATACCGCTATTCAAGAAGGAGATGACCAAGTTGCCCGCCGCGCCGTCCACAGTTTGAAGGGCCTGAGCTCAACGTTCTTTTCCGAAGACACCACGAACTTGGCGGGCAGGCTCGAAGAGCGAATTGCCAATCATGGTGTGACGGCGATTAAGGAAGCGGAGATTGACGAACTGAAAAGCAACATTCGTCGCTTGTCCGAAACTCTTAAAACGTTTCGCGAGAACTGATCGACGAAGGCAATCAATATCGGCATTGATCATCCGTTGACGCGGGGGGCCTACTCACGCGCCACGCTCAGCGCCAAAACACCGCAAATCATGCGTCGATTTGGAATTGCGACAACGCTGTTGCCAAGGGCCGCGGTCTCGTAAGCACTTCGTGCGTACGCCGCTTCCGATTGAGAACAGCGTTGTCTCCAGTCTCGAGTCGTTACACTGTTCGGCCTCGGACAGCATTGGCAATCAAGCTGACGACAAACAGTGCGATAAAGATAAAGAACAGAATCTTCGCGATACCGGCCGAAGCGACCATGATGCCGCCGAATCCAAATACGCCTGCAATCAATGCTATTACCAAAAACGTTAATGCCCAAGAAAGCATAATGCTTCTCCTTCATTAGGAATGCACGCGTTAAACGCAAGTGCGAGATCTCATCGGTCGAGCCGTCAGGTATCGCGGAAAACAGGTTCGCGATCGGCTCGATTGTCGAAAGCGTTTAATAGCATGCGGCATGCCAAAGGGCTTTGGCCTCACCGGGTTATCTTGTTTTTCTGTCGCAATTGTCGCATTGTTATCAAGGACATTCCGCTGCTTGGTAAATTCAAGAGGCAAACAAAGTGGCCAGGTTGGAATGCCCACCAAGCTGCACGACCCGCGATCACGACCTGGTCGATTGGCCGCCATAGGGCCATAGGAGCGTGTCCGCACAGATCCGATACCGTCCAATGCCATCCGATACCGTCCAATACCAGACGGTCTTTTTGCGGTTTGGCGTTCGCGTGTGACTTATTCGAGACGGAACAACTGTTAAAACCTTAGCCGCGCACCGCCATCACCATAATTGGCATGGGGATTGCATATAGATGGTCTCCCCAGCGATCCATTGTTCGCGAGCGGCGATCCCAGACCGGACCAAGACTTGCAGTCAAGGCAAGAAAGGTAAGGGCAATGTTTTGGGATCGATATTTGGAACACTCGTTCACCTTCGGGAGGAAAGCATGATTACTAAAGCAGAAGCAAAGAGCGGTTGGCGGGATATTGTCGGGGCGGTGAAATCCACGTTCGGACAAATTACGGGAGATGACCTGACCAAAGTCGAAGGCGACGTGGAACAACTCATCGCGTTGCTGCAACGCAAGACAGGTCAGAGCAAGGAGAGACTGGAGTCCTTTGTGTCCGAAGCGGTCAACAACGCCTCGGGAACCGTGAATCGCATATCGGACGCAGCGACGCAGTATGCTGGCCAAGCCGCAGAGAAGATTCGTGAAAACTACGATTCGATGGCGGAGTCAGCTCAGTACGGCTATGACCAGACGATGCGGCAAGTATCGCGTCGCCCTATGGAATCGGTGGCCATTGCACTCGGAGCTGGTTTGCTGACAGGCTTGATCGTCGGGCTTTCGCTTGGGAATCGCCGGTAACCATCATGAGTGAAACGTCGCTCAATACCGATCAAATTCTGGCGCGCATGCAGTCGTTGCGTGCCGAAGGTCGGCGGGATGTGGAGCGGTTGCATGAACAAGCCGAACGGGTGACCGATTGGAAGGAGCATGTCCGTGCCCAACCGATGGTTGCCGCTGCGGCCGCTTCTCTACTCGGTTTCCTGGTTGTGCGTTCGGCTTTATCAAGCCAGCGTGCGTCGACAGTGCCGGTTCAGCCATTGGGAGCATCGAGCTCCACGGGGCTGTTGGCCTTCGCCGGCGGCTTGGCGAGCAACCTTGGACGGCAATGGTTGACGCACTACGTCCAGCGAGAACTTGGCAATATCCGAACGAAGAAAATGACGATAAGCGATGAACCATCAACACCTGCACACCAACGGTAGTCGGAGCGACTCCATCGAACGAGAGCTTGGGTTGGGAACATCCACCCATTCCCAAAGCTCTGTTCGTAGTGGTCCATCAACCCGTGGGATCGGACAGGGGACGAGTGGCTTGGATCCCACACAGGCGAATCCCACTCACGTGAAATGGTCCGAAACGTTCACGCATGCGATGCATGAAAATCCGGGCGCTGTTTTGTTGGTAAGCCTCGTTTTAGGAGGAGTGGTCGGATGGTTGACGTCCAGTCGTCGAAAGTAAATGGAAAACCCGGAAGCCCCTTGCGTGGTTTTACCGGTCAAGCTGCTGAGGTGGCCAGCGATGCGATTGAATTGCTGGAACTTCAGGTCGCGTTGACACGCGCGGATGCCCGAGACGCATTGCAGGGATTGGTCCGACCAATCGCTGGTTTGCTGTTGGGCATATGCATAACCCTTGCCGCACTTCCCGTGCTACTTCTCGGTATCGCCGGAAGCATCGCGTATGCTTTTGATCTGGATGCTTGGCAAGCTCAAGTCGGCCTAGGCATTGCGACCGTCGGGGCCGGAGCGGTGACGTTGTATTTGGCAACCCACATGCTAACCAGATCTACCAATGTCTTTCGAAGATCCACCGATGAGCTTCGTCAGAATTTACACTGGTTGAAGTCGATTTTTCGCGATGCGTGAAGTTAGAAAACTCATGGCATCTCTCATACTACTAAAACATTCTAGGAGCATTCGAATGGAAAATACTTTAAAAGCAAAGTCGGGCGAACGAGCCGTCTCTTCCACGTCGTCGTCGAGCCGTGGAAGTGATTGCCAGGAGGTTCGAGAAGATTTTCAAGCGTTGATGGAAGATGTCGGAACATCGATTTCGAGTTACTGTCATAAGCGGCCCGCAGTCGCCGCCGTTTCACTCTTTGCGATCGGACTCTACATCGGGTGGAAAATTAAGCCCTGGTAGTGTTTCCGTTGCGATCATTCCGAATCCATGCTTTCCATTGTTCGACGCAAACGGTGCGTCACCAAGGTGTGGGTCATCGTTCCTAAATTCCAGGAGGACAGTTATGTCCATCGAAACCAAGACCTCATTAAATGCCGAAACTCTCAATGCCTTGCAGGATCTGATCCAGATCAATTTGGACTCGGAGAAAGGGTTCGCCGAAGCAGCGGAGAAGGTCAAGGATCAACGCCTGAGCGTACTCTTCGGGCGCCTTGGGCAAGAGCGGGGAGAACAAGCAACCGAACTCCAGCATTACGTCGAGATGAACAGTGATCGTGAACCGGTTGAAGGCTCCTACTTGGCAGCGTTCCACCGAGCGTGGTTGAGCCTGCGTGGAAAACTGGCAGGGGGGAGTGCTCACGTCATTTTGGTTGAGGCAGAACGCGGAGAAGATCAAATCAAACACGCATATGAAGACGCCCTCAGAGCGACGGCTGGAAGCGCCATGAACGATGTTCTCACGCGACAGTACGCTGCTGTTAAATCGGGACACGACCAAGTACGCGATTTACGGGACGCCACCGCCTAAGAAAGGTTGGAGCAGTGCAGGCAACGTGTCAACCGTAGCGACGAATTGCATTCAAAAGGCCACTACCTACTACAGGTAGTGGTCTTTTTTCGTTTCGTTTACGAATACTGGAGCCAACGAAGGCGGAGTCCAGCCGCCAAACCGTGGACGTAATCGAGTTTGTGCGTTACCTCGGCATTGAATTTTTCGTACAAGAGCGAGGGAAGGCCTAGGCTGGCGTTAAACTCACTGATCAAGACAGAAATCTCCAGCCCACGTTTGATAATTTCCTCCACGCCTTGGCATTCTTCGGGGACGACTGCACCTTGTTTGGTAGCGATCGCAAGTATGGATTGAAGCTCCAGGTACGTTCGCACGGTTTCGGCGAAGTCTTCCCATGGATGCATGCTTGCATAGGCAGAAACAAATCGAGCTGGCCAACCCGCAGCCGGTCCGTTTGCATAATAGCTATCCCGCGCCTCGGCATAGTCAATCGCGGTCGGATCACCGAACACCGCGCGATACTTCTCCCGCAGCGGCAAAGCTTCGATGTTCCAGTCGATGTAGTGGCCGATCTCGTGTCGCATGTGTCCGATCAATGTCCGTACCGGTTCATGAAGCGCCAACCGTGCCTTTTCTCTGACCACGCTATCTGCTTCCGCCACATTGATGGTAATTATTCCTTGAGAATGTCCCGTAAGGACTTTAATGACCTTGCCATCGGAGTCAATCTCGTCTTGAAGGAAGCGAAATCGCAACGGTTTGTCCTCCCTCTCGCCCCGCACATAGGGGGGCAGTCCTAGGGCTCTGAGCTCGAGGAGTAAACGGCGTTTGGACTTCTCAAGTTCCTTCCAACGTTCGGTCGGTTTGGACTGGCTCAGATCGGGAATGGTCTCGGTGAATTGGCACCAGTGGCATAGTCCCGACCCGTTCACAGCGTACCCATTGCAAACGTCCACTGCTTGATTCTGACACGGCTCCAGGTCGCTAGCGTGGCATTGGTGACACGCTCCGGATTCCGGATCGAACGAGGTCAACTGAAGACACGCACTGCAGAGGCCAACAGGGGCTCCACACTGCAAACAGACGTGGTTGTCCAGATAGATTTTGTTGCCGCATAGACACGGAGTTGAGCCCACAGTTTTCCTTCGCATTGACTTGGTTAACAAAACGGACCGCGTCGCTCGCGGCTAACCATTGTCCATGCTTCGCGGCACGCATGCGCATCGTAGCAAGCATTTTTCGTGCCGAGATTACTAATTTCAGTGGTGCTCTTATCGAACGATTACGGATTATCGTCGCCGGAACCGGTCCGGGTGTACTCACGCACTGTTTGCACGAGTCTAGCACTGTCGATCGGTTTGCTCAGGTATCCGTTGCAACCACTTTCCAGACAGCGATTCATGTCGCCTTGCATGGCGTCCGCCGTCAGCGCGATGATCGAATGTTGGAATCCGCGTTTGCGGAGTTCGGCCGCCGCTTGATACCCATCAATGATTGGCATTTGCATGTCGAGCAAGATAATATCGACGGGCCTAACGTATCCGCGTTGCATGCGTTCAAAGTATTCTAGGGCTTGTTGTCCATCCTCAGCCAGTTCGACATGGGCGCCGGCCTTCATCAAGATGTGACGGGTCAAATGACGGACGTCGCGCCGATCGTCTACTACCAGGACGCGGCAATCCAGTGGATCCAACGTGACTGGCAAACTCATTGGTTGAGACGGACTGTCCATAGATGCTTGGTCGACAAGAACGACATCGGTACCGACCGCAATCATGCAGGTGAATTGACTGCCTTGGTCCAATCGACTGACACAGGTTATCGCGCCACCCAGGATCTGAGCCAACCTTTGGCTGATGGTAAGCCCTAGTCCACTTCCGCCATAACGGCGCGTTACCGAGGGGTCTCCTTGCGAAAAGGGTTGAAACAATTGCTCTTGTTGTTCGGGGGTCATACCGATCCCCGTGTCACGAACTTCAAAAGCGAGCATAGGAGTAGGATCTCGGACAAAACGCATGATCAATTGGACCTGCCCAAATTCCGTGAACTTGATCGCGTTGCCTACTAGGTTTACGAGAATTTGCTTGAGTCTCTTGGGATCGCTTTCGATCCACTCGGGAATATGACCGTCGTAGGTCACATAGAACTGAAGATTCTTTTCGCTGGCTCGTACATTCATGAGCGAGCGGATGTCCTCGACCAATTGATGCGGCGAAAAGCGTTCGTTCATCACTTCCAGTTTGCCGGCTTCGATTTTGGACAAGTCCAAAATGTCGTTGATGATTTCGAGCAGGAAATTGCCATTGCGTTTGATGGTTTGCAGAAACTCGACGCTCTCGGGTTCTTGCGGACGAGTCAGCAAGAGGTCGGTATAGCCGAGCACTGCGGTCATGGGCGTGCGGATTTCGTGACTCATGTTCGCGAGAAACTCGCTCTTTGAACGACTGGCGGCTTCTGCCTCGCATCTTGCATTTTCCAAGGACTGTTCAAACTCTCGCTGCGGGGTGATGTCGAGCACAGTACCGATCAATTGCGTAACCTTGCGATTGGGAGGCTGTCCTGTGTAAATCGGCTTGCCCTGCAGTCGGACCCATCGAATTTGTCCGTCAGCACGGACGATTCGATGGTCGATCGTCTGAGTCGTTCCTTCGGCCAGCAGCGGCAAACTGCGATAGAATTGCTCGCAATCGTTGCGATCCTCTTCGTAGATCCAAGTCGGCAAGGAATGGAGTGAGGTCGGCAAGAGGGCATCGCAGGGTAGCGCGAGCATGCGGAGGAACTCCTGCGAATAATGCACGCTGTCATGGAGCAGATCGGCATGCACGGTCCCGAATCCAGAGGCCTCTGCCGCGTTGCGCAAACGTTCTTCGCTCTCTCGCATGCGTTGCTCCTGTAGCTTTGAATCGGTGACATCCCAATTCAAACCGATAAATCGTTGAGGCGAACCGTCTGGGCCGGCTAGGACGCGACCCCGTCCCGCCAACCATCGCAGCTGTCCGTCACCGCGCAGAAACCGAAACTCATGCTCGTAATCATCCCCGCCCTGGATGGACTTCTCGATGGCATCACGATTGGAATCGGCATCCTCCCGATGGATACGATCCAAAAACTCTTGGCTCTTAAACCGTTCCACATGCAGCCCAGTGATGACCTGGTGCTGGCCATCCCCACACACGTCATCGCTCTTCAAGTCCCAAGAAAAGAAGCCCATTCGGGCGGAACGCAAAACCAACATCAATCGCTGCTCGCTTTCAGCCAATTCCGTCTCCGCGGCTTTCCGCGCGGATATGTCGACGCCCGATGGGATCAAATACAGCACTTGGCCAGCGTCGTCTTGAACGGGCACGAGCATGAAGTCGATTATCAAGCGTTGATCGCCTTTGGCATAGATTTCGACGTCGTACCGCACGACTTCGCCGGCTAGAGAGCGTTGCATCGACTCACGCATCCGTTCGGATATCGCATTATCGTAGGTCCACCAAACGCATTCCGAAAAATGTCGGCCGATCACATCGCTACGATTCACACCCGCGATCGCCACCGATCGATCGTCGATCTCGAGCAAACTACCATCGGGATCGATGACTCCCACCAATCCCAGTTGGTTGTTGATGACCCGCCGCAAATGCGCCTCGCGATCGGCCAACTCCAACGCACGTTGTTTGTCGTCTGTAATGTCCTGCATTGCTAACAAAGCATGGGTTACGTAGGCGTTCGCTTGCGATGGATCTAAGAAGGCGCGCATCGCGATATCAAGCCATCGCGTTTTTCCATTGGGCAAGATCACTCGAAACTCTTGCGAGAATTCAGGGACGTTCGGGTCGTGTTGCAGCCGATCCAACTGCTCCCGCATCCGCGCCGAGTCCTCGGCATGGAAATCGTCTAACCAATGCTCCAGTCCAACTAATTTGGCTGCGTCTTGATGGCCGAGGAGTTGCCACGCCTCATCCGATAGCTGTATCGATTCATTCGGAAAATCGATCTCAGCCAGCGCGAACTTTGCTACCTCCATCCCCAAACGCAGTCGCGCTTGGCTCTGTCGCATGCTCTGAAGCGCCCGAGCTCGATCCAGCTTGAGCCGAATCAAACTAGACACTTCTCGCAGGAGCTGCACCTCTCCCTCGAGCCATACATGCGGCTTGGATTTGACAGCGCTCAGCATGAAGGTCAATTGATTATCTCGCGTCGCTGGAGCATTGACAATGGCGGCGATATCGAGCGCAGAGAAGTTGGCTCGCGACTCAGGCGAACGATTTGCGTCGCAGGTGTCGTTCACGACCATGGGACGATTGGTGGACAATTGCGCGCGTTCTTCGTCGCTGGCAAAAGCCCGCAGATCATATAGACCTCGTAGATCGCGCTGACCTTCACGCATAGAATCATGAATCACCTGCGCTCGCTCTGCGACCGAATCCACATCGATCAAAAGCAAGTGGGAAAGTTGCATGTACTCGCTGATGCGCTGGCTAGCGACAATCGCAATCGCTTCAGGAGCGCTAAACTCCGAGATAGTCTGTTGGAGACTCGACAGGAACTCCAAGTTTAATTCTCGAATCTTGCGAGCGGTGAAGTCAACCGCGACACTCACGAATCCCAGAGGTTGACCCGCCGCATCCCGCTGGATCATGCCGCGACTATGCACCCATACTATGCCGCCGTCGTCGCCACGAATCACCCGAAACTCAACCTCGTGACGCGGGCAGTCCGAGGAAAGAATCGATTCCAGCAACACCGCGATCCGCTGGCGATCCTCGGGATGAACAATCGAAAGAAATCCTTCGCGATTCGCTTGAAACTGATCTTTGCGGTGACCGAATAGATCATGCAGTTGTGGAGACCAAGAAAGAACATCGTTGGCGATATTCCATTCCCACAATCCCATTCGCCCCGCTTCGAGCGCTAAGTCGAGCCGACTGGCGCGGTCCTGAAACGCTACGACATCATGCACTCGCTCCGCCATTTCAACCGCACCGCCAGCACTCATGCGGTCTCCATTCCAGAACCGTAAGTGCTTTCGAAGCTCGTGAACCAATTGCGTTGCTACCATGCGTTCGACGACAGCAGCAGATTCAGCGGGCACGCATGCTTGCTCACGCTCTCCAAGAAAGCCATCCGCCACCACTTCGAATGCCATCCCCCCTGCAAGCGCCACACGCTCTAATCCTCTGGCGCCGTCCGTCCGCGACCCAACCTCGCTTGACCGCTCCTGGATCAAAATTCCTATCCCGAACACCCCCGAGAATTTCCCAACCGAATCGAAAAATCGATCCAAATGATTGCTCGAATTCCCCTCATCGGGATTAAGCGGGGTACCACATCGAAGCCAACCAGAATCGATTTGGGGTGAAAGGCTGGAAGAAATCAAATAAGCGTGATCAACGCGGAGACTGACGTCTTTTTCCGCTGCAATCAGCGGCACTTGACAATGCTGGCTCCAAGCCTCCAACTGGCACAACAGCCGGTCGTGCGGCTGTGCCAGCACGAACACAGTGGTCGCATGGACCGGTGGACGCCACACGCGAAGGAAATCGATGAATCCCGTGCCACCATCGTCAGGAATTCCGACGCCAATCACCAGGCCCAAATTGGTTGACACTTCAGGTTTCTCGATGCCGTAGCGAGGACGCCTCATAACAACGATGTTTATTGGCCAGTGTGTGGGGTTGGTTAGAGCGCGCTATGCATTGTATCCCACTCGCCGTTGCTCGATACCACGAAACCACGAATGTGTTCAAGTGACCCCGGTTGAAATTTCTGGCACTTGCGGAATCTCTCTTTTCCCGTTCATCACGGGTACTCACGGTCCAGGAACACGGGGTCGGGACCATCGCTCTTCTTAAGCGCCACCCTAGCGATTTGCTGCAGAATTCGCTTCAACATCATCACGTTGATCGGTTTTGGAAGGAAAAAATCAGCCCCAGCGTCCATCGCCTCGAAAATATGAGATTCCCATAGGGCACCACTACATAGGATGATCGCTGTCCGGCGACCGCTTTTCCTCTCATTACGACGAATGTTGTGGATCAATTCCTGCCCATTCATGGCGGGCATATCCAGATCCGTAACCACCACGGTTGGACGAAGCGTGTCCACCAAGTGCCAAGCGGCAAGACCATCCGCGCAAACGGTAGGAACGAGGCCACTATCTGAAATCACCGTCGCAATCAAGCAACGGAGGCCTCTATTATCGTCGACGGCTAGTCCGACCAACGCATCGCGTTGAATTCTTCTCATTGCAATCACACAACTAGAAGCAGTTGTTTGCCAAAATCTAAAAGTCACAGCCACGAACGAACAGGAGGATGATGATGATCGGCAAGGGCAGTCCAATCAACCAACCCAAAAGTGCGTATTTAATCTTTCCTTTTCGTTGCGTCAATTTGCTCACAGCTCTTCTCCGGAATTCGTTTGGCGGTTCTAAAAAAACTTACCTAAAATCGAGCTGCGAGGTCGCAGGATGCACCTCGCAGCCCAAGCCAGCAATGTCCCATTGGACATAATCCAAGGGAAGCGACGTCAGAAGGTTGAATCGACTATTTTCGGACGCGATCGCGGTCAACATTCACGTCGACACCGCCTCGGTTGACGTCAACTTCAACACGACCACCAGGGAGAACTACTCGATCCTTCACGTTGTAACGTCGGTCGAGTTCCCGGACGAAAGCCTCGTCAGCGAAGTTTGGCCAATGATCTTGGTCGAATCCGACGGCTCCTTCGAGTTGCTTCTGAGTCACATCCAACATCAACACATGTTCGTTGGAATTTTTCGGATTGGTGGTGCAATTGAACGCAGCGAATGGCACTGCAAACAGCTTGTCCCCAATCCCCAAGAAACCACCGTAGGTAACCGCCGCGTATCGGATCTTACCCGACGTTGCGTCGATCACTAAATCCTGGATTTCTCCAACACTCTTACCTTCCATATTTTGGATATTCATCCCGACCAACTGACTGGCGCGAATGTTTGATCCAGATGTCTTGGTGTCCAGAGCGCTCGCGTTAACTCGGCCCGTTGGATCCGTTTGGACGCGCGGATCGGTATCCGCTTGCGCAAACAGAGTTGACCCGGATACAACCATCATGGCGAGGCACGGAAATACGATTTTCTTCATTCTTGAACTCCTTGAACGGATTGATTTAGATTCAGTAACAATTAGCTTCAATACACACTAGCAATCACAGCGTTGTTCGAATTCTTGAACTTGTTGTTCAGCGACTTCTTTGGCGATCCCATATCGCTCCTGAATGCGGCCGACGAGCTGATCACGCTTGCCCGCGACAACACTCAAGTCGTCGTCCGTGAGTTTTCCCCACTGCTGCTTGACCTGCCCAGAAAACTGCTTCCATTTCCCAGATACTTGTTCCCAATTCATGTCTGCCTCCCTTGTGGACGGGATAAGACTACGGCATCCATGGCGGTGACTCCAACGATGAGAAGAACCCTGACGCCGTCTGATGATTCCAAGGGACCACAACCGCAATCGTCGTGCCAAAGCGCGCAATCGTTGTGCCAAACGGAATGAAAGCTATTTCAACTTCGCAAAAGGGGATTTCGCATGCTCGTCTGCGGATCACGGTGATCGCGTCGCAGGCAGCGCGGGTTGAAAACATGCATGCGAGGACGGCTGGGGACTTGGCCGACGCTTGCCTGAGCGAACGGCGTTCGAACCTGAGAATCGCTCCCCATGCAATACACACACCTACTCGCGACTAGCAGTCACAAGCTCGAACGCCCCGAGGGTCTCGGGCGAGGGTCGAAAATTGCCTGGACGATTGCCTTGAGCGATCTGTATCGGAGTCCAACCACGATCGTTCTTTCGATTCCATACGTTTGGATCGGCTCCTCGCTTACTCAAAAACATCACCAGTTTTGGCCAACTTTGATAGGCGGCTCCATGCATGGCGGTATTGCCATGCGCGTCGATCGCGTTGATGTCTGCGCCTCGCGCGAGTAATAACTCAACCGTAGCGATGGCGTCGTCTTCAGTTCCCGCAGACTCGTCACCATCACCCAGAACGCCCACCCCCGAGGCTGCCAATAGTGGCGTGCAAGCTTCGTTGTTTTCGCACTGTGGATCTGCACCGAGTTCGAGTAGGAGTTCGAGCAAGGGCAGATCTCCTGTTTCTGCTGCTAGGAAAAATGGTGTTGCATCGGTGGTGTTCAAGCGACCATTTCCGGCCGACGCTTTGCCTCTGCGTGCATCGACCCGTGCGCCGCGAGCGATCAATTCGCGAACGAATTCCAGACTGGTACGGACGCCCGATCCGATCGGCGGTGGATCACCGTCACCGCGGATCGGTTTTCGCACCCAGGTGATGGCGTGCAAGGCGGTGTACCCAAGTCGCTGTTCGTTTGGATCGGCGCCAGCGTCGAGCAAGTCGACCGCCAAATCAAAGTGCCCATTTTCAACCGCGACCATCAACGCGGCAGTCCCCGATTTTGGTCCGTTGCCGGCACCGCGGTTCACCTCCATCGCTTGATTCACGTCGATTCCGGCGGCCAGCAAACGCTTTACAACGTCGCGCCTGCCTTCACGAACGGCAAAGAAATAGGCATCGAAACCTGATGGCAACCGCGCGGTAACGTCTGCACCGGCTGCGATCAAGACGTCGATGACTTTCGAGTTGCCCTCAGCGGCGGCCCACATCAATGCGTTTTGTCCGCTGCGTTCGGTGGCATGTAGATCCGCACCTGCCTGGATGAGTTCACGCACGACCTCAGGTTCACCGGTCCTCGCAGCGATCATCAGCAAGGACTCGCCACCGCGGAGTGCGCCGCGAGCGTCGGCTCGGGCCTCTAGAAGTTGGTGGACGATGTTAGCGTTGCCGTTTTGACAGGCAACTGCGAGCGGCATGACACCATAGCGATTAACGAGATTCGGATCCGCACCTGCCTTCAGCAAGAGCGAAACCAAGTTCGGTTGGTCGTGCACAGTCGCCCAGTGCAAGGCCGTCATCCCGTCGGCATGAGCCGTATTTACGGAACCACCCTTTTCAATCAGCGCACGTACCGTGCTTTCATCCTGCGTTTGCGCAGCATCCGCGATCAGCGAATCGCTAGGCGCAGCCAGTGCGATCAAAGGAACTGCAATGATGGCAAGTGCTGCCGAGAGACAAAGGACTTTAAACATCCAGAGGAGCGAAGAGAGCATCGACATGTCCATGGCTATCTGCAAAGGATTCGCAAGGGATACCGACTTTATTGAGGAGGGTCAGATGGAGATTGGCCAAAGGCGTGGCTTGTTCGAACCGCAAATGACGTCCGCCGCGCATGTTTCCTGCTGCCCCACCCGCTACCAGGATTGGGAGGTTGGTGTGGTCGTGCACGTTGGGATTACCCATACCGCTGCCATAGAGATAAAGGCAATGATCCAACAGCGACCCGTTGCCTTCGCGTATGCGTTCGAGTTTTTCAAGAAATTCCGCGAAGAGCGATACGTGAAACTGATTGATTTTGGCAACCTTTGCAATTTTCTCAGGATCGTTCCCATGATGGGTGAGCGGATGATGCGCTTCGGGGACACCGATTTCCGGATAAGTGCGGTTGCTCGTCTCGCGGGCCAATTGAAATGTGATGACGCGCGTGATGTCTCCTTGCAATGCGAGGACTTGAAGATCGAACATCAACCGTGCGTGATCCGCATAAGCTGCTGGCACACCTACCGGTCGATCCAGATCGGGCAAAGGGTTTTCCTTGGTATCCGTGTCAGCTTGCTGGATGCGACGTTCGACTTCACGGATGGAATTCAAGTACTGGTCGATGGTGTTTCGATCTGCGGGACCAAGCGATCGTTGCAGGCGATGGATCTCTTCGTCGAGAGAATCGAGGAGGCTGGCGCGTTGTCGGAGCGATTCAGAACGTTCGCTGGGGCTGCCGCCGTCGCCAAACAGAGATTCGAACACCATACGAGGGTGGGCTTCGGCTGGTAGCGGAGTGGTCGGCGAGGACCACGATAAGTTGTTTTGGTACACGCAGGCGTAACCGTTATCGCATTGCCCCACGGTGGAGAGGAGATCCATCGACATTTCGAGCGATGGCAATTGAGTCCCCTGCCCAATGTGTTGGGCAGCAATCTGATCGACGGTGGTGCCGAGATAGTAATCGGTGCTTTCGGTCCGTTTGGCTCGGGCCGCACTCAAGAACGATGCGTTGGATGTCGCATGCGTACCCGGGTATGCGTTTTGAAGCTCGAGATTGGTGATGGCCGTCACATGTTGCTTGATCGGCTCCAACGCTTTGAGGGTAGGGGACAATTGATCGAGGGTACCGACTCCATCGGGCGTCCAACTTGAAATGTCGCATCCCATTGGCATGTAAACGAAGCCCAAGCGTCTCAACTGCGAGGGGTTGGCAGCGGTCGCGCCGAGGGCTGTCATGGCAGGGATCATGGCATCCAGGAGCGGCAAAGCCAGGACAGTGCCAGCGCCGCGCAGAAACGTGCGCCGAGCGAGCGATTTTTTCATGACAATCATTTCGACATCCTCATTTGAAACGGAACGCTGCGAACTATTCCCAGTACCAGTGACGTCCATCGATACTCTTCTTCTGAGGCATCGCGAACAATTTTTCGAACCGCAGGCCCATCCTTCGAATCGATCAGACGTCCGAGCGCGTAAGTTAGCAGCTTTTCGGCAACGGTTCGTGCAAATAGATCAGGCCGAGCCCGAAGTCCACGCTCAAGCCCCTCGATGCCTTGGCATTCGGTTCCATCGGGCAATCCCCCTTTGGCGTCAACTGGAACTTCTTCTTCATTGTCCCTCCAGCGACCGATCGCGTCGAAGTTCTCGAATGCGAATCCGACCGGATCAATGACGTTATGACAAACAGCGCATGTCGCCTCAGCACGATGCTGAGCCAATCGGGCTCGCACGGGAAGCTTCGCCGACACAGTGGTTTCTACTAACGCAGGAATATCCGGTGGTGGTGGAGGTGGTGGCGTACCGAGTATGTTCTCGAGGATCCACTTGCCTCGCAGCACTGGTGAGGTGCGGGTCGCGTAAGAGGTGACCGTCAATACACTGGCATGCCTAAGCAACCCTCCGCGGTGGCTGGCGGCATCCAATTCGACGCGACGAAATCTCGAACCATACACGTGGGGGATTCCGTAGTGCTGCGCCAACCGTTCGTTTAAGTACGTGTAGTCTGCATCGAACAGATCCATAACGCTTCGATCCTCCTGCAACATGTTCGCAAGGAAACGTTCGGTTTCTTCGCGCATTGCAGACCGCAGATTGTCGTCAAAATCAGGATACAACCGCATGTCGGGAGTGATCGCCTCGAGATTCCGAAGGTACAGCCATTGCCCCGCAAAATTACTCACCAAGGAGTAGGCACGCGGATCGGCGAGCATGCGACGTGTTTGTTGCTCGAGCACTTCTGGATCACTCAATCGCCCTAAGTCCGCCAAATCCAGAAGCGTTTCATCCGGAATGCTGCTCCAAAGAAAGTACGACATTCGCGAAGCCAGTTCATGATCGCTGATGCGGTAAGCCGTGCCAGGCTTCAACCCTTCTGGTTGGCGTTCAATGCGAAAAAGAAAGCGAGGATGGACGAGAAAAGACGCCAAGGCTCGCTCAATTCCTTCGTCAAACGACTTGCCCTCCTGCCGTGCCTTGCGATAGAGGGACAAAGGACGTTCTACGTCGGATGGGACGACGGTCATTCGGCAGGCACGCCTGAGTAGACGCGTGAGGATTCGCTGTGCGCGTTCTTCGGAATCCGCATCGATTCCATCGATTTGATTTTCATTGGACGCTGGACCCAATATGCGCCTACGGCTTGGAGTGTCTCCAGATTGGGAAGGACCCAGCGGGCCATCAATCGATACTTGGTACACCGCAGGTCCTAACCGTGGATGCCGGTACATGTTGTAATGAACATGCAACGGTTGACGCTTGGTTTCGAGTAAGGTCGAAGGGTTTTTGACAAATGCGACCCCAACGCAGTGTGGACCCGCATCGACGCGCAAACGGAGTACCAGATTCTGATCCGCATTCTCATGAGTGATGCGACCTTGGTCGCTGCCTGGCGGCAAAACCAGAAAGGATTCCAAGGGCTGCGAATCCATCAGCAGTTCCAGTTGATGAGGTTCCCGTAGTCCTTCCACTTCTTCATTCCGATCGCGCGTCAACCGCACGCGGATTTCGTAATCACCACTTCGAGGGAAGGTGTATGGAACCACGGTGCCTCCGCGAGTCCCCAATGGTAGTCCGGCGACATGCTCTTCTTGTGTTCGATCCGGAGGTAGTCGGACCGTGACGCCGCCGGAAGAACGAAGCGGTCGCCCCAGCGCGAGCTGACTGATTTTCTGAGCCGAGGATAGGTATCGGTTGAGCAAGGTGGGAGACAAATCGCTGACCGTGATGTTGTCAAAGCCTTGGCTGATCTCGTCCGCAGGCAAGAGAGTCGCAACATCGATTTCAAGGTCGAGCAAATCGCGAATGGCATTCTGATACTCGACACGGGTCATGCGACGCAGCGAATCCGTTCTGCCCGGCATCGGTCGCTCGGCGGCCGCCTGATCCAAAGCGACTTCCAGCGCGTCAAGTGTCGCAACGTATTCCTCCTCACTCGGTCGCTCGGCATCGCTCGGAGGCATCTGCCGCGCGCGAAGTCGTCGCGCAATTTTCTCAAATAAGTCCGTCTGCTGATCCAGCTCAATTGCAACTAAATCCAGACCTGCAGCCGGTGATGAGGACGAATGGCAATCCAGACAATAGCTACGAAGCATTGGCTGCAGCGTCGAAGCGATCCCTACCGTACCTTTAGGGGATTCGGGCGGTTCGGATCCACTCACCATCGCGACGACCAAGCAAACATTCCAAAGAATAGCCGTCAACCATCTTTGAGGGCACAAAAGCAAACAAGAAAGTCTAGTGGGTGACATTCCGGAAACTGAGTTGTAGATGGAGAACTCGCGGAGTGGCTACAAAAGGACGTGCGATGGGCATCGATTCTGGCGTTCAACGGTCCGATGGGCGACGATTGGACCGAAGTTGAACTCCAACCAATATAAGCCATTGGTCCCACCCTCCGCAGAGTCAAAAGAAAATTTGATCATGTCGGTAACGCAGATGCGCCCTACAAAAAGAGGGGGGCAATTTATCTGCAAGTGCAGGTTATTCTCGAGGAACTTGGCACAATTCTTGCACGAATAGTTGCTCATCAGGCCTAATTCGCAGGAGGGATTCGTAGGAGAAAGCGAGTGGAGGTTCGTGTTTGAGTTCGGACTCGAACTCACAACGTCAATTTGACTCGAGGTAGGAAGACTTTGTTCGCAATGGGTAGCAATCAATGGAAACCACAACCGTTTTTCAACAATCGCCTACCGATGGGGCATCGGATTGGCATTGCGATAGCCATTGCGATATCCATTGTGCTCTCGTCCGTCTCAATCGCGATCGGGCAATTGCCAGATTTGCCGGGCGCGGTTGGAAAACCGATCGCGAAAGCTGACGAGAAAGCAAATACCGTCGATACGGTTTCCGCCCCGACGGAAGACAATCCGGAAGCCACGGTTGCAGCCACCTCAGGTCCCATCCTTGTCGATGTGCCGGTCCAGGACGACATTTTGGAGAGAACCGCCCGTGACTTACTAAGTCAATACCCGGGAGTGAGCCGCGTGGATGTGAAAGTTGAGAATGGGGTCGTAACGCTCGAGGGTGAAGTCGACAACGATGACGTCCGGAACAATGTCACGCAATTCACGCGTCGCATCGAAGGCGTGCGATTGATCCTCAATCGCATGAAAACAGATGCTCAATCCATGTCGGCTTGGCAATTGGCCAATAAGACCATTGGAAGTATCGGTGATCGGATCGCTAGCAAGTGGTTGTTGGTCATCCTGGCGCTTTCCTTTGTCTTCATTGCATCTCTCGCGGCTCGATTGGTCAACTCGTACTCGGAAACGATTCTAGCGCCGTTCGTTAAGAACCTTCTCCTTCGATCTGTCCTCGGTTCCTTTCTCGGCACCTTGCTCTTTGTAGGGGGCTGCATGATCGCGCTCGGGATACTGGAGCTAACAGAAGTGGTAGTTTCGATTCTAGGACTAGCGAGTATCGTTGGTTTGGCCATCGGCTTTGCGTTTCGTGACATCACCGAAAACTTCATCGCATCCATTTTGCTTGGGATGCGCCGACCGTTCCGTGTCGGTGACTACATCCACGTCGCAGGAAAGTCGGGTATCGTTCGCACGCTTAATACACGAGCTACCGTCTTGGTTACGCTCGAAGGAAATCACGTTCGGATTCCAAATTCGACAATCTTTAAAGAGATCTTGGTCAACTCATCGGCCTCAACCAATGTGCGAGGTACCTTCGATATTTTGATCCCTTACGAAGTTTCGACGGCGTGTGCGTTGGAGTCAGTAACCAAGGTTCTGAGTCAACAGGAAGGAGTGCTGAGCGATCCGCCACCCCGGACTCTCGTCGATTCCTTGGAACTCAAAGGTGTCCGATTGCGGACCTATTTCTGGTTCCCATCTCAAGGCATCGATGGTCTCAAGCTCCTGAGCGATCTGAAATTGAAGGCCAAGGTGGAACTGCAGCGCGAGGGCATTGCACCGCCACCAACGTTCGCATCGATATCCATTGCCGGCCGAATTCCGGTCGAAGTTATGAAATCCGAACAAAGCGATGTGGTGGATATCCCCACGCCAGCGAGATCCGTGGTTTCAATCGAACAGGCCGAAGAGAATTTGCGACGGGATGAGCAAGCAGCGGCCGTCGCAACCATTCAGCCTTCCCACGGATCGGAGACTCCCGCAGAACACGTGCTCAACGATGACGATACACGCGTCAGCAGTGAAGGCCAAAATCTATTGGCTGAGCCGGAGACAAAACAATCCAAGGTTACATCGGCCATTTGACCCCCGAACGACGTCCAGGGTTTCTATCCCATCTAAAAAATGAACGTGCGATGACTGCAAACGCAACGCCAACGCATCGACCAATCAAGCTCAGGAGCGGGCAGCAATGCATCGCTTTTCTTTGATGCGATTCGCTGAAGTTACGGCAGGTAATTGAGGGTGTAGTAGGCGTCGGTGTGCAAAAGAGATTCGTCGGTATTTTCCCCACGGATGCCTGGGCAGCTCAGGTGATGGACATGGCCGCGCTGCATGCCGTCAATCTCCAACATCACGCGGAGTCCATCCTCGGAGGCCGTGGCCTTAAGGATTGTAGGCAGGGTCCCATCCACCTCAGGACTCCCGTACGACCCTTGATAGATGTACGTGAACGTCTCGATGCGATACGAAGCCAGATCTTGTGCGGAACTTCGATCCACGGGGCGTGTGAAGACCAGTTCAAAGCCTTTGGGCTTGGCCCGCATCTCCAGAATCTCCAACGGGAGTTCACCGGTCCAATCCAACCTTTGCACGCAATGGGTTTTTGTGCCACGCGAGCCCCAGCCGCGGTTTGTGCCACCCACGAACAAGCTTCCCTCGGGTTCTATTTGCAGTCCAACCACCCCACAGTCGAAGCCTTCACGGAATGGAAAGCATGCACCTTGATAGTGCCCCTGTACCCGCTCGAGATAGCAACGCATGACAGTGCTGAAAGTTTGATCGCCGACAAGCATTTGTCCCTCGAAAGGACCAAATTTGCCTCCGCTGAGGTCGCAAGCAACGCCCGCTGCGGATTGCCCCATCTTGCCGTAGGGAAAGAGAATGGCTGGTGGCTCGTATTCCGGAATGCGGTCGGCTTCCACCACGATTCGACTTCCATCCTTGGGCTCGATTGGGCGCGGGCCCATCACCGATGCTGCCTCATCGTACCAACGAAAACCTCCTGGATGACCCGCGAACTTGCCAGGGATCAAGTGTTTGAGCGCGCAAGTTCCGTTCCATGGCCCTTGGTTGTCGGTGTAAAACATTTCTCCTGCCATATTCATTCCGATCCCGCCTGGCGAACGGATTCCGCTGGTCGTCGGAATGGTCTCGCCATCGGTTGTGGCCCGAACGGCCCAACCTCGGTAGAGTGCATCGCTGCCAAAAGAGCCTGTTAAGCACAAAGCGACCCAAATGTTGCCGTCGCGATCGAATTTGGAACCAAAGGCGTACTCATGGTAATCCCCAGTGATTTGCCAGCCGTCGGCTACGACCTCGAACTCGTCCGCGATCCCATCGCCATCGGCATCGCGAATGCGCGAGACATCGGGACGTTGGGTGACATAGAGCCATCCATCTCGAAACGCCATGCCGATGGGTTCGTGCAATCCGTGAGCGAAGCGATGGAAGTGATCGGCCGTGACGATTTTTGCCAACGGCTGATCAATCATCCATACTTCTCCCCGCCGCGATGCGACAGCCATCTTGCCATCGGGCATTCGTTCAAACGACGTCGCCTCCAACTCCACCCCATCTGGAATCTCGAAGGATGTGATGGCATAGTATTTGGATTCCCGTTCCTCCTGCGGACTGGATTGCCCCAGAGCATCCGAAGCCACTGATCCGAACAGGATCAAAAACGAACACAGCGCGATGAAACAAACGATACGGTGCATAGGATTCGCAGAGCGATGGAGTAAAAAAGGAATACAGGGGCACACGGATAACAGGTGGATCAAACCTACCAAAGAAGATCGTATTCCAACACGCAGGACTCAACGGCACCCTTCGGCATCCACAACAATTCCTTAGGTCGATCGCCACTGCGACGAACTTGGATTGCGTCGCTGTTGTTGGCAGGCACACCGATGCGATAGCGATTGTCGATGGACCATGTGCCGTCTTCGGTCTGAACGATGTCTTGCCCGGTCGCGATGCGAATGGCCAGGGAACCCTTGATGGGTTTCCCAGAAGGAGCCTTGATAGTCAAGGTACGTCGAAGGCTTCGGGCACCCTCGTTCGCAACGACTGCGGACGGTTTGTCCTCGATCGAAAGATCTGCGAGTGTGTATCTAAAGGTCGGATTCCCTTGACTGTCAAGTCGATAGCCCCGAAACCGATAGTGTTGGCGAGCAATGGTTTCATCTGGCCAGGCTGCGTTCGATTCGGCCAGGACCGCGACGGGCGGAGCGTTCTCGAGATTCAATACCAGATCGCCCAAGGGACGTTGGCGTCCGGCACCTCGATCGCGCCAATGCATCGATGCGTCTATGAATTGTCCTTGCCAAGCTCGAGACAACGACTTCGATTCGGCGTCCCAAGCGATGTTGATACCACCGGGGTATCCAACACCAATGCCGCGCGGCGAGAGCCCATCAAGAAAATTGCGATACAGGATCGGACGATCGGTAGGTTCGAGAACGATTTGATTGCGGCTCAATCCTTCTGGAAGTGCTGCCCGATCGCGCTGCGCGAGGTATTGCCACATTGCATCGATTTGATGACCTGCATCTCCGTGATAAACCGTCTTGAGAACGCTCGAGCCATTGGGAAAACTTGCGGGCATGCGGGTTCCAGGTCGGTAGCGGGTGGGTTCGAGAAGGTAGCGATAGAACCATTCGGGCCGCAGCCGCTCGGTCATCAACAGCAAGTCGATGGCTTGGATGCCCAACGCCCGCTCCTTGCCAAACGTATGGCATTGCGCGCATGCGAGTCCTTTGGTTCCGACCAATTGACGCCCCGCGGCCAATATCCGTTCTCTGGGCTCGTCTGCCGGTTGCGGCAGGGAATCGTCGGCCGGTCGATCGGCTCGGATCCAACACGCACCCACGCCTTCGGTGGCAGCCCCAAACTGCGGCATACGAACGAGTGTATACGGCCGATGCCGAACGCCATCGCGCAACACGCGGCTCAGGAAGTCTGCGTTGAGTTTGTCCCCCACGCCGTTGAGACTCGGTGGCAACCGTCCCTCATCGCCCATTTCAGGGATCGTGGCTTGGAAGAGCTCACGTTTGTCCGATTCCGGCCCGCCCCAACCGTCGCGTTGATGGCAAGCGATGCAATTCAATTGAGTCAGCAATGTTTTTGACACCATGCTGTCGGTTGGAGTAGATGATTGGGGAACGCTCAAGGCCGAACGGATAGCTTCCTTTTGAAAAACACTCAATGCATAATTCGGCACTCCTGGTCGAGGTTGGTCCGCCAAGCATCCACGTTCCATCGATGCATCCGCGAGCGAGGGCGGTTTGCCAAAAGCCGCGATCGCAACATTGGATGGGCTGTTGACATGGCACTTAGCACAGCCAACGGAGGTGAATAGAGATTTCCCGCGGGCTACACGATCCGAGAGCGCGGGGTCGGGTTGTGTTTGGCGAGCAGCCTCTCGATCCAATTGCAGCCGAGAATCAATCGATTGTTTACTGCTGAACTTACTCTCCCATTCCAGGTCCAAAGTCCATTCCCCACCTCCCTGGAAATACTCGACTCGGACGGCATGCATACCGGGTTCGAGCGGGATGACTTTGCTGGAGGTTTGATGGGGATGGATACCATCGAAATCGATCACCTTCTCACCATCGATGAATAAACGGCTGCCATCGTCGGAGCCCAAAAAAAATCGATATTCCCCAGCGCGTTCGATGGGCAGGAACGCGTCGAAGCGAACCGCGAAGTCATTCGTCCTACCGGCGACGGTGAGATCCAATCCCTCGCAAGCACCGCTGGCAACCGGCTTCAAGCGATCGAGGTTAGGGATTTTTTGCCATTTGCCGTAGAAGACTTGGAAGTTTACATTTGGGGATTCGTCGTTCGGGTTGCGATCTGGAATGAGATAGCTGACCAAATCGATGGCTTCGCGATCGTCGAGATGCATGCCTGGCATCCGATTGGATGGACGCACTGAATGCGGTTGCTGGAGGAAGGTCATCAATCCAGCCGGCGTGTATTTGCTTTGGAGATCAGGGAGGGAAACAGTGGTGGCCGATTGTTCACGGCCATCTGGGAATCCATGGCAGACGGCGCAGCCGATCTTCGAATAAAGATCTTTGCCCCGTTGTTTGCTTTGTGCATCTCCACGTGGACTTCGCTGAGGAAGCCCATTGGATTCGACGTAAGCTGCCAGCGCATCGATGGTTTCCTGACGCGATTGTTCGTCGAGGCCATGGAGTAGATCGGGCATCGTGGTGCCAACCTTGGTTCGATGCACGTCATTCAGAAGGGTTGCAACGTATCCGCGACGCAGTCGCCCAGCCGCTTGATCCAGTATCGGTGCTTGCTTTTTGTCCAGCAGATCCTCGCGACGACCGGGTTCATGACAAGCCGCACAGCCGAGTTCACTTATTAGGATCCGACCCGCGATTCTTTGATCTTCGATCGAACTACTGGCGGCTGCGAGTCGTTCGTATCCTGGTACGCGCGGTCGCAGCGCCAGTTTTTCCGCATCGAGGGGAACGATCCATAGATTTCGATATCGGACCGGATTGCCGTGGTCCTGCAAATACACGGGTCCGGGTTCGGACGATTCGGAATTTGGAGCTGCAGTCGTTGGGCTCGGTGCCGATTGCTCGCGATGAATCAATTGGCCATTGAGCCAAACCGTAAGTTTCGCATCCGAGATCTTATTGCCCGACGCGTCCCAACGCGCCGAAACAAAATCGACGTCGTAGGTTTGCCAAGTTGAGGGTGGCAGGCAAGCGTTGAAGTCCGCAGCCTTCACACCATAGATGGCACCGCAAGTGTTCCCTTCATTCTCGAATCCAAACGAATCGAGAACTTGAGTTTCGTAGCGTCCCTGATGGTACACGCCACTGTTGCCTCGCCCTTGACCGCTGGCGTCTGGCATGAACGGCAACAGGAATTCGACGTGCAATCGATAATCGCGAAACATGGCTTGGGTGGTGCATCCCGATCGTAACGTACCATCGTCCTCGAGGACCGCGCCGGGCAGCCAATTTTGCTGAAGGCTTTCTGGCGTACCGTCAAACAACACGACGGCACCTTGCGGTGCCACGGCTCCAAGAGTGGCGCTTTGCCGCACGACGCGCTCGGCATCGCCAACCAACTCTTCGACTTCTGCAGCATCCATTTCTATGGTTTGAATGGGACTGCGATCCCATCCTTGGCCAGGCAATCCACCGTTGTGGAACAGGACGCGAAAGTTATCGTCGGCCATCGCTGCAACTTGGACACCTCGGCCCGACTTCAGGTACTCGCCTTGAAGTCGGTAGGCATCCGAATCCTTGATCGCCGCAGACTGTGC
>JBGSHV010000029.1:0-59653 GCA_041752005.1 Pirellula sp. | reverse complement strand
CATAGACCCAGGCCGCCGTCGCGCGGGTCTCGAAGGCCTGAGCCGGAAGGGCGGCGAACAGGGCGAGGATCACGGCAAGGCGGGTCAGCATGGGGGGCATGGGCGGCGGAATGATGAATGTCACCGACGAACCTTCCAAGTCGAATCCCTCGGGTCGTCCAGTAGCAGCAGCACCTGCGGTAGATGCGAACCAATTGGTTCAGGCCATCATCCATGGTGAGGGCAATGAGCGCGCCGAAGCGGAAGCATCGTTGGCGCGTTGGGTGCAGTCCACCATGAGTGAAGCCAAGAAGGCAGCCGATGCCAAACTGGATTCGGAATGCAAGGCAAACTTCCAGACGATCATCGATCATTTGAGCGATGTCATGCGGGATTCATTGCCAGCACCCTGGATGTACGAAGCGCTAAGCATTGCGATGCAAGGTGCCGAGTATCCGGGGGACGAGATCCAACGTGTGATGCTCTCGAGCGTTGATTTCGGCGCCGACGTCACAGCGGCGATCAAAATTGCACGTTATTTAGAAACTCAAGGCCTCAAAAAAGAAGCCTTGGCAATCTATCGTGATGCCAATCGGGTCAGCCCCATGGAACGTTTGCCATTGGAAGCAGGATTGAATCTCGGGCTGGAACTTCAAGACAAAGACGCAGTCAAGTGGGCTTCGACAGGTATTCTCAGCCAAGCCTGGCCTGACGAGCATCTACCGTTGATCGAAAAAGCCATCTTGGCCGCCAAGGCGTCCTACATTCGGCTGAACAGCGACGGACGCAAGATGGAAGCCTTTGCCCTCGAGCAGGCGATGAAGGAAGCTCAGGTCCGAGACTTGGTCGTTCGCGTCTCTTGGACCGGGAATGCCGACATCGACATTGCCGTGGAGGAACCCACGGGATCAATTTGCGATGCCACGAACCCGCTTACAATCGCTGGTGGTTTGCTCTTGGGTGACAGCTCGTCGCTCGACAAGCCGAGCAAGGACGGTTTTTCGGAAACGTATGCATGTGCCCGAGGATATGCAGGCCAATACCGCATCGCCATTCGCAAGATTTGGGGTGAGGTAGCTGGCGGCAAAGTAACCGTTCACATCGTTTCGGATTACGGAACGAAGAATCAGAGCTTCAAGGAACATCAGATCCCCATCGAACGCGATGCCTTGCTAATCACGGAAGTCCTTGGTGGCCATCGAACGGAACCGATTTACGAAGCTCAATTGGCAAAGGTGCAGCAGGAAAAATCCTTTGCCAGCAACGCTGTCTTGGCGCAGGCTGCTCCAGGCATCGATGGCATTCCTCCTGGGGCTGCGGAAGCCTTCGCGTATCAACAGCGGTTGCTAAGTTACGCCAATGGTAGTGGACGACCAGGGCTCTTCCCACCTGGCCGTGTGCCACCGTTTTTCCGAGGTGCTGTGGGTTATCGACCCATTATTGAGTTCATTCCAACCGGTACTATATTCTTTGCTACAGCAGTCATTTCAGGCGATCGACGTTACGTCCGTGTGAGTGCTGCACCCTTCTTCAATGACATTCTCGCGGTCGACACGTTCAATATCGTGAGTGGTGCGTCCGGAGGTGATGGCGCGGCTGGTGGTGGCGGTGCAGGTGGCGGTGGAGCAGGTGGCGGTGGCTTCGGTGGCGGTGGCGCTTTCTAACTTCGATGCTGAACCGTAAGCGACAGACATGGCTCCGTCGCTGGCGTCGTGAACAAAAACTCAAAAGAGCACCGATCACCAAATGGTTTTCGGTGCTCTTTTCTTTGGTGGCTTGGCGTGCCAAAAGCACGTATACTTAAAGAGCAATGGGCGGTGTTTCGCGGACCCTATGTGTACCAGCCCCTTCGATCCGTTTTCGAGAAAATTCGATAAGAGGTGAGAGCGATGCGGCGATTCCTAAAATTCAGTTTGGCCTCGATCGCTACCCTTGTGGCTGTAGCGGCTCCTGAGATGCAAACCGCGCAAGCAGGGCATCCGTTCCGATGCCATGCGTTTGCCCGCTCCCATTGCGGGATCGGCTGGGGTGGACGGGTTGGTTACGCGGGTTGGTGCGGGCCGAGTTACGGATATGCCTGCGCGCCCGTTTACTCTGCCAGCTTCTATGGCACCGGTATTTGGGGAAGCGGTTTCAACCGTGGCTACTACATGATCAATGGCGGGTGTTGGCCGAGCTACTCGTTCTACAATTGCCCGACCTACTTTTATCAGCCCGCGATTTACTCGCCCGTGATCTACGTGCCTGATTGCTATTCGGTCAACGTATCAGCAGGTGGTTATCCGTTCGCATCTTCGACTTCCTTAACACGCAACATCGCATCCTCGCGAATTGCAAATACGAGTCAACCGTCTCGACGAATTCCCACACAGCTGAGCCGAAGCGCGATCAACACTTCGGCGCAACGATTTGTTACGAACGATACCTTGCCTAATCCGCGTTTGTCCGTGAGAGACATCGATTCGATCCGTCCCGTTACTCCTTACTCGCCGATTTGGACGGAAGCTGCAGTCGGTTTGATCGACGACATGATGGCTCGTGGGGAATGGGAAATCGCTTACCATTCGTGCCAACGCATGGAAAAGATTCAATCGCCAAAAAACCATCGCGTGGTGCTGAGACAAGCCGTCCTGGATCTTGTCGCTAACCGCAACACAATGAGTGATCCATCGTTGGAGCATGCCTTGGAACTGTTCAACGAAGCGGCGGGGGTGGGGAGCGAACTCGCACCGACCGAACTCCCAGGCGGTTCTCTCGCATCGTATTTGAAAGCCTCGGCGATCGAGCTCGACCCACTTCTCGATGCATTGTCGCGACGTGTGTTGGAAGAACCCGAGTCGAGTGGTCGAGAAATGCTGGTCCTGTCCGTTCTCTTGAATCTCGATGGTCAACCGGAACGGGCCGCATTGTTCACTCGCGAAACCAGATCCCTGGCCGCCCTCTCAAGTACGTTCCGTTGGCAGAGTGTCATGCAAGCTTTGGACAGCAACGCGCTGGATACATCGCTGCTGGCAGCTCGCACTACGCGGCCGTAAACTTGTAAAACCAGTGACCTAACAATTCGAGGCATTAACCCTTGGTACCTTCCCCCAGTTCGTTCCTGAAGGTTCTCTGGGGATGGTAGTAAGGGTTGCCAGACACCCATAAACGCATGCGCTGCGTGGTTTACTTTGACGAATCGGGCATCCGGACTTGCTCCATGCCCTAGTTTGCAGCCATACTATAAGACCACTGAACCGGTGGAATCCATCTTTGGATGGATTCCGAACGACAGTATCCCACCTTACGTTTTCGGAGTACGCCCAGCCCGGCTTACTCCCTCCCACCTTCCGGAAACACACCATGCTCCATTTTTTTGGTGGTACGGACCGTCTTTGTAGTGGACTGACCCGTCGCAGCTTTTTATCCGCTGGGTCGCTTTGCTTCGGATTGGGCGGATTCACGTTGGCCGATCTTCTTCGGGCCGAAGAGGCCGCAGGGAAACGCAATACACACAAAGGCCTGATCAATATATTCCTCGGCGGCGGACCACCGCATCAGGACATGTGGGACATCAAGACCGAGGCGCCGTCCGAGATTCGAGGTGAGTTCAGCCCGATCGCCACCAACGTCACTGGAATCCAAATTTGCGAAGTCTTCCCGCAGCTGGCCCAACGCATGGACAAGTCGGTTGTCATCCGTTCGGTGGTCGGATGCAAAGATCGGCATGAGTCGAGCCAATGCATGAGTGGTTGGTTTCCTGATGACCTGCGGGCTCTAGGCGGCAGACCCTCGATTGGTTCGGCGATGGCCAAGCTCAAGGGGCCAGTCGATACGGCCGTCCCTCCCTTCGTGGGACTCGCCAACAAGACCCAGCATGGGCCTTGGTCCCATTCGGGCGACCCTGGATTCTTGGGCGCAGCCTTCTCCGCTTTCAAGCCCGATGGACCGGGCATGGAGAACATGCAGTTGCATAGCATCGGTCTGGATCGCTTGCGCGACCGACGCCGCTTGTTGACGAGTCTCGACACGATGCGGCGCGATATCGACACCAGTGGCATCATGGCAGGTATGGACGCGTTTGAGCAACGGGCGCTGGATGTCCTAACCAGCAGTAAACTTCTCGACGCCTTGGACTTGAGCAAAGAGGATCCCAAACTGGTCGAGCGGTATGGGGATGGCAAACCCTACAAATACCAATACGACGGCGCACCTACATGCAACGATCATCTCTTGATCGCGCGGCGTCTCATCGAAGCCGGGGTCCGTGTGGTCAGCTTGAGCTACGGCCGTTGGGATTCGCATGGTCAGAATTTTGATTTGGTTCGTGACCATGGTACGAAATTAGATCAATGCCTCAGCGCGTTGATCGATGACCTCGACGTGCGCGGCATGCTGGACGATGTGACGATCGCGGTTTGGGGAGAATTCGGACGAACGCCGAAGATCAACAACACCGCCGGTCGCGACCATTGGTCCCAAGTTAGCAGTGCCTTTCTCGCCGGTGGAGGGATGCGGACAGGACAAGCCATCGGGGCGACCAACCGATTGGGCGAGTACGCGTCGGAACGACCGGTGCACATGCAAGAGATCATCGCCACGCTCTACCACAACTTAGGTATCAACGTGTCCGCAACGACCATTCCCGACCCCACAGGTCGACCTCAATTCCTCGTCGACCACGAACCGATCAGCGAACTGATTTGATGACAAATTCTGTAGGTGTTGAGACCCGATGTTGGGTTATCGCGGCGTGTGCCCTCGGCCTGCTCTGCCTGATTCCCTGTTGGGGTGTGGCGGATGAGCGATCCCAAAACCCCAACTTTGAGCACGCAGAATTCACGCTTCGAAGCAGTGATGCGCGTTACCAGTTGCTGGTCAGTCAATCCACTGCAAGCGCGTCCAACCGGCCAGGCCCTATCCTTGACTTAACGCGCACGGCACGTTTTCAGTGCCAGCCCGAAGGCATCGTCGCGATCGACGTCGATGGTTTGGTGACCCCCATGCAAAATGGAACGACCACCGTCGTCGCTCTGTTCGAAGATCGGGCATCGGTCGCTATGCAAATCCATGTCGCGATGACCGACGGTGACGCACCCATCAACTTCCCCAATCAAATCGTTCCGATCTTCACCAAGTTCGGATGCAACGGCGGCGGTTGCCATGGCAAGATCGCGGGCCAAAACGGTTTCCGTTTGTCCTTGCTCGGGTTCGAGCCTCGCGAAGATTACGAACACTTAGTTCGCGAAGCACGGGGCCGACGCCTTTTCCCCGCCTCGCCTGACGCGAGCTTGCTCCTCCAAAAATCAATCGGTTCCGTTCCACACGGCGGTGGTCAACGCATGGAATTGGGTTCGCACGAATACCGCGTCTTGAGACGCTGGATCGCTCAGGCCATGCCCTACGGCAACGATTCCGATCGTTCGCTGACCTCGATCGCCGTGACTCCACTAACACGGCAAATGACCAGCAACTCGCAACAGCAACTCTCGGTCCTCGCCACTTATTCGGATGGTACGAGCGAAGACATTACCCGGACGGTTCAATACGAATCGAACAACTTGGACATGGCCGAGGTGACCTCTGCCGGTTTGGTGGGAGTTCGCGACATGGCCGGTGAAGTATCGATCATGGCGCGGTATCAGGGTCAGGTGGCAGTATTCCGCGCCAGTATCCCGATCGGAACACAGGTCGATTCGTTCCCGATCGTTCGATCGCGAATTGATGAAACGGTTTTCGGCAAACTGCAATCTCTTGGAATCCCCGCTGCGGAACTTTGCGACGATGCGACTTACATTCGACGCGTCACCTTGGACATCGCTGGTCGTTTACCTACCATCGACGAAATCAAGACGATGGAACAACAAGCCGCGGACGGGTTGGAATCTCAAAATCGGCGGGCCGCCCTCGTCGATCGCTTGCTGGCCGGCTCCGATTACGCAGAGTTCTTCGCCAACAAATGGTCTGCGATCTTGCGCAACCATCATTCCAACGAGGAGACTCGATTTGGTGCGTATGCGTTTCATGATTGGGTACGCCAAAGCATCTTCGAAAACAAACCCTTCGACGTTTGGGTCCGACAACTGTTGACCGCCACAGGCGACGTCGACACCAATCCGGCCGTCGTATGGTTCCGACAAGTCGACAATACGGAGTCCCGCATCGAAGATGCAGCGCAATTGTTCCTCGGTCAGCGCTTGCAATGCGCTCGTTGTCACCATCATCCCTACGAAAAGTGGGCCCAGCAGGATTACTACCAGATGGCCGCGTTCTTTAGCACCATCGAGCGCCGCGAAGGAAACGCCGCATCCGAACCCCGATACATCGCGCGGGTCGGGAATGCCTCCGCTCAGCACCCAAAATCAGGCCAATCGGTCTCGCCCGCCGGACTCGATGCTCCCAGCATCCCACTGGCATCCTTCGACGATCCGCGCGTCGCGCTGGCCGACTGGATGACCACCCCTTCCAATCCTTTCTTCGCGCGTTCCGTTGCCAATCGCTATTGGAAACACTTTTTAGGCCGAGGCTTGGTCGAACCCGAAGATGACATGCGGATCACCAATCCGCCGAGCAATCCCGAGTTGCTCGATGCTTTGGCCGACATGCTGATCCAATCCAGTTTCGACATGAAGGACTTGATTCGAAACATCTGCACATCTTCGACATACCAACTCTCGTCCGTCGCAAATGAACTCAACATTCGCGACAGCAATTGCTACTCAAGATTTTATCCCAAGCGATTGTCGGCCGAAGTTCTCCTCGATTCCATCGACGTCGTCACGGGTAGCAAATCGCAATTCGATCGAATGCCCGTCGGTACCCGCGCGGTGGCATTGCCTGACACTTCCTTCTCTTCGTATTTTCTAACCGTGTTCGGTCGCCCCGATGCCACCACCGCTTGCGAATGCGAACGGACAACAAACTCCAATCTCGCGCAGAGCCTGCATTTGCTGAACTCAAAGGAAATGCAGTCCAAGTTGTCAACCGAAGGCGGAGTAGCGGCTGTTTGGTCCTCCGTTTCTACAAGCGATTCTTCGCTGAGCCCCACCGAGCAAGTGCGAACCGCTGCCGATGGCAATGTGCGCCTGTTGTACCTCCGTGCTTTAGGACGCGAACCAACTCCATCCGAGCAAACCATCGCGATCGAGTACTTGATGCAACGCACGGAACGGCTTCGCGAAGCCTTCGAAGACTTGATCTGGGGGATCATCAACAGCAAAGAATTCTTGTTCAACCACTGACCCTTTGCCTGCGATGACTGCACCATGACCTCCCGATCGGCACTTGCGGCCTTCCTACTCTTGCTATGCCACTGCGGGCATGCAGTCTGTGAATCACCGATATTGGCCATCGATGCCATCTACCCTCCCGCGATCTCGGTCGGCACAACGTCGACCCTCACGGTCACTGCCGGACGTTTTACTCAGGACATCGAAGAACTCCGCTTCTCGCATCCAGACATTTCGGCGACGGTTGAGCACGCCGCCCCTTTGCCGTTCGATGATGTGCCGGTTGTTCAATACGGCAGCTTTAGTGTCCACGTTTCGCCGGACGTCCCAGAGGGTTTCTATGAGGTTTGGGGAGTAGGCCGATACGGAATTTCCAACCCTCGCACGTTGGCCGTCGTCCGAGGTTCTGTCGAATTGTTGCCGGCCAACACCGACCCGAAACAACCTCCCGTCTTGTTACCCGGGGTCTGTTACGTCGGACGGACCCGCCCCAATGCACGTCTCCATTTCCGCCTGCCCGATAACCTAAAGCAGCCGCGTATCGTGGTCGCTGCGGACAGCCTGGACTCGAAAGCCATTCCCGTCCTTTCCGTTCAGGACGAAGGTCAAGCCACTTTATTTCAGCGAAGGGCATCGGCTTCGGAAATCCTTTTGATGGAACCAACCGATGCTCCGGCCGATTGCGCAAACCTCGAATGCCACTACACGCTTCACGATTTTCTTTATCGTGGCGGCGAGGGCTTCGCGCTGGCGGTCATGGTAGATCCAGTCGAGGGCCACTTCCTCACACAACCCTCGCCTTGGTGCGATCCTTCCACCATCGCACGCAATAGCTTGGTCGATTGGCCAAAGATCGCATCTGCGCCGCTAGGCACGATTGTCCCGACGCAGTTGCCCCCTCCACCCTGGGTCATCGCATTGGAATTACCGGTCGACAACCATCAGGTGTCCGTGGAATTTCCACCAGTCGAGGGAACGGCCTACGAGTGCGAAGTGTTTGCGCAAAGCCTCCGCCAGACTTGTGATCTTCGGGCCATCATCGATCGGCCACTATTGCCCCAGAACCCGGACCTCTGGCCAGCTATCGAGAGCGCGGTCTCCGACGGTCGAGAGGAATCGCTCGACCCCAACCAAAGATCTATTCTCGAATCGCTGCGGGCACGGAGTCGTACGCTCGGCCAAGACCTGGTAGCCGTCGTTGACGATGGCCCCGTCGCTGGTACCCGCGCAGTCCGTATCGCCTCCTCAGACCCTGTATTTTTGATCCCTGCGGGTCCCACCAACAAAGCATTGCGAATTACCCTTCGCGATCTGCTCCGATCCTCTGCATCCTCACCGTTGCATGTCGAAATGCGGGTCGGACCTCCGATCCCCCGCTTTCAGGCCATCGCGTATTGGACCCCGGATACCAACAATCCAGCCCAAGCGGTCACGACCGGTTCCGGCTTGGTTCGTGGCGGTCAGACTTCGGTGCACGTGAGTGTTCGAAGGGCAGGTGGTTTTCAAGGACCGATCGAATGCTCTCTGGAAGGTTTGCCAGAGGGCATTCAATCCCAGCCCGCGGTCGTGGCTGCGGGTCAAACCGAAACGGAATTGATCCTCTACGCCGCTGAGAACGCAGCCCCCTGGATCGGTCCGCTCACCGTCATGGCCCGAGCCAACATCGATGATGTTCAAGTGGAACAAGCCGTTCATGCCGCTTCGATTGGGCAAGGCGCATCGGTCGATCGCGGTTTCCCGCAAGGCAGGTTGAGTTCGCGATTGATGCTGCGCGTGATCGAACGAGACGTTGCGCCCATCCAGATTCGCGCGGGCGATGGGAATGTGATCGAGGTAGCACAGGGAGCAAAAGTCACGATCCCGGTCCGTGCGGTGCGTCGCACCGGAGGAGAAGCCAAATGCGTGCTACGCCCTCAAAATGTACCTCCCAAAGTGACTTTTAAAGAATGGGAGCTTGCGCCCGATGTCCTCGAAGCGAATCCCGAATGGAGCGTCGCCGCCGACGCACCACTCGGAGAATTCAGCGTCTGGTTGCAGGCCGAGGTGACCGTCAAGCGGTCGTTGCACCCTGAGGCCCATGCCCGGTTGGTTGCCTACCGTGAGCGCTTGCAATCTCGTCTGGCGGATCCATCATGGAGTGGGGACCGGACTGCTTTAGAAAAGGCCGTGGCTGAACTTGGACCCCGCATAGACGCTTCCACCAAAGAAACGACGCCTCGCGACTTCCCTACCTTTTTTTCAGTCGCGGATTTCCGCGTCCGAATCGTCCCTGCTCCCCAGCCCGGGCAGTGACCACTACCAATAACCGCGACTCCCCTCGGTCTCCCCTCTCGATTTCGATTATGAACGCACCTCAAATTCCTCGGATTGTTTTTCCACACTGCTTCCCCTCAGCAAGCTTCAAGGCACTACGGCGCTGGGCAGCCTACACATGCCTAGCTGCAACGGCATGTTGCTCATCGATCACCGGCCAGGCCTGGGCGCAATCGTCGCCGTTGGATTTCGCCAATCATGTTCAGCCGGTGCTGCAGGCCAATTGCGTGGCCTGTCACAATCAACATAAGTCCGAGGGAGGTCTCAATCTAGAGTCCTTTGAATGGATGATGAAGGGCGGCGATAGCGGGCCTAGCCTGACGGTTGGAAAAGCCATGGAAAGCGAGATCCTAAAACGCGTGACTGCCGAAGACGATTCGCTCATGCCACCCGCCGACAATACGGTAGGGGCCAAGCATCTCGATGCCGCACAGATAGAAATGCTCCAGGCGTGGATCAACACAGGTGCATTGGCTGGGACCGCAAACGCCATGACCCGTTTGCAGTGGAAAGCTATCCCCGATTCCGTGCGTCCAATGTACGCCATGGACACATCGACGGACGGACAAACGGTTGTTGCCAGTCGCGGCAATCAAGTCACCGTGTATCGCTGGCCTTCCATCACGGGTGCTGCCGATACGTTTTCTCTCGTCGATCCCGCAGTCCAAGCCCAACTGCAATCCACCGCACCTGCCACGCACCTAGATTTGATTCAGTCGATCGCTGTGAGTCCCGATGCCATGCGCATTGCCACAGGCGGGTTTCGCGATGTCAAGATTTGGCGCCGTGAGGTTGGTCCCGGATCGGAGGGATTGGCCTCCATGCTGCGCGGAAGCCGTGCAATCGTTGGTTCGCCAGACGGATTGACCGTTGCCCACGCTACTCAGACTCAATCGATTGCTATTTTGCGAACGGACACCGGCCGGCTCTCCCATCGCCTGGAATGCCCGGCACCTGTCGACGGCCTCGCTTGGACCTCCAACGGCCAGCGCATTCTGGCCGCCACGAACGATGCAAAAGTTTTGCAGTTCGAACTTGTCTCCAACCCAACTGACACTGTCCTCCAAGTGTTTCCGAGCACGACAATAGCCATCGAACAGCCGTTGACTTGCTTGCTGATACTCGACGATACATCGCTGATAGGAATGACACCGGATCGAAAGCTGCAATGGTGGACGATCGCAGCAGCTACGGAAACGAGTCCATGGTCCATTCAAAAGACCGAACGATTGGCGGATGCATCGAATGTGGTCGCGTTTTGCCGATTTGAGGAAGCAGGTCAATCGCGATTGGCTGTGGCAACAGCCGATGGCTCGGTTCGCATCGTCGCTGGCAATGAGGGTACGACGCTACGGACGTTGGCTCATGGTGCTCCAGTGGTCGATGTCGCCGCCTCGGGCGACCATTCCAAATTGACGAGTCTTGGTGCCGATGGCGTGATCAAAACATGGAACGCGACCGACGGCAGCTTGATGTGGGAACAGCATCTCGATTATGACACTCAGCGCGCCATCGATCGGACGGAAAGCCTGGCGGCTCGTCAAAAATCTAGTTTGGATCGATCCCTTGCCCGTGTCCCCGAACTAGAAAAAGCCAAACAAGGAGAGGTCGAAGCGCAAGGCAAATTGGAGACGGCCAAAACGCAGATGATGGAAGAGCTCTCCAAGAAACAGGCGGAACTCGAGACTCAGGACAAGAATGTCGCCGAGGGGGAGGCGGCCGTAGCCGCAGCCAAACTTGCGGTCGAAGAGGCGATGAAGAAAGTAGAACAGGTTCAAAAGGACTTGGAGGCTCGTCAGCAACAGAAGCTTGCGGCCCAAAAAGCCAAACAAGAAGTCGAGACAAAGATCGGCACTCTCGAAAAGAATCTTGCAGGCGCAGTCCAAGCCATCGAGCGGGCGGCGACAGGGATCGCCAATCTCCAATCCAAAGTAGAACAGGAGCAACAGCGATTCCAGGAACTGGAGAAAGTCGCGACGGAGACCAAAGCCCAGGCGCGAAGCACTCCCGCCGTTCTCACGCGATTCACTCGCGATCATCGTAGCTTGATCACTGCGCATAGCGATGGCACGCTTCACGTCTATCAAGCCGATCGGGGGACACCCCAAGCGGTTTTTGGCGGCGGCTTCACGAATTACGTGGGCATGCTTACCACGCAGGATGGTCGCGTATTGGCGGTGACCGCCGACGGTCGAGCCATGGGTTGGTCACTTGGCAATCGCTGGGCCTTGGAACGCACCCTAGGGAATGCGTCCGAATCTCTGTTTAGCGATCGTGTCACGGCCCTCGATTGGAGTGATGATGGAGCGATGTTGGCCGTAGGAAGCGGTGAACCGAGCCGCTTCGGGGATCTGAAGCTGATCCGGGTAGCCGATGGGGTGATGGTCAAAGACTGGGGACCGGTTCACAGCGATTCAATTCTGGTGGTGCGTTTCTCTCCAGATGGAACGATGATCGCAACGGGCGCTGCGGACAAGCTTATTCGCGTGAACCGGCTCGAGGGAGACGCTTCCCCGCGCACACTCGAAGGACACACGCATCATGTGCTCGGATTGGCATGGCATGACGATGGTCATTGGATCGCAAGTGGGAGTGCCGACAACACCGTCAAGATTTGGGATGTCGAATCGGGGACCGCCGCGCGAACGATTCCTGGGTTTGGCAAAGAAGTAACCGCGGTCGCTTTTGTCGGACGCACCAATCAACTCATCTCCTCGTCAGCAGATCATCAATCGCGTCTGCACGACGCGGGCAATGGAAGTTTGATTCGCGCCTTGGCAGGTCCTAGCGATGCGTTGTATTGCGCCGTCGCGGCTGGCAAATCGCCCGTGGCCTTCGCAGGCGGTCAGGATGGCGTATTATGGGTCTGGCAACTGGACAACGGTCAAGTGCTGCAGCAGATCAAGTAAACCTCTCGTCATGGGATCGCCGATTGTATGGTCAAGCTCGGAGCGCACATGAGCATCGCTGGTGGCTACTACAAAGCCATCGAGGCTGCCGCAGAACTCCACATGGACGTAGCGCAGTTGTTCACCAAAAATAACAATCAATGGGCGGCAAAACCCATCAACGATGGCGACGTCCAACAGTTTGCCGACGCTCTCCAAAAGACGAAGGTGACGAATCCGCTATCGCACGCGTCGTATCTCATCAACCTCGCCTCTCCCAAACCGGAACTGTGGGAAAAGAGCATCGAAGGCATGATCATCGAGTGGCAGCGGGCCGAGCAACTCGGTCTCGACGGGGTCGTCATGCACCCCGGTGCGTTCGTCGACTCTTCGGAGGAACTCGGCTTGCAGCGGATCGTTGACGCGATTCGTATCATTCATGAACGAACGGCACCTAAGCATGCCTGGCTGTTGTTGGAAAACACCGCCGGTCAAGGGTCCTGCTTGGGCTGGAACATGGAACAACTCGCGTGGATGCTCGAGCGCACCGGTGATTCGATGCAGGTCGGAGTGTGTCTGGATACCTGCCATGCCCATGCAGCCGGCTACGATTTTTCGGTCGCCGATGGGTTCAAACGCTGGGAAAAAGAGAGCAAAGCCCTAGGCGTACTTGATGCCATCCGTGCATTGCACTTGAACGACAGCAAGAAGGGCTGTGGATCGCGCGTCGATCGGCACGAACACATCGGGCTGGGTACGATAGGCCTTGAAGGATTCGAACGGGTGCTCAAGCATCGTGTTCTTAAGAAACTACCGATGTACTTGGAAACTGAGAAGGGTGACAACGACGAGGGCGAACCTTGGGACGCAGTCAATCTCCGTGTCCTACGCGAATTGGCCGCCTGAACACCCACTACCTCACGATGACTCAGTGTCGCCTTTCGCTTTGCGAAAGTAGCGTTTCACTGTTTTTCTTTCGCGGAGCGAAAGACGTCTATGGAAAACAGAACGATCCTAATCGATCGGGATTTTGTTAACCGGAGGCCAGGATCTCGTGTACGACCCGGGCCGGATCAACGCCGGACAAACGTGCATCGAGTCCCTGAAACTTGGCCGTGAACCGCTCATGATCGATCCCGAGCACATGCAACAAGGTCGCGTGAAAGTCGCGGACCTGGACCGGTTGATCCACCACACTGTAACCATAAGGGCAGGTCTCGCCATGCACGAGTCCGCCGCGAATGCCGCCACCCGCCATCCACATAGAAAAGCATCGGGGATGGTGATCGCGACCGTAATCCGTAGCTGTCAATTTGCCTTGTGAGTAATTCGTCCGACCAAACTCGCCCCCCCAAATCACCAAGGTATCGTCGAGCATGCCTCGCTCCTTGAGGTCCTGTAGCAACGCCCCCGTCGGTTGATCGGTTTCACCGCATTGCGTTCGCATGCCGTTGGGTACACCGCCATGGTGATCCCAGCCTTGATGGTAGAGTTGAATGAACTTAACTCCGCTTTCGGCCAAACGACGCGCGAGCAAGCAATTGGCTGCAAACGTTCCAGGTGTTTTGACCTGCGAACCATAACGCTCGAGCGTGGACTCCGATTCTCCAGAGAGGTCGGTCACTTCGGGCACACTCGACTGCATCCGATACGCCATTTCGTATTGCTGGATTCTGGCCGAAATTTCCGGGTCCTGTGTTGCCTCACCCTGCAACGCATGCAGTTCTTGCAATCGATCCAGCATGCGTCTTCGGCTAACAGTATCGATCCCCGATGGGTTGCTGAGGTACAGCACCGGTTCCTTGCCCGAACGAAACTGGACCCCTTGATAACGCGCGGGCAAAAAGCCTGAGCCCCATAGCCGCGAATACAATGGTTGATCCACTTTGCCCTTGGTGATCAACACCACGAAACTGGGCAAGTTATCGTTGTCGCTGCCCAACCCGTACTGAATCCATGCTCCGATGCTGGGCCGTCCCGAGATCTGGTTTCCTGTTTGCAGGTAGGTGATGGCTGGGTCATGGTTGATGGCTTCGCTCGTCATCGATCGAATGATGGCCATGTCATCGACATGCCGCGCCGTATGCGGTAGTAGCTCGCTTACCCAAGCTCCACTTTGGCCATGTTGGTCGAACTTGAAGATCGATCCAGCAAGTGGCAACGTGGCTTGATTGCCCGACATGCCTGTCAACCGTTGACCTTGGCGGACCGAATCAGGAAGCGGTTGACCTTGCAGCTCATTGAGCAATGGTTTGTAATCGTACGTCTCCAACTGCGATGGACCACCGGCCATGAACAAGTAGATCACGCGTTTAGCGGTCGGTCGATGATGGGTGGGATTGAGCGCGCCGCGGGTGGCAATTCCACGCTCCATTGCATGTGCCCCGGGTGCAGATCCATCCCAGGCCATGGCCTTCGAGTCTCGCAGCATCAAATCGGCGACTGCGATTCCTCCCAGCCCCATTCCCGCCCGAAAGAGCCAGTCGCGTCGGCCGAGATGGCTTGGGTTGTTGGGTTGCAGTCGCATGATTTCAGTTCCTCTATCGTTCGGTGTTCAACTTAGCGCTTCATGACGAACTCATCGAAGCACATCAATGTCTGGGCCACGACAGTGGTCGCGGCCAATTCGACACCATCGAGGCTAGGATCCACGGCTCGATCTCCCACCGCCAGGAAGGCTTTGGCAGCCTCGACGTCCTCTGCGAAATACGATCGCTGCTCGGAATGCAATTGCTCGACGATGGCTAGCTCGTTGGCCGCCAGGGGACGGCTGATCAATCGCAGGGCTAGCTCCTCCCAACGTGCCGTGGAGTCGACTGGATGGGATTTACACACCGACTCAGCGATGGCCCTCGCCGCTTCGATGTACTGGGGGTCATTGAGCAGTACCAAGGCTTGTAGGGGAGTCGTGGTTGTTTCACGGCGGGCGGTGCAGGTCTCGCGGCTGGTCGCATCGAAGGCAAGCATGCTCGGCGGCGGCGCGGTGCGACGCCAAAACGTGTACATGCTGCGTCGATACAGCCCTTCCCCTTTCGCTTGCGCGTAGGATTTTCCGGTCCCGGCCTCCTCCCACAACCCAGGGGGTTGGTAAGGCATGACGCTCGGGCCACCTACCGTCGGAACCAACAATCCCGTCGCGAACAAGGCTGCATCCCGGAGCTGCTCGGCCGACAATCGATGCCGGGGGCCGCGGGCCAACCATCGGTTGTCTGGATCATTCGCCTCCCATGCCATGAGGGTGGGGGTCGAGGATTGTCGGTACGTGGCCGACAATACGATCTGCTTGCACAGACGCTTCACGTCCCAACCGTGCGCGACAAAATCTCGGGAGAGCCAGTCAAGCAATTCGGGATGCGTCGGCACTTGTCCTTGGCTGCCAAAATCCTCGAGACTCGCCACGATGCCGCGCCCAAAGAAGACGGACCAAAAACGATTGACAGCGACACGGCTGACCAAGGGATGATTAGGGTCCACCATCCACTGCGCGAGTTCCAGCCGCATACCCGAAGTTGACTGATCGGCAGGCGCTGAATCATGAGCAATGAACTGTTGCAACGGTTGTGGAGAAACCACCGCCCGCGGCGCATCGTAAGCACCGCGTTCGAGGACATGCATCGTTCGCGGTTTGAGAGCCGACCGCATGGTCATGATCTGACGCACACCCACGACCCACTCGTTTTCTTTGCGGCGCAGCTCAGTCAAACGGTTCAGCAAGGCATCGTATTCCGGATCACCTCGCAGCCCTCGTGGATCCCAAGCCGATTCCGCCCGTGCCAATACGGCTGCGCGCATGGACGAATCCACGCTGGGCGATTGCACCATCGTTCGGGCCATCTCAGCACAAGACAATTCACGATCGAAGACATTCAATTCGTCGATGCATCCATCTCGAAAACCGATATCTCGGAATCGGGCTCCAAGCCCCAATGCCACGCCATTGCCATTGGAGTCCCCCCATTCGGAACGGTAACGGAAATCGCGAGTCAGTTGATCGCGTAGGACCTGAGCCGCGACGCACTCCCCGTTGACGAACAGTTGCAATCCGTCGGCGCGGCTGCTCCCATCGTAGGTAACGCCGAGCTGGGTCCAACGCTCGACCGGGATCTCCTCAAACGCTTCGATGCGAATCGCGTCCCCGGGCCAAAAATGAATCAACGAAAATTGCGGCTTCCCTTGCTCCAGGACCAATTGCATGCCTCGGAAGGCAGCATCTTCTGCCGCCACACTTTGATGCAGCACGATTACGCGATCGGCATGCAGCGTTGGTCGAACCCATAGACTCAGTGAAAATGGATCGGGACGCCCCAAGGTGACTTGCTGCGTTTTGGTCGCATCGTCCGCATCAGGTTTGTTCAAGGAAACACTGACAGCGTCGTCCCCATTGAACCGAGTCGCATTTCCGACGACTCCTGGCTCGGAGCCTTCCAAAGGGAAACTCCATGCAGTTGCTGGCGCGTCGGCCTCCGGAGTCACTGGCGACAATGATGAAGTCGATACCGATACCACCTGCGCTGCATCCCATTCCTTTCGCTTGCCCAGAATCCAGGCCTGCAGTTCCGCCTCAGCCTGCGCGATCGAATCCTGCAGCCCATCGAGCGTTTCCTTCTGGCCCTCGGTGTAGAGAGACAACGCAGGCGTTGGGGTAGCCCGCGTGAAGTGGGAGTAAAGACCATGCTCGTCGATATCGGCAAAGTAGGCTGCCAACGCATAGAAGTCTTTTTGCAGGATTGGATCGTACTTGTGATCGTGGCAGCGAGAACACTCCAAGGTCAGACCGAGAAAGGCGGTACCAGCGGTGACCGTTCGATCCGCGATATAGACCTGACGAAATTCTTCTTCGATACTTCCACCTTCGTTGGTCTGTCGATGCAGTCGGTTGAACGTCGTCGCTAAGCGTTGATCCAGCGTGGCGTCGGGAAGCTGATCGCCTGCGATCTGCCAGGTGATGAATTGGTCGTATGGAAGATTTTCGGAAAAGGCTCGAATGACCCAATCGCGCCAAGGCCACACGTCCATATTCACGTCGGCTTGGTAGCCGAAGGTATCTGCGTAGCGAGCCACGTCCAGCCACATCGAAGCCATGCGTTCCCCGTAGGCGGGCGAATCGAGCCATCGATCGACCATCCGTTCGCGGGCCGCTTCCGAGTCGTCGATTTGGATTTCGCGGATTTCTTCCAGCGTCGGTGGCAGTCCTGTCAAATCGAATCGAGCGCGGCGCAGCCACCGCAGCGCGTCGACTTCTGGGGCGGGTGTCATGCCATGGTCGAGCATCGTACCGAGGGCAAACCGATCGATAGGATGCCTTGGCCATCCGGACCATGGCTGTGGGGGACTCGGGGGCGTGATATCCGGCCGAGGTGGATCCATCGACCAATGCCGCTGATACTTCGCCCCACCCGCGATCCAACGCCGAAACAAATCGATTTGAGTAGCGCTCAACGCCTTGTCGGTACGTGGCGGAGGCATCACCACATCAGGATCTTGCGACAGAATACGATCCATGATGCCGCTGGCATCCGGATCACCCGCCACGATCGCGCCGCTGGCCAAGGCATTGTCGCGATCGTCGAGTCTCAGCTCGGCCTGGCGCGCGTGCTGGTCCGGACCATGGCAGGCAAAACAAGCGTCCGAGAGGATCGGCCGAATGTCCCGATTGAATTCGATGTCTGACGTTGCTGTGGCATCCTGTCCGCCGGCGGCCATCGGCTTGGCAGCCGCGATCGGCTCCTCGCAATGACCGCGATACGGGATGGCCAAGAAACATGTCAGCGCAACAGTTGCCCGCGTTATGGTCGCGAAATCCTTCATGCAGAACGAACCTTTGAAGGGGAGTTTTGATGTGCAAGCGTGCACTCGGTGGGGATACGGAGTAGTATAATCCATCCGATTCACCGTGGCTATTGTTGCGTTCCTATTGCACCGTAGCCTTGATCATCGACCTCTCGTCCGTTAGGAAACGGTATGACCCCTGTGCGAACCAGCCAGTTGGAACGGCAAACCGCAGAAACAGCCATCGAACTGCGTCTCAATCTCGATGGCACCGGCAAAAACGACATCCATACAGGGGTCGGATTTCTCGATCATATGCTCGTACTGCTCGCCCGGCACGCATTGATCGATCTTGAGGTGCGAGCACACGGCGACCTTCAGGTCGACTCGCACCACACCACCGAAGACGTGGGAATCTGCCTAGGGCAGGCCGTGCGGGAATGCCTGGGTGACAAATCCGGGATTCGAAGGTACGGACATATGGTATTGCCCATGGAGGAAACATTGGTCACCTCGGCCGTAGACTTCAGTGGCCGGTCCTACCTGGTATTCCAGGCTCCCATGCCATCGACCAAAATCGGCGAATTCGACAGCGAGCTGATCGAAGACTTCTGGCAATCCTTCGCAGCCAACGCTCATTGCAATCTTCATATCCTCCTTCATTACGGTCGCAACACCCACCACATCGCGGAAGCCATCTTCAAAGCGACGGCCCGAGCGATTCGAATCGCCGCCGAATACGATCCGCGTCAATCCGGCATCCCCAGCTCCAAAGGAATTCTCTAAGTGCGCAAGCTTTTCAACACTCTCGGCGAAATCCTGGCGCGACTCGGGTGCATCATGTTGTTCGCAACCCTGTTCTCGGCCTTCGCTCGAGCGACCGACGAAGACGATGTAGGCGAAGACGATGCACGCGTCGTGACTCAGTTCGAAGCGTGGCTGGCCGACCAATGCGTGCGGCATCCGGCCTTTGCTACTTCGTTGGGCAACCATGATCATGACCATCAACTCGACGATCTATCCCCCGAAGCCAGGGCACGCGATTTAGAAAACGATCGAAGCGTATTGGCCGAATTGGAGAAGTCGTTTGACAAGCAACGGTTGTCCCGCAATGCGCAAATTGACCTGGAAATTTGGAAGCATTTTCTGGAGTACCGTGTTTGGCAAGCCACCCATACGGACGACTTCGCCAACGACCCGCGCGTCTACTTGATCTACGCCTCGGACAGCGTCTTCACCCTATTGACCCAATCGACCTTGCCCAAACATCGCAATGTCGAGAACGCGGCCCGTCGCATCGCCGAAATTCCAAAGATTGTCGAAGCAGCCAAGCGATCGATCAAAAACCCATCGAAGATTTTGACCGAAATCGCGATCCAACGCACCGAAGGCGCCATCGCGTTCTACGAAGAAGGCATTTTCGTCTTGGCCGATGAAGCCCGCCAGCTAAGCCCTCTGAAAACTCCGGCCGCCCACGCCGTCACGGCACTGAAAGACCTCAAGCGGTTTTTTCAAGACAAGATTTTGCCCACATCGACTGGTGATTGGCGAATTGGCAAAGAAAAATTCTACGAGAAGCTCGAGCTAGAACTCGATGCAGGATTGACGGCCGATGAAGTCATCGAAGCTGCTCGCTCCGAGGCTGATCGCGTCGAACGCGAAATGTACTATGTCGCGAAACAACTCTGGTCGGAATTGTTTCCTGAACATGCATTGCTGCCCGACGACGATGTCGGTCGGCGCGAAGTCGTGCGACGGGTGCTGTCCGTGTTAGGCAAAACGCATGGTACTCCGGATCAGTTGGTCGCCGACGCCCGACAAACAGTGGACAAAATCAAAGCTATGATTCGCGAGAAGAATATTCTTACGTTGCCAGATCCCGATCAATGCAACATTATCGAAATGCCTGAGTTCCAACGCGGCTTCTCGGCCGCCTACCTCAACCCAGCACCACCCTTGGACCCCAAGGCTATCAGCCTCTATGCCATCTCGCCGCCCCCATCGGATTGGCCAGAACAACGCCGCACGGCATTCCTCGAGGAATACAACGTGCACATGCTCCAAATCCTCACCATCCACGAAGCCTATCCTGGTCACTACGTGCAACTCGATTACTCCAATCGTGTCCAATCGCCAATTCGCAAGATCCTCTCGTCGGGCGTATTCGCCGAAGGTTGGGCGGTCTACACCGAACAGATGATGCTCGATCAAGGCTACGGAGACGGCGATCTGGCCCTGCGACTGCACCAACTCAAGTTCTATTTGCGAGCCGTTCTCAATGCCATGCTCGATCACTCGATGCATTGCAGCGACATGACCGACGAACAAGCCATGGCGTTGCTGGTCGATCGTGGCTATCAAACCGAAGGGGAAGCGTTTGGCAAAGTTCAGAGAGCCAAACAAAGCTCATGTCAGCTTTCGACCTACTTCGTTGGTCGACTTGCGTTCTACCGACTTCGGCAGTCTGTCCAGCGGGCTCGAGGCGATGCCTTCGAACTCGGCCCCTACCACGAAGAAGTCCTCCGGTGCGGGACGATTCCAGTCAAGTACTTGCCGGAACTCGTTCGCTAAACACATCGGCGCGTTTCTCAAAAACAGAAACGCGCCGAGTTCACATCGCATCCCATGCCTTTAGGCCTTGATCGTGTATCCTTTGCGGCTCTCGCGGGACAAGAACGAGTTGGCCAAGTCATCTCCCACGACCTGTCGCTTGTTCGGATCCCATTGGAGGGATCGATTCAGACGCATGGCGATGTTGGACAAGTGGCAAATTTCCAACATCCGGTTGTGGGTCCAAACGTCCGAAATCGGTTGCTTGCGAGACCGCATGCCTTCGATGAAGTTGGCGGTATGGTTTTCGCTCACCTTGCCACCGTAGACCTCTTCGATGGCGCCTTCGGGTAATGGATTTTCTTTGAGTTCTTCCACCGGCTTGCCTGCGATCTTGCCGCGATTTACGAAGAACCGGCCCTTGGTCCCCTCAAAGAGAATTCCGTTGTCCCCTTCGCTGGTGATGATCATTTCGACATCGTTCGGCATGTCGACCTTGATATTAAAGCTAGTCGCGGCGTTGTACTGATCCTGGACCATGGGTTGTCCATCCTTGTACTCAACCGGCAGTTTAAATTCGACCGGCGTGATCTTGCTCGGACCGGTGTCTCCCGCACCTAAGGCCCAGCAAGCAATGTCGACGTGGTGTGCGCCCCAATCGGTCAGCTTGCCACCCGAGTATTCATGCCAGTTCCGGAACGAGTAGTGGCAATTGCTGAACAACGGAACGCCTCCACCATAACCTACGCGGAGTTCTGGCAGCGCTCGGTATTCAACCAGCGGAGCAGGTCCGAGCCAAACGTCCCAATCGAGTCCCGACGGGACGGTTGTCACTGGGATCACAGGCGACGCTTCCATGCCATTGATACCGCACGTCACCTTCGTGACTTTGCCAATTCGTCCATTCTTGATCAGCGCGATGGCTTGAAGAAACAGCGAATCGCATTCGGTGCGTTGCATCGTACCGACCTGAAACACACGACCGGTCTCCTTGACCACCTTCTCAATCAATTTCCCTTCGTCGATGGTCAATGTCAGTGGCTTTTCGCAGTACACGTCTTTGCCCGCGTACATGGCCTCAACCGCAATCTTCGTATGCCAGTGATCCGGGGTGGCGATCATGACCGCGTCGATGTCTTTTCGATCGAGGATCTTGCGGTAGTCGCTATACGCGTCGGGCTTTTTCTTCTGTTCCTTTTCCGTCTTCTCAACGTTGGATCCGAGCACGTTGGCATCGACGTCCGCGAGGGCCGCAAAGTCCGCGAACTTGAAAGATTTGCTCGTGATCGTCCATCCTTGATTGCGCAATCCGATGGTTGCGAAAACGGGACGATCGTTTGGGGATTGGTAGCCCAGAGCCCGACCCATGGAAGGAGCGAGGATGGCGGCCGAACCGACGGCGGCCGCTCCCTGGAGAAAACCACGACGTGTGGAAGGACGAATTGCGGACATTTTGAAAAACCTCTTCGAGAAAAGAAAGCGAAATGGTGAAACGGAAAACAGCGCCTAGCGCTCGTGCAGACCCGGCGGTCGGCAGGGCAGCCGGCATTCCTTTGGCCTTGGACGCAGCGGCATCAACACACAGCAATCATCAACAACCATCGATGGACGCAATGCTTGCGCTCTCCGAAGAGTCCAGTGTAGTCGAAATCAGCCGTGAATGCATGGTTAGGGAATCGATCCCACCAATCCCGGCTGCAACCTGGGTGTGAACTCAAGAATTCCTAATGCGAGCCGAATACAACTCGCAAACGTTTCGATACATTGTTATCCAATGGCCATGCATACCGAACTTTGTTTCAATAATTGCTTGGTAAATTGCTTGGTAAACCCCAACGCTTTTCAAGGAATGATGCTCCATGGCAACTTCTGAATCAGCCCCGAACGCAGACGCGGTGCTCTCCCGTTACCGACCCTTGAGGATCTGGATTCCAGTATTGCTTTTGCCCTTGATGGTCCTGGCCCGTTTCATTCCAGGCTTAATACCCAATCCGCCAGCCATGATCTGGATGGTTAGCGCCTTTGGTCCCTTCCTAATCGGTCTCCTCGTTCTGTTGTGGTGGCTATTGGCCAGCCGGGCTCGCTGGTTCGAACGCATTCTCGGAGTGGCTGGGCTCATCGCGATCCTGGCTTTGGAACTCGTGCTGGCTCACTCTTCCATGCGTGAGGTTTTGTTCATCGTTATGACGATCCCAATGACGGTCGCTGCGTTCAGCATCGGTTTGATCCTGTTGAGTAAACGGCTCTCGATGCGACGCACTTGGGTCGGTCTGCTGCTCGCAACCCTCGCTGCCAGCGTATCAACGCTATTTACATCGGATGGTGTTTGGGGAGATTTTTCGTTCGGGATGGATTGGCGTTGGAAACAAACGTCCGAAGACAGACTAATGACGCAGCTCGAGGCAACCGCAGGCAATGCTGCCGTGGCCGTCGATTTGGCATCGTTCAAGAAGTCGGAATGGCCCGGATTCCGTGGCCCCAATAGCGATGGGGTTCAGCATGGCCGGGTCTTTAGCGATGACTGGACTGCCAATCCACCCAAGGAAAAGTGGCGCATGAACGTCGGGCCTGCGTGGAGCTCGTTTGCGGTGGCCGGCGATTACCTGGTGACCCAAGAGCAGCGTGGTGAAAACGAAGCCGTTGTCTGCTACGACGCACGAATTGGCGAACAGGTTTGGGCGCACGCAGTACCGTCCCGCTTCTTCGAAGCGTTGGGTGGTTTGGGCCCCCGCGCCACCCCCAGCATCGCTGGCGAAGCTATCTACGCGATGGGCGCCGAAGGATGGTTGGTGAAACTACAAGCCGCCAACGGTGAAGAGGTCTGGAAAGTCGACTTGCGCAAGGAAGCCGATCGCGCGCCACCGATGTGGGGATTTTCGTCCTCTCCCTTCGTTCATGACGATTTGGTGATCGTCCATGCGGGAGGCAAAGACGACAAAGGCGTCCTCGCATTCCATACCAGTGACGGATCCTTGGCATGGTCCGCCCCGGCCGGCGAAAACTCCTACGGCTCGGTACAATCGATGACGCTGGCTGGTAAAGAATACTTAGCTCTTCTCTCCGACGTAGGCGCGCATTTCTGGGATCCAAAGACCGGTGCCGTCGCGCTCGATTACAAGTGGCCGCATATGGGCTATCGGGCCTTACAACCGCAGCTTATCGATGGCGACAAAGTCCTCATCCCAACAGGCATCGGCACGGGCACACGACTGATTCAAATTGTCGAACAGGAAGACGGTCTCCAAGTCACGGATCTATGGACCTCGCTGGATATGAAGCCGGACTTCAACGATCTCCTCGTGCACAAAGGGTACTTGTACGGATTCGACAACTCCATTTTCGCCTGCATCGACTTGAAAGATGGCAAACGAAAATGGAAAGGCGGTCGGTATGAAAAGGGCCAAGCCGTGCTGCTAGCGGACTCGGATTTGATTGTGGTGATCAGCGAACGCGGCCAGCTCGTACTGCTGCGAACCAATCCCAACAAATTGAAAGAGCTCGCAAAGATACCTGCCATGGACGGTAAAACGTGGAATCATCCCGTGGTGGTTGGAGACAAACTCTACCTTCGCAATGCCGAAGAAGCCGTGTGTTACGAACTTGCTACTGTCTCTGCCTCAACGGTTACAACAGATACCGGAGATACATCGGCCTCGACCAATTGATTGGCCAAAGATCACCAATTGATTGGCCAAAGATCACAGAGTGATCTCAACTCCTTTCCAGAACGCAACCCGATCGCGGATTTGATCCGCTTCGGGTTTGGGATCCGCGTAGTACCAAGCAGCCTGCGCATTCGTCTTGCCATCGACCACCAAATCGTAGTAGTTCGCACGCCCCTTCCACGCGCACGTTGTCATCGCGCTCGACTTCTGTATGTATTCGGGATTCACCGAATGCATGGGGAAGTAATGGTTGCCTTCGAGAACCACGGTGTCCTCACTTTGTGCAATCAACGCACCATTCCATTTGGCTTTCATAGTCAGTGACCTCCTAGTTCCAAAGATTTTATAAAAACAATCCATCGGCAAAATCGCCGAACAGTCCGATGCCACGTAGCAAGGCTAAAGTTGAGCGGTCTCTTCTTTAGCCTTGAATACCTTGTCCCTCGTTTACCACACAGATCCTATTCCTCGAGAACGAGGTGGAGGACGGCAAAGTAATCACGGTTGTCGGTCCAAGCATGATGCAATGCAAATCCATACTTCGAAGCGAACGTCGCAAAACCATCGATCGTGTACTTGTGTGAATACTCACTCAAAATCTCCTCGCCGGACCTGAACGCAATGGTTGAGCCAGCTATTTGGACTTGTTGATCGCACAAGCTGACCATGGAAATTTCCACGCGATGCGCGTCGGAATTGTAGATGGCTTTGTGCTCGAAACGATCCACGTCGAAGGAACCGTCGAGTTCCCGATTGATGCGATGGAGCAAGTTCAAATTGAAATCTGCCGTTACCCCATGCGCATCGTCGTAGGCTGCCTCAATGACCGATCTTTCTTTTTGCAGATCGATTCCAATCAGCAATCCCCCTTGGTCCCCCAACATGTTGGACATCCCTTGCAGCAAGCGTCCAGCGTCCGCGGGCGTGAAATTGCCGATGGTTGATCCGGGGAAATAGAGAGCGACATGCGATGCGGGACGCGTACTTCGCGGCAGTTTGAAGTGCTGAGTGAAGTCCGCCACGACGGGCAAAATTTCGATGTTGGGGTAGGTCGTCTGCAGATCATTGGCGGTTCGCAATAAGTGGGTGCGCGAGATATCGACCGGCACATAGGCGACGGGTTGATCGAGAGAATCGAGAAGGATACGCGTCTTGACGCTGCTGCCACTTCCGTACTCGACCAACTTCACGCTTGGGCCAATTTGGTTTGCGATCGACTCGGCATGCGTCTCCATAATTTCCAGCTCAGCCCGAGTGACGTAGTACTCCTCCAGTTCACAAATCTGATCGAACAATTGTGAACCTCGCTGGTCGTACAAGTACTTGCACGGCAGCGTCTTCTGGGCAGCCGACAAACCCTGGAGCACATCCCGTAAAAAGTTACCGTTGGTCGATGCGTCGTTCGTGATACCGGCGGGCCGGGGGCGGATGGAGACAGGAGAAATCATGTGCGGATCCCTAGGGGTTACTTTCGGGTGAACTGGATTCCGGAACGCCAAAACATGATGGGTGTTCGGCAAGTCCAAGCTCGGAACGACGGCTAGGATCCTAAAATCAAAAACCCTAGCGATCCCACTCGCTCAATCTCACTGCCTCGCTTGCACCGTATCCGTTCACACACCGATTAGCCGGAACGCGTTAGCGTCCGGTTTGCGTAACAATTCGAAGAAACCGGACGCTAACGCGTACCGGCTGATTTTGCTGAAAAAATCCACAATGAGTATCGGGCCGTGAACGGTTACTTGCACCCGGCCATTTGCAAAAGACTGCAAATAACAACAAATAACAACGCAAATGACGTTCCAAACTACAAGTGACGCTCCTTATTGGGCGATTCTTACCTTGAAGGCGTTTCAGCGATCAGCCGAATCGGATCCGTCGGCCAGCCGAATCGTTGAAAATTGCCACTGCGCTTCGGGTGGAAAAAAGTTTCGGTAGGTGGTTCGAATGTGTCCTTCGGGGGTGGCGCATGATCCTCCACGCAGGACAAATTGGTTGCACATGAATTTCCCGTTGTACTCTCCCAAAGCACCCTCTGGTGGTCGGTAACCGGGATACGCCACGTAGGGGCTGGAGGTCCACTCCCAAGCGTTGCCGAGGATGTTTTCGAAACGACCTGTCAAGGCTGGACCGGGACCGGATTGCGGATGGACGGTGAGTCCGGAACGCAGCAGAGTATCGGACCAATGCCCCTCCCCTCGCCCCACCGGATCGTTGGCCGGTAAACCCCGCTCGCACGCCACTGCATGCTCCCACTCCTGTTCGGTCGGCAATCGATGCCCTGCCCAACGTGCGTAAGCGTCCGCTTCGAAATAACTCACATGGCAGACCGGCGCGTTCTCATCCAATCGCTTCAAACCGGAGAGCGTAAACAGACTCCATTCCCCGTCCCGATTGGACCAATACATCGGTGCTTGCCATCCACGAGTTTGAACTGCATCCCATCCCATGGCCAGCCAAAACTCCGGCCGCTTGTAACCACCATCTTCGATGAAGGCCAGATATTCGCCGTTGGTCACACAACGATGTGCGATGCGAAAGGGATGCACAAAAACACGGTGCCGCGGTCGCTCGTTATCGAACGCGAATCCATCGGATTCGTCACCGATCCACACAATCCCTTCCTCGAAAGAAAGCCATTGCAGCTGGCCCGCAGGCTGCGACGCTGGATCATCCAAGCGGTAAACCGGAGCCAGCGGATTGCGGAACAACACATGCTTGATGTCGGTCAGCATCAACTCCTGGTGCTGCTGCTCATGATTGAGTCCGATGTTCATTACATCACACTGCGCCGAAGACCACTCCGATCGATGCAGGGACTCTGCGATGGCCTGGTCCACATGCTTGCGATACGCGAGCGTTTCCCGAAGACCGGGCCGCGAGATCAAACCTCGCTGAGACCTTGGGAATTGCGCACCGACGGTGTTGTAGTACGAATTGAACAGGAATTCAAAACTCGGATCGTACGGTCGGTACCCCTGCATTTGCTTGAGCAGAAAGGTTTCGAAAAACCAGGTCGTGTGCGCCAGGTGCCATCGGGTCGGACTGGTGTCCGGCATCGACTGGATGGCGCAGTCCTCTCCACTGAGGGGCTCAGCGATGCGTTCGCTGAAGTGTCGCACGGCAGCGTATCGGGCTGCCAGTTCCGAGTGAGGCATCGCGGTTCGATCCTGAGCAGATGAGTGGGTGGTGAAATCCGTCGCAGCTCGGCGTCCGCATCAACGGCAGGGTCGCATCAACGTCAGGGTCGCAGCCCGTCACTCCTGGACAGGTTCGGCACCCATTTGACGCGACAACTGCAAAATCGTGCTTTCCGAGTGCGTGTCCGGCATAGGGTAGGCAGCCATTCGGCGCAAATCGACTCGTTTGAGCAGACCCAAGTGTCGGGCTTCGCCTCGCTCTTCGACCCATTTGGGACCTTTGATCGCAAGCAACCGACCGATCTTGTGCCATTCATCCTTGAGCCATCCGCATAGACGAGGCAAAGGTCCGACGCCGCGAGCGACCAGGCTGTCGTAGCGAAAATCCTCGAGTACCTTGCGAACACTCAGCGGGTAGACGGGGACGGACAAACCCAGATGTTCGACGATGTCCTGGGCTACCTTGGCCTTCTTCGCAACGTTGTCGCACAGCGTTACCTGGACGTCGGGTCGAAGGATCGCAATGACAATCCCGGGTACGCCGCCGCCCGTTCCAATATCAAGGATTTCTTCTCCGTGGCGGAGCAGTTTCGCCAATTCCACGCTGTCGAGCAGGTCGCGATGCACGAAACGACTGGGAGTCGTGTGCCGAGTCAAATTGATTTTTGTATTCCAATCCCATAGCCGCAAGCAATATTGGGCCAAGGGAGTCCATGCGTTCTCGGGGACCGAATTCAGGCCGATGGTGGCCGCGATGGCCTTCAGTTCCGCCGCCAATTGCTCACGGGTACCTGTGTACGGCGGTTCCAAGTCCTGCTTAGCTGGGCTTGGTTCGGAGGCTGGAAGCGTCTCGAGATCGCTCGCGACATTAGGATGGGTTGGATTTGTGCTCATGGAGCGCTCTAGTTTAACGGGTGACGCAGATTTTTTCTCGAGAAACTGCATAATGGCACGAAAAGCCAAAGAATCGATACCGACCACGGAGTTTAACCACCGGTGAATGAACCAGCCCAGCGAGCGGCCGACGGCCCACATAAGAACTTCATTGAAATTGAAATTGAAAAAGACTTTGCCACGCGAGAAGTTCTGAGTGGTCGCAGTTTGCAAACCCGGTTTCCGCCCGAACCCAACGGTTACTTGCACATCGGGCATGCCAAAAGCATCTGCTTGAATTTTGGTTTGGCCCAACGCTACGCGGGTCAATGCAATCTTCGGTTCGACGATACCAACCCGACCAAAGAGAGTCAGGAATATGTCGACTCGATCATGGCGGACGTGCGTTGGCTGGGATTCGAATGGTCTGGATTGTACTACGCCTCGAATTACTTTGATCAACTGTATGCATGGGCGGTTCAATTGGTCCGGGAAGGGCATGCTTATGTCTGCGATTTGAATTCTGACGCGATGCGTGAACACCGCGGGACACTGACCCAACCTGGTCGAAATAGCCCGTTCCGCGATCGCACTCCCGAAGAAAATCTCGACTTGCTCGAACGCATGAAGGCCGGCGAATTTCCAGATGGCACTCGTACCCTTCGCGCCAAGATCGATATGGCCGCCGCAAATTTCAATCTTCGCGATCCGGTTCTCTACCGCATCATGCACGCCCACCATCATCGCACGGGGGACGCCTGGTGCATCTATCCAATGTACGATTGGGCGCACGGTCAATCCGATTCCATCGAAGGCATCACGCATTCGATCTGCACACTTGAATTCGAGAACCATCGTCCTCTCTACGACTGGTTCTGCGAGACGCTTCGCATCTACCATCCACGGCAGATGGAGTTTGCGCGACTGAATCTGTCGTACACTGTGATGAGCAAGCGCAAGCTTTTGCAACTGGTGACCGAAGGGCACGTTGCAGGTTGGGACGATCCCCGCATGCCCACCTTGAGCGGCCTTCGCCGTCGGGGTTTCACCCCCGAATCGATTCGAAACTTCTGCGACACGATCGGGGTGGCGCGCTTCAACGGCACGATCGATGTCTTGGTTCTCGAGAATGCGGCCCGCGAACATCTTAACCATATCGCCAATCGCTACATGGCGATCCTCGATCCCATCAAGGTGGTGTTGACCAATTATCCAGAAGGCCAGACCGAACAGCTCCCGGCGGTTAACAATCCCGAGAATCCCGATGCTGGCACCCGTGCCTTGCCCTTCTCCCGCGTCCTCTACATCGAGCGCGATGACTTTATGGAAACTCCGCCGTCGAAGTACTTCCGGCTCAAGCCCGGTGGCGAAGTACGACTGCGATACGCCTACATCATTCGCTGCGACGAGGTGATCAAGGACAGTGCGGGCAACGTCGTGGAACTGCACTGCAGCTACGATCCGGAAACACGGAGCGGCACCGGAACAGCCACGGACCGCAAGGTCAAGGGTACGATCCATTGGGTCAACGCGGACACCGCCGCACATTGTCCCGTGCGTTTGTACGATCGGCTGTTCCTATCGGAGTCGCCAGAGGATGCGCCTGAGGGAAAAACCTTCTTGGACAATATCAACCCCAATAGTATCACCAACATCGTCGCTGCCGTGGAACCTGCCTTGGCCGAACTTCCTCCGGAAACCCGGGTCCAGTTCGAACGCAATGGCTACTTCTGCGTGGACGCGAAAGACTCCTCGCCAGGCAAACCGGTCTTCAATCGCATCGTGACGCTGCGAGACTCGTGGGCCAAGATCGCGAGCAAGTAGCACACTCACTAAGCCAACACCTCGCGCAGCAACTGCGGAATATCGAGCTTGCGAAGCGAATCTCGGAGCCCGGGTGCGACGAAGACCCGGACCCGTTTGACCATCGCATCGAATTGCCGCGTTGCGAGTGATTGCACCACCGGTGACAATTCACTGAGTTCGCGAAAGGTGCCATCGCGCATCCGTACCCGCAAATCAAATTGCACCTCAAGCTTGATCGGCGGTGTGTCGATCAGCACATCGTTCGGACCGATCGGCTGACCGATTCGGTCCGCCATCGCATTGGTCAATCCGCGCGCGATGACCACGATCTCGCCATAGGAGCGCCGTGCGAGACTTTGATGCAGATCGGGTTCGGTCAAGCTGTCGAATTGAGCGACACGCTTGTAGAGCGAACGTCGCATGCCGAAGAGACCCGAGACACATGCCTCCCAGGGTTGCCCGAAAGAAACGCTCAGGAGCGACTCCTTCATCGTCGGTTCGTCCATCTCCAACCAAGCACCGACCAACTCCAAGTTCTCGCGTAACTCATACACCGCCCGCTGCAACATGGCCGTCGCGCTCCGGACCGCATGATGCCAATAAACCTCACTGAACATGACGTAGCGCGAAAACACCATCATCTCGGCAGCTGTCTTCCCCTTTTCAGTGATGGCCAATCGATGCCGAGGTGTATCGACACACAGCGAATGGACCAACCGGTTGCGATCGAAGTTGCGGCCATAGGGAACACCAGCATGTAGCGAGTCGCGCTCCAGATAATCCAATTTGTCGATGTCGATCGGACCGCTGAGCATGGACCGCAAGATCGACTGCGAGACCGTGGTTGGAATGGAGGGGGCAGGATGAAGAAACTGCGCCACCTCTTCGGGCGTCAAATCCCAATCCGTGGCTAAGCAATGGTCCAACTCGCGATGGGCTAGCAGTCGCTCAGCCAGGATCTCGTGCTTCGGAAAATCGACCAGCTTGATGTCCTCGATGGCGTGACAAAAAGGCCAATGACCGATGTCATGCAATAGGCCAGAAACGACGAAGAGCGACGCATCGCGATCGCTAAAGACCATCGGCGAACCGGGGTCATGGGCCATTTGTCGTAGGAAATCGAGCGCATTGCGATACACCCCCAGCGAATGTTCCATCCGGGAATGGGTAGCTCCTGGATAGACCAAGGACACCAGCCCAAGCTGACTGATGCGAGCTAGCCTCCGAAAGGCAGCCGTGTCAATCAATCGACGGATCCGCGGCGTGATGGGCACATCAATCTCAGGGCTGATGCGCAAAATGGCGCCGGTAGGTTGAATTTCTGGAATCATGCCCCAAATTCTAACCCCCTGGCGGGTATTCGAGAGCCCCACACGGATCGTCCCCCACTGGTCAGACGACTAGAATGAAGCGAAGTCAATCGTTTTCATTCAGGGAGATTGCATGTCGAAGTCCATTTGGCCCGATGGTGATGCCACCGCGGAATTGCTCGTGAACGTCCGAGCCGGCCAATCCCAAGCGGTCGAAGAATTGCTCGATCGCCATCGGGATTCTCTGCGCCGTATGATCGCGCTCCGACTCGACCAACGCATTATGCAGCGATTGGACGTCAGCGACGTTGTCCAGGACGTTCTCATCGAAGCCAACCGCAGATTGATCGACTACGTCAACAGCCCCGCCATTCCTTTCCATCTGTGGATCCGGCAGATTGCCAAGGATCGGATCATCGATGCCCACCGCCGGCATCGCATGTCGGCCAAACGTAGTATCGATCGCGAGCAGCCAGTTGCCGCCAACCATTCTCCCGACCAATCCACCATGGATTTGGCCAATCAATTCCGAGATGACGGTCTGACCCCCGCCGCCGCAGCCACCCAACGCGAACTGGCTCAGCACATCGAATTGGCCATCAAGCATTTGAGGGACAACGACCGCGAAATCATTTTGATGCGGCACTACGAACAGCTCAACAACCAAGAAATCGCGCAGGCACTTGGGTTGTCCGAACCCGCTGCCAGCATGCGCTACTTGCGAGCCATTAAGCGACTTCGCGAAGTTATTGAAGGATTGCCAGAGCTGTACAAGGAACTGCGTGAATGAGCTCGGATCGAAGCAATCCAGAAGAGCCCACCTCCTCCAAAGACACCTCGCTACCCTCGATGTTGTCAGACTCAGATGCCGAAGACAGTCGATCCGCAGAGCACGAAAACGCATGGATTGACGACGATCCACTCAGCGCAGATGAGGAGCGATTGGCCGAACTGATCGCGCGTCTGACGGATCGTTTGCAGCGCGGTGAAATGGTGGATATCCACGCCGAATGCTTAGCAACTCCCGATTTGGCGGCCGATCTGAAGGCGGTTTGGGGAACGGTGATCGTTACCAATGCGATAGGTAGCAGCGAAGCCAAGGAGATGAAGTCGGGTCCGAGTGCAGCGGCCGATTCAGGTACCTGGAGAATGCCGCTGCCTTGCATCCTCGGCGATTACGAATTGCTCGAAGAGGTCGGTCGTGGCGGCATGGGAGTTGTGTACCGGGCTCGCCAATTGAGTTTGCGGCGCGAAGTAGCAATCAAAATGATTCTTCGCGATCGCTTGGCATCGGACAACGAGCGACAACGCTTCTTTGCCGAAGCCCGAGCGACCGGCCAATTGCAACATTCGGGGATCGTGCCCGTCTACGACGTTGGCGAGATCGATGGCCGCCCGTATTTTGCGATGCAATACCTGCGAGGTCGGACGCTGCTCGAACTGATCACGACCGGAGAACTCGATCAGCGCGAGATTGCCTTGCACATGGAACGCATGGCCCGAGCGGTTCATTTTGCGCACGCGTCGGGGATCCTCCATCGCGACATCAAACCCTCGAACATCTTGATCGATGAGTCGGGACAAGCTCGATTGACCGACTTTGGCCTCGCCAAGCAGACCGATTCAGCGGAATCATTGACGCGGACCGGCGTGGTCCTGGGAACGCCCAATTACATGAGTCCGGAACAAGCCAGTGGCAAGATGGGCGAGATCGGGCCGGCCTCGGATATCTATTCCCTCGGTGCCGTGCTCTACCATGCGCTGACCGGCCGACCACCCTTTGTCGCGAAATCGACCATGGATGTGCTGTTGCAAATCCTCGAACAGGATCCGCCCAGCCCGCGACTGATCAATCCAAAAATCGACCGTGACCTTGAAATGATTGTGGTGCGATGCTTGCAAAAGCCACCCGATTTGCGCTACGCATCGGCACAAGCCTTGGCCGACGATCTGTTGGCGTACCTCAAGGACGAACCCGTGTCGGCACGTTCGGGTCAATTTGCTCAGATCGTGGCCCGCTGGTTCCGCGAAACCCATCATGCACCCGTTTTAGAAAACTGGGGGTTGCTTTGGATGTGGCATTCCTTGGTACTTTTGACGGCTTGCCTGCTGACCGAAATCTTGGCCTGGAACAACGCGGCCCGTTGGTCCTTTGCGCTGCTCTGGATCGTCGGACTCGGTGCTTGGGCGGCCGTGTTCTGGGCACTGCGGCGCCGCATGGGACCCGTGACGTTCGTCGAACGCCAAATCGCACATGTGTGGGGCGCTAGTATGATCGGTATCGGAGCGCTCTTCCCAATCGAGTGGGGATTGAGCCTCAAACCCTTGACGCTCACCCCTTTGCTGGCCGTGATCACCGCCATGGTGTTCGTGATCAAAGCTGGAATTCTCAGCGGTGCGTTCTATGTTCAAGCCGCGTGCCTGTTGGCCACCAGCGCGGCCATGATGGTCTGGCCCGATTCAGCACACTTGATCTTCGGTATCGTGGCGAGCTTATGCTTCTTTGTCCCAGGGCTCAAATACTATCGGCAGCGGCTAGAGCTATCGCGCTAGCTGGCCTCCGCGGTTTGCTTGAAACGGAATACCTGCACTGGGGACGGACGCGAGAGAACTCCGGCGTTATTCCGAATCGCCCGAGGTCTCGGCAGTCAGTTCGGCAGGGACTGTCCGACCATCGTCGGGGATCAAGCGAATGACAGCTCGCGGGGGATCGCACAGACTGTCGTCGTGCATCGACATACGCCACGACACGCCTTGTTGATCCTCCATCTGCTCCCCTTCTTCAAACTCTTCGTCCCCGACCAAGTACATCGACACCATGCGTAAGAGCTGGTCGATGTGGTTGAAGTCGTATGCCTCTGCATTGAAGCAAGCTTCGACGTCGGGCAAACCCAATTGGCTGTTGCCGACCGTATCCATCATGGCCCAGTCATCGTCAAAACGGAACAAGCGAACGTTGGCCCACAGATCGATGGTTGGGATTTCGTGTTCGGCGCACAATTTGGCGCTCTCTTCAAAAGTCTCACTATCCCGAAGAACTTCGCCATTCGGGTTGAAATAGCAAATGGCTTGAGGCAATCTCAGCAATGCGCCGGTGAGCTCTGTCAAGAATTCGAGTTCCTCCAGCGGATCGTATTCATCAGGAATGCTCTCTTCGGCACTGTCTCCGTCACCGAGACCGTAACTGGTTCGGATTCGCAAGAAAGCGACGGAACCTTCTGCGGCCGTCTTGCCATCGGGCCACCCCCAGGTTTGCTCCGTAGCACGCTGCAAACTACCGGGAAACGTGAAGGGGCCGAATTGCCCAGCGCTCCAGGCGGCGAATAGAATCGACTTTTGATCTTCGTAGCCCATGTCGTCCGGCCACGAATGCTCGACCACATCGACCACTGCGTATCCTTTGAGGTCAGGTCGAAAGGAAATCAGCAAGGCAGGGCCGCTGAATTCCCAAGATTCGCTGCCGTCGTTGCGTCCCACGACTTCATAATCCGGTAACACCGCGGCGACGTCATCGAGCGTGACCGGGCTCTTGCACAATACACAGAGCGTTTGAGTGAATAACCCCTGCGACACGGCACGGCACCTTTCAGAACATGGAGGAAATAAAAACCGAGCCCGCATCATAGCAGACTCCATCAACGAAACGCAGCCCAACGCACCCTCACAACCCGCACAACCGTACGCCTTTGAAAAGAAAAGAAGACGGTCGGCTAAAAACCCTGCGATCCGAACACCGTTGGCTTCGCTCGTTTCGAAAGCATGTCCTACGGTTGTGAAACTGGATGCGATGGTCCCGAGCTTCCTGCATCGAGGTACCGTACCCACGCAGATCCACATGAAAATCCGAGGAGCGCATCGATGGCACACGCAAAAAAACAACCGGAAGGCGCAGGCAACAAGCCTGCTGCCGACAAAGCCAAGGACGAAGGAACCCGACCTAGCGGTGCCGCCAACAAGATCGTCATCGCTGGCTTCGTGACCGCTGTCATTGTGGCCGAAACACTTGTATTTTTCTTCATGGTGCCCTCGGGCGAAGAAGTCGCTGCATTGGCCGAAGCTCGGCTTATCTCCGCCGCTCGCGAGATCGATTCGCACCACGAGGAAGCTTCCTCTTCCATCGACAAGGTCGTCGAATTCGACTTGGGGACCTACAGTGTTTCGTTTGTCCCGCCCGGGGCGGACCACAATCAACGCGTCGAGTTCCGGCTCTTCGCTACGGTCAACGAAGCCGACAAAGACCATTTGCAGTCATTGTTCGACGAACGTCAATTCCGCTTCCGTCATCGATTGATCCTGGAGATCCGCAATACGAGTCTAGCGGAACTCTCGGAAAATCAACTGGGGTTGATCCAGCGGCGGATTTTAGCGACAAGTACCGAGGTTCTCGGCGAGCCAATTCTGCTGAGCATTGGATTCAATGATTATCAAGTGATTGAAGATTGATCGGACGATCGAAGTCATACGACCTAGACGGTCCGACGTCCCTGGCGAGCATGGATGCTGCACAATGTCGAATGCCGAAACCGATACCCATTCCAACCCATCCACGACATCGGCTACCTCGGATTCTCGTAACGTCAACGATACGGAATCGCTTTTGCAGCGTGCCGAATCGGCCCTCAACGACGTGGAGCAATCACTTCGCAATCCCAAGCTCGCTCGCTACAACTTGGAAGAACTTGTTGGCGAAGGCGGACCGCCGGAAAAAGTCTCGATGAACTTGCTCCGGGATGTCACCCTGGACCTGAAGATCGAATTGGGCCGAACGCGGCTCAATCTCGATGAAATCCTACAGCTTCGCAATGGATCCGTGGTCACGCTCGACAAGCTTGCAGGCGATCCTGTCGACATCTACGTCAATGGTCGCTTGATTGCGAGAGGCGAAGTCCTCGTCCTCAACGACAGCTTCTGTGTTCGGGTCGCCGAACTGATCGGTAGCGATTCGATTCCATAATGCGCTCCGCCACTCCCACCCTACGCGCTTGCATCGATCCTGAATACAGACGCTGGCTATCCACCGTCTGGAGCTTCCTCGCATTCCTGTTCATGGCCAACCACGGTTCATGGCTGCCCGCTCAGGAAACTGGCCAAAACGGCATCTATCGCAACCAAACCATGCGAGCTGGAGATGTTCAACAGGCCACAAACGTGCCCAGTCGACTGCCACCCAATCCAACAACGTTGCCCTCGCCTGGGAATTATCCGGTCGTGACCGCTTCGAGCATCACGCCACTGCCCGTCCAAACCGCGTCGCATGCTGCCCCATCGTTCAATGCCCCATCGCCCTCTGCTAGCCAATTGATTCCATTCAAAAGCTCGACCGAACGGGCTGGCAACAAAGTCGACGCTCCACGAAGCCCGTGGGCTGCGACCTTCTCGATGCTGATCTCGCTATTCTTAGTGGTCGTGCTATTCATGGGCGTGACGCTCATGATCCGCAAATCGCAACCCAAGCAATTTCAGAAACTGCCACACGAAGTCATCGAGGTACTCGGTCGCACTACGATGGGCCCACGACAACAATTGGTGGTCCTTCGATTCGGAAGCAAACTGATTCTGGTTAGCCAGCAGCCTGGCGAAACACAATCGTTAGGGGAAATAACGGACGTTGCAGAGACGCACCGTTTGGCCGGTCTATGCGAATCGCAGCGGCCTGAGAGTATCACCAATTCGTTTCGAGATGTGTTACGTAACGTGGTGCAACCGAAACGAAGGCTCACTGCGGAATGACGACATTGGGGTCTTCCGCTCTGGCCTGATTGAAGGCTTCTTGGGCTGCAGCTTCGTTCCCTTGTTTGCGGGCCAGACGTCCCTTGAGCACCAGCACACGGGCCATGTCCATAGCCGTCTTCTCGGCGTTGGCCAATTCAACTTCGGCCGCGGATAGATCACCGGACTCAATCGCCGATTCGATCAGGATCAGGGATGCCTCAGAGGCTTGATCGGCCATCAAGGCTCCGCTGGCGATGGCATCAGCCGCCGCCGTTTTGGCCCCTACAAAATCCCCTGCTGCGTACTTCGAGGTAGCATCATCGAAGATCGACTGGCTTTTCTCAATCGAAGATGATGGCATACTTCGCGGGCCACACCCAACGTTTGAGAGACAAATCAGTACCAAGCAGCAAACGCTCCGCACTGACAAAAGAAATCGGGCTGGGATCGATAGTGGTGCGTTCATGACTTTGGTTGGCAAGCGTCGAGAATTACAAATCGTTATCGCTGAGGACTTCCGCCCCATCACGTGTGCCAACGGCACGCCAAACGATGACGTCGATGCTGTTTCCGATGAACCTAGTCGAACCGTCGCCAAAGGCGGTGTTGACACCCGCGCCGTGAAAACTCCGTGCCGAGACGATCGCATGTTCGCCCGGTGCGTCCGGGATGGCACTCCAGGTTCCACAGTCAAATCCCGACCAGTTCGGTGGTGCGACGTGGTTGTATTGAGTGCTTGAATAGAAACCAAAAGGCCAACCGTTGGAGAAGTCGCTACCATCCAGCCAACGTCCAGCGGAGTTGAAGTGGAAGCTGCTTGGAGCTTGTCCGACTTGAGCTGCGTTCAAGCAATCATTGAAAAGTACGATCGGATCCACCATGATGTTGGCTCGGTTGGGCCAAGTGATTATGTCGACGAGCGTAGGTGGCGAGACCGCGAGATTGCGACCGCTACCCTTGGTGCGTTCGGAAAAGAAGCAAGTGTTCGAAAGTCCATCGGTGAAGGCAGCAATCCTAAGACCACTGCCGATGGTGAAGGCGCCATTGCCACCGCTAGAGAGACCCAGTGAGTTGGTGACATTGATTTGATTGTTGGCCGTTGAATTCAGGGCACCGGCATAAGGCGTACTGCCCCCGAAGTTGTAGCGGTAATTGTTTTCGGTCACGATCCGCCCGGTGTTGGCATCCGACGGGCACAGGAATAGTGCTTGTGCATTGTTGTACGCAGCGTAGTTGCGGTTGACCGGAACTCCGCCTTGGGTCATCCGAACTGCCGTGGGTGCGGAGAAATCGATCAACTTGTAAATATTGTCGGCTTCCATGTAAGGCAGGATCATCGAATGCACCGAGCGAAAACCGGTGAAGACGTTGGTCGCAGTGGGCGAAACCGCGTTGTAGTTGGTGTAGCTGGCCTGAGGAACGCCATTGATGGTGTAGTCGGGAGACAGCCGTCCTGGTGGGAACCGCTTGAAGGCCGATTCATAATTGAAGGTGGCCAATCCGAGCTGGCGAATTTGGCTCGAGCACTGCATTCGACGTGCAGCTTCCCGAGCAGCCTGGACCGCAGGTAAAAGTAATCCAACCAGCACACCGATGATCGCAATGACCACCAACAGTTCGACCAGCGTGAACGCACGGCGGTGACCAGCTCTTGCGAGATACATTGCCATTTCCTCAATTAGATCTTCTGAACACGCCCGAGGATCGCGGACGAATGGGTGGCGAAAACCCGCAGCCGCTTCGCGTGCCTCCCGAGCTTTCCCACGTATTGAAGCAGGCGAGGAAATTTTTGCTAGGGCTGAAATTTCAGATTTCACATTTTCTTATTCTGCCCCTGTCAAACAGCTCCTTTCGTTGAAAATTCATTAAATCTTCAACCGTCGGCCAACACTGCCCAAGACAGTAATTCCCTGGGGAGTCAACACACCTACGCCGGATCGGAATCCGGGAAAGGTTCATGGAGCAGCCGGTCGACTGAGGCCAGTAGCCGATCCATCGCAAACGGCTTGTGAATGTAATCGTCGACGCCGAGCAACCTTGCATAGTTCTCGTGCCGGGTGCCTTCGTTCCCGGTCACCATGATAACCCGTATGCGGTCCCGTTTCGTCCTTCGGATATGCTCCAACACCAGAAACCCGCTTCTGCCAGGCATCATCATGTCGAGCACCATCAGATCCGGCGCGTAAGTATCGAGCTTGGCCACCCCCTGCGAGCCGTCGGGCATGTGCACAACTTCGTACGTGAGTCCTTCGAGCGCGAAGCGAACTGGCTCGGCGATCTCGAAGTCGTCGTCGACGATCAGAATCCTCGGTTTTCGGTTCTCAGTTTTCCAAGCGGGATCAACTGGCATGGACTCTCTCAAGCTGACGAACAATAGAAACGATCACATTCTTGAACATCGGCGTTCGCGACTGAGGATCGACAACCCGTGGAACAAGGACATTGGATTCAGGATAGTACATCATGGCGTTCCCTTCGCGGATTTCTTCAAAGGACCTCGCCAGAATGTTGGTCATGTGCCCTACCGAACTGTGAACGGTGACCAGCGTATCGTTTTCCAAAGCCATCCGCTGCATATCGATGGGATGGAGCAAGATCACGTCGCGGCGTTCTTGATGGCGGTACAGGTCGTAATCTTCATAGACGACGGTATTGAACTGGCCTTCGCTCCGAACGGTCATCAATCGCACTTGATTGGAAGCCAGCGGGGTCAAGATGGGCAACTCGTGAGGAATCAAGTTCGCTCGACCGTCCTCGGTCTTGAACCGCGCTTCATGAAAAGTCCGTCCTCCGACTTGGAATTCCTGCTTGGATTCTGCGATCGTATCGATGGCTTCATAACCCGGTACGACCTTGGAAATCCAATTTCGAATGGTGTTGGCCTGCTGCATCTGAGCCCAATCGATACCGGGCGTGTCTCCCAGCGTTTGCTTTGCAATCTCAGCGATCACGTGGATTTCACTGCGTGGACCGGGGACGCGCTTTGGGCCGCCATCGCTCAGACGAACGTAGTTGAACATCGATTCCTGAGTGGTTGGTTCCGGCTCTTCATCGCGAGCGAGAACCGGCAGAATAATAGTGGTTTTGGCCAGGCCATTGGAATGCCCAGTGTTCAACGTGGTGTTGAGCATGACGAGCATGTCGAGCGATTCCAACGCCTCGCCGGCATACTGCGAATCGGGGTTCGAACCATAGAGGTTGCCTCCCAAGCAGAACGCGAATTTCACTTCGCCTCGGTGCGCCGCTTCCACGCACGCCAAGGTGTCGAGTCCCGGTGAAGTAGGCAGTGTCATGCCGAACTTGTTCTTCAAATTGTCGAACAGCTCTTGCTTGAGTTTCGGCGTGACACCGACTGACCCGATGCCCTGAATGTTCGAATGTCCGCGGATGGGCATAACCCCCGCCCCCTGTCGACCGATCATGCCTCGCAAAAGGGCCAAATTGACGATGGCTTGGACGTTCTGTACCCCATGTGTATGGTGCGTAATCCCCATCGTCCACGAAAAAATCGATCCTTCGCTCCGTGCGTAAACTTCGGCCAACTCTCGAATCGTTTTTTGATTCACTCCTGATTTCGCTTCGATGTCATCCCAGGCTTGGACGGCGAGGTGCGCGAGATAGGCTTCATGGTCGTTGCAGTGCTGCGCCAAGAACGCCAAATCGTGCGCTCCCATTTCAACGATGGCCTTGGCGATGCCGGTGACCAACGCGAGATCTCCTCCGATGTGCGGTTGGACGTACTGCGTCGCGATCTTGGTTCCAAACAACATGCTGAGCGGATCGCTTGGAACCTTGAAGTTGATAAGCCCAAGCTCTTTCATAGGATTAATGACCACGACGGAACCGCCCCGACGACGGAGATGCATCAGACTGGTCATCAGTCGCGGATGATTGCTGGGCGGATTACCGCCGATGACGAAGACGGTGTCGCATCGATCGAGGTCCTCGAGTACGACCGTAGACGTACCCGTCCCCAAACTGGCTTGCAGACCCACGCCGCTGGCTTGATGGCAGTAGAAACTACAATTGTTGACGTTGTTGGTACCGTAGACGCGTGCGAACAACTGCAACAAAAATCCGGCTTCATTGCTCGACCGACCACTGAAGTACCAGAAGCTCTCATCGGGCTTGCGGGATCGCAGTTCGCAAGCGATGCGGGCAAAAGCATCGGCCCACGTGATGGTTCGGTAGTGATTTGCACCACGCTCGTAGAGCACCGGTTGGATCAAACGGCCACTGGTTTCCAATTGCCGTGGAGACCAGCGGCGCATGTCAGCAATCGAATGCTGGGTCCAAAAATCAGCCGTGATGGCCGGCTGCATGTCGGCCGCCATGGCCTGGATAGACTTCTTACAAACCTCTGGGAAGGACCCGTGCTCGTTGACCATGCCACCATGCTGCCCTCCCATACCGAGCGCGCATGTCTTGCACGCGTTGCGCGATCGCAATGCGGTATACATTTTCCACAAGCCACCCGATTCGAGCCCTTTGCGGAACGTGTATCGCACGGCTTGCCAGCCGCCTGCGGACTTCAATCGCTTCATGTTTTCCAGACCAAAGGAGCGGGACGTTGGAACGATACTGTTCGGACCACCGCGGCAGTCGCGAACGCGCATGGGCAGGTTGGGCGAGGCAGGCTCGGCTCCAGGAAGGCGGGATTCCCTCAGGCGGGCCGCTCCAGTATAGCCTTCGCGAGAGGTGTGTCAGCGATGGATCGAGAAGTTCACGAATTCATGACTGGCTTCGCAATCGTAACGTTCCCATCGGTCGATGCGTCCCGGCGCCACCACCCGCACCCTGGCTTCCAAGGCCGCGATGTCGGACGGCAATCCTTCGACGACCATCTTTACCCGACCATCGTCGAGATTCTCGACCGTCCCGGTCACAGGAAAATCCTGGGCAACCTGGCGAATAGCGTACCGCATTCCGACACCTTGAACACGTCCCGAAAGAAAGCAAGTGGCCCGTACGACGCCACCGGTCGACGAACGTTTCATGCCGAAATCTCCCACCTTGGAGCACCGGTGCAAACGAAAAAAGCGGCTCGTGTGCGAACCGCTTTGGTGTTCGGATGAAGTAATGTTGCGACGGGTCGGTCTCGATTCCCACCAGGAACAGAAAAGTACCGATCCGATGCTGCCGGACCATCAAAATGGCCGGCAAACACATCTTTACTTCTTCTTTTTCTTCTTGTCGTCGGCTTCGTCCTCTTTCTTGACCTTCTTCTTTTTCTTCAAAGAGATCTTGGGGACGCGGACCTTAGCCATTCCCAGAACGATGGACTCGTCGGTCCACTTGTCCAGGTCCTGGAGTCGCTTGATGCGCTCGGCGCGGTTCATGACGTTCCGCGACTTGATGGCCCCGGCGCGAACTTTAAGACTTTTGTCGAGGGTCATTGGTGAATGCTGAGCTGAATGCTGAACGGAAGACGCCAAAACTACGTAATCTGCGACGGACATTAGTTCCGTCGAGCCAAGAAGCTTATCGCCCGCTCCGATTCCTTTCAAGTCGACTTTTGTCTATATTTTTTCAATACGAACGTTCGATCCCAGGACGTTTTTCCAGGATTCCCCGGAGGTCCGATGAAATCGACGAACAATGCAGTCCAGCCGACCACGGCCAAAAGATGGATCGCGATCGCTTGCGTCGCCCTGGTGGTTTTCGCAGCCGTCTGGGGCAGCATGTTCGTTTGGGTCGATGTCGCCGCACGCCATGCACTTTACGACTCGGGACAACCCGATCGAGCCATCCGCCTGCTGGAACGCTGGTCCCCTTGGGTCGGCTCCCCCGCCCGGTGGCGCTGGCTGCTGGCCGAATCGTACCGCAAAGCCGGGGATCGCGGACGGGTTCAACGCATGACCGATTCTCTCGCCGCTTCCGGCTTGGACTCGGTCCGCGCGTCCGGCCCACTCCGCCTCATGGATGCCTCGGCAGGTGCCCCAAGCAGAGTCAAGGAAACGTTGGGCCCGCTTTTGATCTCCTACGGCAACCGTGGCTCCGAGGTCCTGGCTGCGATGACACAGGGCTTTCTTACGCAAGGGGACACAGCCACCGCCAACCAAACATTGCGTCTTTGGGGTGAACTCTACGAAGACGATTACCAACTTGAATTCTGGCGCGGTGTGCTCGCAACGTTGAATTACGATCTCGACGACGCCGTGAAGGCGTTTCAAAAATCGGTTGCGCTCAACCCGAACGATAGCCGTGCGCGGCAGGAATTGGCCGAGGTGTATCTCGAACAAGCGAAATTTGAGGAGGCCCGGGCCGAGTACGAATGGCTGATCCAACATTTCCCTGACACCCCGGAACGGATCACCAGCTACTCGCGTTGCTTGCTCAATCTCGGATATCCCGAAAAAGCCGCCGCGGAACTGCAGAAACTCACCGAGGTCAGCCAACTCCCAAGCCCCGAACTGTCGCTGGTGTGCGAAACGAACCTCGAAGCCGGACGCGTTCAGGAAGCCAGCGATCAAGCCGCGATCCTTTTGAAGCGATGGCCCGACGCACTGCCTTACCTCCAATTGCAAGCCCGATGCATGGCCAAACTCGGCAACAGCTCCGAGAGCGAAGCGTTGTTCGCGAAAGCGGCAACCAGCCAAACTCAGCGCCCCGAAGTGGATCGCATGCTCGAGCGACTGGCCCTCGATGGTCGCAATCAAGAACTTCGACGCGACCTTGGGGAAAAGATGATGACCTACCTGGATCCTCCCGGCGGTGCGGGTTACCTGCAAATTGCTTCGCGGGCCAACCCCAATGACCTGCGCTCCCATCAATTGCTGGAGAGGTATTACGAGCGCGAAGGCAATTTCCAGTCGGCCGAAGTACAACGCTGGGCCATTCGTCAAATTGAATTTGCTATTTCCCAACAACAAGCCATCGAGGAAACGGCCGGTGATCCTAATTTTCTACCGCCCCAGCTTCCCGGCCCTGGCGCCGAGAACCGCTGAGCCTCGCATGAATTCGAGACGAACAACCCACGCCGACGGGCGCTGGCTCGGATACTTGCTCTCAGCCCTCATCGGCTGCGGACCCAGTAGTCCCACATCCACACCACCTCCCTCGATTGCATCAACGGAAACACGGTCCGCCTCGAACCCAGCGCCACCAGCGAAATCAGGCGGGCTGAGTTTCACTAGTCATGGCTCGGACCTAGGCGTCGACTTTCGCTACCAGAATGGCGAGAGCGCTTGGCTAACGGCCATGATTGAATCCAACGGCGGGGGAGTCGGTTTCCTCGATTTCGACCGCGATGGCCGATGGGATTTGTTCTTGCCCGGCGGTGGTCGTCTGACCAACGACAAACTGCCGATCATGGTCGACAACGGTCTGTTTCGTCAGGAAGAGTTGCTGCAGTTTCGCAACAGAGCTTCGAACGCTCAAGCCGCAGCCGGTGTTTGCTACTCGTTCGGCGCTGCCGTTGGCGATTACGACAGCGATGGCTTTGCGGATGTCTTCATCACCGGCTACGACGGACAACAACTGCTTCGCAATCAAGGAGACGGAACCTTTGAAGATGCGACCTTGCGAGCTGGGTTCCAGCATCGAGGTTGGAGTTCCTCGGCCGCGTGGTTCGATCTTGAGAATGACGGCGATTTGGATTTGTACATCGCGCATTACGGCGTTTGGTCTCCGGAATTGGACAAGCGGTGTTTCAATGGCCAAGGAGAGATCGATCGCTGCGCGCCCGCCGACTTTGCTGGCGAACCGGACGAACTTTGGGTCAACGAAGCCGATGGGTCGTTCCGAAATGCATCGGACCAACTCGGCTCGCTCGCGCACCGTGGTATCGGTGTGGTGGCCTGCGATTTTGACCAGGACGGGGACACCGATTTGTATGTCAGCAACGACGAAGACCCCAACACTTTCTTCGACAACAACGCCGATGGCCAACTGCGCGAGATCAGCGCATCGTCAGGGACCAGTCTGGGATCGCGGTCGATCGTCGATGGCAGCATGGGACTAGCAGTCGCCGACTTCGACGGGAATCTCCTACCGGATTTTTTAGTAACCAACTACCAGAACGAATACTGCGAATTGTACTTGAACCAGGGCAAGCAGTACTTTTCATTAGGCACGCGATCCGCAGGCTTGATGGCGTTGGGACAAGCCGTGGTGGGATGGGGAACCGCCTTCCTCGACGTGGATCACGACCGAGACGAAGACTTGCTCGTCATCGCCGGCCACACCAGCCGCAAACCAATCCGTAGCAGTAATTTGCAAAAGCCATACCTGTTGGAAAATCTACAAGGCAAACGGTTGATGTCGATTGGTGAATCGGCGGGCGATTTTTTTCAACAAGTGCACGCCGGACGTGGCACAGCCATCGGGGACTTGGACAACGACGGCGACATGGACTTTGTGGTGAGCATGGTCGAGCAACCTGTCGAAATCCTTCTCAATGATTCAACGGCACTCGGCAATTACTTGCTAATCGATTTGGTTGGCGTTCAATCCAACCGCGACGCAGTGGGCGCTTGGGTCGAAGCCGATTACGGAGACGAGAAGAGAATCAAACATCGGACGGGCGGTGGCTCCTACGCGTCGTCGCATGCATCAATACTTCATCTGGGATTGGGGGATGCCGAAGTGCTACCCAAACTGACCATCCACTGGCCTGGAGGTACGGTTCAACAAGTCTTCGACATCACGGCCAACCAACACATTACGGTGGTCGAAGGATTGCCTAGCATTCCCTAGCGATGCATTCGGCAGATGCACGTTGGCAAGCGTGATTTTTGTTTACGAGTTGCACTGTATTCAGCGTGTCGAGCTACAGCGTGTCAAGCTACAGCGTGTCGAGCAAGGATTCGGCACCAAAGCGCACGACATCCGAAACCGGAAGGCCAGTAGCAAGCTGTGCATCGGCGATCTCCCGTTTGGCTTGCTCCTCGGTCATGCGATGCGTGTTCAATGCGATGCATGCCACGCGTACCGGCTCAAAGGCCCCGCCCCCCTTAGCTACTTGCTCGTACATTTCCACCACCTTACTCAACGGTGGGATAGGGACCCAGGAAAAGTCACGTAGCGTTTGCATGCCCGCTCGATGAACCAAAACCAAGTGCGTGGGCTGCGATCCACGAATCAAAGGTAAGGTGGCGGTTGAAGCAGGATTGAGCATCGAGCCTTGGCCTTCGATGAAAACCACTTCCCTAGCTTGGCCGCATGCCAACACGTCACCCTCCACCGCGCCCGACGCAAAGTCGATGCGGATTGCATCCAACGGAATGCCGTCTCCCTCGAGCATGATGCCGGTCTGTCCTGTAGCCATGAATTTGGATCGAAGGCCGCGGGCCATCGCGGCGCGATGAAATGCGATGGCTGCAGACATCTTGCCAATCGACATGTCTGTACCAACAAACAACACCCGTTTGCAACTCAGAAGCCTGGCCTTGCCCGACCCGGACACCAAACCCGTCGGCTCATTCCGAATGTCCCAAATCCAGTTCTTCGTTTGTAGGCAAGCAGTCAAACGCGGATCCTCGGCCAGCTTGGTATGCAATCCATTGAGGATATTGAGTCCACCCTTGAGTGCATCCATCAAGTCCGGATACCAATCCTGAGGAAGCTTCCCTCCCAGCGGTGCAATCCCGATGGCTAGGGTCTGAGGTGCGAATCGCAATGCTTCGGCCGCCGATGCGACGATCGGAATGGACTGCGGCAACGGGACGTCGGTCAACTCGGTGAGGGATCCACCCGCGTGCTCGGCGTCGATGACCGCCACAACCCGTTCGGGTGCAAATCGGAGCAACGCCAATCCGGTCTTTCCATGTTTTCCCGAAATGCCACCATGCAACAGAATGGCCAGTCGATCATTCGCGTCGTAACCAGGATGGCTAGGCATGCGTGACTCCCAGCCCTGGCAAATCGCGGTTGAACAACACACCATCGTCCAATCGGCAGCCCATGTATGGATCGTTCTTGAGGTTCAGATGACTATCCAGATCGATGTAATCGACCAGGGCGGCCAACTGATTGGCGGCCGTATTTCCGAGCACGGTTTGCGAGTAACAGCCCAGCATGACTCGTAACCCGTGCGCTCGAGCGCAATGGATCATGCGCATGGCTTCACTGATACCGCCGCATTTAAGCAACTTGATATTGATCCCATCGCACGCGTCGGCCAGCAACGGAATGTCGCCACTGGTGCGACACGATTCATCGACCAAGATAGGTAGCGGAGACTCTTCATGGATTCGCCGCAACGCGGACAGGTCGGTCGGATGCGTGGGCTGCTCCACATGATCGACCCGCCGGTCGGCCAACCAACGACACATGTGCAAGGCATCCTCGAGTGTCCAGCCGCCATTGGCATCCACACCAATCGATATTGGTGTTGGAAGTATCGCAAGAAGGGCTTCAAACATCGCCTTGTCCGAGTCGATCCCATCGGGCGAACCGAGCTTGACCTTCACGGCCTTCGGCATTCCCACTTCCAACCATTGGGCCCACCGCTGTTGTGCGGACTGCGGACTGGAGATCCCTATGGTGAACGAAACCGGCGCGTGTCCGCGATTGGGAAGACCCAGCAGTCGCCAGACCGGTTGCCCCACAGCCTTGCCAATCCAATCATGCAACGCCATATCGATGCCGGCCAATGCCGATGAAGCGATGGCGGCCCCGCGCATGGCAGCCTCTGCTTCCATACGTTGCCATGGTGAAAAAGGACGGAGCACCGGCACCGCTCGCTCCAATTCCTTGCCGAGAAATTCAAAAGGTTGCGCATGCTGCGGAATAAAATATTCTGCGGCTTCCCCGATCCCTTCGATTCCATCGAACAGTACGCGAACTTCCCAATTCATCGAACTTGATTGAGCGCCACGACTAATGGCCAACGGCACCTGTTTGTGGACCTCAAATGATTTAAACGATAACTTCAACGCGATTGCTCCCAACGCATAACATAGTGTGGACCAATTGGAGGTATATCAAACGGCTTCGAGTCGCATCGCCAGCCATGCCGCTCGTAAAAAGGGACCGCAATGGCCCGGGCATTGCACCACATGCGCCAGCCATGCCGTTGGGCCAATGCGTGAATGTGATGGAGAAGGGCACTGCCGACCCCACGTTGCTGATGCTCGGTCACTACGGCCATGCCTCGCAATTGTACTTCGCACGGCACGTCATCGGGGACGAGCAACGTGACACAACCCACAGGACTCCGACCAAGCGTTGCTACGAAGTGCAAGGTCGTGGGTGCGTCGTCGTGTGAGAAGAGCGTTGTCTCAAACGGCATCCCAAGAGGTTCACGGAGCACTCGGTACCGAAGCGAACGGACGGTTTCGAGGCCCTGGCCAGCTTGAAACGATTCGATTCGCAACTCGGAGGGCATTCGCGTCTAGCGTCCGGGTATAGGACGCCATTGATTGGCACGCGCGGGATCCCCACCCAAATCCTGACCCACCGCCACCGGCCCCGAAGATAATCGGGCCGAAGGATTGGTCGAGGCATCAGGCAATCCTGGACCGGGTAGTCGCCGTCCGCTGCTGTCCGCTTCGGCGGGGATATCGATCAGCTCACGACCGCGAGAACGCGTATCGGCGACTCGCGAGCTCGATCGCCCTTGCAAACGGGCAATTAACTTTTCACTTTCGCCGAGTCGCTGCTCCAGTTGGACGTTGCGTTGATCCAGCTCGTCGGCCCGTTTCTTCTGGGCTCGAAACTCCGACAGGAGTCGATCGCTCTCGAGTTGGTATTGCTTCATGGCGGTTGTCCCTGGCCACGTTTGGCAACCGCTGCAGAACAATGCCACGCAGGCGCAGGTCGCCAACATCAGCCGGTGGGCTGAGTCCGCGATCTTTCGTCTTAGTGGGCTTTCGAAAGTCATGGCTCGGCTATTCGTGGGGTAATCGGCAACACCTATTGCCAGATCATTGGGAATAGCAAGTTTGCGAAACTCACAAAAGATCATTTTGCACGTTTGTCGGCATCCACCACCGTGTTTTGTTATGCTGGTGTCTGCGAGGCCGCACCAGATCTCAACGGCCCTCCCCCCAAACGGCGTTTCTAACGCTCCCTCCCTAACCCTTTCTTTTGGCTAGCATAGCGCTCCCTCCCCATGGCATGGTTCTGCAATTCTCAAGCGGTTTGCCCTTGGATTTCCCTCGCGCTGGTTGTGTTGCTTCACGTTCCAGGGCCTGCCCAAGAGCCATCGCCCGAACTGCATCGTTCGGCCGAACTGCAGAGTCGCTTTGACAGCCAAGTGGTCGGAGTCTTGGATCGCTACTGCGCTGAATGCCACAACGCCACGATTCATGAGGCAGATATCGATCTGAGTGCCCTTCGTGACACAGCCACGGAATCCAGCGCAACGGTGACTTGGCTAAAAGTCATGGAGCAGTTGACGACCGATCAAATGCCGCCAGTGACGGAACCGCAGCCGACGGACGCTGAGTCGCAACTTGTCCATGACTGGCTGTCGGAATTCCTGCGGTCAGAAGCCATGCGCGATGCCGGCGATCCAGGACCGGTGATCCTGCGCCGACTCAACAACGCGGAATATACGTACACCGTGCGCGATCTGACGGGGCTCGCCAACCTGGATCCCGCAAAAGAATTTCCCGTCGATGGTGCAGCAGGCGAAGGATTTTCTAACACCGGGGCGGCGCTGCCGATGTCTCCTGCCCTCGTTCAAAAATTCTTGGATTCTGGCAAGGACATCGCAGAGCACGCCGTACTGCTGTCCGATGGATTTCGTTTCGAAGACGCACCATCACCCAACGATATGACCAACGCGTTGATCGATCGCATCCGACGCTTCTATAGCCGATACACCGATGCACTCGGTGGCGACATGGTGAACTTGCAAGGCATCGTTTTCGAAACCAACCAAGGTGGCCGCTTGCCGACGGAAGCGTACATCGCTGGCACACTCGCGCTCCGCGATCACTTCGCGGAGACGCCAGGTGATCGACAGTCCGGTCGCCGCGCACAAGCCATACGAAGTGTGGCCGAGACGAGTGGACTGAACATCAAGTACCTACAAAGCTTATGGGAATGGTTGGATGACACCGGAGAGGCGACGCGCGACGCAGGCATCCTGTCGACGTTGAGAGCACGCTGGCGTTCCATCCCGACGTCCGATGCGGGTCAACTTTCGGAAAACGTGGTCGCATGGCAAAAAGCCCTCTGGCGATTCAATAGCATCGGTCATATCGGCAAAAAGGATGGGCCAACCGCTTGGCAAGAACCCATCGATCCCCTGCAAACCCAACACGCACTGCGGTACGCCGTCCCAAATCCCAAGGACGGTCAGGACGCCGTGCTCTATTTGAACGTTACCAACGCCGGAGATGGAACCGAGGGTGACGTCGTGGTTTTGGAACGACCACGGCTGGTGTCACCCGGGCGCCCTGACTTGCTGCTGAGTGAATTGAATGCACTCACGCAGATTTTGGAGTCGCGGCGATCGGAATGGGATACCCACGTTGCAGAGATCTTGCTGGCGCTCGATGGATGTCTCGATCGATCCGAGACCGTTGACTGGGAACGCTTGGCATCGGAAGCCAAACTCCCGGTAGGGTTGCTCAAAGCCTGGTCGATTTACTTGGGCCTGGACGCTTCGCCCTCCCATTCGCTGACGGGTCGAACTCGCCTAACGCAACCGAGCCAGAACGTTGCGGGGCTAGAAGGCGTAATGGCCTGGGTCGGTCCCGATGCACTGAGCATCGTCGCCAACCCGACCAACAAGGACGCTCACATCCCAGGTCATGTTCCGCCCGGCTCGATCGCCGTCCATCCCTCGCCGTCACTCGCGATCGCCATGGCTTGGCGCGCGCCTGAGTCGCTCACAGTGACCTGCTCCGGTTGGGTTCGACCCGCACATGCCGTTTGTGGGAACGGAATCGCATGGCGGTTGGAGCTGCGACGCGGCGCATTGCGGCAATCGCTCGCGTCTGGAGTCGCCAGCGGCGATAACCGTTTTCCCTTGACTGCGAACACGCCACTATACCTGCGAGCCAACGACGAATTGATCCTATTGATCGAACCGCGAGATGGCAATCATGCCTGCGATTTGACCAACATCGACTTAGAAATTCGCTCCCTAGAACGCGTTTGGAGTTTGGCAAGCGACACCGTCCCAAATCTAATCGAGGGCAACCCTCACGCGGATCGGCAAGGCCGCAAAGACGTTTGGGAGTTTTTCAGCGAACCGGTAACACCTGCGGATCGCATCGCTACATTCTTACCCGCCGATAGCCTTTTGTCTCAATGGCTCAATGAACCCGATTCCGAACGTCGGCGAGAATTGTCCAGCGAGTTGGAAGCTCTGATCGCCAATCGCCATGCTATAGGACTGATCGAAGGGCCCGACCGAACCATGCTCTCTCAGATCGATGGATCGACTGGGCCATTCTTTATGGCCGCAATGGCGTATGTGCAGTCCGACTCTCCTCGCAGTGGCGAACGTGTACCGGTCGCGGCAGACGTCGGGACACGCTATGGCATCGACCCGCTGTTGTTCGGCGGTCGACCTGAGGATACGACAGTCTCCTCGGATGATTGCGTACTGAGGGCTCCCATGACTTTGCCCATCCGTATTGCAGCCTCGCTCGGCGCGGGCGTTGAGTTTGTCGCAACCGGACGAATGCATGGAATCGAAGGCCAACATGGCAGTGTGCAGTTGACGCTTTCCTCCGAGCCACCAGTATCCGAGCCACCAGTATTCGAGGACGTGCGTGTACCACAATCCGCGACGGTCATTGAAGATCCGAATTGGAGTACTCCCTCGCGACGGCTGATCACCGCCGCGCCGATCCTCGTTTCCGCAAACGGGGAAGCCGAACTTCGGTTTCGCAAAGCGTTCAACGAGTTCCGCAACCTCTTCCCGATCGCGTTGTGTTATCCAAAAATCGTGCCGGTCGATGAGGTCGTGACGTTGACTCTGTTCCATCGCGAGGACGAACCGTTGCAACGGCTAATGCTCTCCGATGATGAGCGAGCCGAATTGGATCGTCTCTGGGAAGAGCTTCATTTTGTCAGCCACGATGCGATTCAATTGGTGGATGCTTACGAACAGCTGTGGCAATACGCCACTCAAGACGCCGATCCTTCGGCATTTGAGCCGATGCGGGCTTCCATTTACGCTCGCGCGGAGACGTTTCGAAATACACTGGCCATGGCTGAGCCAGCCCACGTCGAAGAAGTCCTGCGGTTTGCAGAGGCCGCCTACCGAGGTGCGTGGAAACCGTCGCATGCCGTTTCATTGCGATCTTTGTACCGCACGTTGCGCGCGCAAGACTGGTCGCATGAGGCATCGATCCGAATGATGATCGCGCGTGTGTTGGTTTCGACGGAGTTTCTTTATCGCATTGAAACGCCTCAACCGGGGAGGCAACCCACCGACGTCCTCCCGATGGAGCTCGCCAATCGCCTGAGTTACTTTCTTTGGTCTTCGGCTCCGGATGCGGAACTGCTGGAGAGAGCTCGTGATGGCAGCTTGACCGATCCCGCGACACTCACCGCTCAGGTGCAACGCATGCGACGCGATCCCAAGATCGAACGCATGGCCATCGAGTTCGGCTGCATGTGGCTTCAAATCCGCGACTTCGATCAGCTGGATGAAAAGAGTGAAACACACTTTCCCGAGTTTTCCGATATCCGTGCGGCTTTGTATCTCGAGGTCATCCTCATGATGTCGGAATGGATCCGAACCAACGGATCGATCCAAGAGCTGGTCGATGCCGACCATACCTATCTCAATGACGCGTTGGCCAAATACTACGGCATCCCGAATATCGTCGGACCTCAATGGCGGCGCGTCGACGGGGTTCAGGCACACGGTCGAGGAGGGATTTTGGGATTGGGTGCTACGTTGGCCAAACAATCGGGTGCGTCGCGGACCAGTCCGATCCTACGCGGTACGTGGATGAGCGAGGTTCTTTTGGGCGAGAAATTGCCCAAACCGCCCAAGAACGTACCGGTTCTTGCGCAGTCGCCCCCCGAAGGAATGACCGAGCGCCAACTCATCGCCCACCACACCAGCGATCCCGCCTGCGCGCGCTGCCATCGGCGTATCGATCCCTTTGGGTTCGCGCTCGAGGGCTACGATGCCATCGGCCGATTCCGACAACGCGACGCGTTGGGAATGCCGATCGATGCCGACACCGTGCTCCCCGATGGTACACCCGTTTCCGGCATGCCCGAATTGCGTCGGTATTTGGCCACGACCCGTTTCGAAGATTTTGTTCGGCACTTCGATCGCAAGCTGCTTGGCTATGCACTCGGCCGATCGATCCAACTCTCCGATCAACCGTTGCTCGATCAGATCTTCGAGGTTCAAAACCAACATCAATTCCGAATCGAAGACACACTCGTTGCCATTTGTTTGAGCCCACAGTTCCGTCAAATCCGAGGCATCGATTTTGAAACCGATGATTCGCATGCGAGCGCCAGCCGTTGACCAAACGCCCATCCACTTTGGCGCACCTACTTGTTAATAGTTGAACGTTTCCTATTGGCCCTGAACACAAGCATCCAATCATGAGTACATCGCAAAAACTTGGATCCTCGATTGAGAACGGCAGGAACGACTCCATGACGGATCGCGTTTCACGAAGTACCTTTTCACGGCGAACATGGTTGCATGGACTCGGCGTGACGATGGCGTTGCCATGGATGGAATCGTTGGCGGTGTGGGGTGAAACGGCCTCAGGGGCCGACGTGAGTCAACCGCCGGTCCGACTGGCAGTGCTTTTCGCTGGAAACGGATTTCATTCCGGAGAGTGGTGGGCCAAATCTGAGGCGGAGGGTTTGGCGTTAGGAAAAGTCCTCCAGCCTTTGGCGGAGTTTAAAGAGTCGATGCTTTTCGTTCGCGGGCTATACAATGCCGAAGCGCTCAAAGGCAATATCCACAGTTCTCAAACCGGAAACCTCTTGTCCGGCGCACCGCTGGCATCGGGCGGCGATATTCGATCTGGGACGAGCATGGACCAATTGCTCGCGCAGACGGTGGGTCGATCGACCAAAGTGCCGAGCCTGGTATTGGGCTGTGAAAAATCCAATCCATCGGTGCATAAGAACTATTCGATGCTCTATTCGTCGCATATTTCTTGGTCGTCGCCGACGTCTCCGACTCCGTTGGAGTTGTACCCCGCACTGGCTTTCGATCGATTGTTCAAAGAAGAAAGTCACCGCGGAGACCAAAGCATCTTGGACTCGGTCCTCGAGGACGCTGGCGACCTCCGCCGCAGCATCAGTCAATACGACCAGCGCAAACTGGACGAATACCTCGAATCGGTTCGTGAAGTCGAACAGCGCATCGAACATGCGGGGAACCGTGGTGAGATGCAAGGCTGGCGGCCGACGCTTGAACAACCAGACATGGCGCGACCTGCGGATGGTATTCCGCAAGACATCCAGGAGCACATGCGTTTGATGAGTGACATCCTGGTACTAGCCTTTCAGACCGACACAACACGCATCGCAACCCTGAAACTCAATAACGACCACTCCTCATTGCGGTTCCCGCATTTAGGTGTTGACTACATGATCCACCATTTGCTCTCCCATAGCGACACCGAAGATTGGCTGAAAGTGAATCGATTTTTCATCGAACAGATGGCGTCGATCGCTCGCCGATTGAGTCAGATCCAAGAAGGTGAGCGATCCGCGTTGGACAATTCGATGATCATGCTGTGCTCGAGCATGATGTCCGGCAACCACGATGCCTCGCAATTGCCAGTCGTGATCTTGGGCAAGGGAGGCGGCCAACTGGAAACGGGACGGGTACTTGATTACCGCGAGCAATCCGAACGTCAGATGTGTCGACTCTACCTGTCCATGATGCAAACCATGGGTCTGGACTTGCCCTCGTTCGGCGACGCCACAAAACCGCTAGCGGATTTCAGAACCGTCTAGCTGAAAAACGCTAAGCGAACATGGCACTGAATCTACTTGCTGGCGGCACTTGCTTGGATCATTTGGAAATCCGATGGGCCGACGAGGCTCGCCTCGATGTTTTGAGGCAGAAGCCCACAGAATTCTTCGAGCGCCATTATCGAAGCCTGTCTCGCGTGGCGATACAGATTTCGGGCTAACCGGGAATTTCGATCGTTGGGACGAGGAGCAAGTGAAATTTGTCTTTGGCTATGACGCGAAACCCAAGGTCGTAAATATCGCTGATTGCTTGGGAAATGATGAATGGAAACCACTCAGGCGGCGTCACCCTGAGGAGCCGAAGACGGCGCGACTCACTGGACGATTCAACTTTTTGATCCGATGCCTAGCCTACACCGTCGAATCCACCAAAGAACTGCAGGAGATACGATCAAGAGTGCGGAGCTTGGTTCCGGTACCGCGGTTAAACTGGTCAACTCGAAGCCGATCGTCGTGGATCCTCCGGAAGGCAGAGAAAAATTTATTTGCAACTCTGCGGCGTCGGGTACAGGTCTTGAAACGAGGTTGTCCTTGAATGGCGCAAGATCAGGCGGCGTGGCGGTGAGTATTTCGGAACTCAAGCCCGTGAGATCGAGATCTTGCAGGAAGATGCCCGCAGTCAAGCTGTGTCGACTCCCGCCGGACCCGGGGACTACGATCCCATTGTCGACGGATGCGGACGCTCGATACGTATCGGAGAGGTAGTTCAAGCTACCGGTAGTTCGAACAGGATCACCGATAAAGAGGATTCCTGAATTTCCAGATGCTGATCCAAAAGAACCGAAATCGACGTGGATATCAACGATTGCATCGGGGTAGATTGCGAACAGGTTATCCGACGAATCTGGACCGAGGGACGCAGCAGCGTTGGAGTCAAAGCTGTACCAGCCGGTGCCTACCGTCCCAATGGGCATTTCAAAGTCGGAACCATAATCGGTCGCAACAACCGCCGTAAAACGGAAAGTGACGATGTCGGCCTGGGTATTGGAAAACGAATATGTCATCAGAAAAAGCTGACCGAATACAATCAGGACACTTTTTGCGATCCGTTGATTGCCGGTAATCCATAGTGAACGTGACATTCGTTGGAAATATGTATCATTCATGCTCGCTTGTGACTCTCTCGCTCATGATTCTTAGGGGAAAATTCTTCTCTCAGAAAAGCGCCATTGCTGGATGACTCTGAACCACGCCGAAATCGTGATCGATGTTGACCACGGCGAGTCTACTTCGGAATTGAGATTTCGTAGATGTTTCCCAATCTGCGATGGGCTAACAACGGTTTTCGAAAAACATCCTCGACTCGTACCAAAAGCCAAACGCAATGCGGTTAAAAAAGACGTGAGTACCTTTACCATGTATTCTAAGCCGGGCCGTTTGGTGAAAACCTCGCAAGGACTCGCGAGCCTTCGCGAACACCATAGTATTTCGACTGCATACTGAGTACAAGTGAAGAGTCCCCAAGATCCACCAAACTATTTTGTCCGACGGGGTGGAATTTCGTTTGTTCTCCATCACCCTTCAGGGCAAAAGCATCAAAAATACCAAGAGCCTATCCGTAAACCGTCGAACGCTTGAATGTGATGTAAGCACATGCAAGCTGTAGACTGGCAACGTGATTGAGAACCTTCTTGTCCCATCGCGCGAGGATGGCTCAGAAGCGATTCATCCAGCGGTGGGTTCGTTCAACGACCCATCGCCTAGCACGATGTCTGCTGTTGCGCCGCCGCTTGCGCTCCTCGCCTCACGAACGGACGTGTGGAAGAAACAAGCAGAAGTAAAAAAGGTGTCAGGTGAACGATTGCGTGATGTGCTTGGCGGTTACCGCGTTGCCGCCCGACTGCCCTTGTTGAACGACATCTGTCAGCCGTTGCAATTTGTCGAATTGGTAAGTACTCTTGAAGTCCAGCGTTGAGGCAATCGTCGCTTTCAGTTCCGTGCGATTGTTCATCGCATCGAAGGCTTGATTGAGCGAAACAGTTGGAGTGAGCCCATTGACCGACTGAGCAACCGTCGTAGCCCGACCAAGATTGTCGAGCGTGAAGTTGATAGTCGACGAAGGATCCGAGACAGACGTAATCTGGCTAGCAGCATCGTAGGCCGTGGTGATGGTTCGCGTGGTCGAGCCATTACTTGCATTGGCGGCGTCGTCGAAGATCTGCTGCATGTTCGTTGTGGACTGGGTACCACCGAAGGTGACCGTGAAGCTACCACTGCCTCCGGTAACCGTCACATTATCGATTCCCACGAAGGCATCCAAGGTCGATTTTAGCTGAGCCGCTGTGATCGTTGGGGCAAGGGGTGCAGAAACTTCGCCGTCTTCAACAGCCATCTTCACACGGAGTCACGGAGCCGCAGAGGATTCGATACTAGCGAGCGTTCTCGGAATCGCGTTTGGCGAGATTCGCTTCCAGTTCCCGGGTCGCTTCGTCGGGGGTTAGTTCGATCATCCTCCCATCTCTCCAAATCACGATTTCCGTCTTCGATGCGCGGGCTCGATCGATTACCTTTCGACATGCGTCCTCGAACGCGAGGCCCGCTATTGCTACTAACGACTCTGGGTTGTTACTTCTAATCACTTAATGCATCCTTTCCCTGGTGCCGAATGCTCGCCCACCGATTGTAGTCGAATACTTGTTCTCGTTCACCCTCAATCTCCGCGATGGGAACCGGAGGGAAAGAGGCGCCGTCGTAAACGCAGACGGCTGGAACAACGGGAATGTACAGGGAAAAAAGATTGCTCAGGCCTCGAGCGTATCGACGCCGAATGACAGATTCTGGAATGTTGTGACCTCCTTCACGCACACGTTTGGCGACTCGATTGATGGCCATTTCTACTGTGGGGAGCCAGAGAAAGTACATGGCGACACGATATCCCATCCGACGCCATTCAATGTTCGAAGCACGATAACTCCTTGCTGCCAATGTGATTTCAAACGAAAAGCTTGTGCGATCTGTTACCAACTCATCGATTCGCTTAAGCAGGAGCTCTGATGCCCGGACGGCTTGAGTCTCTGGCGCAAACGGAGCCAACCCCGCAGAGCGCCCTCTTCGCATTCTCGATATTCCGTGAGCGTAAAGACAGTGTGGTCGTCGATGCGAACCTCCGAAATTATCTATGGTTGCCGCCACTCGCCCTCAGCGGGCGTAAGACCATCGATTGCGCGAATTCGTTCATCGTTCCGGAAGCGATCGACACGCCGCCGGAATTGCCATCCCTCGATCGACACTCCACAGTTGGAAATCTCGAGCGCCCAAACCGGTCGTTGGTCTCAACGTTTCAAACAAAGCGATTGGAGAACTCGAATCGGAAGTCGTTCGCTTATCCCTGCAGGTGCGAAAACTACGATGCGTTCTTCGTCTGCTGTTGGTTCTTCTCAAACTTTCGGGCTTTCGTCCTGAGTCATTGAGATTACCAGAAGGAAAGAACAAACAGCGATTGCTTCGGGAAGTGGATCGTGCATGCCAATGCTTGCTGTTGCGCAAAGTACTCAGCATGATTCGGCTCTCACCGAGCCGCTATCATGCATGGGTAAGAAAATCCGAATGTGGATTGACCGACATGCTGTCATGTCCTAAAACCAATCCGAGCCAATTGAATTCGAATGAGATCTCGGCCATTCGAGTGATGATCACCGGGAATGAGTACCAACGACGCTTCGCGTCGAGAGAGTGGAGCAGTAGTGAGTAGATAGTAGCCAATCCAAAACCGATTCGTTTAACGACAAGCCGCCAGGCGCCGGTGGGAGCGAGCGTTAATCAATGAGCCTCGGCCACGCTGGCGCTCCTTCGTCCAATGTGATCGCTTTTGAACTATTGTCGCAATCGAGTATACGTATCTGTTTCTTCTCTACTTTCAACTCTCTGAATTCTACTTTCTAGCCGCCCAGCGGCTCGGTTATGTCTGAACATCCTCGCGACAATCGATGACGTGCGTAAGCAAACAGGATTCTATGTGAACCAGCATAATCGAGTCATTCCACATTCGGCATTCAAGGGCCAGACCTCCCTTGACTGACCCTGATATCGAACCTTCTCGGAGAACCCATTTCCGTAAGTTTTGGTAGTGTATTGAGTTGTGGTTTTCAAGCCCGGTCCGGTGGGTCGTTCTGAGTGGGCCTTGGCGCGGAAAAGTCGTTTAACAGTCGGAAATTTCGTCGGGCTCGAAGCTAGTTTATCCCATTCGAGTCAGCGCGTTCCAATCCGGATCCCCTCTACTTTCCACTTTCTCGACTCCACTCTCTAGCCGCCTCGCGGTTCCCGAGTTCTCGCACACAAAAGTGCACAATGTGATGGCTCGGAGCAGGGCTAGAACCTGGCTTGCTTCGCACGGCGAGGTTTCGGTTGGATGTTCTTCCTCCTTTTTTAAAGCCAACAATGTCTCGCAACGGCAAACCGTCGCTTGGAAGATCCTCGATGAAGCATTCGATATCTTCATCTTCGGCGAAGAGAACGCGTATGTGGTGGCAACCCCAGGATTCCGAGCGGCAGAGGGGAAGGAGTTGGTCAAAGCTGAGCGCTAGATGGTATGGGAGGTCGGCAGGAAACGGGCACCCCTTACCCGAT
>JBGSHV010000028.1:0-2649 GCA_041752005.1 Pirellula sp. | reverse complement strand
CGTTGCAGCGGGCGGCTCCAGAAACACATCTCCTCGATGAACCGGATCGTTGACCAAGCGGTCCCGCAACCGTCGGTACTTGCTCATCGGAAACCGATGCCCGTCGGGCAACGGCAACTCAAACCGGTCGGTAAAAAAAAGCTTCACGCCTGCTATTCATTCCGAAGTGCATCGATGGGATTCATGGCCGCAGCCCGCCGTGCAGGATAGAGGCCAAAAAGCACCCCAACACCCAACGAGATGAACACGGACAGGAACACCGACCATAGTGCGATTCTCGGCTCCAATGATAAAATCGTAGGCGGCAACAAGTCGGGAGACAACGCCATAATAATGGTTCGAACCATGTAAAAGAGCGGTCCGCACATCAGTCCGCAAAGAACACCCAACATTCCACCGCTTCCGGTCAGCACCAGCGTCTCAACCAAGAACTGCTGAATGATATCGCGGCGTTTGGCACCCAACGCGCGCCGAATGCCGATCTCGCGTGTTCGCTCAGTGACCGTCGCCAACATGATATTCATGATTCCAATCCCGCCCACCAGCAATGAAATACCGGCAATGATTACCAACATGGCATTGAACATGGCCCGCGTTCGCTCGGCCTGTCGTAGCAATTCCTTTGGAACCACCACGGCGTAGTCTTCTTCGGTGTGGTAGAGCATCAACAATCGCTCCAAGATGGCGGCTGTCTCGTCCACCATCGTGATGTCGTCGATGGTCAACGTGATCTGAGTCAGCTCGACAATTTCCCCTTTGAAATTAAATCCCTCGCCGGTTCGGGTCATGATTTGATCGCCGACTCGGTAGCGGAACGTTTCCAACGGGATGTAAGCATCGTAACTGTAATCGCGCGCTTCCAAACTCCCACCGACGGCTGCGGATGCCCCCCGAGGCTTGGTTTGTCCTATCACCGTGTACACGTCGCTCTCGACGCGGACTTTCTGACCGATCGGATTCTCATACGGAAACAATCGCTTGGCCGTTCCATCGGCCAGAACGATAACGTTCTCCCGATCGTCTTGCACGTTGAGCCAACGACCGCGCGCAATCTCGAGTCGATTGAGTTCCAGGTGGTCTTCGGTGCAGCCGACGAGATTGGCATTGAGTATGCGATCCTTGACCGCAAACTCACGCTTCAATTCGCGGATCGGTACAGCCCGCACAATGGAAGGGATGTTCGAGAGCATTCGCTGGTAGTCAGCTCTCAGCAGTCCATAGCTCTTGACCCGATCTTTTTCCGTGTTGCTCGACGTTTTGGGCTCGATGCTGCGAATGATGATGTTGTTGGCGCCCAACTCCAAAATCTGCTGCTGGGCTTGATAGCTCACCCCTTCGCCCATCGCGACCAACCAAATCACAGTGGTCGTACCGATGAATATGCCTAACGCGGCCAATGAAGACCGCATTTTTTGGAGCACCAGGCTCTTGATTCCGAGCCTGAAAATTTGAAGAAAGGCGCCCACGGCTTACGATCCCGTCGCGGTCGGACGTACGGCCTTGGGAACCGCGTCGCTCGGGGACGATGCATCGGGTTTGGCTTCGTTTGCAATTCGCTGGGCTTCTTCGACAAACGCCAGCGGATTGAGAATTACCTCTTCGCCATCGTTAAGACCGTCGAGGATCACGGAGAATTGATCGTTGGTATCACCGATGCGGATGACGCGTTTCTGAACGTTCGTACCGTTCTGCACCCAGCAGTAGTTTCCACCCGTCCCTTGAACAATGGCGGCCACGGGAATAGACAGCACATCGGTATGCTCGGCCAACACGATGTCGACAATCGCGCTCATCCCTGGCTTGAGGCCAGGGTGCTGGGTCAGTTTAATTTTCGTATCGTACTTGACCAAATTCCCAGTCCACCAACCCGCCGGACGCGTGACCTCGGCGATCTCATTGACGGTTCCGATCAACGTCAAATCTTGAAGCTGAACCTTGGCCTTCATCCCAACTTTCAGGCGATCCACTTTCGATTCATGGATCCCAACCTTGACCATCATTTGGCTGACATCGGGGATCATCAACAGTGTTTGTTGCTCGCGGACAACCGCGCCCTCGGCGATATCAGGCGTATCCTTCCACGCGGCCATCGATGGGAAGATGACCATTCCGGCTGTGTCGGCTTTGATGACGCAGTTGACGAGTTGCTCTTTCTCGCGTTCCAGGCGGGCCTGTTCGAGTTCGAGCGAGGCTTCGAAAGAAGCCAATTTCGCTTCCGCCGCTCGAAGCGTGCTTTGGAGTTGCTGCACCATCTTAACTTTGTTGTACTTCTCCAGCGACTCGAGCTTATTCTTCTTCAACTCCAGGTCCTTCAGGGCGGATTCGAGCGCAAAGTTCTCGCCTTCCAATTGCAGGTCCTTGTACACCCCTTTGGCCGTCAAACGCAGGGCCGATTGAAGCGAGAGTTCCGCCTTGCGCACTGTTTGCTCGGCCTCAAAGATTTCCTTCTCAACGTTACTACGTTCCTCTTTGTAGGTGCCCTCGAGGTACTCCGTGATGCTCGTTTCTGCGACCGCTACATCGCTCTCAGCCGTGATCTTGTTGGCCAACGCATTTTCATAAACGATCTTCTGTTGAAGAATCTTGTCTTCGATCTGCGATTGATCCAATCGCACCAACTCATCGCCCGTCTGAACCAATGTCCCAGTC
>JBGSHV010000027.1:0-27041 GCA_041752005.1 Pirellula sp. | reverse complement strand
CACGGACCACCATCGGCTGACATCCACGTAATGCGATGGTCGAAGGATGCGAGCGGATAACAATCACATGCACCGAAGCACGCGGTCGGGGCGTTTTGACAATGGCACATCAACTTCGCGTGCTCGGTGATGTGTGACGTTACCCCTATGGAATGCTGCCAGTCGAGACGATGCACACCATTTGCTGCCAAATCCAAATCGACAGGCTTACAACGTTGACAGAGGAACGCATCAACGACCTCGTCCGCAATATTTCGAACCAGACGCCGAACGTTTCTTTCGAGTCTGGCGGCGACCATGGTCGCTACATCAACCTATTCGTAGTATCAGATGACGCTGTCGCAGCTTGGGATGCAATCAATACATCATTGCTTGCGGACCATACGATCGGAAATGAGATACGAACTTCCGCCATCGTTACAATGACCGGCCGGAACGGATGGGACGACTATCTTCTGCTACATCATTTTGATCCGATTCAACCGCTGGACACAATCCAAGGCACGGGGTAACAATGGATTGCAGCGAAGTGGCGATAACGCGTGTCTCCAGTGGAACGTTTCCCTTGCGCCACACTCGCTGAATCCAGCCGTTCGTCGGTCAGAGAAATCCATGCAGACGTTGAATCCATACCAATCATCGACAATACATGAGACTACGGCCGGATCTGTGTGGTCGAGGTGGCATTTTCCGCTCTTGCTTGCATGGGGGATTCTACCCACTGCTTTCACCCTACGCTCAATCTATTTTGCTGTAGAGAACTTCAGTGTTCAGGGACGCTTCTACTTTGGACTCATTTGGGACGGGCTTTTTGTATATGTGGTTCTAGCGATGTGGATTATTTGCGTATCGCTTTTTGGCAATCGTAGTTCTGCTGTCCGGCTAGTTCGTGCGGTATCGATCATTCCTGCGTTACCCATTGCCATGATAGCAATGGTCTCCATCGTACGACATCTTTTGCCCGGCGGAACATTTTACATACCCAGTGTGATTTCCAGAAATGGCATTAACGAGTTTCTCCTGTATCATTTGTCCTATGTGATTGTTTTTGTTCCAATGGCCGTGTATTCATTCATGACCCTTTGGTATACGTATCGCATACTACGAGCCGGTGACTCGAAACATCCCTTAAACTACAATGATGATTCGACGAACCAACGATTGCACCCAAGCGGCGGATCAGGTGTTTTGCCAAATCAATGATTCATCCCGCCGCTGGGTGAATCGAACCGTTATCCGCTCAAAGCCATGAAGCTCACGCTCGATCAATTTGTCGGTTGCATGGTTGGATTGGCAACCGGCGATGCACTTGGCGCGCCTTACGAAGGCGGACCTATCGAACGCTTTGTGTGGAGACTGCTTGGCAAGACATCGGATGGCCGTATGCGTTGGACCGATGATACGCAAATGTCCCTCGACCTTGCATCTTCACTGCTAAATGACAGCGGTGTGTGCCAGAATGCCTTGGCAACACGCTTCGCGTCTAGCTATCGTTGGAGTCGTGGATATGGCCCCGGAACCGCAAAAGTTCTGAAGCAGATTCGCCGAGGAGCGTCATGGCAAACCGCCAGTAAGGCAGTATATTCAGAGGGATCGTATGGCAATGGGGCGGCAATGAGGGCACCTGTTCTTGCATTGTTTTTTGCGAATGATGAGGAACTGTTGCTGCAATCCGCCAGAGAATCATCCGTTGTAACGCATTCTCACCCAATAGGTATCGATGCTGCGACTATGATTGCTATGGCAACCAGCTTCATTCTTCATCGCGTTGATCCACGAGAATTGTTTACTTGTCTGATTGCTACTGCGTCGACACCGGAAATTCGAGATCGGATTGCTTTGGCGGCATCGTGGATTGATTCAAATGCTACTCCCGCCGCGAGAGAAGTTGCTTCCCGGCTAGGGAATGGAATTTCCGCGCAAACATCCTGTCCGACTGCGATATACATTGCCATACGGCATCTGAATGAATCATTCGAAAAAATGATTGCATTTGCAATTGCTTGTCGCGGCGATGTGGACACAATTGGGGCGATGGCGGGTGCCTTGTGGGGTGCCTCAGCTGGATCATCAAAATTGCCAGCAATCATGCTCGAATCACGCGACGAGATCGCTGACATAGCCGCCCAACTGTGCAATCGATACCAGCACAGCGCGGATAACACAGCGGTGAGCGGAAGCCGCCGATGACGCGGGATTTGAAGTCATAGTCTTTTCGCGGCGGCCCCGTTACCGCCGTCGTTGAACTAAATGGCTTTACCCTCTGCAGTGCTCAAATGAGCAGTATGGTCGACTGCCGCTAGTTGCTTCGGTGCAACGGGTTGTTCTTCGCCTTCTGCCTGCGTGCTCGGAAAAATTTATGACTTCGTCGCTGTTTTGTTGCAGGAGGACAAAGCCAGTCTGCGACGTTCATTTCCTGCGGAAATTTATGGCAGCTCTCGCTGCCCTACTCGCTAACGAGTTTCTTCCCGTCGCTGGTGGGGCGTCCGATTGTAGCGATTGCTAGCTACAGATTCTTTTCAACTCGTAGCGATATTCCTATTAAAACACTTGCGCTATTCCTAACGTCAACCATCCTGATTTACTCAACCAGCAACTTTGTTCTTGCTAGATTACTGCCTTTCGCGCTTCAGGATTAGGAACCGTCCATGACCCCGTACCAAACACGCGTTACGGCCTTCACCAAACGCATGGCCGAGGACATGCAGATTCGAATCCTCTCGCCTCGAACCATCGACGCCTACACCTACCACGTCGAGCGCTTCGCCATGAGGTATGGAAAACATCCCGACGTAACGGGAGGGGACATCTTCGACGAGATCATTGCGAGTCGCAGCGGATGAGGCGACTCCAGTGGTGTGAAATCCCGTCCTACGAAGCTCAGAGCACTTGGCTGAATCCCGTCGCGCCTCGAGATCAAGAAACGGAGCGCAGCATTCGGTTGGCAGGCGTACTTCGCCAGCATGCGACCGGACGATCGGCCCGGTTGGGCTTGGAATTGCCAATTTGCGCGAGCGAATCTGGCCATCTTCTTGCTTAGACCTGTCTGGCCAAGACATGAGATCGACTAGTATCCGCACGTGGGATGCATTCGGTATACTGTCCAATGAAATCGGGGCGAAGCCACACACAGTTCAACGCACAATCTATCCCACCGTTCCGCTTCGCTCCAGTTGGGATAGATTGCTATTCGTTTTTATTCCGATCAAACCCTTATTCTCAACAGGCGACGCCGATGAGATCTCTCCTTGTATTACTATTTATTGGCTTTCCATTCCCGGCATGCTTCGGTCAAGACGCCAAGCCAGATGCGCAGCAAGAAAGTTCTACCATCGACCCCAAGTTACGCTTCGATGAATTGGCAGGACGATACAACATCCTTCGCAAAGCGTACCTCGCTCATAAGCCCAAAGAGGGTGAAGATTGGCACAAACTGTTTCTCGAGAATCACCCGAATAATACTATGGTGACTGATTTTCTCATGCTCGAGCGGCAATCACGAGGGACGGACATTGGTTTTAGCTGTCTATATCATTTGGTAATGGCAGCCGCGAGTGTTGTTGATTCCTCCGACCTCCCAGTGACCACGGGCAAAGTCGCCGCCTTAAAGGTCCTCGGTGAATACTATCATGATTACCCAGACGTCGACACAACCTTTAGAAATCTGTTTTCTGGAACGAGAGTTCCCGAATCGAAAATGTTCCTGCGTAACTTGATTACATCCTCACGACATGGGTATGTTCGGGCGAATGCCATGCACGAACTTGCAAACTACCTTGCATTAGAAGCTAACCTTCCTGGTATGTACGAATCGCAACTGGCAGTTTTGGACCGGGAAGACGCAGAGAATGACGCTCGAATAAATGGTTTGGAGAGCATTATCGCCGGTCTGAAAGACGTGACCATCGACGGAAACCGTGCTGAAGCGATCAAGCTGATCGACCAAATAGTCAATGGGTACCAAGACGAACTCGTTCCACCACTGGTCGCCGTTAGGAATCCTGGAGTTGTAAGCGTTAATAGAGGTGAACTTGACGACGTGTTGAAATCGAAAAGAGAGCGAATTGTCGATCGTCTACCAGCCATTCAATTTGAACTCAACCATTCGATCGGGCAAAAAGCCCCTCCAATCGATGGCAAAGATGCGAGAGGAAAGCCGATGAGTCTCGCTGGCTTTCACGGCAAGATTGTGGTCGTGATGTTCTCGTTCAAAGGATGCGGACCATGTGAGGCAATGTACCCTGACAATCGCCAGCTGATCGAGGAATTGTCCGAAGAGCCATTTGTCTTTATTGGAGTTCAAAGAGATGAAACGATTGACACCGTCCTTGAGTCTCTGGAATCCAAGGCAATCACCTGGCGGGTGTGGTGGGACGGAGAGGACAAACGGATTTCAACTCAATGGAATATTCGTGGTTGGCCGTCGACGTTTGTACTGGACCAGCGTGGTGTCATTCGATTTCGTGACCTTCGAGGCAAAGAACTTTCAAACGCGGTCCGTAGCTTGCTAAAGAAAGAAGCGGACTAACATCTAAGAATTTGACATCACGAGCGACGCAGGAGCGGTGCCGATGCTGAAATTCTCGGTTCAAGATGCCCGGTTTCTTGTCAAGAGACTTTTTTTGTCCTGGCGATAGGTTTTGCTTTGGAGTCAGGACGGTCAGATCAGGGGAGCTTTACGACTCTCGGTACATCTCGATAGGTGACTTGTCTGATTGACGATCCTTTGTAGCTGGCTGGCCGTGTCGCCAGTCGCGTGATTCTGCCGACTTTCGCACCGCTTTTTTCGGTCGAGACGAACCGCAAGACAATAGGGTGCGCCGTGCCCTAAAACTCGTTGTGCTAAATTGATCGGAGCTCGCATGCGGTGTCTTTATCCCGCTCATTCCTTGGCACCCTTCCCGCGGTGGACGTGAACCATCATCCGCTGGGAGTCGATGTCGGCGACTTGCAGATGAAGAGCTTCCTCGAGTCTCAGGCCAAGGGAATAGGTGGTCCAGAAGAAGGCCTTCATGCGTAGCGTGGAGCAACGTGCGATGATGCTGTGAACCTCCTGGATGGTCATCACGGTAGGAAGGGTTTGGACTTTCTGTAGTTTGAACTGTTTGTTCGAGCGACTTCCATCGCCGCTTGCATGTCTTGGTGTAGAAGAACTTGATGCCAAAATCGGCCATGGCTTGGTAGTACCTGCCGGAGAAGTAGGGGGAAACCTTCTTTGGGTTGGGGTTGGTAACAGACACGATGAACTCTCCTCATGGAATGGGACTGGAAAAAACGCGAAACCATGAGGATGAACCAACGTCCGGAATCTGCTAGAATCACATTCGCAGTTTGGCTGGGAGAGATGATTGGCTGGAAGATGCGAATGCGAGAGCCCACCGCCCCTGCGCCACCTTGGCCCGCCGCTGTAGCGGCTTACTTGAACAAACCGATGGACCGAAGTGCTCGATCCAGCGTTTTTGACTCGCGTAGGGTCTTCTCCTCGTACTCCGTCAATGCGGTCGTTCGTCCTTCAAGCAACTTATGAATTGGCTGATCGCCTACTACTCATTCCGGGGATTGCCAGCAGCACTTTGGTTGCTGAACAGCTTCGCTTTGCGAAAGAGGATTCATTGGTTGATTCTTTGGCCAGTTGCAATCGTAGGATGCTATTGTGTCTTGATTCTCGGCGTCCATCTACTGGACACACAACTCGAAGCCGAACTGAACAAGCATGATCTAGACGGCGATGGGGCGTTTAGCGGTGCCGAGATCACGCCAGCAATGGAAGAGGCAATGAGCCGACTGACAAACGACACTGGCCGGGCATTGGCACCAATCACCGGCATTCCGTTCTCTATCGTTTGGGTAGCGATAAACTACATTCCGCTCGGTTTGATTTCTTTAGTGACATGGAGATACCGATCTCATCGTGGTGATTTCGACAAAGCTGACGATTTTGATTCACAGCCTGCTGTGTCTGTAGAAACGAGCGAGGACGCTACCAATCCATATAGTCCTCCTCGCACTACAAATCGAGTAGAATAGGACGCATCAACCATTGCCGCCAAGCGGCGGGTCGATTGAGTCCTGATGGAAACTTTACATGCCGCAACTGGCTGAACGGTGTCGTTGAACGGTGGCGTTGAACTAAATGGCTTCACCCGTCAGGGATGGATTCAGGCTCGGCATTTCAGGCGGCTAACTCCGGTGCAACGGAGTGTTAGTCTTACCTTGCAGTCCCCATTTTATCGCTGTCTAGCGCACTCATCTCGCTCGCTGTCTAAGCCGCGTCGTGCAATGTGATCCTCCATTCCCAGGTTCAGTTGTTGCGGTTGCTAGCGAAAGATTCTGTTCCAGGATTGAAATCCGCTCGTATGACCCCATAGCCAGCCACGGCAGGCGAACCGCCGATGCCCGTACTGCCAGAGCGAGATGCAATGCATTGAGAAGCAAGACAGGCCGAGTTGGCGTGAGTTGTTTTACGGTCCAGCGCATCCGAGTTGGTTTGAGTGGACGAGTCGTGGCCGGTGCTCTCCTGCGGTTGAAGGACCCGATGAGCCATTGGGTTCCGAGCTAAATGCTGAAGGGCCAAGCACGGAGCGCAGCATGCGGTTGGCGGGCGTACTTCGCCAGCATGCGACCGGACGATCGGCCTGGTCGGGCTTGGAATTGCCAATTTGCGCGAGCGAATCTCGCCATCTTTTGGCTTGGACCTGTCTAGCCAAAACATGAGTTCCACTTGTATCCGCACGTAGGATGTATCCGGTATACTGTCCAATGAAATCGGGGCGAAGCCACATAGTTCAACGCACAATCTATCCCACCGTTCCGCTTCGCTCCAGTCGGGATAAATTGCTATTCGTTCAGCGGCGGAGGACAGTCGGCTTTTTGGAGGCAGGCTGTCGTTTTGATCCGCGTTGCAAGGCCATCTGAAAGAGGAATTCCAGCACAATGAGAGGCATTTTTTGCGACTTGTCGTCATGGACACGATTCTGGCGCTCAGTAGCTTGTGTCCAAGACTGGAAGCACAGACGGCCCTAGTAAAAGACGAGGCTGCTGGGCAATCGAGGCCGCTCATTGTTCTTGCAGGTGCCGATAGTAAAGTGGAAAAGGCTGCCTACTACAGAGTCAGCTCGGAGGAAGCTTGGCAGCGTATCTGGCTGAGCCATCTGGGAAAGACGGAGGAGGACAGGTTCCGAGAGCAGATGCCCATCGTGCAGATTGACTTCAAGAAGTGCATGGTTATTGCAATTTTCAAAGGCGCTGCTTCGAATAGTCGCGGTCTCGACATTATCTCTATAGATGAGCAAGATGACACCGTTTCCCTGCGCTTTGACGACATGTCGTACCAGACCGCCGGTGGGCTTGATGGGGGCCGCGTCCCGGTTACTCCCTACGCATTCGTAGTGATTCCGAACTCTGCCAAGTTGGTTCTGATAGAAGAGAATATCCAGTCGCTCAAGGAGAAGCCTCCAGTGTGGAAGGAACGTGCGATGCTCAAGGCCGAGTAGAGCCTGGAAGCCACTAAAGAATCGCCGAACAATTGCATGCAACGGAGCCGGCCGTCGGTTCAGTTTTGAAATCAACGCGTCTCTCGTCGGCCAGCTGATGCATGGCGTTCGTCGGTGGACAGAAATGAGACCATGCAATATCGTATCGCCCATGTAATGGCGTTCACGTTTTGGACCGCGATGGTTCTCGCCTTTGCGAGGCCATGGTCCGCTTCCATCATCTTCACGATTCCGTTCGGTGCAGGGGCCGGAGTGGCGTATTCGATGGGTCAGACCCGCCGTGTTGCAATCATTGGTGGCCTTGCTGCCCAGCTTACCTCGATCATTTTCACTCCGATTCTCGTGCTGGCTCTATGGTTTTCTGGAGTCATTTGGCTTGTTCCGGTCACTGAAACCAACCCGCCTTTCCAAAAGTTGTATTTCTCAGCGTGGGTCATTTTGTTGATTGTGGTGAGCGTTTCTATTGGTTGTGTCATCGGTAGATTCGTCGGCCCGTGTGTCACTCTTAATGTACCGACGAAATCGGGTAAGGGTGGTCATTGCTGACCACCTTTACAGCACCACCGGGCATGCGGGTCCGGCCGCGTTGGCTCTGCGCACATGAGTGCGGCGGCGATACAGCGAAGGTGAGCAAGCTCAAACCAAAACGTCTTCAGACTCAAGACTCCTTGATCAGCTAGCCAAGTATTCGTCATTCCAACCCCGCTCGCAATCGTCTTGGCCATATGCCCAAGGCCCTTGCGACGTATGCCGTGACGGATGGCGTGCCTGCGTGAGACACCCAGTGCTAGTAACTCTCGGATGCGCGTGCGAACATGTCGCCAAGGCTTCCAGTTACAGCACCGGATAAGAACACTGGTTTCCTCTGCACAAGCTCACCCTTTACCTGATCGATCGATGGGTAGTGTTGGTTTTTTTGGGCATTCGTGATGTTTGGCTCACTCGCCTTTCCGATCCGTCCTTGTATGATGTTCCTGTGCGTAACCTTGCAGATTCGGTGAGAATGCGTTCGAGTGGGGAATGACGCACTGATGGCAGTCGACAGACTTGACCCTCGAAAGCAAAAGCACGGCCCATACATTCGCAGGCTTCCTTCCCACGCTCGGTCGCCCTCGCGCAGTTGCCTTCACCTCGTGCTTGCTCTCTTGAAGCTGTCATTTGGTATACTGATCTCCCAGAGGTTCCTATCTCGCACAGGGGACTTGAACCCCATAAACTAATGCCCATGACGGGCGTACCAAGAAAATGCAACCAAGCCCTCGATCAGGCGTTTTTACTTGCGTTGAGTCAACACCTCGGGCTGGCTGAATCGTGCCGTTCGTCCTTCAGGTACTCTCGAGAGCATTCAGCGATGAAGCACGTTGGGATACAGTTCATCGCAGTGCTTCTCATTGCTCTCACGCCGTTCGTTAGCTGGTTTGCATTACCGCTGTACATCCTTCTTAATCCACTACTCGCGTTGGCGTCAGCAGCGTTGGTATTGGGAACATCGAGACAGGACGGAACGCAACTGGTTCTCGATCGAAATAGCGCTGGATGGATAGTACTTCGGGTTTGGTACTGGACAAACATTGCTTTGGCAGTCCCATGTGTGCTATTCTTACCTTTTGCGATTGCTGCTCTAATCAATCTACGATGACCACGGGCATCATAATCACCGAAACAACCAAAACCCGGACGAACAAAACCGTGCACCGAAGCATCCGGTCGGCCGATTTTACTTTAGAGACCTCACTGGCGGATGCTCGGTGACGGTTGCCGTTATCCGACTGAAACGGGATTTAGTGAGCTCATTTTGGACATTGCAGTCGCGCAATCAGAACTTCGCAAAGCGTACCTGCGCGGTGGTACTGGTGCCGTCGTTTCGGGAATTATATGGCTTCTCTCGGGCGTAGTGGCAACAACCAAATCCGTGCCGTTTGGGTTTGCGGTCTTGTTCTTTGGTGGGATGCTGATCTTCCCTGTTTCGAGTTTGATTCTCCGCACCGTCTTCCGTCGTGGTACAGTGTCCTCGAACAATCCCGGAGGCCTGACCGTCATTGAAACCGTATTCCCAATGATCGGCGGACTATTGGCTGCATGGTTGCTACTCCCTTACCGTCCAGATTTTGTCTTCCCTGTGGCCGCCATTGCGGTGGGCGCTCACTATTTCGGCTTTCGTACCGCCTACGGCGATTGGACGAATTGGATATTAGGCGGGGCCATGTGCCTCGTTGGCGCTGCGGCTGTCTTCATCAGGCTGCCTGCATCCAATATCGTCCCTTACGTAATTGCTGGCATTGAACTTGTTTTCGGCATTTGGTTAACCTCGATTAGCCTCGTGAATGACAATGAAGAACCCTCAGCGGGGAAATCAAATGGCACCGGCGGATAACCATGCGGTGAACGGGAGCCGCCGATGAAGCGGGTTTTGAACTCATCGTCTTTTCGCGGCGGCCCCGTTACCGCTGACGTTCGCCGCTAAAACATTACCAGCTTTTTTGTATTCTGTAAAAGTTCCCAGGCACGCCGCGTTACACCATGTCAAAGACGAAAGCCATCCTTGATCGCATCAAACGTATTGAAGAGGCGATCGTCAAAGCGCATGAATATCTAGAAACTGGTGCGCACGCAGACTGGCATGGGTTTCGACCATTGTTTTCCCGCAAGGTAAAGGACGGCAAGACACTCCCACCTCACAAGGATTGGGTGAAAAACGTGTTTCTTCCTTCAAAAGAGAAAGCATTAAGTAACGCGGAGAAGACTCTGGAAAAATTAGATTAGCATGATTTGCATTTGGATCGACACTTGTTCAAAGTTGGAATGGTCAATCGACCGGTCGACCGTATGCGTCGAACGCAAGGTCGAAGCGAAGCGGCGAACAAAAAAATGCACCCAAGTTGGCCATCGGGTGCTTCCTCACCGTCACGATCACTTTGGCCAACTGGGTGATTTTGAGCGTTCGTCGAAGAAGTCACGATCCAAGAAGCTTTGCGAGTTCTAATCGAACGTCAACCATCTCTGACTCAGGAACCACACCAATTTTTTCCTTGATCCTACCTCGATCAATTGCTCGCAATTGAAACACGAGAGCAACCGAATTGGTTCGCAAGCCAGACTTCTTTTCCGCTTTGATTTGTGCAGTGCCTGGAAATCGTAGGGCGGCCATAGCCGTACTCAATGGAATCACGAGGACCGTCGGGAGGCTTCCTGCATAGTCGTCATTTTGGATGACGATTGCTGGCCTCCGCCCGGCTTGTTCACGTCCCCCGCTATCTGGAAGCTCAACCCAATGAATCTCGCCAATCGTCATTGCTCACTTGCCTCAAGTGACTCAATCCACTTCCATGATTCATCGCTTGCCTTGTCCCAAGCTGCGATTTCTGATTTCAGTCCTTCGGGAACATCTCCGGGTTCCATTCGAATTTCGACGTGGATTCCTTCAGGCAAAGGTTGATTCGACTGTGGTACTACCACACCATTACGGACGATGCCTGGGATACCTACTTGATGACTCACCTTCACGACCTCCAACTGAGACGGTTATCGACGACTGAATTATTGTACTCGAAACGCGCGTCGGTGTATCATCGACGAACCATGGATTGCAGCGAAGCGGCGATAACGCGTGTTTCCACTGGACCGTTTCCTTGGCGCCGCTCGCTGAATCCGGTCGTTGAACTAAATGGCTTTACCCTCTGCAGTGCTCAAATGAGCAGTATGGTCGACTGCCGCTAGTTGCTTCGGTGCAACGGGTTGTTCCTCGCCTTCTGCCTGCGTGCTCGGAAAGATTTGTGACTTCGTCGCTGTCTTGTTGCAGGCAGACAAAGCCAGTCTGCGACGCTCATTTCCTGCGGAAATTTGTGGCAGCTTTCGCTGCCCTACTCGCTAGCGAGTTTCTTCCCCTTGCTGCTGATCGTCCGATTGTAGCGATTGCTAGCTTCAGATTCTTTTCACCTCGTAGCGATTATTCCTATTAAAACACTTGCGCTATTTCTAACGTCAACCATCCTGATTTACTCAACCAGCAAGTTTGTTCTTGCTGAATTACTCCCTTTCGTGCTTCAGGATTAGGAACCGTCCATGACCCCGTACCAAAAACGTGTCACTGTCTTCACCAAACGCATGGCCGAGGACATGCAGATTCGAAACCTCTCGCCTCGAACCATCGACGCCTGCACCTACCACGTCGATCGCTTCGCCATGAGGTATGGAAAACATCCCGAAGAATCGGGATGGGACATCTTCGACGAGATCATTGCGAGTCGCAGCGGATGAGGCGACTCCAGTGGCGTGAAATCCCGTTCTACGAAGCTCAGAGCACTGGGTTGAATCCCGTCGCGCTTCAAGATCAAGAAACGGAGCGCTGCATGCGGTTGGCCTGCGTACTTCGCCAGCATGCGACCGGGCGATCGGCCCGATCGGGCTTGGACGTGCCAAATTGCGCGAGCGAATCTCGCCATCTTCTTGCATAGACCTGGCTGGCCAGGAGATGAGAACGACTAGTATCCGCACGTCGGATGCATTCGGTATACTGTCCATTGAAATCGGGGCGAAGCCACACAGTCAACGCACAATCTATCCCACCGTTCCGCTTCGCTCCTGTCGGGATAGATTGCTATTCGTTATCCGTAAAGGATGGACTCAGCAATATGACGTTGTCCAGCGAATCTGACCTTCAGAGTCTGCGTGATGCATACGCCGCCTTCAACAGGCGTGATGCTGCTGCCGTGCTTTCCTTGATGACCCAAAGTGTAGTTTGGCCTCGCGCTTTTAAGGGTGGGTTCGTTGAAGGGCCAGACGCAATCCGTGAATACTGGTCGGAACAGTGGAACGAGATCGATGGAAAGGTTGAGCCTGTCGAATTCAAAACGGACGAAGCTGGGCGTATCAACGTCACGGTTCATCAGGTCGTGAAGACGTTTGACGGAACCGTCCTTGTCGATGAACACGTGTGCCATCGATTCACGATGGACAACGGACTTATTTCCAGAATGGATCTTGTTGAAACCGAATAATACGTACCCAAGCGTTGATTGCGGCAAGTACGCGTCGGACAACAAACCGTTCCACACGGCGCCGCGGGCCGCACAGTCTTTGAAATCAGCATCGTTGGCCGCGGCCCTGTGAACGGATTTTTTCGTCCTCTCAAACATTGATACCCGACGTGGATGCTCCAATTGCAATACGCATACTGAGACGGATTGCTCTCATCGTCGCGTCTTGGTCCGTCATGACAGTTGCCCACGAACTAGACCACATCATTTGCGGGTACGCGTGCGGCGGGACATTGACGGATGCTGATCTGCGGCATTGGCACCTGCCGTACAGTTTCTTCGAACCCGACCCGCATCCACTTGTCAGGCTCTGGGGTGGCCCGTTTCTCGGAGTAATGATTCCGATAACTCACAATCACGATGGTGGATGCTAGCGTACATTACAGCCATCGGCTACGTCGTAGTTTTGATTTCCACGGACCGTTTGAATCTGATACCATGGACTCGGCCCAATGCGCTCAGTAATACGGTGCGTTCGGCCAAGGAGAAATGACAGATGAGGAACATTTTCTACGTCGGAGTTTTGTGCGCGGGAGCGTCGCTCGCTGCAATTTCCCTTTCTCTTGCCTTTGGTCAATTGCCCGTCACACCGGGCGGCCCGAAGACTGAGTTGGCCAAACCGCGCCAACCTGGTGGTATTCTCAGCGATCAGCTCGGAGTGTATCGGACCATTGAGGGCTTCAGGTTCGAGGGCGGCAAGGTCGAGACTGGGACGCTACTCGTGGACACAGTCGACGGCAAGAAACTCCCCAAGCCGATTACGCTCGTGATCCGTGGCGCTGTTGTTGTCGACCATAACCTCCAGATGGCAGGCCTTGAACTTCCTGCAAAACAGCGCTGCATTTTCAAGGGATTCGAGTCGGGTGAAATGATCGGTGATCCTCCGGCAGTCTCGGCAGCAGCCGACGAACAAGGATGGAAGGATGTGCCAATGAGCCAGGCGGTGTGGGGTTGGCGTACGTACTTCGTCGCTCTTGTGGTGGTGGAGCCCAAGGACTTAGAGCTCCGTAAGCGTTAGGGCCGAAATCGGGTAAGGTTGGACATTGCTTAACACACCACCGAACGTGCGGGTCCGAGGAACTTTATGTTCATACTTCACTCTACATCGTCCTTAGCGGTTCTGGGCCTGTTCCTCGCTATGCTCAGTTCGGAAGCCATCGCCCAGCTCGGCCCCGCCAGCTATACGTCGTTGGAGGATATGGTACACAACTCCGAGGTTGTTCTGCTGGGCCGGATTCTCGCGATCGACGGCGAACGCGAGCAGTTAGGTCAAACGATTTACAAGATCCGTTTGGAGGTGGAAGAGGTGATCAAGGGAGGGGACCTCGATCACGACTATTTCTATTTGTTCGCCAAACGCGAGCAGATCGAGACCTGGATCAATTCCCGTGCCCGATTGGTACTCAAATCACCCTTTGATACGAATACGAATTCGGAGAGTGCTTGGGTCATGATCGATTTGGCAGAGCCATCGCTGATGCGACTGTCGCTTAACGATGATGGTGTGCTCACCCAGGTCAACGCGGAAAAGGATGTGCTCATGGTAATACGCAGGACCGCACAACGATTGCCGGGCGTTGTGCAGATGCGGACCTTTCAGTTGCCGACCGAACTCCGCTTGGTCAAAGAAGCAAAACTTGTGATTCAAGATGGCCTTCCGATCGTCTTTGTCCCGATTGACAAGCCGCTGGAGACTTGGGCCAGGCGGGTCATCGCCGGCAACACGGACTTACCATTCGTAAGTGGAGTTCGTGCCCTGAAACACTTCAAGTCTGAGGCCAACATCGAATGGGTGCGTCATTCCCTTGAAACGGAAACCGACGAAAGCAATCGGGCGGCGTTGAAGGGGCTACTCGATGAATGGAATACCCCAGCCGCCAACGTGAGTGACCCAGCGGGAGGAACCAAGCAGTGAACCGAAGCCGCCGCTTACACGTTTTTTTGAGATCCCAGTTTCTGGCGTCGACTCGGTTATCGCCGCCGTTACGCAGATGAATTTCGCGAGAACATTTTGAAGTGAAATCCGGAGGTGAGATCGAATTTCGCCGCATGGGTACATCCATAATCGCTCTGACATCGTGCGGTGCAACTCAGCGAGTCGCTACGGAGGGCTGCGAACACAAAGGTGCCGAAGGTCGCGGCTCGGAGCAGAGCTACTGAGCCATGCGATACTCGCAGCCTTGCGAGTTGGTTCGAATACGACACAGGTTGCTATCGGCGGTGACGAACAGCGTCGATCCATCCTCGCCAAAGCAGCAATTGCTCGTTCGCTCGCCGGTTAGGATCCGCCCCAGCAACTTGCCCTCGGGACTGAACACATAGATGCCCCCGGGGCCACTGGCCCATACATTTCCAGCTGTGTCTACGGAAAGCCCATCGGGAAGTCCGGGAAGTTTCCCAACTTGGTTTGTCGCGTCGTAGAACACTTTTCCGCCTCCCAACGTACCGTCCTCCTTCACCGGGAACGACATCCAGATGGCCTTCTTCGGATCGCTCTGAGCCACGTATAGGACCTTTTCGTCGGGCGAAAAGCCGATCCCATTGGGGCGCTCCAAATCGGTCGTCATCAAGGTGACTTCGTTCGTTCCCTTGGCGATTCGATAAACTCCACAGAAATCGAGTTCGCGACGTGGATCGTTTTCGCGTTGCGGCAGACCGTAGGGAGGATCGGTGAAATAGATATCCCCGTTGGACTTGAGCACGCCATCATTGGGGCTGTTGAACCGCTTGCCTTGGTATCGGTCCGCCAACGTGCGTTTGCCTCCTTGCGGTGTCAGCACACTCACGCGGCGGTCACCATGCTCGCACATGGCAAGATTCCCATCTGCATCCCGGAACAGTCCGTTGGCCCCGGGTTCGAGACCATAGTAAGTGACTCCGGTGTAACCCGATGGTTGCATGAACAGAGAAATCCCATGCGCTTTGGTCCAACTGAAGATGGAGTTGCGAGGGATGTCGGTGAAAAGCAAGTAGCCATTCTGAGCATTGCCCATCCACAATGGACCTTCGGTCCAGGTGAAACCATCCGCTACAACTTCCAGTCGCGCCTCCTTCGGTAAGATCGCGTCCAACGACGGATCCAATCGCTCGATCGTTCCTAGGACGCGCAGGGGGGGAGCAGAAAGAGGGGGAGCAGACGGAGATTGTGCAACCACAGGTAGGGACATGACTGGGATCACCAACATCGGCAAAAGGAAATGAAAAATGCGCATCGGCTGTTCTTTGCAAAGAAGGGAGAGGAATGCATTCTGGTCGGCGCCAAGACGACAACCGTCCTTAATATCCACGCGATTATAATCCAACGATCGCACCGAACTACTCGTGTGTCTTATGCAGCAATTGGAACCTTTGGCGAATCGTCGGGACATCCCCCAAGGTCAGGTAGGCGATGTATTCGAATTGCAAATCCGGTTCGAGGGCAAACGTACGCAGCGGAGCGATGTACGAACAGTCGGAGCCCGAACCACCTTGATACCGATAGCACGTTCCTTCCGTCACGCCAGGTACGTAAATTCCGATACCGCGGCCGTCCTCTTCCACCCAAGCCGCCCAGCCCTCGGTCATAACGATCTTTTCATTCGGCCAGCCTGGCATTCGTTCGCTCAGCGGAGCGGCCGTCCAAGGAGCATCGCCGGCGTACGTCACCAATGATTTCAATTCTGGCGCGACGAAAACCGCTGGCGTTTCTTGATGCCGAGCAGAATGCTTTACTTGACCTTGGTATTTAAATCGATATCGAACTTCGACGATTGCATCGCGAAGCGTGACCCATTGCTCCATGCGGCATTCCTCGAGCAATGCGCCCGAGGCCCAATTCCTAGGTATCGTTTCGACATGAGCCGAATCATTCGACGATTCAAAGGCAATGACCTGCGCGGCGTGTCCCAGGTAATCGCCCCCTTGGACCGGGTTGTACATCCAAGGATTGTCGACCCACTTCGAACCATCCGTGTCACCGTAGTACGATTGCTGCACCAGACGACCGTGGTCGTAATGATTGAGCACATTCCTCGAGCCATCAGGTGTCGACAGAGAACCAATTGCGCCACCATGCGATCGCAACAATCCAACGCGCACGTGATTATTGGTCAAGTAACACCACTGCTCTGTGACATTGTCGGTGCGGTCAACTGCTCGCTCTTGAGCCCGGACCTCAGTGACAAGAAACAAGATCGAGATCATCGCGATCGGCATGCACGAAACCAATCGCAGCCTGCAATCATGTTTCAATGAAAACCGCGCAGCTGAGGGTTCGTTGTACTTCACGCCATTAGTTCCGCGATCGGTTTTCCATGATCGACGATCGGAGTCGGTCGGCCGTTGAAATCCTTGATGAAGGTTTTTGAAGCATCGATTCCCAAATGATGGTAGAGGGTGGCCAAAAAGTCTCCGGCCGAACATGCCCGTTCGATCGGATCTTCGCCCCGTTTGTCGGTGGCGCCAATTACCTGACCCGTTCTTATTCCACCTCCCGCCCAAATATTGGAAAACGCTCGTGGCCAATGATCTCGACCGGGTTGAATGGTTCCCGCCGCAGCGCTGGCGTTTCCTTCGCCCGTACTCGGCGAATACTCGATTTTTGGTGTTCGGCCGAATTCACCGGTAACCACCACCAACACCCGTTTGTCGAGTCCTCGTTCGTAGAGGTCTTCGATCAATGCCGCGACGGCCTGATCAAACGCAGCTGCACGAAATCGCATGGCATCGAAGATATGGTGATTGACGGCATGGTCATCCCAGTTTCCAACGCGACCGCAGAGTTGCCCGCTAAGGCTGGTGGTTAGAACCTCGACGCCTGCTTCGACCAATCGACGCGCCATCAGCAACTGCTGCCCCCAAGAGTTTCGGCCATAGCGATCACGTACCGAATCCTCTTCGCGATTTAGATCAAATGCTTCTTTTGCCTGCGGACTGGTAAGCAGTGTCATGGCTTGAGTTTCGAATTGATCAAGTGCCCCCAATTCTCCATATCGGTCAAAGGATCGGGACAGAGTATCTAGGCTTTGACGCAAGTTCGCACGACGGTCTAGGCGTTGGACTTCATGGGCATCCGACATCCCGATATTCGGGACACTGAAATTAGGAGCACTCGGATCACCGACCACGGTGAAAGGGGAATACGCATCTCCTAAGTAGGCCGGCCCGTTGTATTCGAGTGGAGGATTGATACCAACGTATCTGGGGATCGGATTGGTACGTTGTTCGTCGAGCGAACGCAGGTAGTGCGTGACGGTCATCCAATCGGGGAATTTGGGTTTCGGTTTGTCGCGTGTTTCTGGATCACCGGAAAGCATCTGCATGGAACCGGCTGGATGCCCAGGAGCCGTCTGGTGCATCGATCGGACAATCGCGATCTTGTCCGCTATCGCAGCTTGTCGAGGCAATAGTTCGGTGAACCTTACTCCCGGAATCTTGGTAGCGATGGTACCAAACGGACCTCGGTATTCGCTCCCAATATCTGGCTTCGGGTCGTACGTATCCAAGTGGGAACATCCACCAGGTTTCCAAACCATGATGACTGAGGTCTTATGATTCGAATCCGAAGCCGTGTTACCCAGAGCGGATTGCAGGCGAAATAAACCGGGCAGGCTGAGGCTGGCGAATCCGCCCAACCCCATCCGCAGAAATCCCCTGCGGCCCGCGCATCCAAAGACTTGTGGACCAGCACAACCTTGGGTTCTCGGAATCGTCGATGCATAGAACGGATCGCTCATCGGTAGCTCCTAAGACTGCAATGAAGTGGTTTCCGATATCGCGCACGCGAACAAACGCATCGCGTTGCGACCCATCCAAAAAAGGGGTTCTTTATCATGGAAAGGCTCTTGATCATGGCAATACACGGATACGAACCGGTGCCGTTACGATAATCTCTGCCGTATCGCGCGGGGCTGCGGCCTTGGCCGATTCCTCTTGGTATTTGACCACCCCTGGTCCATAGAATGCGAGCGTGTACTCTCCCGGCTGGGCATTCACGGCTTTCAGATTTATGTTTGCCATGGCTTGATCGGCAGCGATGGGTATATCGAACATCGGATTCCCTTCCATTGAGCCACCGAGCGTTTTCATCTGCAGGATCGATCCTGACAGATTTCCGCGTCGCGTCACCACCAAGGGCACCTGGAGGATGTCTCCTACCTTGGCTTCGAACACGCGGTCTTCGGCGGCCGCTATGTGAATCGGGCCGCTTTCGCTAGTCGTAACGGAAACGGCGAGGTCTTCCAAAAGCCGTGGACTCGGTATCTCATTCCATGAATCGGGAATCGGCCATGCCATTTGTGCAATGCTTGCTTCTCGGGTCACCTCCGACCCATCGATAGAAGCGGTTCCAAAAAGTTTCGCCGCGGACAACCCCTGGGGTGCATCCATGGCTGCTTCGATCAAGACAATGCCGCGTGTTTTACCTGCGGGGATGGTCAAACCGGTTGCCGCTACTCCCGGTGGCAATCCGCTCATGTTCAATTGGATGGGTTCTTGAAAATCATCACGGCGAAATGCGATTACCTCCATGGCAACGGTACTTCCAACCCTCAAGGCCAGCGGCTTCGAAATTGCGTTGCGATCGCCATTGCGCAGCTCCATGTGGATTCCCCATGCGGCCAACGCAAAGTCGCGTTGGGCTCGACGCACGATCAGTCGGTAGCGATTCCGCGGATCGCGCCGAGTTCCACCAAACAAGTCGCTCAACTGGATCCGATACTTGCCGGTTTGCGCCACCTCGAACTTTCCCATGAGATCGGTGGAGCCGCCATCAAATGGAGGACCATCGTACGCATAACCATTGCTCGAAGGTCGGATCGGACTGGCGATATCGTTGAGTTCGAGAACATCGGTCCATGTTCCTGGCCCATCGGTTGCCGGTGCTTTCTGGACCAACAGTGTCGGATCGGTAGGTCGTCCCAAGCGTTCCGAGGCGACTTCGATCCACCACACCTCGCCCTGCTTGGCTTGAAACTCGTAGGTGTCAACATCCGCGGCGGGATAGAATCTTCCCTCCAGATCGCAGGGCAGCGTGATATGCTGAATGTCCGACTCTTCTTCTTCACGAACGGATGCAACTGCGCTCAGTCCAAGCGGTGGCCAGGAATAGGTAGAGACAGGGCGCGTGGTAGGGAAATCGGGAATCGCAGCTTCGCGAGGGAGCTCCTGCAACGCGAGTCGATAAAAGAAATCTGGGCCACCTCGAAACGTTAGCTCATGAATCTTGATCAAGTACTTCCCCGACGTAGCGGGCGTGAAATCGATGGTGTCGCCTTGACGTTCGACAACAAGATCGCGTCCGGTTTCATCGGCCACGACCAGTACTGGGTCCAACTTGGAATCAATGCCTCGGGCGGAGCAATGCAGAATATAACGGTGACCTTGTTCGGCTTCGAACGCATAATGATCCACCGACTTTGCCTTGGCCACACCGTTGCAAACGGTCCCTACGGACAACAGCTGTGCGTTGGCCAAGGACGTGTTGTCTGGCGATTGTACGGTTTCAAGTAACGTGCCTACAGAAAAAGCGCGTGCAGAGGACAGGCCCAATCTGCCTGTCACGCGCACATCCAGCAGCCCCGGTTTGCAATCGGGTGCGATGGATACTAGAAACGCGTTGGGGACTGTTGTTCCGTCCGCGTCTTTCTTGGGCGTCGCGGAAATGCCCGGTCTACTAAAGAGAATCTCGGACGCGTCTTCGACGTGTTCGGTCGTGATCGTCAGCTCGAACTTCGTTCCAACCTGTCCTCCCATCGGCATCGTCGTTAGTAATCGAGGGAGTGGCAGACAGACCGATTGCGAGTTCGCGATTGACAGTAGGTTTGCGATCATCCAGACCGACGCCACTCGGCAGGTGATCCTTAGAAAATTCCACATTGAAACCAAGCATCGCGTGTCCATTCGAATCGGATTCATCGTATCCTCGTAGCTCAGTGGTTGAAGAGGAACTCTTTGGTATTGATCAACGCCCAAAGTAGGTCTTGGAGATTCTCTCGCAAGGATTGCTGCGCATCGATTGGATTGCCTGCTGGGTCGAACCGAGCTTGGAGCAGATAATCTTTGGCAGTCCGCGACTCATCTGTGGAGGGGGGGCGAGCGAATGCGATGCGATACGCTTCACGAATGATTGCGTCCGAGTCGGTCTTCTCATTGAGCCATTTGGTAATTCTGCCATTTGGGCTGGCGAGCTTGCCTTTCAGGTCCTGAGAGTTCATCAAATGCAGGCTTTGAGCCAACGAAGAGGACTGCACCCGCTCACATTCGCATACACTTTCGTTTTCCGGGCGACCGAAGACTTTCAAAAAAGGGGACGCGTTGTTGTAGCTGTTGTCGGGCAGAGCGACAGCGCGTGTTCCCGAAGGAAGATTTGGGAACTCGGTACGTGTACCAAAGAGATCGTCCATGGCATCGAGCAACACTTCGGCTTGCAAACGTCTCGGGTAATACCGCGAGTAGTTCTGTTGGTCCTGAGCGTTGTTCTCGTTCGGCTCTGCACTCAGTTGGTACGCTTGCGACCGTGTGATCACACGAACGAGTTCTTTCAAATCGAATCCGCTCGCGATGAAGTGCGATTCCAATGCGGCAAGCAGCTCCGGATTGCTCGGTGGATTCGAATCGCGAATGTCATCTTCGGGTTCGATCAAGCCACGGCGAAAGAAGTGTTTCCAGTAGCGATTCACCAACGCCTTCGCGAAGAACGGATTCGAGCGATCGCTCATCCAATCGGCCAGAAGCAATCTTGGATCCTGGTCCGGTGCAATGGGTTGTTCCGGTTGGCCCAAAGCCGCAGGCCTGCGCATCTGCCCTGTCTTTGCATTGGGCACGCCGGCCAGGCCTCGTTTGTGAAAGATCATGTCTTCACCCCGAGTGGACGTTGGTTTGCGCCCGACCTGGCTGAAGAATGCGGCCAAGCTGTAGTAGTCGTCCTGGCTCCAACGTTCGAAGGGATGATGGTGGCATTGCGCGCACTGCATGCGAACGCCTAGGAATAGTTGCGCGACATCCTCAAGCTGCTGCTTGGGATCCTTCACCCGTTTGTACCAAGCGACTGGCGGATTGGTCATGACTGTCCCGGTGGCCGCCAATAGTTCGCGGACCATCGCGTCATACGGCTTGTTGGTTAGCAATCCGTCACGAATCCAAGAATGGAATGCGAAATTGGACGTGATGTCGCTGGTATCGTCGCGACGATTCTTCAACATGGCCGTCCACTTGTTCGCAAAGTAGTCGGCATACTCCGAGCTTTGCAGCAAGCGTTCGATGGCCTGATCGCGTTTGTCCGGGGCGTTGGAGGATTCGAAGGCTGTTGTTTCCGCGAGGGTCGGCAGTCGGCCAGCGATGTCCAACGACACGCGTCTCAAGAATGTCGCGTCATCGCAGATCGTAGACGGAGGGATTCCGAGATCGACTAGATTGGAAAAAACCGCTGTGTCGAGCGCGGTTCGAGCCGCCGGCAGATTCTCAACCTTCGCTCTCTGGGGAACCGAAGCGTTGTAAACCGAGACGACACCTTGGAACCGCACCATGATGGAAACTTTGCCAGGCAAATGTTCGCATTGAACCAGTCCCAACCTATCAACGTCTGCCATACTAACGTCGTTGGACTCAAACAGCGCCAAATGGGTAACATCACGGCGCGAACCATCCGAATAGCTCGCCCACGCTTGAAGCTGCTGTTGGCTTCCCGGAGCTAAAACCCCTCGCTGGGGCTGGACCTCCAACGCATGCAACGCAGGCGCTGTTGCTCCATCGTAAATTGCACCCTGTTCAATCCATCGCCGCAACTGGTCGTAGTGCGGAGAGAGTGAATCAAAGCGGACACCACCACCATGCGGAATCGATCCTGTGGCTTTGCGGAGCAACAAACTCTGCTCGGGAGCAGCCAAGGCGATGCGACGCCCTCGGCCTTCGAGAGTCAAATGGAAGTAATCGTCTTGGGGCTCGAAGCCGAGCAAGGACAGGTAGAAGCCATTCTGCCCCTGGGTGGCTTTGGCATGACAGGTTCCAGCATTGCATCCGGTCTTCGTCAAAATGGGAACGACGTCGTTGATGTAACTGACTGTGGATGCGACTTTAGCCGAAGCCGCGTCGGTATCTTTTGGATTTTCCCACGCCGAGGCAATTGAAATGGTCAGCAACATAACGGAGATGCAGAGTCCGATCGAAACGATGCTACGTCGCATGGTGCAGATCGGAGCAGCGAGGCGCAATGCGTTGGTATCCATCAGCAGCGTGCGAGAGGGCATCGGATGAGGAGCCTGAACTCAGGCTCTTCCAAGGGAGGGGAGGGATGGCGGGGGATGCATGAACAACACCCTGCGTTGTTCCACAGAGTCTTTACACATGCACCTACGGTCTAGTTTAGCCTACCACTCGGTGCGGCGTCCATATGGTGATACGCGGGGCTTTGGCAAACCCGAAAACCCCTTGCGAACAATTCCGAATCGACGTTCCATGGTTTACACTGGGTGCGTAAGCCAAACCCCTCCCTCCCTTCCAACCCCTCCTATGGCTGGGCTGCTATGCAACCTTTGCTCTTCGCCTGTTACCGCCACAGTTATCGCGTCGTACTGCTCGCATGGATCGCGGTCGGAAACACGGCAATTCTCAGCGCCGAAGAACCGATTCGCTTCAATCGCGACGTCCGGCCCATCTTGTCGGACAATTGCTTTTATTGCCATGGACCGGACCGCAACCAACGCCAAGCCGATTTGCGATTGGATACCGTCGACGGCATCCACGGCAACGCCGAGACACCCGGTCCCATCCAGGTCGGCGCTCCAGAACAGAGCGAGCTGATTCGTCGGATCCTTTCTAATGATCCCGATGAACGGATGCCGCCTCCCGAAAGTGGTAAGGAAATCAGTGAAGATCAAGTAACAGTCCTTCGCAGATGGATCGCGGAAGGCGGTAAGGTGGAAGGCCATTGGTCCTTCCTGCCACGAACGACTGCCAGCGTCCTGTCTCCCGTCCAGGGTCGAGCCTTGTCGGATGACCGAGCGTCTGCGCAATTGGACGCTTTTATCGCTCAGGGCCTAACCGAACAAGGACTAATTGCGGCACCCGAGGCAGACAAGGTCACTCTGTTTCGACGACTCCACTTTGATTTGACTGGGCTGCCTCCGACGGTTAGCGATGTCGAACTGTACATCAACGACGACTCACCTTCCGCCTACGAGCGCGTCGTGGACAAACTATTGGCGTCTCCGCAGTTTGGCGAACGCATGGCTATGTGGTGGCTCGATTTGGTTCGCTATGCCGACAGCGTTGGCTATCACGGTGATCAGGAGGTGAGTGTTTCCCCATTCCGCGAATACGTCATCCAATCTTTCAATCAGAACAAGCCGTTCGATCAGTTCACCATCGAACAACTCGCTGGAGACTTGTTGCCCAATCCCACTCAAGAGCAACGCATTGCATCGGGTTACAACCGTTTGGGCATGATGAGCGCCGAAGGTGGAGTGCAGGACAAAGAGTATTTGGCCAAGTACATGTCCGAACGAGTGCGGAATGCATCGAGCACTTGGCTGGGCATTACCCTTGGATGCGCCGAATGCCACGATCACAAATTCGATCCCTTAACTACGAAAGACTTTTATCGCTTCGGAGCGTTCTTTGCAGACATTAAGGAGCGAGGTTTGTACTCGGGGGCTAACAGTGACGGCAATTGGGGCCCACACATCAAACTTCCCACCGAAGAACAGCGAGAGTCGTTGCGTTCGCTCACTGCACAGATCCAAGAGATCCGATCCGGTATGGAACAGCCATCGGAAGCGTTGGTTGCGGAGGAAGTGCAATGGGAAGCCGATCGCTCGGCTGCCGAATCGCTTGCCAAGTTACCGGATCCGGTCGCAGTCATCGTCGCGATACCGCGTGCAGATCGCACACCGGATCAGCAGCAATCGTTGACGATCTACTTTCGAACCATTGCCCCATCTTTGGAACCAATCCGCCAGGAGCTCGACAAACGGGAAGCGGAAAGCAAAGCTCTCGAGAGCGCGATTCTTTCGACGCTCGTCACGCAATCCACCGAACCTCGCATGGTGCGAGTCCTGGCCCGAGGGAATTGGATGGACGAGTCGGGCGAGGTTGTCGAGCCTGCTTTCCCATCGGTCTTTGGCGAACATTCTGCCGACGGTAAGCGTCTCACGCGATTGGATCTCGCACATTGGATCGTGTCTCCCGATCATCCGTTGACGGCTCGTGTTCTTGCCAATCGGCTTTGGAAACTCTTGTTTGGTTCGGGATTGTCAGGGAAACTTGACGACTTAGGCGCCCAAGGAGAATGGCCCAGCCATCCTGAACTACTGGACGAAACGGCTCAATGGCTAGTCGATACCGGATGGGACATCAAGCGATGGATCAAATTGGTAGTGATGTCCAAAACATATCGCCAATCGTCGGCAGTATCGGCGTCGATCGCGGAGCAAGACCCTTACAATCGCCTCTTGGCGAGGCAAGCTCGCTATCGATTGGATGCGGAGATGGTCCGCGACAATGCGTTAGCGATCAGTGGATTGCTGGTGACCAAGTTGGGTGGCAAGAGCGTTCACCCCTACCAGCCTCCTGGCTACTGGTCGTACTTGAATTTTCCACAGCGAGAATGGCTCAACGGCAGCGGCGAGGATTTGTACCGCCGAGGGCTTTACACGCATTGGCAGCGTCAGTATCTCCACCCCAGCTTGCTCGTCTTCGACGCCCCTAGCCGTGAGGAGTGCACCGCCGACCGGACGAGATCCAACACGCCATTGCAGTCACTCGTACTGCTCAACGATCCAACGTACGTGGAGGCCGCCCGAACGTTCGCCGAATGGATTCTAGGTCAGCCCGGTACGGATGTGGAGAGACTGGATGCAGCCATGCAGCGCACGTTATCGCGTTCCCTTTTCCCGAAGGAACGCGATGTTTTGTCTGGTCTCTTGGCATCGCAACGTGAGGAATACCGTCAGCGGCCCGACTCGGCCAGCGATTTGCTCATGGTAGGTGCCCGGCCTTATTCGGCCGAGCTGGATCGGGTCGAGCTCGCCGCATGGACCAGTGTTGCCCGCGTCCTTCTTAACTTGCACGAAACCATCTCTCGATACTAATACTCGATTTGGAAACTACTTCTCGATTTGGAAAGGGGACCATCATGGTTCCATCGGATTCCTCATGGATCGCGCGGAGAACATTTTTGCAAAGGCCGGGCATCAGTCTGGGAGCGATGGCTCTCGGAAGCTTGTGGGGCCGATCGGGACTTAGCATCGATCCACAAGATCAAGTCCAAGGAGTGATCCAGCCCCTGCACTTTGCACCCAAAGCCAAACGGGTCATATGGCTCTACATGGCGGGTGGAATGACCCATTTGGAGACGTTTGACCCGAAGCCCAAGTTGGCCGAAATGCACGGGCAACCGATGCCGGAATCCGTCACACAGGGCCAGCAAATTGCGCAGCTGCAGGGACAAAAGCTCAATTGCTTCGCGCCGCAGCATCCGTTTCAGCAATGGGGATCTTCGGGCCAATGGATCTCGGAATTATGGCCTCATCTTGCATCGAAGTGCGCCGATGACCTTTGCATCGTCCGCTCGATGCATACCGAAGCCATCAACCACGATCCGGCTTTGACTTTATTGCAGACGGGCCATCAGCAACCAGGGCGTCCCAGCTTTGGAGCGTGGGCGAGTTACGGGCTTGGAACCGAAAACCAGAATCTGCCAGCCTTCGTGGTGTTGCTGTCGAACGGCAGTGCAGCGCGACCGACTGACCCGCTGTATGCCAGACTCTGGGGATCCGGATTTCTGCCGTCGAATCATCAGGGTGTGGCATTCAGATCGGGCAGCGATCCTGTGCTTTATCTTTCGAATTCTCCCGGGATTGATGTCGCCACACGCCGCGATCAACTGGATGTTCTTGCCACTTTGAATACTCAACGAGCGTCCGAAACACGCGACCCGGAAATCGAAACCAGAATCACGCAGTATGAGATGGCGTTTCGGATGCAGAGTTCCGTGCCGGATCTGGTAAGCATGAATGATGAAAGTACTGCGACATTTGAAGCCTACGGACCTGAGTCGCGGCAACCCGGGACGTTTGCCCGACACTGTCTGCTGGCGCGGCGAATGGCTGAACGCGGCGTCCGTTTCATTCAGCTCTACCACCGGGGCTGGGATCAACACTACAATCTTCCGAGTGATCTAAGACTGCAGGCCCGCGACGTGGACCGACCAGCTGCGGCATTGATTCGCGATCTGAAACAGCGAGGAATGCTGGACGAAACACTGGTGATCTGGGGCGGCGAGTTCGGACGAACTACTTATACGCAGGGAAAACTGGAACCCACTAATTATGGCCGAGACCATCATGGTCGATGTTTCACAATGTGGCTGGCAGGGGGAGGCATCAAGCCCGGCATCGTCTACGGACAGACCGATGATTTCTGCTACAACATCGCGCAGAATCCGGTTCACGTGCATGATCTGAACGCAACCCTGCTGCATCAACTGGGAGTTGATCACACGCGACTGACGTATCGCTTTCAGGGCCGTGACTACCGG
>JBGSHV010000026.1:0-4170 GCA_041752005.1 Pirellula sp. | reverse complement strand
ATCGATCATGAAACTTCAAACCTTACAAAAAACGGGCAATGCGCTTGCTTCGCCAATCGAGCAATTGCACATTTTGCAAGACAGACGGCCGAGTCATGTGGCTCCGTTCAGCGATAGGCTTGCCGAGCACGGCGTTTTGCCACTGTACCGAAAGCAACTGACCACGCTGCAAATCAACGTCGGCAAGGTCTGCAACCAGACATGCACGCATTGCCACGTCGATGCAGGGCCAGATCGTCGCGAGAGCATGACGTACGAAACCGCACGTCAAGTAATTGATTTTCTTGCAAGGTCAGAAGTCAAGACACTCGACATTACCGGCGGCGCTCCTGAGATAAATCCGCAATTCCGAATGCTTGTCCAGGAGGCTCGAAAACTGGATAAGCAAGTCATCGATCGCTGCAACCTCACGATCTTGCTCGCAAACGGCTTTACGGATTTGCCAGAGTTCCTAGCCGAACATCAAGTTAGTGTCGTTGCGTCTCTTCCATGCTATCTAGAAGAAAACTGCGATGCACAACGGGGTAGTGGTGTGTTCGTTAAATCGATCGAAGCCATACGCAGATTAAACGGGCTTGGTTATGCACAGCCGAACTCGAATCTGCAACTTGACCTTGTCTACAACCCAACCGGCCTCGGCCTCCCCCCTGCGCAGCAAAAGCTGGAGGACTCGTACAAGTCTGAACTCGATTCCCGATACGGCATTCAGTTTAATAACCTGCTGACGATCACGAATATGCCGGTTAGTCGATTCCTGGACGATCTGCTTCGACGTGGCAAATATGAAGAGTATCTAGGGAAGCTGATTCAAAGCTTCAATCCAAGCACTATCGAAAGTTTGATGTGCCGTTCTCTGCTCTCAGTGGACTGGAACGGGTTCATCTACGATTGCGACTTCAATCAAATGCTCGACCTTGCAATCACCGAAGGTGAAGACCGAGTTCACATATCTCATTTGACGGACGACCTGCTTGCGGATCGCGCCGTTCGAACCGCCAACCATTGCTATGGATGCACGGCAGGTTGTGGATCAAGTTGCAGTGGCAGCTTGGTAGGCTAATTCTCTTCATTAATCTCAAGGATGCATGCTATGAAAGTCAACTGCGCTAGAGGTACGCGCTCACGCGACGCTGCGTTTACGCTGATAGAACTCCTCGTGGTGATTGCGATCATCGGAGTCCTGGTCGGCCTGCTTCTACCTGCGGTCCAGGCTGCTCGCGAAGCTGCTCGACGCATGTCGTGCAGCAACAACATGCGTCAGATAGGTCTCGCGATTATGAACTACGAGTCGACATACCGAAGATTGCCTTCTTCGGGCCAGGGCACCAACTTTCAAACGAGTCCACCTTCGACCACGTTTGACAAGCACTCTGTATTTACCGCAATATTGCCATATCTCGAACAAAGCAACATCTATCAACAGATGGACCTGCGATTTGCCTACAATCAGACACCTGAGAACATTGCTGCTGCGAAGCAAGCAATTGGTCAGTTCGTTTGTCCTTCAGATGCGTGGCGTCCGTCGCCTCTAGATTCATCGGGGTTTGGCTGTACGGATTATGGCCCAATATATTATGTCGACTTGGACCCAGTGACAGGCCTACAAAACAAAGCTTTGAGAGCCGAAGGAGCTCTTGTGAAAGGCGGAAGTCGGTTCGCGGACATAACTGATGGGACCACCAATACGGTAATCTTCGGCGAAGACATTGGTCGCGATGAACGGATGCAAGCGAACCATGTTTATATTGATCCGCTGGACAATCAAAAACGACGATTCTGGCGGTGGGCCGAAGCGGATAACGCATTCGGAATATCGAAGAAGATTAATAACAACCTCTCACCACAAGGTGGACCTGCTACTTGTCCGTGGACAACCAACAATTGTGGTCCTTTCGAAGAGATTTTTAGTCAGCATCCGGGTGGTGCTCATGTTTTGCTCGGAGACGGTTCCGTTCGATTCGTGAGCGCTTCACTCGAAGCCGCAGTGCTGCGAGCATTGATTACACGAAGCGGCGGTGAAGTGACTGGCGATTTCTGAGAATCGACTTAAGGAAACCTAATGATTATCATTCTTGTACTTATCGTTGCATTCTTGGCCTACGCCAACGGTGCAAACGACAACTTCAAAGGAGTTGCGACGCTCTTCGGAAGCGGCACCGCATCGTTCAAACGAGCCATAGGCTGGGCGACGGCATGTACGTTGGCGGGCTCAATCTGCGCTGTTGCCCTCGCCGGAACACTATTGAAAAACTTCTCGGGCAAAGGACTGATCGAAGAGGCGTTGGTCGTCAAACCTGAATTCGCGGCGTGTGTGGCTGTCGGAGCTGGCTTGACGGTTCTCATCGCAACTCGATTTGGATTGCCCATCTCGACGACGCACGGGCTTCTGGGTGCACTGCTTGGAACTGGTATCGCTGCCGGATCAGTGATCGACAGTTCAAAGCTTCTGACCAGCTTCGCGGCACCATTGCTCTTCAGCCCGTTGCTCGCCATCGTGGCGACGACGTTGATTTACCCCGTCTTGCGAACCGTGCGATTGAGACTTGGTGTCAGCTCGCAGTCCTGCCTTTGCATTGGCACTCAAGTGTTGGAAGTGGTTCCCGCTTGTGACGCTGTTTGTATGACCGCTGCCAAAGAACGAATCGCGATCACGCATGGGCAGGCAGCAACCTGCCGTACAGCGTACTCCGGTACGGTGATGGGCATTGAAGCGGAAAAGTCTCTTAACTCACTCCACTTCTTGTCTGCCGGTGCGGTCAGCTTCGCACGAGGACTGAATGACACGCCGAAGATTGCCGCGCTATTACTCATCATGCCGCTCATAACGCCTTCCTTGGCTCTGTTGCTTGTTGGCGGCGCTATCGCTGTGGGCGGTCTCATTAGTGGTCGACGCGTTGCGGAAACGATGAGTCACAAGATAACCCAGATGAATCACGGACAGGGCTTCACTGCGAATTTGGTCACCGCTTTAATTGTTATCGGTGCCAGTCGCATTGGTATGCCGGTGTCGACCACTCATGTAAGCTGCGGAACGCTCTTTGGTATAGGAGCGGTCAATGGAACCGCACGCTGGCGCACAATTCTCTCAATTTTTTCGGCTTGGTTAATAACGTTGCCCATCGGAGCCGTCATGGGAGCAATCAGTTGGAGCGTTGTTCGAGTATTCTATGGATAACAGCGTTTCCGTCCTTTCTGTACTGAGGTCCCGTTTGCCACAGACTGTCGCTTCCGATCATCTAGTAATCTTTGCCCGACTTCCAAAGGCGGGAGCCAACAAAACGAGGTTGATCCCTGCGCTCGGAGCGGAGAATGCGACCCTGGTGTATCGTCAATTAGTTGACCGAACCCTGGGCCAAGCACGACGTCTAGCAAGCGAAAAAGGCGGCCAAGTAACCATTTGCTACACCGGTGGACCGGCCTGCGAAGTCCGAACCGCGTTCGGTGACGATGTGGCGTATTGTGAACAGGTCGGACTGTCGTTGGGCGATCGTTTGCATCTTGCAACGAAGGTTGCATTTGGCGCTGGAGCCAAACGAGTCGTAGTCATCGGCACTGATTGCCCCAGCCTAAGCTCAGGTGATTTGATTGCTGCTTTCTCGCAACTCGAAGCACATGACATTGTCATCGGGCCGGCACAGGATGGAGGCTACTATTTGATTGGCCTCAAGGCTGAATGTGCGTCTCTATTCGCCGATATCGACTGGAGCACCTCGCAGGTCTTGGATCAAACATTGCACAAGACTCGCGAGTTGAGCCTACGAGTTCATCAGTTACGAATGTTGCCGGATGTCGACTATCCGGAAGACTTGTTACCCCTGCGACGAGACGCGGAGTGTCATCTGCTGCCGTTCCAGACTGAAGCAGGAAAACTTTCTGTCATCATTCCAACGCTCAACGAACAAATGAAGCTTCAGGCAACGCTCGACTCCGTCGGCCCGCCTAGCGATGATTTGGAAGTGATAGTCGTCGACGCAGGAAGCTCCGACCATACAGTTGAGATTGCACAGCAGCGGGGCTACAGAGTCTTTATGGGTAATCCAGGACGTGCAAAGCAGATGAATGCCGGGGCGGCCATCGCCACTGGCGAGCACTTACTGTTTCTCCATGCCGACACGCGACTTCCGGCTGACTACCGAATCGAGGTTGAGCGCGTTCTCGCAACACCCGTCG
>JBGSHV010000025.1:0-27015 GCA_041752005.1 Pirellula sp. | reverse complement strand
CCACCGTGATTTCAAATGCAAAACGGTACGCCAAATGCTATCGATTGATGAATGCAAATTGCTAGCACTACTGGTAGACTCCGCCCAACGTCAAGCAACTACATGTTGATCCAACTCGATAAAGCCAGTGCCATTCGGGTCAGGCCCCTTTTGGATAGATGGTGTCGGGCAGATCAACGATTAAGCGGTTGCCAAGTTAGAGGGGTACACGCGCCTAATATTTTGGCTCAAGCGGCCCTCTTCATTTAAGGCCGATCCAATCAACTAACTGCCATTCAAATCGAGGATAATCATGCAAGACACACAGTCACCCGCAGAGCATTCGTCTCCGTCGTCCCCAGGAATAATTCTCTGGCTGTGGCGCTGGTTTTGGCGAGTCACGCTCGTCGTTTCCCTCGGCTATGCATGGTATTGCTTCTACGTCCCAAGAAACGATATCACTTGGTCCGACGACTACCCTTCGGCAAAGAAACTCGCTGCGCAATCAGGAAAACCCATGATTCTTTTCTTCAGTGGCAAATGGTGTGTCCCCTGTCGAATCATGAAACGCACGGTCTGGGCTGATGATAAAGTCGAGTCGGTGGTCAACGCAGGATTCATACCGCTACTAGTAGACGTAGGTGAACCCGGTGCATCGACCGAGGCTCTGGAGCGTTACAAAATTCACGTTGCTCCAGCCACGATCATTGCAGATGCCGAGGGAAACGTTCTCGACCAAGTGCAGGGTGCGATGAGTAAATCCGATTTTCTCAAAATGCTTGAGAAACCGCACGATTTAAAACTCGGGGCCACTCTTCCATAACCAGTCGGCGTCGTCTCGCAAATGATGCAGAACTGCCGCGGCCAAGATGACGTCGAATGATCCCTCGGGTAACTCGACATTTCGGCAGTCCGCTTGCCACACGCGGATCTCCTCTGCGCCGGCTTCGCTATCTCGTTGCTCGGTGCGCGCAGCATCGGCTCACTCAAATCCAAATGGTCTGAATCGAAGTTTTTTCCACAGACCTGCCGTGCACTTCCTCAAAGGTTGATTCGGAGCAATCGCTCAATTGCATCGAACGGCCAGCCAGGCACGGACCGCGACCGGCTGGGCGCAGAGCAAATGAGGTCGGCCCGCCAATTCCAATCGCAATGGTTCGCACATTGTATTCTGCCGCACAGTCCAGTTTGCTTGCGATAAGGTCCAAGGCGGATGGTCGATCTCGCCGCGGAATAGATGGCCTTGAGAGTTGGCACTGTAGAGGCAATAGCGAGCTGTCAGCCAATGCTCAAGCGTATCAGGTTGAGCATGAAACGTTTCGCTCATCGCGCGATAGCTTGCATCAAACTTTGCCGGCGGCTCACCGCGATGTGTCCGTTGACTTCGGTACTCGATGGTGTCCGAATGGTCCTTGGACAGGGACATTTTCGCGTCCATGTAGGGCAGATTGAACGAAGCCCGAGCGACTCGAACTGCCGATCGATTCGCGGCATCGAGTGAGAAGAACCAAACTCCGGGCTTGCCATTATGTATCACGTACGTGCGAACATTGAGCTCTAGGAAGCGGCTCAATTTTGGTATCGGAGGGCAAAACCTGGGTGCAACATCCGACATTAAGAACGGAACAACTCCCACCCAAGCTTGCCCATCCCGAGTATCGAGCGCGAGTCCCTTGGGCAGCAGCGGAGCAAGGCTATTGGGTTCGACTGGCCAATGAGCAAAAAGCAACTCCGACCAAGTCATCCGCATGACCCAAGGCGTTTTCGGTAAATCCCAAGTGCGATCACTTTTCTCTGCCATACAAATCCGATAGCGCCGACTTGAGTTCCGGAAATTGGAATTGAAAGCCTTCGTCCGCCAGTCGCTTCGACACTACATAGCGACCGTACAGTGCCAATTCTGGATCGGTCCGCAACACCAACGGTGCGGCGACGCGAACCATCCACTCAAAGGCAGGCAAGCCGATGGGCATTTTGATCACTCGGCGAAGGGTCCTCATGAATTCAATTTGCGCGACCGGATTTGGAGCCGAGGCAATGTACACGCCGGACATCGAACCGTCAGTGATTGCCTTGGCGAACAAATTGTTCAAGTCCGACTCGTGAATCCATGACATCCCTTGAGTGCCCGAGCCGACTCGGCCGCCAAGACCGAGTTTTGCGATCAAGCCAAGTGTCCCCAATGCACCGTTTCCTGCGCCACGATCTCGCCCAATAACAAAACTGGTTCGCAGGATGACGCTACGTTGGTCGGTCAACTTGCTTTCGGCAAACGCATCTTCCCAAGCGCGACCGATGGTCGGCGCGAAGCCTATTCCCTCCAAGGAGTCTTCATTGCATATCGCTAAGGGAGGATCACCGTAGATATGGGCCGTACTCATTTGCACCCAAACCGGCGGGGGACTTTTCAACTCGCGCATCGCCGCACCCAGAACTCGCGTCGATTCAACCCGCGATCGCAAGATCTCGTCCTGATGATCCGGAGTCTTGATGCAATTGACGGTTCGACCTGCCAAGTTCACGACAGCGTCGGCACCATCAAGTCGTGTCGCCCAATGGCCGAGCGTCCTTCCATCCCATTTTTCATCGGTCCAATTGCCGATTACGGTCGGTTTGGAGCGAGAAAGGATCGTCACTTTGGCGCCGTCACTTGCAAATTGCTCAGCCATCGAAATCCCGAGGAATCCGCTACCGCCAGCAATCACAATCCTCTTTCCGTCCGACCCCATGACCTTCTCCGCCCCTGTGTATGCCCACCCTTGGTGTGCAGAGCTGCAGAGTGCAGAGCTGCAGAGTGCCAAGTTGTAGCCTGCCGACTTGCATGACTCAACAACCAGTGGAGTAACCGCAAACGCGGGCAGAGATTCATTTCAATGTCTCGATTTCTTCGCAAATGGAGCAGAATGGGCTGCTGAAGACGTCCGAGACACGGTTATTTCCTCCCCAAAGTGACATGTTGACATCAGCCGCAGGGCGTAAGCTGCGGCGAATGGTAACTAACCGGCCGTCGAAATTTTGCTTGAGTGGAGTAACCCGCTGCAGCTGATTCGATCTATTGGCCTTAACGCCCGGAGCCATTTATGACGCTCAAGAGTAGATCGCGACTATTGTTTGCTCGCCTTTAGCTTTTCGAGTTGCTCGATGCGCCGATCGACGATTGACTGTCGATCCTTTTGGCGAGCTTCGAGGTTAGTTTCAATCATTTGCAACTTCAATCGCATCCGCTGTGCTTCCAACCCTTGTAATTGCTGACGCGTATCGAAAGCTTGTTCGACCTTCTTGCGAAGCTCGGCTTGCCGGCTCGTCTCGTCAGCGTCGGATTGTTTGGCGACTGCGCTGGTCGCCACGGATTTTTCGAGCTGATCGAGTTCGTCTCGCAGTTTGGCGAGCCGAGGCTCTAAGTCCGTAGCCTGACTGGGTACGCTTTGCGTATCCGAAGAAATGCCCTCGTTGGTAACGCCTTGCGATGCGCGGCTGAATTCATCTACTGAACTATCGACAACCGATTTGATTTTTGCCACAAGCTCGTTGAACAGACTGAGTCGATCGCCAAGAATCGTGGCGGCCATACCTTGAAGGCCCCTATTGAAATTCACGCTAACAGCGCGGGCTTTGTATTTCGGTAACGATGCAAACCAGGCATCGATCTCAGATTTAGTTTTACCGCCTCCATTTCTATTTCCAAGTACAATCTGTTGAGTAATAGTTTGGTACTCTGGATCGGTGGGAGATGTCCAACGTCCTTTGGCGGCGGAAAAGGTGTACAGGTGTCCGTTGTCTTCGATTTTGACGAGATCATTGTCCACAACGGGAGATGCGAGATTCCCCTTGCTCAAAGGCAACACATCCCACCAGCCCTTCGTGCCACTGTAAGCCGCGATCGAATCGTCTAAGCGAACAGCAGCGACTGCGCCTCCACCCACAATGGGTCGGATCAGCTGCTGTTTTTCCATTGGTAGGATCTCCCAGTCGCCAAGTGAATTGCTGAAGCCGCGTAGTTCATCGTTGTTCTCGGACCACGTAATCATCACGTCTCCTCCCACAATTTGACGAGAGCTACCGATCTGACTGGGAAAACCGCCAGGCATTCCACTGCCGCCGCCCCCATCAAGGGCCTCGGCGAATTGTTGGGGAGAGGGTTGACGCTGGGTAGCGGCCACCGCGTTGGTCGACAGCCCATTGATTTCTGCTTCGACTCGCTCTTGCCACGCGTCGGTTCTCGGCAAGAGAGTCAAAACACCCTCGGAATATTGAATGCTTCCGGCAACGTCGTTGGCTGGAATCGTCTGTATCCAGTCCATCAACTTGAGATACAACTGCGCGCTGCTGATGTTGTAACTACTCGGATTAACAATCGATATCGGTGTCAACGCAGGGTCGGTTGGCGAAGTCCAACGGCCGGTCGAGGCGGCGAAAGTATAGAAATGCTCCCCCTCCTTGAACTGGACTAGATCCTGCGAAACGGCTGGTTGCGAATTGGAATCTTCAGGCAAGTGGACCACATCCCACGTCCCCGTTTCAGCGCTGTAGGCTGCCATCCCATTTTTCAGTCGAACCGCACCGACGAGATCGAAGCAAATCGGCTGTATCCTTTCCTGCGGATCGATTTTGAGCTTCTGCCAACGGCCGGTCTTTTTGCTAAATCCCGACAGTTCATCAAGCTTCTCCGACCATTGAATGATGATCGAACCCTCTCCCACGAGACGCTCGGTCTGTGCCTGACCTCCATCTGCGGCGCTACTCGAGCCAAAGAATACGCCTCCCTCATTTTGCATCGCGTGAACCGACGAGGCGATTAATGCGAGAAAGATACTAAGCGTCGCGTGATGGAGTCGTTTGGTTTTCATATTGGTCTCCGAGTGTTGTTGAATAGGTTGAAGAGTTGGTGGATTGCGCCGTTGTTGCTACCCACGGTTCAAAGAATCTAACGATCTCTGGTTCTGGCTTGTCGGACACGTACTCCGCCCGAAGGGCAGTGGTCGTACTCGTAATCGAAGTATTGGATTATTCGAGTTTGCATACGAGAACTCGGTGGAGAACGTCGAGAATTTCAACGCTAGCGCCCGCGGCCTAGGTGGCGATGGGGCTTGATCGTTCGTTTTCATTGTGTTTGCCCTGGGGTCGTGGTTTCGAGGAGTGTGTCTAAGTCGGCGTCGAGTTGAATCAAACGATCATCGATGCCGTCCTCCCAACTATAGGTGGTCTGGTTAGTCGTCCACTCGGGTGCAACGCCTTGTAATGAATTGCTTGTTGCATTTTGCGATTGCCCAGTGAACGAATCGGAAGTTCGCTTTGGCAAGTTGACAAGTAGGGCGATTACCAATGCTGCAAATATCAGGATGCCACCGGCGAGCGCCGTGACTCGTACGCGTCTGGACTGACTTCTTGGTAGCAATTCTTGAACTGCCAGTGGCAGCGGAAACGCGGAAGGTTGCTGGGCATGGGCCAAACAATCTTCAAGTAGACGGGCAACGTCTCCTGCCGTCTCGAATCGATCTTCAGACGCCTTTCGCAATAGTTTCAGGGTGATACCGTTGAGCCACGTGGGTATCTCTTGATTCAACTCACACAGCGATCGCGGCTCGTCATCGGTGACTCGGCGCAAAATTCCATAAGTTGTTTCCGCTCGAAACGGTGGCCGCCCGGCGCTCATCGCGTAGATCACACTACCCAGGCTAAAGAGATCGCTGCGCATGTCGATGCCTTCGCCGCGAGCCTGTTCTGGCGACATGTAGTGCGGAGTCCCAGCGATTAGCCCACTGCGTGTCAACGTGGCATCGTCAACCGCGCGGGCCAATCCGAAATCGGTCAGCATCACCCGTTCAACACCGCGTTCAAGCAAAATGTTGGCTGGCTTGACATCGCGATGTACTAGGCCTTGTGCATGAGCGGCCGACAAGCCTCGGGCGACTTGTACTGCAATACGCAATACGTCCAGAAGTGGCAACACACCTTCGCGATCGAGTCGCTGTTGCAGCGTTTCGCAATCCATGTAGGGCATGACCAAAAATGGCAACTGGCCATTGGAGTCGACTTGCAATATAGGCATCACGTTGGGGTGTACGATTGCAGCGGCTGCCCTCGCTTCGCGTGCAAATCGTTTTCTGGCCGTTACGACAGATGCCAAATGAGGCGCCATGACTTTCACGGCGACCAGCCGATCGAGCTCCTCTTGAAAACCTTTGAGGACAATCCCATGTGCTCCCTGTCCGATGAACGCGCGGATCTCGATGTTGCCCAATCGACCAAGCGATTCGGCGCTGTCAGACGGTTTCAGAAAATCGACGATAAAATCGCCGGGTTGGAGTTCTGTGCCTTCAAAAAAGTTGTCGTCATCGCCGCTCGATCTCTGCGGAATCGGGAACAGGGTGGCGCGCGATGGCGAGAGCGCATGTTCTCCGCTCGTTTCGTCGCGAAGCACATCGCTTACGCGTTGCCAGTTGTTTTGATCTCCTGCTAGCTCTTCGAGCTTTATTCGACAGTCCGCACACTCGGACAAGTGACTGGCGAGCTGTTCCTCTTGCTGTTGGGTCAGTTGATCACTCAGTGAACACCGAAGCAATTCTACGTCACAGTGTGAATTTTGTTTTGGCTCAATCATCTTTGCTCACCTCGGCAACTTTTTTGCGGATCCGGGCCATGATGCGACTGCGAGACATGTAGATGCTTCCTGGCGTCAGACCCAACTCTCGGGCGACCTCGTCCACCGTTCGAGCTTCAACGGTCGTCCCCCAAAACGCTTTCCAACTCGACTCCAAAAATTCATGTCGGACCTGTTCGGCAGCCCACACGATCAGCTCGTGTTCGTACTGCTGGATTTGTTGAATGTCGGGCTTGTCCTCGATTTGTTGCAATTGTGCGATCAAGTCACTTCCGCCGATGGCTCCCGCTTGTTTGCGTTCACGGGTCATGAAGCGAATCGCGACATTTCGAGATACCGTACTGAGCCAGCGACGAAATGAAGCGGAGTTGCCATCATCCTGCCAGCCATCAATGGACTTCGCAATCGCCATTAGGATTTGCTGGGTAACATCAGGGACATGTCGGTCCGGAACTCCTTGTCGCCGGGCAAGTTGCGCCAAGAACTGCTCGTACGAGCAGACGAAATCGCGCCAGGCGAGTTCGTTCTGTTCGCTTTTCAGCCTGACAATCAAGCTGCGACGAGTTTCTAGCGGCGACATCGAATGGGCTCCTTTATCCAGTACAGTACCGCCATTCTGCCAAATCTCACGCCAGCCTGGAATAAGATTGGGATCAGGCCGCGTCGTGGGTAATCATGATCGCGCAATCAAGGAGCCTTGGCACTTTTTATAATTCGAGGGCTGCTTTCAGCGCAGTTGCCGTTTGCTGGACGGCTTCGTCGTCGTCCAATGCATCGAGAGACTTGTTAAAAGGCTCGGCGCGGATTGGGCCATCGTAGTCGAGGTTTTTCAGGGCAACCATGAAACCCTTGAGGTCGATCACGCCGGTTGCCATCGGTAGCTCGCGTCGATTATCGATCTGTAGATCGCGCTCGATTCCGATCGGGGCATCGTTCAGATCGACGGCGATGATCTCCTGGTTGGACAGTTGCATTAAGTCTGCGACGGTTTCGCCAGCAGTATACCAATGCCAACTATCCAAAACGACTCCAAGATTTGGTGCGCCGATCTCGTCGAGGAGTTCACGCGTTTCATGCAAGGTGTGGATAAAAGGAAAGCGTTTGGAAGTCCAGCTCTTTTTAGGACCGACGTACTCCAGTCCGAATCGAATTCCGTGATCGCGCAGAATTTTGGAGATCTCCCGCAAGCGTAGCGTGTGCTGTTTGAAGTTCGCCATGTAGGTGAGCTCTTGATGGGATGGAGTAATCCACGTTCCCACTCGCTCAACGCCGGCCCGTTGCAATCCTGCCGCAGTCGTTACAAGCTGCTGCAGATCCTCGCGAAACTTCGCGGAATCTGATCGGAAGTTCACGTCCAAGCTGGCCGCACCCCAACGAAGCTGTTTTTCTTTAAGGTCGCCTAGCAAGTCGCTCAATTCGTTGGCGGCAAGCGATGCGAGGAAAGCTCCCATGGGTTCAACGGAATGGAAGCCAAAGCGATGGGCCAATTCCATAGTCCGGCGTTGATCAGCACGCACTCCGATGCGACCGGGGCAAAGGTCCATGGTGAATTTGGAATGGCTGTTGTCATCCGTGGTAGCCTGCAGCTGCATTGAATTGGAAAGTGCTGCCAGGGCAACGGCCGATGTGCTGAGGAACGTTCGGCGTATCATGTATGAATGCCTTGAGCGAGAGTTCATTTTGGTTCTGGTTCATACCTGTAGAGGCTTTTCATACATCTTACTCGTTTATGCAGTGGCCATCGGATGGTGGAAGAGATCCAGCCCTTTTTAAGAAAGCAGGTCGCGAACATGTTGAACAAAAAGGGTCCATAAGACAGTTGCCGAAAACTCCGTGCCGGCCCTGTTTTGTGCGATTCGGAGAGAACTTTCGCTTTGAAAACGCTGACTTAGCAAAGGCTTCAGAATTCCATGATCCATCCGCCCCCCAGGGTTAACTCATAAACTGGGTACGCAGTCCTGCCGAACTTGTATCGCTCATGACAAGCTGGCGGATTTCACCAGGCCCGATTCGAAGTTCTCTCGATGCACGGAAAGTCGACTATGCCATAGAAATTGATGGCAGGGGAAAATCGTAACGGTCTTTTCACGACTGCGACGATGATAAACGCACTAACACAATGGTCCAATTGAAGGAGTCACCATCATGAGCGGCAAAACAGATGTGGTAAAGGGTCGAATCAAAGAGGCCGCTGGCGCACTGACGGGCAACGACGCGCTTCGCGAGCAGGGCAAGACCGATCAAGCCGTAGGCGAGGCCAAGCAAGTGGTTCAAAAGGTTACCGATACGGTGAAGAAATCGGTCGATGCAGTCATTGAAAAAGCAACCAATTGATTCAACGATAGACCAAAGAAAGGGGAGCATCCATGAAGGGCTTCATCAAGGATATTGAAAGCATCGCCGTAGAGAACAAAGATTTTCGACGCGTTCTTTATACGGCAAAGTACAGTCAGCTTGTTGTCATGTCGCTGGCACCTTCGGAAGAGATCGGGGAGGAAGTCCATAAACTCGACCAATTTTTTCGCGTTGAGGAAGGGACGGGTGAAGCGGTTCTTGAGGGCGTTCGGACAGCGATCGCGAGTGGATTCGCGATCATCGTGCCTGCTGGGACCAACCACAATATCATTAACACAGGCCGCGTCGCAATGAAACTCTACACCCTTTACTCACCTCCAAATCATCGCGATGGTGTTGTTCACCACACTCGCGAGGAAGCGGAAGCCGACGACGAGCACTTCAACAACAAAACGACGGAGTAACCATTCAAAAAAGGACTCTCCGAATTTGGAATTAGTAGAGAAAGCAAGGACATGCATTGCATTGTTGCAGGTGCGAACGGCGTTCGCTAGGTTGATGGGGTTCTCAAAACCACTGTTGCCCTATAGAAGGTTTTCACCGTGACCCAACCACGCTCCAGAATCGTCGATCCTAGCCTTACCCGCTGGTACCACTGCATCTCTCGCTGCGTTCGCCGCGCGTTCTTGTTCGCCGAGAACCATGAGTTCGATCGAAAGGACTGGCTCAATGGTCGGCTCAAAGAACTAGACGCCATCTTCGCTGTCTCCGTCGCTGGATTCAGTTTGATGGACAACCATCTCCACCTCCTCCTGCGGATCGATCCCGATGTCTCCCAAGCCTGGACACCTATGGAAGCCAATATCACGCAAGACGTTCAATCGATTTTGGACCGACTGGAAATGGATGCCCATCGCACTCTGGCGCGAGTCACCAATTTATTGACCAGCCATCGCTTCTATGGCAGCTTCATGTCCGCAACGCGAGCCACGTGAAGCTGCTTCGCGCGGAAGCTAGGCGTAAAGCAGCTAGCGAACACGGCCTAAGCGATCCGTTAGCGCGCCAAGCTCTTGACTACGCGACCTCGCCCACGCAGCTCTTCGATGACGGTACGCGCAAACCTGGGCGAACGTGCATCGTGAAGGCCTCTGCAAGCGCGCCCAACTGTTGCAAAAAGTCCCAAGATCGGACATTGGATCCCACAACCACGCCCATCGACCGTCCATTCAAGCATTTCAGTGACGCATCCGGACATCACGCAATGCATGTCCTTATTTTCCTTGTTTTCATTCCATTCCGACTTTGGCGGTATGCGATAAACCTTCGCCGCACGATGCGGCGAAATCCCCGTGCAGGATGCGCTCACACTGCGTTAACTTTGAGGTGGTAGATTCCACTTGCTGGTGAACCAAGACAATAGTATCATTATCGGGGGACATGGCTCATGCTATTGTCACGCGACATTGTCACGCGACGGGTGTCCATTAGCAGCGATGCGTGCGTTTCGTCTCTTTAAGACTGCAGATCTTTCTGAACGGCTTACCCATGCGATTGGCGTATCTCATTGCGGCATTGGCAATTATCGACAATGTTTGCTGTTTTCAACCTGCAACGGCAGTTGCCCAAGAAATCCAAGCCGAGAAGGCACTGGGATTAGCGGTCGAGCAGTGGAAACGGTACGGCAGCTGGGAAGGCCCCAGCCAAAAATCGGTCCGCTTCCAGTTTCAATACGAATCAAATCAACCAGGTCAACTCCGCGATCGCGTTCGTTGCGTTGACGGCGCCTATTTTTTGTCGCACTTTCAATACAATCACAACGGCAAGCAGGATATGCCAACCGTTGCGATTCGAAATCCAACTTATGCAGCCTGGATGACAAAGGGATCCAATGGGTGGCTTCTTAAAGGCATGGCCTATCAGGGTTCGGAGCAGTACGATAACTATGTTCCTGAAGCAGTGGCACCTTGGATGATTCCCTTGAGATTGCCTGGACAGGGAATGATTGTCGATGCGATTGCGGAGAAACGGCTTGTGCTCGATGGAGTTGAGCCCGTAGCTAGCGCCACGCATCTCGATGCGAATGGAGGACCGATCTACCGGTTTGCATTTTCGATTCATGAGCTTGAGTTCGGCATGCATGGGTGGCATGTCGAAATCGACGCTTCCCCCGAACTGGATTGGTTTCCACTTCGGATGCATAGGGATTCGGGAAAAGGCAAGTTCAGCTCACTCACGCTGAGCGAGTTCACAAAATGCGACGGATTTTTTGTTCCCGCTCGACGCGAGGATCTTAATGAAAGCGGAAAGAAAGGTGAGATACGTTGCGAGTTGATCGTTGGCGAACCAACGAAATTGGACCCTAAGGAATGCTACCTTGAGTTCTATGGTCTGGGTGATTTGCAGCTCCCGAAAAAGCGGGGCATGAGATTCGACTGGATTACGATTTCCGTCTGCATCGTCGCAGTCATTGTAGTTGTTGGGTTCGTTTTCAAGATGCGCAATTGGAAACAGGCATGAATGCTCGAAACACTGCAACGCGTCGCAGCTCCGGGTTTACCTTGATTGAGGTCTTGGTCTGCATTGCCCTCATCGGTCTTTTGATTGCGATCCTATTGCCCGCTATCAATGCGGCTCGGGCCAGTGCCAGGAAAATGCAGTGCGCTGTGCGACTCCGGGAACTGGCTCTTGCATCCATGCAGTATGAAGCTGCAAATAAGCAATTGCCGTTCAACCGACCTGCCAACGGGGGGAGCAAGCAATGGCAGCGTCATTTGCTGCCGCACTTAGAAAAATTGGATCTGTATTTGGCGATTTCCAGCGAAGACCCATACCAGTTGAGCGGTTATGAATGGATGACCATAGCCTCGTTCCTGTGTCCCGAGGATCCTGAGGCCGAATATACGATGTCCCAGTGGCTTACCGGGCTTACGGTTGCGAAGTCCGATTACGTTGGTATTGCGGGAACGACGGAGTCGATGGCTGATGGTGTGTTTCCACCTTATGGAGTCATTGGTGCAGATGATGGACGCTACCGAGGAATTCGCTACAGCGAAATTATCGATGGATTGTCGAACACCTTTTTGTTCGGCGAACGACCTCCAGCCAACAACGGCACGGTCGGTTCCTGGTTGTCGGGCTTTACCTACATGAACGCCACCATCGGCGTGCTCGAGCAAGGTCCTTTCCGAATGGGTCAAGGGGACGAGCCCATGCGCGATTGTGGGCCACAGCGTTTTCATCCCGGCAATGCGGACAACCCATGCAGTGGCGGCCACAACTGGAGCTATCACGCCGGAGGTGCACATTTCGCGAATGTCGACGGTGCCATCACTTTTCGACCCTATTCCATGGATGAAAACGTGCTTCGGGAAATGGCCACGCGGAACGGTCAAGAAGTGATTAGCGAACAGTGATTAGCGAACTCTGATTGGATCACGGCCGCTACGGACTCTCGGACGCAACCATCACCATCCAGCCGACATTGAACTTGTCGGTCACCATGCCGTAACAAGGTGACCAAAAGGTCGGTCCAAGAGGCATGTCGATTTTGCCGCCGTCCTTGAGGGCATCGAAGAAGCGATGCGCATCCGATTCGCTCGCTACCGCAAGCGCCGCGGGAAGCCTTCGAATTTGGATCGATAGAACAAGGACATGCATTGCATTGTTGCAGGTGCAAACGGCATTTGCTAGGTTGATGGTGTTCTCAAAACCACTTTTGCCCGAAGGGAGGTTTTCACCGTGACCCAACCACGCTCAAAGATCGTCGATCCTAGCATAACCCGCTGGTACCACTGCATCTCTCGCTGCGTTCGCCGCGCGTTCCTGTTCGCCGAGAACCAAGAGTTCGACCGAAAGGACTGGCTCAATGGTCGGCTCAAGGAACTAGACGCCATCTTCGCCGTCTCTGTCGCTGGTTTCAGTTTGACGGATAACCATCTCCACCTCCTGCTGCGCATCGATCCCGATGTCTCCGAAGCCTGGACGAATGTGCATCGTGAAGGCGTCTACAAGCGCGCCCAACTGTTGCAAAAATGCCCGAGAGCGGACAGTGGATCCCTCAGCCACGCCTATCGACCGTCCATGCAAGCATTTCCGTGACGCATCCGGACATCACGCAATGCATGTCCTTGTGTTCTCATGCATGTCCTTGTTTTCTCTTGTTTTCATCCTTGACGTGGTGAGGTACAATCAGACGGAGTTTTGGATACTGGTTTTGCGAGGGTGAAAACATGGCAAGCGTTGAGGAACGGCTCGCAAAGGTCGAGCGGGAGGTCGAGCAGTTACTGGTTCAACAAAAGCGCTGGCCGATAGCGGAGATAGATGGAAAGTTCAAGGGTGACCCTGTTCTGCAAGAGATTTTTCGCTTGGCGCAGGAAGAACGGGATAAGGAAGTAGGGCTTCCAAAGGAGTAAGACATGTTCGTTCTGGACACCGATCATTGGACGGTACTGCAACTTCGGATCGGTCCTGAGTACGAGCGTCTTATACTCCGCATGGATAATGCGGGCCGTCGAAATTGCTTCACGACGATCGTAACATTCCATGAAGTGATGAATGGTTGGCTTAAGTACATTGCTTCCCCCAAATCCCAAAAGTCAGTTGTTTTCGCATACACACGTTTTGAGGAACTACTAATGGCATTTGCGAATAGTGACTTGCTTCCCTTCTCCGAGAAATCAGCGGACGAGTTTGATCGCCAACGTGGACTTGGCTGTCGAATCGGAACGATGGACCTTCGAGTAGCGTCTATAGCAATCTCGCATGGCATGACAGTGGTAACTCGTAATACAGTTGACTTTGAAAAGGTTTCTGACTTAGAGCTTCAGGATTGGATTTCGGGATAGTTATTCTATTCACCACGTCCCATCTTCTTGGATTGCCAGGCGCTGTAGTGCACAAGGTTGATCGTGCCTTCTACGTTCACGGGCGCACCGTTTTGTAAATCCGATCGGATCTTCTCGAGGTCGATTGTTTCCCGGTAGGCAGCAAACAACACCGCAGGCACCAGGGACGGGCGCTTCTGCGGACGATTGCGCAGTTAATTGCGTGTGAATCGAAAAGTGTACGGCACCGGTAGCCTCCTCAATCAAATTTTTTTTTGACATCTGCACAACGAATGCTCCAATTGTGAGCGACTCGCCCTGAGACGCCGGTCAGAGACGTCTCTCCTTCTGACGCCACAATCCGACGCCTCCAGTTTCGATCACTGGTGAGGAACAAGTGAGGGCGACGAACAAGGACATGCGTTGCATCGTTGCAGGTATAAACGGCGTTTGCAAAATTGATGGGGTTCTCAAAACCACTTTTGCCCAAAGGGAGGTTTTCACCGTGACCCAACCACGCCTATCGACCGTCCATGCAAGCATTTCAGTGACGCATCCGGACATCACGCAATGCATGTCCTTGTTTTCTTTCCTTGTTTTCTTTCACCGCCGCCGCAGTTCCGGTTGACCGGCGCAGTGTTGATCCAACAATGCCGCCCGATCCGCCGGTTCATACAAGGCCACCAAGGCCGCAAACAGTTCTACCGCGATCATCCGGTACATCCCTCCACCCCACTCAGCGTCAACCGTGCGGGAAACACGCAGATAAAGTAGCAAATTTAGACATTGCTCGCTGATGGCTAACCAGCCAATCCCAACACTGAGCCAACCGGGGGCTAACGCCCAAACGGCTGGGGGGCAAGGAGGGGACGCTACTCACCAAATGCCCGCCGCAGCAGCTCTTGTTCTCCGCGAGGAATTTCAATTTCATTAGCGATCACACGCCATTGTGCAACGCTTTGTCGGACTTCGTCGATGATCGAATCCGCTTGAGCTTGGCTCAAGCGAAAATACTCGGCGACTTCTCTCGCCAAATCCAGACTGAGCGAGTTGTCGTCATCGGAGATGTTGAGGCTCAGTCCATTTCCTTGGGGATCCGGATTGATATCGAAGGCTGGTGATAGTTTCCAGCCATCCGACTGTAACAGACATCCATGGTTGCGCAGGTGATCATCCGTATTGGAAACACAAATCGAAAACACGATTCGTCGCCACAGTTCCCGCAGGTCAGAATTGGTATCGGCACCATGACGGATTAGAAATTCGACGATCTCCAGATAACTGGCACCATCCTTAAAGCTTGTCCCGTCTGAATAGCCCAACAGGGTCATCGCCGATGCATAATGTTTTCTTTCACGTTGCCCGTTGACGACTGCTCGATCAAATCGTTTGACAATAAATGTATGGTGGGTCTGACCGAGTTTCAGTGCGGTGGCTTCTGTCACGTTCAGGCCGGCGGCTTTGGCAAGACGGTGAGTAACCAACTCCCACCCGCCCACGTCAAACAGGTCCGTGCGGCCCGGAAACTTGGCAATCCACAGCTCCTGATTTTCGTCGCAAACTCCGGCTTTGGGACGAGCGCCACCGATGGATGATCCCGGTGCCAGCAGCACGCTGAGCCATTCTGGCTCGTCTGGATCTTGCTCAAAACCTTCATCGGACTGAAACCGCCAGGCGGCGTTCTCCAGTTCCCGAAGCCGGACCCAGGGCGGGGCGGTTTGACCTTGTTCGTCGGCCAGGAAATCTCCCTCGGGATCTGTTTTGAAGCGAAGGCCACCTAAGCGTTGCTCGTCGTGCACGCCCAGCAAAAAGTCGGTTCCCGTCAAGAGTCGGATTTTTCGTCCCACCCGTCGGGCGTCGCGGGCCTCGCGACGCCTCATGATCAATTGCCCCCAGCGATCTGGGCTGGAATCAAGAAACATACCGAAATTGGGTCGTTGCGTGTCGCTGGAATATTGTGGCCCCGAGAATAGCTTCAGTTCCGGGTCCAAGATGAACGCATTTCCACTTTGCAGCCATCCCGAATCATACTCAAACGAAAACGTTTCCTTTCCAGAGGTGGTTTGACTTCGCAACAGCCCTACCCGCTGTGGCTCGCGCAGCTCTTGCCAATCACCAAACACGAAGATCTCCCGCATCATTTGTTTTCGCTTTGCTGGGGACTGGGTTGGCCGCTAGGTTTGGCTTTTGGGGTTCGCGAGCGGGGTTGCTTGAGCTGGGCGTCTACCAGCCGACGTCCCAGTTCATCGTCTGATGCCAACTTGGAAAAATCAGATTCCAATCCTAAGACGACTAGGACCTGGAACAGGACGGCGATCGACGTGTTGCTGCCCCCTTTCTCCAAGAGGTGCAGCGTGTTTCTACTGATGCCCGCCCGCTCGGCGACCTTGGCCGCCGAAAGCCGACGTCGCAGCCTAGCCAAACGCAGGTTTTCTCCCAAACCAACGAGAATCCGCCGATGTTTGGGAAGCAATACCTTTTCAGAACGCACGTCAGTGTCCTATATTTTGGTGATTATCCTACTTTATTGTTCAGAGTATAGTACAACAGTGTCGCGATAGCAATTCTCTTCCCTGCGGATTGGGGGAGGTTCCTGTTCGCACATCGCTACAGCAAAAGTATTTACGTGCCACCCACGAATGGCACTGTACGGATTTCGCGTTTGCGCAATCTCTCTAGTGGCAGCGAAGGTATTTAAGTGCCACCCACCTATTTGACGGCTGCCACCGGCTTTGGGTACACTTCCCTGCCATAAGGAGCCCCCACTATGCCTAGACCTTTGCGAGCTGAGTTGTTTGATCCCAACGAGGTTGGGATCGTCCATTGTGTCCAGCGTTGTGTTCGTCGAGCGTACTTGGCTGGAGAAGATCCCGTCAGCGGTAAGAACTACGAATACCGTCGGGAATGGATCCGAGCCCGCTTGGAATGCCTGGCCTCGGTCTTTGGGATCGATGTCCTGACCTATGCCATACTCTCGAACCACTTGCACCTCGTTCTTCGAACTCGGCCCGACGTTGTGGCTCAGTGGTCTGACACTGAGGTCGCCCGGCGATGGCTGAGCCTGTTTCCTGGCCAAAGGGTCGATGAATTCTTGGGCCAGCCCACGCAGAACAGCATCGACGCCTTGGTCCGTGACGCTGGCCGGATGGCCGAGGTGCGTCAGCGACTGAGCAACCCCTCTTGGCTCATGCGGGCATTGGCGGAACCGATCGCTCGCTTGGCCAATCGAGAAGACGAATGCACAGGCCGGTTCTGGGAAGGGCGTTTTAAAGCCCAGGCGATCCGGGACGAAGCGGGGTTGTTGGCCTGCAGTATGTATGTCGATTTGAATCCGATCCGGGCGGCCATGGCCCAAACGCCGGAGGAGTCGGTCCATACGTCGGCGTATGACCGGATCGAAGGCATGCAAGGCACGAAAGTGGATTCAGCCGCCCGAGACACGGTGGTGATCCCCACGGAAGAAGCGGGCCGGATCCGAAGGACCTCCACCCCCGATCAACTGCGCCAGCGGCGTGCCGAAGCACGCCAGCCTCGACGGGGCCGATCGATCTTGAAGGATGCATGGCTGGCGCCGTTAACGCTTGACGAGCGGGCCAAGCCTGGAGCGATGGCCAGCGACTCCAAGGTTCGGGCCAGCGACAAGGGTTTTCTGAGCATGTCGCTGCAAGATTACTTGAGTTTGCTCAAGTGGACCGCGATCAACAAGCCATCACTTGGCAAGCCGAACGCATCTCCTGAAGTGGAATCGATCTTGAAGCGTTTGGGGATCGACGCCTCGATGTGGCTGGACCTGGTGTGGCGGTTCAAGAAGTATTTTCAAGGGAGCGTTGCGGGCTTGCCCGACAGCATGTCGGAGCATGCGGCACAGCACCAACATCGTTGGAGTCGTGGCCAAAGGTCAGTGCGTCGACTCTTGGCCTCGGGATAGAGCCCAATTGTTGTGTGTTGAGCGCTGATGGTTGCATGCCAGCGTGAGTCGCGAATCCGCTTCCTTTCGCGGCCAACGGGCGTGTTCACTACCGGCATGAATTGCACGCTTACGATAAGTCATGTCGTGTTGGTGCGTTGGCACGTGAACGCAATCTCTGTCCGACGAACGTGAGTCATATCGAAGCAAGACCGTACGATGGCGAGCTGACAATCACCTACTGCGTGGGTGGCACTAATGGCATTGGCTTCAGCATACGGCTGCCATTTTTCACCGTGCGCCGGGAGGGTCTATTCCTCGCCCGAAACAGACTTGCCTACGAACGCCAGCTGTCTCCACTTCTGCGTACGGATCACAATAAATTGGGGGTATTTGGGCCACCACGGGATGGACTATTCCGAATCCGGATCCCCTCTACTTTCCACTTTCTGAACTCCACTCTCTAGCCGCCAAGGCTCCCGAGTTCTCGAACGCAAAGTGCTGAATGTCCCGGTGCGGAGCACGCTGGATCAGCGAGCGGTCTCGGAATCGCGTTTAGCGATATTCGCTTCCAGTTCCCGAGTCGCTTCGTCGGGCGTTAGTTCGATCATCCCCCCATCTCGCCAAATCACGACTTCGGTCTTCGATGCGCGGGCTCGATCGATAACCTTTCGACATGCGTCCTCGAATGCGAGGTCTGCTTTTGCGACTAATGACTCTGGGTTGTTGCTTCTAATCACTTGGTGCATCCTTTCCCTGGTGCCGAACACTCTCCCACCGATGATAGTCGAATACTTGTTCATTTTCACCCTCAATCTCCACGATTGGGACCGGAGGAAACGAGGCGCCGTCGTACACGCAGACGGTGGAAACGACGGGAATGTACAAGGAGAAAAGATTGTTCAGCCCGCGAGCGTATCGACGCCGAATGACAGACTCGGGAATATTGTGACCTCCTTCTCGCACGCGTTTGGCGACTCGATTGATGGCCATTTCTGCTGTGGGGAGCCAGAGAAAGTACATGGCGACGCGATATCCCATGCGACGCCATTCGACGATCGAAGCACGATAACTCCTTGCTGCAAAAGTCGTTTCGAATGAAAACGTGACGCGAGCTGCAACCAATTCATCGATTCGCTTCCGCATAAGTTCTGAGGCCCGAACGGCCTGTGTCTCTGGCGCAAATGGTGCCAGCCCCGCAGCGATCATGTCAGCATTGAGAAACTCGCGGCAATGGGCAAACTTCGGTAGGAACGAATGAGCGAACGTTGTTTTCCCAGCACCATTCGGGCCAGCAAGAATGTAGATCGTTGGTTGTGTTGCTTCTCCCATGAAGCTCAATTCCCCCACATCCCAGAAGAACAGTCGATAACTCGATGACCTCATTACCATCGTACGTCGATTGTACTATGAACTTTGAGATGAATCACATACCCAGCCGCTGGGACCTATCGGGATAATTCAATGGTTGCCGCCACTCGCCCTCAGCGCGCGTACGATCATCGATTGCGCTAATTCGTTCATCGTTCCGGCAGCGATCGACACGCCGTCGGGATTGCCATCCCTCGATCGACACTCCACAGTTGGAAGTCTCGACCGCCCAAACCGGTCGTTGGTCTCATCCGCTCAGACAAATCGATCAGCGAACTCGAATCAGAAGTCGTTCGCTTAACCCTGCAGGTGCGAAAGTTGCGGTGCATCCTTCGTCTGCTGCTAATGCTTCTCAAACTGTCGGGCTTTCGTCTTGAGTCATTGAGATTACCGGAAGGGAAGAGCAAACAGCAATTGCTTCGGGAAGTGGATCGTGCATGCCAATGCTTGCCGTTGCGCAAAGTGCTGGGCATGATTCGGCTGTCACCTAGCCGCTATCATGCATGGGTAAGAAAATCCGAATGTGGATTGACCGACATGCCGTCGTGTCCTAGATCCATTCCGAGCCAATTGACTCTGGATGAGGTCTCGAACATTCGAGAAATGATCACCGGGAATGAGTACCGCCACGTTCCAACGACTCGATTGTCGATTCTGGCACAGCGGATGGGCAAGGTCCATGCATCAGCCACGACGTGGTTACGCTTAATGCGGGAACATGGCTGCTTCGCCAGCGCACCAGGGTTCATCCACCTAAACCTCGAGTTGGAGTCCGAGCCACCAAGCCAGACGAGATCTGGCATATGGATACGACGTTGATCCGATTGGTAAGCGGAGCCAAAGTGTACGTTCACGCCGTGATCGATAACTTCTCTCGGCGCATCCTGGCGTGGCAAGCCAACGAAACCTACGACACGAGCACGACCGCAAACCGAGCAGTAACTTGTTCCAAGTGTGCAAAGTCAGAAGCACTCGTGCAGATCGAAAACAAGCCAATCGAGACAGGATAGTAGGACAGACTCCACGCCCGAAACCGACTTCCTTTCGAACGACGACTGTCTCCACGTCCGCGCACTGGAAGCAAAATGGCCATTTACACGGTCAGATCGGACAAGAATGGAGCACCAAGTATCGAGTAAATCAGCCATCTACGTATCGATCCGTGCTCGTAGCTCCCTGCAACCGCGAGAGCAGGATAAGTCCTACTGCTTGCGCCGAGTTCTCGTACACAAAAGTGCTAAATGTTGTGGCGCGGAGCAGGTCACTTAACCGAATTAAAGGGAGGTATCCTCCATGCCCGGCAACCAAAGTTGCTGTTGAGACGCGGGTCGGATAGATGACTTTTTAGGAATCGGATCCCGACGTTTTCGACTTCCGTGTTTTTGGAATACCTGCTGCGCAGCGCGGGATGCGAACTCGGTTTCTCGGATCGCATAAATTCGCTCCTTTGCCTTTCGCACCGATTCCGTTGGATCGACGATCGGGTGCGGATAATCGCGGCCGAGTTGGCAGCCATAGCGTGCTTGATCGTCAAGCGAAATGCGCCAAGGATCAAATAGAAGGGACAACGGGATTCGCTGCAGTTCCGGTACCCATGTGCGCACAAAGCGACCGTCTGGGTCTTGATCCTTGCCCTGCTTGACCGGCGAGTAGATGCGAATGGTATTGATCCCCGTAACACCCGATTGCATTTGCGATTGCGGGTAATGGATCCCAGGCTCGAAATCCAGAAAGTGCCTGGCCAAAAACACGGCCGGCTCGCGCCAGTGGAGCCACAGTTGGTAGGCGGCGAAACTTATCAACATGGCCCGCATCCGAAAGTTGATCCATCGGTGTGCAATCAGGTAGCGCATGCATGCATCGATCATCGGATAGCCTGTCTGACCCGTACACCATGCCTCAAAGTAATCGTTACGAAAATCATCTTCGCGGAGACCGTCGTAGACACGGCACAAATTGCGATGCTCCAACTCCGTTTCATCCTCGAGCTTCTGGATGAAGTGGCAATGCCAACTCAGCCGCGACTGAAACGAACTCATCGATTGCGACCAATCGCGTTGAGTACGATGAACGGCTTGTGGATCGCCAACTTGCGCTGCAATGGCGAGTTTTCGGTTTTGCAAGCGCTGGTGCACTTGTTTGATGGACATACAGCCCCAAGCCAAATACGGACTGATGCGGCTGCAGGAGGTCTCGGCCGAGATCGGACTGGACATGGCGCTGCGATAATTACGACCCCGCTCCTGCAAAAACGAGTCCAAGACCGTGCCTGCGTGCGTCTCTCCACCGAATTGTGCACCAGGAATGGAAGTACCGCGGACACCGAGCACATCTGGATCGGGAAAAACCTCTGTCTGCAACGCGGGCTGCATAGAAACGGATGCGGGAACATCCGCGATGGGCTGTGTGACAAATTGCTGCCAAAGCACCGACCAACGATCGCGTGATTTTAAACCTCGAGTCACTCCGTTTTGTCGATACTCAGTCCACACAATGCCTTGTTGGCGACACCAAGCCCGAACGCGACGATCGCGTTGATACGACCAATTCCCTCCCGTTTCCTCATGGCTGTGCAAGCTCATCGAACCGAATTCATGTCGCAGAACTTCCAGCACTGCTACGATGTCTCCGGTCCGGACCAACAATTGACCACCCAACTTCGTCAAATTGAGGTCCAATTCCCGCAGCGATTGGGTTACAAAGTCAAAATGAGTTCGGTCGACCTCGGGTTGAGTCCATTGATCTGGCTCGAACACAAATAATGGGATGCAGTGTCCCGCAGCCGAAGCCCTTGCCAAAGGTGCATGATCGGAAATGCGTAAATCCCGTTTGTACCAAACCACGTGAACCGGAATCGGAGTCGTCATTCTATGAATCCCCGCGCGATCGCAGTCTCGGCATGGCGTTCCCTCGCGGAGGCGCGCATCGATGCCTTTAGCCGATTCGCGATCACCGCAATGCTTGTTTCGGGAATGCTGCATATCCCAATGCACATGTCCAGTAACCTCGACTGGGAAGACCCGAGTTCGTTCCGGAAACCTATCATGTTCGGAGTCTCCACCGGCGTTACGCTGTGGTCTTCGTTGGTCGTTTTGGGAATGTTGAAGCCCTTACTATGGGATGGTTGGGCGAGCAAGTTATTAAGTGGATCGCTGCTCGTTGAGGTTTCACTCATTACCATTCAAGCATGGCGACAAGTACCCAGCCATTTCAACCGATCATCGCTCCTGAATGCAACCATCGAATCGGCCATGCTTTTGATGATCACAATCGCTTCGATCCTCATCATTGCATTAACCGTTCGCGCGTTTTGGCCGGGTCAATGGCGGACAGGCGAGCCCGCGATGCATCTGGCCATGCAAACCGGTTTGCTGTTCCTGGTCCTGTCGTGCGCGATTGGTTTCTTCATCACGTTCGTGGGGAAATGGCAGTTAACCTCCGGCGGTTCACCTAGTATCTACCCGCCGCGTGGCATATTAAAATTTCCTCATGGAGCGGTCATGCATGCGATTCAGCTTTTCGCCGTTCTAGCGTGGCTCAATGGCGTTTTAAATGCGTCGCGGGCAATCCTTTCGATCGGAATTGCCAACGCTGCAGCGATCGCTTGGTTTGGCTATTCTTGGTTGCAGACGGGCCGGGGACGTGGCCGTATGGAACTCGATCTTTCGAGCGGTTCCCTGATGGCCATGGCTTTCGTACTCGGCACGATAGCAATCGGTGTCGCGTGGTGGACGCGGACGACTTCTGGAACTCACGCTGGTACGCGTCATTTTCCCTCGCATGATCCAGTTTCTTCATGAACGCATCCGAGGAAGACTGGAGCAATCTTTTGCAGCGGACCGCCAGTGGACTGTACTGCCCGGCTGGAGATTTCTACATCGATCCTTGGAAAAATGTTCCAAAGGCTGTCATCACACATGCGCATTCCGATCACGCTCGGTTCGGCAGTGACCGCTATCTCGCTTGCCACGCGTCGCGACACTTGCTCACGTTGCGACTCGGCGCCTCCATCCAACTACAAACGCTGGCCTATGGCGAACGCTTGAGGGTTGGCCAAGCCCAGTTGTCGTTTCATCCTGCGGGCCATATTCTCGGGTCGGCTCAGGTCAGGATCGAGGTAGCCGGCCGAGTGGCGCTCGTCACTGGCGATTACAAACTCCAGCCGGATCCCACCTGTGCGGCATGGGAGCAAGTGCCCTGTGATCTGATGGTTACGGAATCCACATTTGGTTTGCCCGTCTTTCGATGGCCCGATACCGAGTGTGTGATCGCCGAGATCATCGCTTGGTGGCGAGAGAATCAAAACGCCGGACGCCCGAGCCTGCTCTATGCCTACGCTGTCGGGAAATCGCAGCGGCTCATCGCGGGAATTGCTCAAGCGTTGGATTCCCCCGAGGAGTTGTCAACAATGTACGTGCACGGTGCCTTGATCGGGCCCAATCAGGCCTATCGGGATACGGGTATTGCGATTCCGAGTTTAGCCTCGGCCACAGCAGTTGCATCGCGTTCCGATGACTGGCGCCGCGCATTGATCATCGCTCCCCCATCGGCTCAGAATTCACCGTGGATCCAACGTTTCGGCGATGCGTCGGACGCGATGGCATCCGGTTGGATGGCCATACGAGGCACACGACGTCGCCGAGCTCTCGATCGAGGATTCGTGCTCTCCGACCACGTTGATTGGCCTGACTTGATGACCGCCATCGACGCTTGTGCACCGCGCGAGGTTTGGGTCACCCACGGCTTTTCTGAAATCGTAGCGCGCTACCAAGCGGAATTGGGACGCGCTGCCCATTCGATCGAAACGCAATTTGTCGGAGACGATGGAGACGGGGAAACAGCACGGACCACCGATGCTGAGACCCCGACTCAGGATGGGCTCGCATGAAGCAATTTTCGGAACTGTACCAGTCGCTCGATCAGACGACGAAAACGAATGCAAAGATCGCTGCGATCCAATCCTACTTCCAGCGCGCGCCGACGACTGATGCCGCCTACGCCATTTACTTTCTGCTTGGCAACAAACTGCGGCCTTCCATTCCAACTCGAACCCTACGAGTAGCCGCCATCCAGGCCAGTGGTATTCCCGCTTGGCTGCTCGAACATTCCTACGAATGGGTTGGCGATTTGGCGGAGACATTGGCCGCCATCGTGCCTGAGACAAACCAGCATTCGCAGGAATCGCTCAGCACTTGGGTTGAGGAAAAACTAGCGCCGCTTTCCCGGTTGTCCCAAGAGCAACAAATCGACCAATTAATCGCATGTTGGCGGGCCCTAACTTCGATGCAACGTTTTGTAATGAACAAGTTGATCACAGGAAATTTTCGGGTCGGAGTCAGTCAGAAACTATTGACGCGTGCTTTAAGTGATTTCTCGGGCGTGCCGGTGGAAACGTTGGCCCATCGGCTGATGGGTGGTTGGGAGCCGACGGCACAAGCCGTCGACGCGCTGCTGCGGGCTGAGGATGGAGAGCAGAACATCAGTCGTCCGTACCCCTTTTGCTTGGCCAATCCATTGCCGGGTCGCGTGGAAGAGGTGGGCGAATGCTCCGCGTACCTTGCGGAGTGGAAATGGGACGGCATTCGCGCGCAAATCATTCGCCGCGAAGGGCAAACGTTTGTTTGGTCGCGCGGTGAGGAACTGATGCACGGTCGATTTCCAGAGATCGAGGCCTGGGCTGCAAAACTGCCCGATGGAACCGTACTCGATGGGGAAATCCTGGGCTGGCATTCGGAAAGGCCGTTGCCATTCCTGCAACTCCAGCGGCGCATCCAACGCTTGCGTCCTGGGCCGAAACTTCTGGCCGAAGTTCCCGTGATTTACGTCGCGTTTGATCTTTTGGAATCGTACGGCATCGATCGCCGAGAATGGACTCTCGGCCAACGTCGATCCGAGTTGGAAAAGGTAGTTTCGTCTCTGGAAACCATCGGCGATAACAACAACATCCCTCTCATCCGCTTAGGGCCGCCGGTGTTAGGGGATTCTTGGGAGAAACTGGCAATTCAACGGGAGCAGGCTCGGGAGTTGGGAGCCGAGGGCTTGATGCTCAAATCGTTGACAGCCTGCTACGAGGTCGGACGGGTTACCGGGACATGGTGGAAATGGAAGCTGGATCCCTATCAAGTTGACGCGGTACTGATCTACGCGCAACGTGGTCACGGTCGACGGGCAGCCCTGTACACGGATTACACCTTCGCTCTTTGGGATGGCGATCGATTGGTGCCATTTGCCAAGGCCTACTCCGGCCTCACGGATCAGGAACTTCGCCGCGTGGATCGATGGATTCGAGAACACACCTTGCAACGCTTCGGTCCCGTGCACGAAGTGGAACCGCACTGGGTTATGGAATTGGCCTTCGAAAACGTGCAGTTGTCCAACCGGCACAAAAGTGGGTTAGCGGTGCGATTTCCCCGTATTGTTCGCATTCGCGAGGACAAGCCGATCGAACAAGCTGATACGCTCGAGCGGGTCAAAGCCATGATCGATGCCGGCCAAAGAAATTTGGCTTACGACGAGTAATCCCTCGTCGTCCCTACGTCGATGGGCCTTTGCCATCGACAGGCCTTCGGCGATAAGACGGTCGCTTCACTCCAAACCCTTGTTCGCACCGCGATCTTCATTGGCTCGGCGATCCAGGCCCGCCCGTTCCATCAGCGAGGACCGGAGCGAGAGTTCGATTTGATCATCGTCACCTGGCGGTGGACCCATGGCTCCGAGGGACTCAGGGTTGTAACGGATCTCATACTGGTGCTTGGCGATCGAGATGATAACGCCCGGATCGCAGCGTTTGCGAGTGACCCGGTAGCCGTTGACTTTGGTCCCATTGCGGCTATCCAAGTCCTTGATGAACCAATACCCTTGCTCGAGCGTGAGTCGACAGTGCTGGCCGGAGACGTTGGAAAAACGCAAGACAACATCGCAGTTTTCTCGGCGACCGATGACGATGCGATCTTTCTTTAGAGGGATATCCTCCCCCCCACCAGTTGGGGCCAGAAATCCATAGTCATTCATGGTGCACCTGTGCTGCCGAGATCGAACGATCCAACATCGGGGAGGAAAACGGATGGGCGTTGAAGCATCGCTACGCTCGGTAGGCCTCGCAAAGGGAGGCTACCTCACTTACCATTCACTGTACGCCGACCTAAATTGTGCGTCAATTGTCCTGCGCAGCGCCAATCCAAAGTCTTATTCCAATCTAACTGAACCGGAGGAAATTCAATGCCCAAGATCACAATGGTTTTCGGGTTTCTGCTTTGTTTGTTGTCGGTCATTATCCTTGCTATAACCGGCAAAGTCGGCAGTATCAGTATCTTCATCCCCTGCTTCGTCGGCGTGCCCTTGATTCTATTGGGATTCCTAGCCAACCAAATGCCTAGCAAACGCATGCACATCATGCACGCCGCCGTCACCTTTGGCTTGCTCGGCGCACTGGCCGCTTTGGGTCGCGGGATTCCTAAAGCACTAGAAGTCGTTCGGGGTGAAGAAGTCGATTGGCTGGCTGTTTCCACGGTTTGGGCCATGATTCTGATCTGTGTCACGTACGTATTGGTATGCGTGGAATCCTTCATCTCCGCACGCAAGGCACGTAAAGCGGCCGAAGGGACGGGCAGCAGCCCTGCGTAAGGATCGAAACATGCCTGATCGGTCGCTCGCCTCCTCCAACGGAGCGATCGTCACAACGCCGGAACATTGGCCCCCACTGTGGCGCACGGCGGTCTCCGAACGCCTGGGGGGCAACGAGACTATTCGGGCTTGGTTCGAGCCAGACTTATCCAACCAGTTGCGGTTCTCTCAAGGCCTGGTCGTGCTGACCGATGGTGCGGTGATCGCGGCCGAAAACCTCGACGCCGCGGGCCCGCACGTTTGGCAGCGTTGGGAACTTGGGGAGCGAACCGAGTTACGAAAATTCGATCGAGGCGGCATTGGCCTGCTTGAACTGGTCGACCCAGAACGGCTGCTCGGTGCCTGGCGATTTACGCCGGGCAAGACGAATGGGGCTACCACTTTGGTGGCAGAGTTTCGGCGTTGGCAATCTGGAT
>JBGSHV010000024.1:0-13881 GCA_041752005.1 Pirellula sp. | reverse complement strand
TTTTAGATCATCCAGCGCCGGCACGGCAGGCGGCGGGTCTCGCGGCGGATCGCCCAACAGGCGACCTTTCAACCACACGGCTCGCTGCACGGCGTGCGCGTCTTCGCCCGTTGAATGGGCGGTCAGGAATGCCGCTTGAGTTAAGACACCGCTGCGTCCGGCGGGGGCGGAGACTCGCGAAAATCGATGCCCGCTCTCGGGTTTCGGCATTCCGTAGTACTTGGCCATCATGTCGTTGACGACCACGAAATCGGACGAGAGACAGTTCAGGCAGCTCAATTTCTCCTGCAACAACGTCGACAAAAACTCAATGGACTCGGCCTGCATGTAGTGTTTGAATTGTGGGTTCCACCAATCGTAGTAATTCGGATTCACGGCCGTCGTGTTTAGTTTGCCAAAGTCCAGCCACGCGGCCGCGAAGTCGGCAATGAAACGTCGACTGCGAGTATCTGACAGCATGCGATCGACTTCCGCCATCAATTGTTCGTGCGTTAGCGGTTGATCCCGATGGGCGAGTTGCAGCAATCGCTGATCTGGAACGGACCGCCACAGGAATGCCGCCAGCCACGAGACGCGTTGGAAGTTCGCCGACTGTGCAGACTCACTCGCGGATTGATTTTGCGTTGTGTGGTCGCCATTGAGAAACAGAAATCTCGCGTCTGCCAGCACGGTTGCCAACACATTTCTTAATGCCTCAGCATTGTTTTCCGTTTTTGCCAGTTCGTCGCCAATCCATGTGTTGAGTTCCTCGCATTCACCCGGGCTCAAGCTGTGCCGCCAAGCTCGTGTGGCGACCGATCTCACGCCAGCGGTAATACTCGCTGGCGTGAATTGGCCGTTGTCAACGAAAGATTCTGTTCCGGCAGCGGGCCACTTCCAAGGCAGGTCAAATTCGATGCGCTCGATCACGATGTAGCTGGTGTCTTTCATCACAGCCTTGTAAACCGATGGCTGGTCCATGGTCGGATGATAGGACCCCGCGTGGGACAGCTTCAGCCAGTTCTCTTTGCCAAAGTCCTCTCCCCAGGCGTCGATCCATTGATCATCCGCACGTACGCAATGCGCGTCGCCATTGACCACCCAATCCTGATTGTTGACCGGTGTGTCCGACGGCGAATGCATAGGCGAACAATTTTGAAGCGTAATGAAGCGGTATTTGAAGTGCGTTTCAATCCCATACGGGTCTTCGTCTTCACGCACCGGAGCGGGATCGACGCCGGGGAAGTTCAGAACATTGCCGAATACCTCAAAGACTTGAGTTCCGCTTTTCGCTTCCACGGTAAAACTATCGACAGCATGCATCGGCGACTTGAAACCCTTGTCCATGAACACCGTCATCTCGTGCGCCTGCCGGGGGCCACCCTCTTCAGGCGGCTCGTTCCGCACGAAGACTCGCACGCGAAACTGGCCTTCAGAACGATTGTCGTGCAGGTAGATACGAAAGAAGTGATTGGGCGGCAGCGGAATCTGAAATTTATCTCCCAGCCATTTTGGCCCGCGATACGGTTTGTGTTTTCGACGTGGCCCGTGAGCCAGATCGTTACGACTGAGATAGTGCATCTGCTCCCAGTCGTTGCCGTGCAATTGGTAAACGACCGGCGGATGGTTCGGATCCGGAATAGCCTCAGCGACCGCCCGCTGCAACGCATTCAAGTACACCTCCATGTGTCCGTCGGTCAGCTCCAGCGACGACTGTCCGGAATGCCCGTGTCGCCCCGCAGAGTCTTCAATCAGATCGCTGGAGTAGTCGCGGTCTATCTGCAGCAAGTCACGCCAACTCCACGCAATCTGCGAATTTGTCAGTCGTAAGAATCGAAAATCGTCGGCTTCCGATTCGACCGCCAAGCGATCCAACCGCTTTCGCAGGAGATCCAGAAACCCGCGACGTTCCTCGGCGTCTAGCGGCTCTGCATCATCCGGTGGCATGGAACCACGCTGAATCTGGTTCAAGACATCCTGCCAGTGCTCTGCTGTTTCAGGCTTGAAAATCGCGGGCCGCGTCAGATCGATTCCGGCTGTATTGTCGTCCGGGTTATGGCAAGCCTCGCATTTGGCCCGAAGGAATTTTGTGATCTCGGGCTCGTCAAGCGTGACGTCGTCCTGCCCAATCGCCAGCGCACCACAACTGGCCATCAGAGCCATCCAGGTTGCAATCAGGCAACCATGCGTTCGCAATGCGTAGCTTAAGTTGATCACGAGCCGCAACCTATTGATTCGTACTTGGGGGGTTGATTCGTACTTGGGGGGAGGCGTCGGCTCGGACACAAACGGCCGCCTACAACTGGTCGTTGAAAGAAAACGTATCAAGCCGACTGCAGGTCCTCACCCTACTCGTAGTCCCCTTGACGCTTACCGATTATAGCGTTGAAGCCAACGCCGAAGCACGTGCGGCTTTTTTCCCCGCCAACTCTCTTGGGAAATTGTCTCGGTTAGGAATGAGATCTTCCGGCCTACCTCAGAAACCGTTAGGGTAACTCGCGGAATCCCCGATCGCTGTGATAATGAGTATCGTTCTATTCCTGGCGGTTGTGTTTGGCCACGGATTCCCTCGACTCGGTTCGCCCTATTCATGCAACCAGACAAAAAACAAATCGAATCGAATTTGAGACTCCACGTCGATCGCTTGGCAGGTTTGATCGGACCGAGGTACCTTCAAAAACCCAAGACGATCCAAGCCACGATTGGTTACATCGACGGCCAGTGGGGTGGTATGGGCTACACAAGTTCGCACGAGTGCTACGACGCAATTGGCGATCAAGCAACCAACCTGATCGTAGAGCAATCCGGCAGCAAGCGAGCCGATGAGATCATCCTACTCGGCGCCCACTACGATACGGTTTTTTTGACCCCGGGCGCTGACGATAATGCATCCGCTGTGGCTGTTTTGCTCGAAGTGAGTCGACTACTCCGTGAACACCAAAGCAAACGCACAATCCGTTACGTGGCGTTTGCCTGTGAAGAACCGCCTTACTTCAATGTCGACGCAATGGGTAGCCAATACCACGCTCGCCAAGCCCGATTGCGAGGGGACAAAATCCTAGGAATGCTCTGCTTGGAAATGGTCGGATACTACAGCACGGCCGACAATTCACAGATAGTGCCTCCGCTCATTCCGAAATGGATGCGTCGCTTCTTTCCGCATCGAGGTGATTTCTTGGCAGCGGTCGGCAACTTGCCATCCTGGAAATTGTGTTGGAACTTTCGTCGGGGCTTCAAGCGTGGTGCTCGATCGATGCCACTCTTTTCTATCTGCCTCCCTGAGAAGGTCAAAGAGATTCGGTTGAGCGACAACCGCTCGTTTTGGGATCAGGGTTATCCAGCCTTGATGCTGACCGATACCAGTTTCCTCAGGAACCCCAATTACCACCGAACAACCGATACACCTGATACACTGGACTACCAACGCATGACGGAGGTCACCCTTGGAGTCGCAGCCGCTTTGAGATTTTTAACCAGCTGAGTGAGTATCCAGTATTTTCCGTCAACGTCGTATGGTTCGCTCAGCAAGTGTCCCGGCAGCTATGACAACCAAGTAACAAACGAGATCGCTCCACAGGAAACCAAAACCTAAAACCAATCCACCCAACGTTGTGGTTCGGATGGCATGCATCTATCCAGGGAGCGTGGTACATCTGACTGACTTCGACTGCAGATGCAAGAGCCAACGAGATGATGCAACGATGAAAAAGAAGACGACCAGCAAGGATAAAACTCACGATCAAAGGTCGTATGTTAAAACGGTAAATCTCGTCACCCGTCGTCGGGGACAGCTCCCTTTTTTCGCCTCCAACATGACTCTTCTTTGGAGATATAAACCATGCGGCTGGATATCCTATTCGTTCTGGCGGTGTGGGTTGCTTGTTCACACTGCTATGGGCAGACGCACTCTTCTGGACAGGTCCAGACTACTTCTTCAAACGCCCCCTTGAATATCGTGATCTTTCTGGCGGATGATTTGGGGTATGGCGATTTGGGATGCTATGGCCATCCGATCATCCAATCACCCAACCTGGATGCATTCGCGAAGCAGGGGATGCGATTCACTCAGTTTTATGCTGCCAGCGCTGTTTGCAGTCCTTCGCGGTCGGCCATCCTCACCGGTCGAACCCCTTACCGGAACGGAGTGTTCACTTGGATCCCCGAAGGAAGTGAGATCCATTTGCGAACAAGTGAACTTGCCCTTCCGAAGTTGCTTAAGGAACAGGGCTATGAAACCTGTCACGTCGGCAAGTGGCATCTCAATGGACAGTTCAATGAGCCGACGCAGCCGCAGCCGAACGACCATGGTTACGACTGGTGGTTAGCGACTCAAAACAACGCAGCTCCCAGTCATGAGAACCCTCAGAATTTTGTTCGAAATGGTCAACCAGTTGGTCCCGTGGAAGGCTATTCCGCGCCGTTCATCGTCGGCGAGGCGACGACTTGGTTGAAAGAACACCGCAACGCGTCCAAGCCGTTTTTGCTCTCGGTTTGGACTCACGAACCTCATTACCCGATCAAATCTGCTCCTGAGTTCAAGGCCGTGTATCCGGACTTGACCGATGACGTGCAGCGCGAGCACCACGCTAATGTAACGCAGATGGACGATGCGTTTGGCAGGTTAATGCGAACACTTGATGAATTGAAACTGACGGACAACACGGTCGTCTTTTTCACTTCTGACAATGGCCCAGAAGGTGACGGAATCAAGACGCCAGGTCGCGGATCAACCGGCGGCTTGCGCGGACGCAAACGATCCGTGTACGAAGGAGGCATTCGCGTGCCAGGTATCGTGCGTTGGCCGGGTGTGATTGATCCGGCGACCAGCAGTGACCAGCCTGTCATCGGCTCGGATATTTTTGTGACTGCACTCGATATCGCTAGCGCGAAACTTCCAAACGTAACCGTTTTGGATGGAGGCAACTTGCGGGCTGCGATCCAAGGAGATGCAATTCAGCGCGCTCGCCCACTTTATTGGCGGTGCGCTATCGCCCCAGAACCTTTGAAGACCGCCATGCGCATCGGAGATTGGAAACTGTTGGCCAATGAACCACTTACCAAGTTTGAGTTATACAACGTGCGAGAAGATCCGCAGGAAACGAATGAACTCGGCAACGCTCGACCCGATGTCCTCGAAAGGATTAAGACAGCCTTGATCGAACTCAACACCGAGATCGAGAGCGAGGGCCCGGATTGGTGGAGAAAAACCAAATAGGGAATCCGGTTGCGCGGCGAACAGACACTCCAAAAGGACGTTCACAAAGCCAGCGCCATTCGAATTTTTCGTTTGCATTATTCGGGCACTTCCATGCCGACAGGATTGGTAAAGAAAGTTCTGCCATTGAGAACCACTCTAGCCTTGCCTCGATCGAAGGATTCTGCATACTCGTACTGCACGGGGATTGTGACTTCTGCATGCTCGTCGAGGAATCCATAGCGATTATTACTACTCACCCAAATTCGCTCGACCGCTGGGTCGTAGTAGCCCACCTCGTCGTAGATCAGCTTCAAACCGACTAGAATCTTCTTCAGAAATTCCAGATGCCATATTGCCTCAGAAGTCGATCGAAATAGCGAGTCTGGCGGAATCCGCCAGCACGTTTTCAAACTTTGCCTGATATGCGGCCACGGCTCTATCCAAGAAACTGTGATCGGCGAAAGCGATGCGAAGGGGAGGAGTACGTTCGCTCACGAAGATTGTCGTCGCTTTTTGGATCAGCCGCCGTGCCTAAGCACCCGGTTTATGTAGCGAGAACCGGACGCTAACGCGTTCCGGCTGATTTTGTTGAGGAAAGCGTCTATTGGGTTCGAGGGCTTTTATGCAAGACACTACGAAAGATGCATCGCTTCGTGCTGAATCCGATGATCTGATCACGAGGCTTTTGGAAAGCGACCGTAACAAGAACGAGTTCTTGGCGTCATTGGCGCATGAGCTACGCAATCCGCTGGCACCGATCAAGTGTGCGCTTGATGCGATGGGTCTGATGGACCTTCATGCGGAAGTCGAAGGTTTGCGAAAAATGATGAACCGTCAGGTCGACCAACTGGTTCACCTGATCGATGGCCTACTGGATGTTTCTCGTATCAGTTGCGGAAAGCTAGTCCTCGAACAAGAAGTCGTTCCGTTGCGCGCGATCATCGAAAGAGCAGTCGAAGCGTCTTCGACATTCATCGCTGAGTCAGGACAGACGTTGACGGTCTCCGACCTTAGCAACAATGCCTTCGTATTCGCCGATCCAACTCGAATGACCCAAGTTGTTACGAACCTTTTGAACAATTCCGCCAAGTATAGCGATCCTGGATGCCAAATTGGTTTGACCATCAACCAGGACGATGGGTTTGTTACGATTCGCATCCGCGATGATGGTAGTGGCATCGCCGCTGACAAACTGAAAAGCATCTTTGAGTTGTACACTCAAGTGGGAGACAAGGGTGAACGTGGCTCGCCTGGTCTCGGTATTGGCCTTTCGCTTGTCAAGACTCTTGTCGAATTGCACTCCGGCAGTGTGATTGCAGAGAGCGAGGGATCCAGCCACGGTAGTACCTTCACCGTTCGCTTGCCTACAGTGGAAGCACCCGTTGATGTTGTTCCTGGACTGGGCGACCCCGATGCAGTCACAAACAAGCAGAGGCAAGCGTTTCGTATTCTGGTGGTCGAAGACCAGCGTGCACTCCGTCTGGTGATGGCACGATTGCTGGGGAAATTGGGGCACGAAGTCGAAGTTGCGGAATCAGGCGATCAAGCCATTGAGACACTGGCTCGCTTCACACCCGAAATCATATTCTCGGACATTTCGATGCCGGGGATGAACGGATATGAGCTTGTTCGGAAATTGCGACAACGTCCTGACACGAGTGCCGCCTTCATTGTCGCTCTGACTGGAAGTGGAACGGAGCTTGATCGCAAATCTGCACTCGACTCCGGTTTTGATGAACATCTAACCAAACCTGTGGACATTCAGAGATTGAAGAAACTCTTTGAACGCCTGTCCGTAACAACTCCTGCCTAATCACAAATCATGGATCGTCACAATGCCATCATCTTTCATTGTCTCAAATGCGGCCGAATCGCGCACTGGGAGTTGACGGCGACGCCGCCGACCTGTTGTGGTTCTGCTATGGTAAACGCCGCCAACGTAACGACCCGCGAATCTGGATTGCCTGATGCGAAAGCCGGTGACGAAGGCACATCGCGACCTGCTGTCGTTTAATCAGCCGCAGTGCGTTAGCACGCGGTTAGGTACGTGAGAACCGGACGCTAACGCGTTCCGGCTGATATGAGCTTGCATGCACCGGCCGGTCTATTGGTCCTCACCGGTTCAGCCCTTGGATACTTTGTGAATCCGTACTGGAACGGTCTCGCAGCCTTCAATGGCGCTCGTTCGCCAATTTTGGCCTGCCCTACTATATCGGCGGTGAAATCGCCGAACGGAAGAAACTGATCGTCACTACGCCAGAAATGTTGCGTTCCCGCTTCAATCTTGATGTGCGAACTCGGTCATTGGTGGAATCCATCGACCGGGCCGCGAAAGCGGTTCATGTTCGAGACATTGTTTCGGGGCGAGAGTACGACGACCATCCCCAGGTTGATGTCGACGCGGTATTGGCGGCTCCGATTGGCGAGCGAATATTCTTGTTAGACGTTCGTACGCCGCAGGAATTTGCCTCAGGCCACATCCCCGTAGCCGTGCACATTATGGTGGCTGAAGGATGGTGGTTTTGATCATCGCTTATCTCAACCGATGCGGACCAGTGACTTGCCCATGTTGTCGCCTTGAAACAAACCGATGAAGGCGGCGGGAGCATTCTCAAGTCCGTCAGTGATCGTTTCTTCCCAGACGACGGCACCCGATTCGATCCAGCCGGACATGTCTGTTAGAAACTTGTCTCGCTGATCGAGGAAATCGAAGACCAGCATACCCTCCATGCGAACGCGTTTGCCGATGATCTTGAACAGGTTTCGCGGGGCTGCGACGGGCTCCGTCGCGTTGTAGGTAGAAATCATGCCGCACGAAACGATGACTCCATGAACGTTCATGTGATCGAGTGCGGCCTCAAGGTGTTCTCCGCCAACGTTGTCAAAGTATACGTCGATTCCGTTGGGAGCCAGCCCGCCGAGTTCTGCTGAAAGATTTTCAGTTTTCTTGTAGTTGAATACTTCGTCGACTTGAGCTTTCTCGCGCAGCCACGCGATTTTCGACGCCTTACCAGCGCTTCCGATCACGCGGCAATCCATCGACTTTGCGATCTGACAAACGATCGAGCCCACCGCGCCCGAAGCAGCGGAAACGAAGACCGTGCTTCCGGGCTTGAGCTTGGCCACGCGTGTCAGGCCAGCCCACGCCGTCATACCGGTCATGCCGAGCACGCTCAAAAACGACTGCAAGGGAGCCAGCTTTGGGTCAACCCTCGTGACGCCTTCACCCGACGACTTCCATTTTTCACGCCAGCCTAGACTGCCGAGCACGTAGTCGCCGACAGAAAAATCATCGTTCTGTGATTCGATCACCTTGCCGATACAACCGCCCTCAAGCGGCTCGCCGATTTGAAATGGCTTCACATAGCTGGCTGATTCGTTCATGCGTCCGCGCATGTAAGGATCGACCGACATCCATTCATTTTCAACCAGAATTTCACCGTCAGCGATAGGAGCCAGCGTCGCTTCGCCAAGCTGGAAATTCGCTTTTGATGGAACACCGTCGGGTCTCGATTTCAGCTCAATTTGACGAGTTTTGATTTGAGTTGCAGTTTTAGTTGACATCTTATTTCCTTATGCGTGAGATTTTTTTTACGAACACCAAAGTCGCTCGACGGTTGAGACCGGATCGTCATACCGGGGCTACTTGTGTGGCTTTCGGGGAATCGGCTCCACGAGTTACATCTTCCCATTCGGTAAACTCGGCTCGTAGTTCGTCGAGCTTTGCAATGGCGCCCTCATATGCATCATTACCAAGCAACAGACGATGAGGAGAATTCGGGGACTCGACCGCTTGCACGATCGCTTCGGCGGCGCGGACTGGGTCGCCATCTTGATTGCCCGAAATCGCGCGCAACTGACGAATGTTCTTATCGGCCGTATCTGCATAGTCCGCGATCTGATACCGCGTTTCGTTAGCCGATCGTCCTGCCCAATCCGTGCGAAAGCCGCTCGGTTCTACCAGCATGACCTTAATCCCCAGTGGTTCCACTTCTTGCCAAAGTGCTTCGGACAAACCTTCGACCGCAAATTTCGTCGCGTTGTAGTACCCGAGCGCTGGAAATGAACGCAACCCGCCGATCGACGAAAGATTCACGATGAAGCCCTTCCGTCGTTCTCGCATTCCAGGCAGAACGATATGGATCATGCGGCTCAGTCCAAAGACATTCACATCGAACATCTTACGAACTTCCTCCTCATCGCTTTCTTCAACAGCCGCGAAGTAGCCGATTCCCGCGTTGTTGACGAGCACATCGATGCAGCCGTAATGGTCTTCCGCCGCTCGAACTGCCTCTTCAGCTTGCAACCTGTCAGTTACATCGAGCTTGAGAATCAAAGCGTCCCCGAGCTTGGCTAAGTCTCTCACGTCTTCTGGGTCGCGAGACGTAACGACCACTCGATACCCCAGTTCAAGAACATGTTTCGCGATATGCCGCCCGAATCCGGTGGAGCATCCCGTAATGAACCAAACGGGCTGTTCGGATTGCTTGTTTCTTTTCGTGATGGATGTCATATCTGTTTTTTCCTTCTTGTTGGAATGATGGAATCGATCTTCGTTGAGGAACGGAGCAATTACCATGCCGCTGTGCAGCCATCCTGAGATTTCTTTGGTCCTCTCAAAAATAGATAGGATTGAATTGGCAACACGACGAGCCGTTGGGCCTACGCGTCCAATCGCTATGCGTTGCTACTGATTTTCCAGGGGATGGTGGAATCCGCCATGACAAGACTGGTTTCTTCCATGATGCCGATGCAAGGTCATGCGGTCTAAAATCGTCTGTTACACCCTGTCAAAGAGCGATTTTACGGAGCGACGCGTCGAAGGCGTGTTCGGCTGTTTGAGATTACACCGAAGCTTTGTGCAGGCTTCTTTGCGGCGAACCGTAAAATAGAAGACAACGAATGACAGCAGAGACCTGCTCCAGCGATGCAGCATTCAGTAACGACGCGCCACTGGTGTCGAATTATGGCAAGGTGGTCGCCGTGCGCGGGAGCGTCGTGGATGTGTGCTTTACCCAGCGGTTGCCTGCGATCCATACGATGCTGCGAACTGGGAACGACCAAGAAATTGCGATTGAAGTGCTCTCACAACTGGATGCCCATCTCGTGCGCGGAATTGCACTCACGCCTACGCAAGGACTCTCGCGCGGAATGCAAGTGACGGACACCGGAGGTCCATTGTTGGCTCCCGTCGGCAAGGCGGTTTTGTCGCGGATGTTGGACGTTTTTGGCAACGTGATCGATCGAGGCCCGCCGCTGGAAGACGTGCAGTGGCGAAGCGTGCATCAAACACCTCCTCCACTCGTTCGCCGATCGACCAAATCGGAAGTGTTCGAGACGGGCATCAAAGCGATCGATGTACTCTTGCCCCTAGAACGCGGAGGCAAGGCGGGTCTGTTCGGTGGCGCTGGGGTCGGTAAGACGGTCCTGTTGGCTGAGCTGATTCACAACATGGTTGGTACCGAAGAAGGAACGAGTATCTTTTGCGGCATTGGCGAGCGTTGTCGCGAAGGCGAAGAGCTGTACCGTGAAATGAAATCTGCCGGCGTGCTTGACAACATGGTGATGATTTTCGGCCAGATGAACGAACCGCCGGGCAGTCGGTTTCGTGTTGGCCATGCTGCACTGACAATGGCCGAATACTTCCGCGACGATGAACACCGCGACGTGTTGTTGTTGATAGACAACATCTTTCGCTTCATCCAAGCTGGCATGGAGGTCTCGGGTTTGATGGGGCAAATGCCGTCACGTTTGGGTTATCAACCGACGATGGGAACCGAGCTTTCCAGTTTGGAAGAGCGGATCGCCAACACGGACTCGGGCGCGATCACGTCGATTCAAGCGGTATACGTCCCAGCCGATGACTTTACCGACCCCGCCGCCGTTCATACGTTTTCGCACCTGTCGGCTTCGATTGTTCTGTCGCGCAAACGAGCGAGCGAAGGATTGTTTCCAGCGATCGATCCCCTGCAATCGAATTCAAAAATGGCGACGCCGGGCATCGTTGGTAAACAGCACTATGAATTGGCTCAAGAGATTCGCAGCACGCTTGCCCAATACGACGACTTGAAAGACATCATCGCGATGCTGGGGCTTGAACAACTATCGCCTGACGATCGAAACGTTGTCGCACGCGCGCGACAGTTGGAACGATTTTTGACTCAACCGTTCTTCACTACCGAGCAGTTCACTGGCTTGACAGGCAAAACGGTCAGCTTGGAAGATTCACTGGACGGTTGCCGGCGGATTCTGAACGATGAGTTCAAAGATTATCCAGAAAAGGCTCTCTATATGATCGGCAAGATCGACGAAGTGAAAATGCCCAACGAATCAAAATCGGATAGCGACAAGGAGACCGAACATGCCAATGCCAGCATGCATGACGCTTAAAATTCTGTTGCCGTTTCAGGTGCTTCTCGATCGCAGCGATGTTTTGCGCGTGGTAGCGGAAACTCAGTTGGGTTCCTTTGGGCTATTGCCGCATCGGCTCGACTGCGTGGCCGCGATCACGCCTGGGATTCTTGTTTACGAAACAAAAGAAGCGGGCGAGTCATTTGTGGCCGTCGATGAGGGCGCAATCGTGAAAACCGGAATGGACGTGCTGGTATCGGTGCGCAATGCAATCGAGGGCGTGGACCTAAGCGAACTTCGTGTAGCGGTTCAGCGAGAGTTCCTGACGTTGAATGAGCACGATCAAAACGTTCATGCCGTACTGGCGAGAATGGAAACCGATTTCGTTCGTCGGATCGTGCAGTTGCAACATGAATGAACAACCCGAACCGCATGAAACGCAATCGGATCGCGAATCGAGTCACTTGTCCAAGTTTGCCCGCCAAGTGGAAACAAAGGCGAAGCGAAAAATGAAGGCCATGCGGCATCGCGACACTGGCGTTTGGTTTGGGCTTGGAATGATGGGTCTGATCGGTTGGTCGGTCGTGGTGCCGACGCTTGCGGGAGCGGCCATTGGGATGTGGCTTGACCATCGGTTTCCCCGTGGTCAGTCGTGGACGCTGATGTTGTTGGTGGCCGGTTTGCTGATCGGCTGTTTCAATGCCTGGATGTGGGTGGCCAAAGAAGACAAAGCGATGCACCAAGCAAAGGAAGATGAAAATGAATGAGCTAGACAAGTCCGGAGTATCCTTTGTCGCAGGCTTGGCTCTGGGCACAATTTTCTTCGGAGGTTTATGGTGGACGGTTCGCAAAGGACTCACGTCGGATCATCCAGCGACTTGGTTTCTGGTCAGCCAAGTATCGCGAATGGCTGTGACCATGTTTGGCTTTTACTTCGTCGCAGACGGACAGTGGCAGCGACTGCTCTTTTGCCTCGCGGGCTTCTTAGTCGGCAGAGTGATCGTGACACGACTATCGCGAATCGCTGAATCGGTGCGATCACCTGCCGCTAAGGAGACCGACTATGCGTCTGAGTCCCGATGAATGGATCTTTTGGCAATCAGGTTTCATTAAACTTAACGCTACGATTGTCTTTACGTGGGCCATTATGCTCGCGCTGACCATCGGCTCGCTGTTGATAACCCGGACGTTGTCGACGGAGAGCAAACGCACTCGCTGGCAAGACCTGCTGGAAATCATCGTCACCGGGATCGTTGAGCAAATTGAAAGCATCGGACTTCGCAATCCCAAGAAGTACCTCGGTTTCATTGGGACACTGTTCTTGTTTGTGGCCACGGCGAGTCTCTGCACGATCCTTCCGTTTTACGAACCGCCCACTGGATCGCTTTCGACGACCTGTGCGCTGGCTTTATGCGTTTTTGTCGCCGTTCCGATGTTTGGAATTGAAGATCAGGGAGTTGGCGGCTACTTAAAATCTTATATCGAGCCGACATTCATCATGCTGCCGTTCAACCTTATCAGCGAAATCTCACGAACGCTCGCGCTAGCCATTCGCTTGTTCGGGAACATGATGAGCGGGGCCATGATCGTTGGCATCTTACTCTCAATCACGCCGTTCGTCTTTCCGATCGTGATGACGCTGCTGGGACTGCTTACTGGGATGGTGCAGGCTTACATATTTAGCATTTTGGCAGCGGTTTATATTGCCGCGGCAACGCGCGTTCGCCAGCCAAAGCTCGAAACTGAATCCGCTACGGCAAACGCTTAACAGGCTTTCTCAAAGGAAACAACATGGACAGCATGACCTGGATCGCAGTGATATCGATTATCGTCGCTGGAATTACGACCGGTTTTGGCACGATGGGGCCTGCTTTGGCCGAAGGCAGGGCGGTCGCCACCGCGCTCACGTCAATTGCACAACAACCCGATGCATCGCCGACGATTACTCGAACACTCTTTGTTGGCTTGGCAATGATCGAGTCCACAGCAATCTATTGCTTCGTTGTGTCGATGATTCTGATCTTTGCCAACCCGTTTTGGAATCACGTCATCTCCCAAGCGACGGGGAAGTAAACAATGCTCATCGATTGGTTCACTGTCGGTGCGCAGACCGTCAACTTTCTGATCTTGGCCTGGCTTCTAAAGCGTTTTCTCTACAAGCCGATTTTGGATGCGATCGACAAGCGTGAAAATCGTATCACGGCGGAAATTGCCGACGCGGACAAGAAGAAGCAGGAAGCCAAGCAGGAGCGGGACGAATTCACAAAGAAGAACGAAGAGTTTGACCAGCAGAAGAACGACTTGCTGAATAAGGCAACCGAAGAGGTAAAAGCTAAACGACAGCAGATGCTTGA